>DYGG01000034.1 GCA_020724775.1 Ignavibacterium sp. | reverse complement strand
TTGTCAAGAAAAATCTAACAAAATAACCAAAATACTATGATAGATAGTAACAAAATCCTACGACACCAACTGCTATGCTCTCTCCCTCCCGGAGAAGTCTACGCCGCATCATCAGTCGAACAGCAGCCCCGATACGCAACGAAGAAAACGCGCCGGGGATTAACGCAAGAGAATCCGCGCCTGCCAATCCGCCTGCTGCCGTCAGCAAAAGGGCCTCTCGACACCTCATCCTGCCGCTCCATCAGTAGCGGGCAAAAATCCGAAGATTGTGAATTGTGTCACAAAATCAACCGCCTGGCACAACCACCCCAACACCTCGAACAACCCATGATTGTGAAAAAAGGCGCAAATGCGCTTCATTCGATAGGAGTCAAAAAATACTCATTCATCAAAGTTGCAGGCGGCGCGACTACCCGGGAAAAACCACAAAAAATTTGACAAGGGATGAATCTTTGGTTATAATCGCAGTTCTGTAATTGAGTTCGTTGTCTTATTAAAGGAGGAGTTTCCGGTGAAGGTTTTCGATACTGAACAGATTAGAAATATTGCCCTCTCAGGTCAGCGGGGATGCGGCAAAACCAGCCTTGCCGACGCCATCGCCTTCTCGGCCGGGATTACCAATCGGCAGGGGAAAGTCGATGAAGGCACCTCCCTGTCCGACTTCACCGATGCGGAAATCAACCGGAAAACCTCAATCGGGCTGTCGATTCTGGCTTGCCCCTGGAAGAACAGCAAAATCAATGTTCTGGACCTGCCCGGGCATCCTGATTTCATCGGTGAAATGATTGTCGGCTTGAATGTCGCGGAATTGGCCGTGGTAGTAATAAACGCCACTGCCGGTATCGAAGTAGGGACGGAAATTCAATATCGATATGTCGAAAAGTATAAGTTGCCGCGGGTTTTCTATATCAACAAGGTTGAAAAGGAACATGTCAAGACCCTCGAAATCGTTAAGCAGATCCAGGAGCGGTATGGGATTCATGCCATACCGTTGCAGATGACAATAGGGGATGGGTTGGAGTTCAAGGGAATCGTTGACCTGGTCAAGATGAAAGGGTATTCGTTCGACCCCAAAGGGACTCCAAGCGAAATGGAGATTCCGGCCGCAATGAAAGAGGCGGCGACAGCCGCCCGCCAGAAACTGGTTGAGGCGGTAGCGGAGGCCGATGATGCTTTACTGGAAAAATTCTTTGACAAGGGGGAACTGACGGCAGCGGAGTTTTTGGATGGGCTAAAAAAAGCGGTCAAGAAACGTTCGCTCTATCCCGTCCTTCTTGGCTCAGCCGACAAGAATGCCGGAACGCAACTTCTGATGGACTTTGTCACGGAGTTCGCTCCCTCTCCGAAAGACCTGTCGCCCGTTAATATGATGCTGGCGGGAAAAGATGAAGTAGGCGCTGTCAACGTGGAAGCGTCGGGTAAGCCGCTGGCATATATTTTCAAATCTCTGGCAGAGGCGCATATCGGAGAGATTTCGCTCTTCAAAGTCATAGCGGGCAAAATCAGCCAGGGGCTGGACCTTCATAATCATACCCAGAATTCCTCGGAAAGAATTGGCCAGATTTACAGTGTCAGCGGCAAAGAGCGCTCCGAGATTGAGGCGGTTGTTGCCGGCGATATCGGCGCCTTTGTAAAACTGAAATCAAGCAAAATGGGCGACACCCTCGGCGACAAAGAACTTCGCTTCGTAATGCCCAAAGTGGAATTCCCCGAACCGGTGATGGATATCGGAGTCAAACCGCGCTCCAAAGGGGATGAAGAGAAACTGGGAACCGGGCTGTCGAAACTTCGCGATGAAGACCCGACCTTCCGCCTGGTCATAGACCCGGCCCTTCGTCAGACGGTAATGTTTACCCAGGGTTCGACGCACACCGAGATTCTGATTGAAAAACTGAAACGGAAGTTCGGCGTGGAAGTCGATTTATTCAAGCCGCGAATACCGTACCGCGAGACGATTAAAACCAAGGTGGAAATTCAGCACAAATATAAAAAGCAGTCAGGCGGGCGAGGACAGTATGGTGATGTTCATCTGCGTCTGGAACCGAACAAGCGCGGAACCGGATTTGAGTTTCTGGATGAAATATCTGGCGGAGTGATTCCCGGCAAATATATCCCCTCGGTGGAAAAAGGGGTGGTGGAAGCGATGCTGGAGGGGGGACTCTCCGGGTCGCCGGTGGTCGATATCAAAGTAGCCGTCTTCTACGGGTCCTACCACGAGGTTGATTCCTCCGATATGGCGTTCAAGATTGCGGCATCGATGGCTTTTAAGGAGGGGTTCCTCAAATGCAATCCGGTGCTTCTCGAGCCGATTGATATAGTCGAAGTCCTGGTGCCGGATGATTTCACCGGCGACGTCATGGGGAATCTTTCGGGGCGCCGGGGACGAATAATGGGGATGGACCCGGAAGGGCGCTACCAGCGAATTAAGGCGACTGTGCCTCAGGCGGAGTTGTACAATTACTCGGTTGACCTCCGCTCGATGACTTCCGGGCAGGGGGTTTATACGCGCTCATTTTCCCACTATGAAGAGGTGCCGCGTGAAATCACCGAGAAAGTGATTGAGGAGATAAAGCGCTCGAAGGAAGAATAGTTGCTTGCGATCCGCCAAGACTCCAACCCCCGACCTTCGGGGGTTTCTTATTTCAGCCCCCGCTTGTCATCCTCCCCGACCTGACCGGAATTGTAGCGTTATGATTATGCCCGGTATAGCCGGGTCGGGCAATCTTGACAATTTCCATTAATTCACACAAGGGATACCTCCTTGGCAAATCGGCAAATTGATTATTGCCATTCCTCTTTAGGGCCTTATTCAACCGCTGCGTTAGGTCGTTAATCTGCGCCGTCGGGAATCCTTTCCCGACGGGCACTGTCGTTCCCGACCCCGACCGGCCTGCCCGCCGAAGGAGGGGAATCCAGAATTTCACCCGAAACCCTTTCGGTTTAATTTGCGCTGTCGGGAACCCTTTCCCGACGGGCACTGTCATTCCCGACCTGACTGGCCTGCCCGCTGAAGGAGGAGAATCCAGAATTATAGGTCGGAACCCCTCGTGGTTCCGACATTCTTTCCAGTTGCCATATCTCCACCGGCGATTATATTGAAAACGGACATTGTTTTCTTGATTGGGGAGGAAGTCCTGGGACCGGATTTTTTAACAGATATGCAGAATGAGAGTGTCAAGACCGCTCGACTTACAGGAGAAGAATCCACGGGAGTCGAGGGTCTTGACCTACTTTGCTTTATATTACTTGCTTAAGGACCACCTTGGCTCAACGAGGGTGATGGTGGACAATCTCGGGCGGGTCAAGGAATATATCAACTACGACCCGTTTGGAGAGGTTTTGGAATCCTGGGCGTCATACAGCGAGCCGTTGACTTTCACCGGCAAACAGAGAGACCAGCACTCGACCTTTGATTTCTACTATTTCGGCTCCCGCTACTACGATTACCGCATCGGCCAGTTTGCGAGCGTGGACAAGGCCGGGCAATTTGCCGGAGGGTATCTGTATGGCGGGAATAATCCGATAATCGGGGTTGATAGAGACGGAAATCTATTCTTCATTCCTTTCCTGGTCGGCGCCCTATATGGATCTGCTTTCTCAGTGGCCAGCTATACTGTGAGCACGGCAATTACAGGTGATTGGGAGAACTATGGAAAGAATCTGGGCAAAGCCGCCCTCGGCGGCGCGTTGGGAGGAGGAATAGGCGGAGTCTTCAGTCAAATGGGTGGACAATTGGCAAATAACCTGAGTTATAAACTGCTATCTAATGCTGTTTCAAATGCGACGACCTCGGCGATTATGGGTCAGGATATTTCGCTAAATGGCTTGATAGGTATGACAGCGGGTGGTTTGATTTCTTACAAGATGATGGGCAATTACAATTATGATGCAACCACAGGTCGTTTGGGAAATGCCTTCAGCGAGATTGCTCACACTTCACTCTCTTCGGCTTACTCCAGTGTTGCCGGAGGTATGGTAAACAATTTGTTGAGCGGGCGGAATATGTTTTTGGGGTTCAGCGAAAATCTGAGATATGGAGCGCTGGGGGGATTGAGCTCCGCAGTCGCAAAGGACATCATTCTCGGGACCCCTATCGCCGTGTCGGGAAATACGGAGGGAGGTCAGAAAGCAAGTAGAGGACTGACAAACCTCAACAACGACGTGCAAATGCGTTATTCACCGTTATATCGTAGTGGAGGTCTATGGGGAGTATTCCACGGCTTGTTTGCAAGCGGATACGCGGGATTCGGTAGAGACCTTCTTATTTATGATAAGAATAATCCGAATGTCTGGGTTGAGGAAACCATTCATTATTGGCAGGGAATGAGGAATGGCTGGGCCCAGAATCTAGCTCAGACTTTTGTTGAATTGCTGAGATATGGTCAGACTGATGTATATAACCAAATCTTCACAAGAGAGTGGGAGGCGTCACGTTTTACAGATTACTATTTGTCATATTAATGGGCGTGACCCTTATGGGTCATAGATGTGATTATCCGTATCAGATCGACTTTCATAACAATTCTAAGTGGGTGAGGACCTTACATCGCAGGCTGTTGGACTCACAAATGGAGCTGTGGATCTCGGGCTATAGTTCTGTACGCCATACTGGAGCTGAATTAAGATATGATCTCTCAGTCATAATCAAGACAAAGCACATGCTGGCTAAGGGAGCAATAAGCTTATACCCAGACAGTGTGCAAGTGCTCTATGGCGGAATCGGAATGGGTAAACAGAATCTTCATTCAGACCTGTCGTTTCAAAGTTCCGCCGATAAGACAGAGCATCTATTGGAGTATAGCTGTAATCTGTACGAATTCGCGAAAATCTTTGATACGACTCACACCAAGACTCCCTATCTGATATCAATAGTGCTGGACAAGTTCATTTGGTACGATACTGCATACGTGCATATTGACACAGTTTATGCCACTGATCGAAAGCTCACTAAAGAGGCATCCGGCAACTGAGATGTATGAGTTGCCCATTGATGTGAAGATGATGCCCATGGTGAGCCGTGCTACCAGCTCAAAACAACCACATGTTCGCACATGAAACCGTTCACTATTGGCAGCAACAACAGGTAGGCTGGGCGGATTTTACATGGTCAGCCCTGCTGGAACACATCAAACTTGGCGAGGCTGCCTATCAAACGATTGGAACATATGAATGCGCAGCACAAACAGTGTCATTAATAATGGGTTATACCTTCTGAGAGTTCTGCTAACATGGGCTCTCTGTATTCTTCTAATCGGGTGTCCGCAGACCAGACATCGGATTCGATTCGTTGAAGGGTCAAAGGAGATAGAAGTATGGGTAAAGAAGATGTTGGATAAGAGTATTACGCTGAAGTTGATTGGAGCGACACAAATTTCAGAGAAGAATTGTCTAAGATTGAGGCTCAAGATAGATGCGGCCTTCCCTAGTAACCTGGGAACAATCGAATTTGCCCCAGAGAATATAGCTGTTTCTTGGGGAGAAACTCGACTTCAGTGGGAATGTCCTAAATGTGACAGTCTTAACTATTATTCATTGAGTCCTGGTCTGTATTATTTACAGCCACGGTACAAATGCAATCTTTCTGAACAAGAAGCAGTTGAATTGGTAAAGGCAAATGAGGAGTTGTCAATCGACTTCTCCAGATTTATAAAGATTAATGGAAGTTTCTTGACTATTGAGCCTATTAAGGCCCGCATTGAATATGAATGAGAATAGGTGACTACCTCAGAGTCTATCCTGATTAAATATCGAGAACGACAGAGGAATATTAAAGATAGTTTGTCGAGCAGAAGCGAGTTTCTTGACGGCGAGCCGGGCGACACCTGTGTCCACTGGCAAACCACGGCGCAACATTATCTCTATGACGGCGGCGCGCTCCTGGCTATCTATGACAAAAACGGCACCATCACCCATTCCTATATCAATGGCCCCGGCGGGCCAATCGTGGTCTATTTGAATAACAGCGATGCCACCTTATATTACTTCCTAAAAGACCATCTTGGCTCGACATTGCAGCAGTAGACTCTTTCGCCAATCCTATACTCGGTTATTGTTGCACTTCTTAAAATGGTCCTGCCATAGTTGTTGTCAATGCAATTTGCATTTTTATTGCTTCTGGGGCAGGGAGGCGGAATCTCAGAGAATCCGACAAAGCCACCGCTCCGATTGTCCCGGCAGCTGACGAAATGGAACCACTATTTGAGGCGTAGGGCCGGGCTCAACGATTTGCCGAGGACTGAAATATGGGTTGGCAGGTCAAGCCACGTAGGTCAAGACCCTCGACTGTGTGGTCATCTTCACGGTAGGGTCGAGCGGTCTTGACATTCTTCTTCGCCCATCCGTATCCTGCACTCCCCTTAAGCGGACAGACAAATTCAAAATAATCATTCCCGGGTCGGTCGACAATAGAGTCTGAGACAGGAATATCAGGTAAGAGAGAAGTTACTTCGCTTACCGCGAGCGAGGAGATCCTTGATAAAGCAGGAATCACTGGCTATGCAAAGGACGGTGAAACCGTCATTGACTGAACCGCTTGCGGCAGATTAAATTTGACAAATCTATTGACAAATCGTCATTTGGATAATTATTTGCCAATTCACTTTGTCGTCCGGGAGGATAACCGGATGAATTTAGCGAGGGAAAAGGTAAGGAGTCCCCGCTGATAGAAGAAGTCGCAGGTAGTGGAAAGAGGTTGGTAAGAAAAGATTTATCATACTTTCGAGGGAATAAAATGAAGAAGTCAAAGCTGATATTATTCACCCTGTTATTCCTCAGTTTAGCTGTTTCAGCGTTTTCCCATGAGGAAGAAGAAGAGAAATGGCGCAATTTTGAGATTACCGGATTTGGAGCGTTCTCAATTCCGACCGGCGCGATTAAAGACTGGAGCGACTCGATGGGGGCAAAGACCGGGATTTCGTTCGGCGGTGCCGGGGGATACTATTTCAGCGACAATCTTTGTCTCGGCGTCTATTTTCAGTACAGCCAGTTAGGGATGGAGATATATGAGCGGAACCATCGGTTGTATGACGCCGGCGCCTATCTGAAATATGCCTTCACCGGGGAATCTAACTTTGAACCCTATCTCAAGGTTTCGGCAGGTGCCTTATTCCCCAAATTCGCCACCTGGGTGGGACCAATTCGGACCCGCCTGAGAGAGTTGTCATATGACCCGGGCTTTAAGGGCAGTCTCTCTGCCGGCCTGCTTTATTATACCTCGGATTATGGCGGCATTTATATTGAGGCGGGGTACAATTATGCATCGGTCAAGGACAAAGAGGCTGTTTATCATTCAGAAAAGTATTTCTTCGAAGACAATGCCAATTACCTCGATATCAAGGCGGGGATATTAGTGTTCTTCGGCCCCGAAGAATAGCCACCAGGAAAATATAATTTCATACCCTGCGGTTCAATGCCGCAGGTTTTTTTTTGCTGGATTACGAGGCCAGATTGCGATATAATGGACTCCATGCAGAGAAGCAAGATTCTACTGGTTGATGATGAGACAGCGCAGAGAGAGATGCTGGCAGGGTATTTGGAGAAAAATGGTTTTAAGGTGAAGCAGGCGGCATCCGGAGAAGAGGCGCTAAAGATATACAGTTCATTTTTCCCGCCGCTGGCCGTTGTCGATATGAAAATGCCGGGGATGAGCGGAATCGAATTGATTGGGAGACTGCGGGAACTGAACCCGTTCCTGCAGATAATAGTCTTAACGGCGTTTGGCTCGGTGGAAACCGCTGTGGAAGCAATGAAGGCGGGGGCCTTTCACTACCAGACCAAGCCGGTGGAGCTGGAGGAATTGCTGCTGAATCTAAATAAAGCCGAGGAGCAGCATCGATTGATTCTGGAGCATAATCTTCTCAATGAAACAGTGAAAGAGCGGTTTGGCAGCGGGGAGATAATCGGAGAGTCAACCGCCATCAAAAAAGTCCTGGAACTGCTGAGTCTGGCGGCGCCGGGAGTTACCACGGTGCTGATAACAGGGGCATCCGGGACCGGAAAGGAACTGGCGGCGCGAGCCATACATTCGCTGTCGCCGAGGAAGAACAACCGTTTTGTGGCTGTAAACTGCGCCGCAATACCGGAAAATTTGCTGGAATCGGAACTGTTTGGTTATGAACGTGGGGCATTTACCGGCGCCGACAAACGGAAAATGGGAAAATTTGAACTTGCTGATGGCGGGACGATTTTTCTGGATGAGATCGGCGATATGCCGTTGGGGATGCAGGCAAAACTTCTCCGGGTACTGGAAAATAAGGCGATTGAAAGGCTGGGAGGTGAAGAAGAGATTCCTCTGGAGGTGAGAATAATCGCGGCGACAAATAAAAACGTTTCACAACTGGTGAAAGAAGGAAAATTCCGAGAAGACCTTTATTACAGGTTAAATGTAATCACAATTAATATGCCGAGTTTGAGCGAGCGAAGCGGCGACATCCTGAGGCTGGCGGAAAAATTTATCGCCGACTTCTCGACAAAACTGGGGAAGAAAGTAAAGGGGCTTGAACCGAATGCAGCGGCCGCTTTGATAAAATATGATTGGCCCGGGAATGTCAGAGAACTGCAGAATGTAATCGAGAGGGCAGTCGTGCTTTTGAGAGGGGATTTGATTACCCTGAAAGAGTTACCGGGCTTAACCGGCGACCTGGATGCTCAAATGACTGTTTCGGAAAAACTTGCTGACCTGGAAAAGTCGCAAATCAAAAAAGTCCTCGACCGGATGGAGTGGAATATAGGCAAATCGGCGGAGATATTGGGGATTCATCGGAATACCCTCAGGCTCAAAATCAAAGAATACGGGCTGTCATCAGAGAATTAAAATTAGTGCATTGTCAGGGGCTGCTGAACATTTTTTGTGCGGACTAACCATCACGCATTCCTTCATCGTTTTCTATTATATTGTCGGACAGAATGTTACAACTTTCGGCACGGCGCTTGTATTAGTAGGACGTGAAAAAAGGAAATGGACAAGGAGTAATTGATATGAAAAAGGTACTGTTGACGATGGCCGCATTGGTAGCGGGACTGACCCTTCTCGGCTGTGAAGAAAATACGACTGAATATGTTTATATCGATTATGTTCCCGCTGTTCCGCAGGGGGTTTATTCCATTACCGGTGATGAAGCGGTCTATCTGTTCTGGTTGCCGGTGCGGGAGTCTGACCTTGCCGGATATCGGGTCTATCGCAGTGTTAATGACGATGAATATTTCTATATCGGCTCTGCGGCTGGCACAGATTATGTGGATCGGAATGTCATAAACGGCAACACCTATTACTATGCGGTGACGGCGGTAGATGACGAAGGAAATGAATCGGACCTTTCTTATGAGACAGTTTTTGACACGCCGCGACCGGAAGGATTCGGACTGAATCTCGCCGATTTCAATCTCTACCCCGGAATCTCCGGATACGATTTTTCGACTTACACTGTATTGCCTTACGACCATGTCAATGCCGATATCTATATTGAGTATAATCAGTACGATGAAGTTTTCTATATCAATGTAACCAATACCCTGACAGATATTCAGGATATGGGGTACACCAGTAACTTCGATGAAATCGGATATTCGCCTCTGGATGGTTGGTCAGTGGTAGGCTGGTCGGAGGTGATTCTGGGCCATACTTATATAATCTGGACGAAAGACAACAACTATGCCAAGTTGCGAGTGACGGCAGTAAACGCCCCGTACAGCGTCCGCTTTGACTGGGCATATCAGACCGATACCGGGAACCCGGAACTGGCGAGGCCGCAACATGAAGAAGGATTTCTCAAACGAACCATAAATCTTGGAATAATCAAGTAGGGATCATATCCCGGAAATATGAGGTGATTGCGATGAAAAGGATGAACTTACTGATAGCGATACTGATGACAAGTTTTCTTGCCAGTATCATTCCCGCCCGGGCAGAGATTGTAGGGGATGACCGGGTGGTGGCGGGGAGATTTATTACCCCGGACAGGTATCTCGAAGTGGAAATCTGGACCGACAACAGCCAGTACTACCAGGGGGATGAGATAACCATATCATTTAGTACAAACCGCGATAGTTATGTCGCCATATATAACATCGACAGCCGCGGAAGAGTCAATCTTATATTTCCTGCCAGCCCGGCTGAGAATGGCTGGGTGCAGGGAGGACGGACTTACCGTCTGCCTGGAACATATGATTCTTACAGCCTGACAGTGCAGGGTCCCGCGGGGACAGAATATCTTCAGGCGGTGGCATCGCGAGAACCGCTCCCGATACCGGCCTGGTATGACGGTTCCGGCTTGATTTGCGAGGACGACCCGTATGATTTTATAGATTACATCAACTCCGAATTCTTCGGATGCGATTATGGCTGTCCGCGGGCGACCGATTTGACATCTTTTACCATTAGGGAATGGCATAATTACTATTTCCGGCCAGTCTATGTCCATCGCTATCCCGATTGGAGTCTGTGCGGTTCGGTCTATATTGATTATCCCTTCGGCGCGACCATTTACATTGACGGCATTTATTGGGGGGTGGCGCCGTTGTTCATCCCCCGGATATACTGGGGATATCATTATATCACGATATATGACCGCTGGGGATATTGCTGGGAAGACCGGATTCATGTGGTGAGGTACAAATCGGTGGTGATAGATGAGACGATAGTACGGACTCGTCCTGGAATAAAGTCACGGTATCGCGATGTCGAGAGAAGCGGTTATCGTGACCCGGTGAAACATGGCTACCCTGAATTTCACAGAGAAGTGAAGGTCAAGGAGAGTTATAAACCGGTTTCAAAAACAGGCTTCCGGGAGCCGGTGACCAAGCCGGCGCGAGGGTACGACAGCCGGACCCGCGGTGGTGATGATAATAGCAGCGTTTCAAAGAAAAGAAGCGGCAGCTATGACAGTCACCGGACAGTTACAAAACAGTCGCCGGGAAGTTATCGCAGCGCCGATGGCAACAGTTCTCGCAAACAGGGAGAGACGCGGATATATGAGGGGAGTAAGAGTCGCAGCGACGGAGCCTCCAAACGTTCCAGCGACGCCCGTCAATATGAAAGCAAGAAGAGCGGCTCCTCCAAACAGGGTTCAAGCGGCAAAGTAAGCGCCCCGGCGAAGTCCGCGCCATCCAAGTCAAGTTCCGACGGGAGCAAGAGCGGCGATGGCGGCTCCAAGAAGAAGAGATAAATTAATTGTAGACTTGCAGGAGTGAATTTGTTAGAAGTTGCCAGCAGGTGAAACAATGAAAACTCTGATTAGCATATTGATATTGGCCGGCATCTTGACGATGTCGGCTGCGCCGCTGGGGGCGATTGAGCGCAATGAGGCAGATAAGGCTAAGCCGGCGCAGGTGGAGGAGTCTAAGCCGAAAAATGAAACGACGAAAACGGAACAAAAAAAACCGGAAGAACCGAAGCGCAAGAGCAAGCCGCAGTCAGGATACGACGATTTTGTTGATAAGAACAACAACGGCATTGATGACCGCGCCGAAGTGCGAAAGCCAAAGAATCCCACCGAAAAAAAGAGCCCGGAATCAAACATAGTCAAGAAGAAGGGCGAGAAGAAGTAACAAACTTTTCGCCAATCCATTTCAATTATCAATTTCAGGGGCAGAAAATCTGGCTTGACTATTGTATTACAGCGTATAAATTATTTAGCACTCTGGCGGAGAGATTGCCAATTTTTGGTATTAAGTTATTGAATATTATTGAAGTATGGCATTTGATAATTTAGGTCCGAGGGAATTGAGGGTTCTTCAGAACCTGGTAATGCATTATATCCAGACAGCCGACCCGGTCGGTTCGCGGGTAATTGCAAACAGGTATCGGATGGGGCTGTCGCCGGCAACTATTCGAAACACTATGCAGGACTTGGAAGAACTGGGACTGGTGAGACAGCCGCATACTTCGGCGGGGCGCATTCCGACCGACAGCGGGTATCGAGTATTTGTGGACTTGTTGTTAAGGCCGGAGCCACTGACGGAAGCGGAGCAGAAGAAAATTAAGAGCCTGATAGCAGGCACTAATAGAGGGCTGGATGCCTTACTAACGCAGACAAGCAAGATACTGGGAGAGATTTCCAGCCAGTTGGGGATATCGATTTCGCCCCGTTTCGAGGAAGGTGTCTTGACTCGCATCGATCTGATACCGGTCTCGGAAGGGCGTTTACTGGTTATTGTGGCGGTCAAATCAGGATTGGCGCAAACTATTCTGATGGAAGTGGAATCGGATATTGATGTTGATGAGTTACGTCAGATGGAATCGCTGCTCAACGAGCGGCTGACAGGTCTTTCGCTGGGGCATATTCGTAAGACGGTCAATGAGCGGCTGGCTGATACCTCCTGCTCACCGCGACTGTTGAAACTATTTCTGGATACTGATTCGGAAATCTGGAACGACCAGGGGGAGGAAAAACTTCACTTCACCGGCGTTGACAAACTCTTCAGTCAGCCGGAGTTTGCGGAGCGTTCGCGGCTGGCGGAACTGGTGCGTGTTTTAGAAGAGCAGAGTGGATTGATTGAAACAATCAAGACGAAGTCTATCGGGGAGGGGATTGTGATAACCATAGGGCGCGAAAACCAGATGACAGAGATGCAGAGTTGTTCAATAGTGGCGTCAAAATATCAAGCCGGAAAAGTAACAGGGACCATAGGCATAATCGGGCCGACCCGGATGCCATATTCCAAACTGGTATCTATTGTGGAATATACCGCCCGGTCGTTGACCGAGGCGCTTTCAGATGAGAAGAAAGACAATGGATAAAGAGAAAGATATCGAAAAGAGTGATTTAGAGACGTCAGAAGCAGAGACTTCGGCGGAACAGAAGTCATCAAGAACGGATGATACCACTGGAGCGGATACCGCCGCGGAGACAATTTCAGCGGAATCAGCGGAGAGAGAACATCAGGAAAAACTAAGACAGATGGAAGACCGCTACCTTCGTCTGGCGGCGGAGTTTGACAACTACAAGAAGCGGATGGCTCGCCAGTACGAAGAGATGGTGCGGGCGGCAAACGAAGAGGTGCTGCTTCAGTTGCTGGAACTTGCTGACAATTTCAGGCGCGGATTAAATGCGGCGGAGAAGACGACGGAAGTCGAATCGCTGCGCAAAGGAACGGAACTGATTTATCAGCAAATGAGCGAACTTCTGAAAAGGTTCGGAGTGGAGACGATTGCGGCGGTCGGGGAGAAATTCGACCCGAACTGGCACGAAGCGGTAATGCAGATGCCGTCGGAAGAGTATGACGAGGGAACTGTAATTCAGGAAATCACAATCGGCTATAAACGGCACGGTAAAGTGCTTCGGCATTCAAAAGTAATTGTCAGCAGCGGAAAAGGGGTCTCGAGCGATTCTGACGTCCCGGAATAAAGGCGTCGGGTAAAGTGCATTCTGACTTAAGGAGATAAAAAATGGGCAAGATAATCGGGATCGACCTGGGTACAACAAATTCATGTGTCGCTGTGCTGGAAGGAAATGAACCGGTAGTAATACCGAATCAGGAAGGGGGCAGGACGACCCCGTCGATAGTAGCCTTCAGCAAGACGGGGGAGAGATTGGTAGGAGCCGCCGCCAAGAGGCAGGCGGTCACCAATCCGGAGAATACCATTTTCTCCATCAAGCGGTTTATGGGACGTCGTCATGACGAAGTGCATTCGGAGGAAAAGTTGGTGCCGTACAAAGTGGCATCCGACGGCAAGGGAGAAGTCGTGGTAATTGCCGGCGGAGACCGCTATGCGCCGCCGCAGATTTCAGCGATGATTCTTCAGGCGCTAAAGAAGACGGCCGAAGATTATCTGGGGATGGAAATAACGCAGGCGGTAATAACGGTACCGGCATATTTCAATGACTCGCAGCGCCAGGCGACCAAAGACGCAGGCAAGATTGCCGGGTTGGAAGTCCTGCGGATAATCAATGAGCCGACCGCGGCGTCCCTGGCATATGGACTTCATAAGAAGAAAAATGAGAAGATAGCAGTCTATGACCTCGGAGGCGGAACCTTCGATATTTCGATACTCGAGTTAGGCGACGGGGTTTTTGAGGTTCGTTCCACCAACGGAGATACGCATCTGGGTGGGGATGATTTTGACCAGCGGATAATCGACTGGATGGCAGATGAGTTCAAGCGGTCGCACGGGATAGATTTGCGCCTGGACCGGATGGCATTGCAGCGGCTGAAAGAGGCTGCGGAGAAGGCAAAATGCGAACTCTCGACAACCATGCAGACCAATATAAACCTGCCGTTTATTACTGCCGATCAGAGTGGCCCAAAACATCTCGATTTGACTTTATCGCGCGCCAAATTGGAACAGTTGGTCGATGACCTGTTGCAGCGGACGGTTGCGCCATGCCGTCGCGCGCTGGAGGATTCAGGATTGGCGGCAAATCAGATTGATGAGGTGATTCTGGTTGGGGGACAGACCCGGATGCCAAAAGTGCAACAACTGGTTAGAGATTTATTCGGCAAAGAGCCGCATAAGGGAGTTAATCCGGACGAGGTGGTGGCGATTGGCGCAGCAATACAGGGTGGAGTGCTCTCGGGTGATATGAAGGATATTGTGCTGCTGGATGTAACACCATTGTCACTGGGGATTGAGACGCTGGGGGGAGTGATGACCCGTTTAATTGAACGCAATACGACCATTCCTACGCGCAAAAGCCAGATTTTCTCAACGGCAACTGATAATCAAACAGCGGTTAGCATACATGTCCTGCAGGGAGAGAGACAGATGGCGCTGGATAACCGCACTTTGGGACGATTTGATTTAATCGGTATTCCGCCGGCGCAGCGCGGAATGCCACAGATAGAGGTTTCCTTCGACATCGACGCTAACGGAATTGTGCATGTATCGGCAAAAGATTTGGGCACGGGAAAAGAGCAATCGATAAGGATTCAGGCGTCATCAGGGTTATCGGAGCAAGAGATTGAAAAAATGGTGAAAGATGCCGAGGCGCATGCGGAAGAAGACAAGAAAAAAGAGTCTTTGGTGCGGGCGCGCAATGAAGCCGACCAATTGATATACAGCACGGAAAAGACGCTCAAGGATTACGGCGATAAGGTCTCGGAGGAAGAAAAGAAAGTCATAAAGGAAAAACTGGAGAAACTTCAAGCGTCTCTTTCCTCCGATTCAGCGGAGAGTATAAACCAGGCGAAGGAGGAATTGCTCAATGCCTCCCACAAAATAGCCGAAGAGATTTATAAGCAGGCTTCGTCGGCGAAATCGTCACCGGGCGCCGGAACCACGGCAGCGGAGCCGGGACAGGAAGGGAGTTCCCCGGACGGAAAAGAGGGCGCGGTCGATGCCGACTTCGAGGTGGTTGACGACAAGGATAAGTAAGCCCGCCTCGAACTGGACTCGTATTTTACAAAGACAATCAAATAATGGCAAAACGAGACTACTACGACGTTTTAGGTCTTTCGCGGACGGCGGACGAAGAGGAGATTAAGTCTGCCTACCGCAAAATGGCTTTGAAATACCATCCCGACCGCAATCCGGGCAGTAAAGACGCGGAAGAGAAGTTCAAAGAAGCGACCGAAGCGTATGAAGTGCTGAAAGACCGCGAAAAACGGGAGCGGTACGACCAGTTCGGGCATGCCGGACTGGGAAGCGGCGGCGGTTACGGGGCGTACGATTTCGGCGGTTTTGATATCAGTGACGCGCTGCGGGCATTCATGCGGGATTTCGGCGGATTCGGTTTTGAGGAATTTTTCGGGGGGACGGCACGCCACGAGCGGGTGAATCGGGGAGAAGACCTTCGGGCACGGATTTCCTTGACCCTGGAAGAGATCGCCACCGGCGTGGAGAAGACGATAAAGGTGCGACGGTTCGAAAGATGCGAAGAGTGCAGCGGTTCCGGACTGGCCCCGGGAGCATCCGAAAAGAGTTGTCCGGAGTGTGCCGGGAGTGGGCAGATAAGGAGCATGCATAGGACATTCCTCGGTACGATCCAACAGGTGCGCACTTGCGGAAGATGCGGAGGAGAGGGAAAAATCATATCGAACCCTTGCCCGGCATGCGACGGGGAGGGGCGGGTGCGGCAAGTATCCACCGTCAAAGTAAAAATACCCGCCGGAGTTTCGGCCGGAAATTATATGACCCTGGAAGGGCAGGGCAATGCCGCGCGAGGTCGAGGAAGAGCCGGCAATCTGCTTATAATTTTCGATGAGAAAGAGCATGATATCTTCACCCGGCAGGGGAATAATATCATATGCCAGATTCCGATTTCATTTACGATAGCGGCCCTGGGGGGCGAGGTTTCGACTCCGACTTTGAATGGAGATTATCAATTGAAAATTCCGTCAGGAACGCAGAGCGGGAGGGTCTTCCGTTTAAAAGGGAAAGGGATTCCGCGGTTGAACGGCGGGGGAGTCGGAGATGAGTTGGTGCAGGTCGCCGTCTGGACACCGACAGAGTTGTCAACTGAAGACAAAAAACATCTGGAGGCGCTGAACCGGTCGCCCAATTTCAAGCCGCCACGCAGCGATCGTTCTTTCTTTCAAAAATTGAGGGAATCTCTGGGGATTTGATATGGACGTCCGAGGTAAGGCAGAGAAGAGATATTATGAAGTCTCTCTCAAGGTATCACGGGAGCGGCAGGAGCAGGTCTGCGATTATATTATCGAAAAACTTGCCGGGGGGGTAGTGATTGAGGACGTTGAAGATGAAACCGAAGTGGGGCTCAAATTCTATATCCCGGAAGAACGGGGAGTTAATTTTAAGAAGGACCTGGCTGTTTTTATTGCCGGAGAATCGGCATCCGGTACCGCGGCGCCCGAAGCAATAAAAAGCCGTTTAATAGCCGATATTGAATGGGTCCAAGCGTACAAAGAATCGATTCAGGCGGTGACCGTGGGGGATATATATATCCGACCTCCCTGGAAATCTGCTTCGCTGGAAGGCTTAATTGAAATCGTTATTGAGCCGAAAATGGCGTTTGGAACGGGAAGTCATGAGACGACCCGTCTATGTCTGGCGGAGATAAACAAGCACTTCCGAGCCGGGCAGAGTCTGTTTGACCTTGGGTGCGGCTCCGGAATTCTATCTATCCTGGCGGCGAAGAAAGGGGCGCGAAAAGTAAAAGGGGTAGATATTGATGTTACCGCAGTGGCTAATGCCAGAGAAAATATTGTTATAAACGGCGTTGAGAAAGAGATTGAGATTGAGTTTGGGTCGGTGGAGAAAGCCCGCGAAGACGGACAATGTGATTTCCTCGTAGCAAATCTAATAAAGAGTTCGATTTTAGAAATGTATGATAGTATCCGGGAAGCGGTCGTTTCTGGCGGGATAATAGTCCTGTCGGGTCTGCTGCTTCAGGATAAGGAAGATATCGAATTAATGCTCCGGACAAAGGGAGACAGGGCATTCGAAGTGCATCAGGATGGGCAGTGGTTAGCCTATACCGTATTTAAAAGATGATTCCAATTTTTTACGCGCCGCCGGAGAATTTCAGAGAAGAGATTATTGAACTTCCGCCGGACGAAGGTCATCACCTGCGCCGGGTGATGCGACTGGGAAAGAGCGATGCCGTTATAGTCATTGATGGGACCGGCGCGGCATTCAAGGGAGAGGTGGACCATTTCGACGGGGATAAAGTTTTCTGCCGCTGGTTTTCGCAACTGCGCAATTACGGGGAGCCGCATTTTCATCTAACCCTGGCGGCGGGATTATCGACCGGATACAAATTTGATGAAGTGGTGCAAAGAGGGACTGAAATTGGAGTCTCCCGGTTTATCCCGGTTATTACCGCCCGGTCAAAAATAAAATTGGACGAAGAAGAGGCGGCTCAAAAGAAGATTGCCCGTTGGCGCAAAGTGGCGCTGGCGGCAGCCAAACAGTGCGAGCGCTCCTTAATTCCGACCATCGAAAACGTGATAGGTTTTGAGCAAGTCTTCGACAGAGGCAAGAGCCCCGGACGAACATTTATCTTTGCTCCCACCGAAGACGCAATAACGCTGGACCGAGTAGATTTTGCGGAGGAAGGGAAGCGGTTCAACAACTTTACGCTCATAACCGGACCGGAATCGGGCTTCGGTCGAGAGGAATTAGAACTGGCAAAAGAAAGGGGGGCGACCGTAATATCTCTGGGGAAGAGGATACTGCGAACCGAAAATGCCGCACCAATTGCGGCGGCAGTGGTTATGTATCTTCTGGGGGAGTTCAAATAGAGCGGGGTACTGCCGATAATCAGTATTATGGCAGATTTACCTTTTTATATTCTGGTTCTCGTTCTGGGGGGGGCGGTCGGGTCATTCCTGAATGTCCTGATTTACCGCCTTCCGCGGAATCTTCCGTTCATTGCCGGCAGGTCGTTTTGCCCCGCCTGCAAGAGCCGGATTAGATTTTATGATAATATTCCCTTGCTCAGTTATCTGATTTTGATGGGTAAATGCCGCTCCTGTAAAGCCCGGATTTCTCTCCGATATCCGCTGGTGGAATTACTCAATGGCGCCGCTTATCTGTTCTTCCTTACATATTTTGGTCTGACAGCGATGGCAGCGGTTTATGCGGCGTTGTCCTCCGTATTGATTGCCATATTTTTCATCGACCTGGAGTTTCAGATTATCCCGGACTGGTTGACACTTCCGGGAATGGTACTGGGATTAGGGGCGTCATTCCTGCCCGGTGGAATCGGGGCGTTCGGCTCTGTAATCGGGCTGATAGTAGGTGGGGTGGCGTTGTACATGGTGGCGCTTCTGGGAGACTGGTTATTTAAGAAGGAAAGCATGGGTGGCGGCGATATAAAAATGGCGGCGATGCTGGGAGCATTTTTGGGTTGGCAGAAAGTGATACTGGTCTTTATCGGGGCGGCAGTAATCGGGCTGGTCATGGCGGTTGTCTGGATGATGATATCGCGCCGGGTACGAAGCAGTCGAATGATTCCGTTTGGTCCGTTTCTGGCGATAGCGGCAGTGGGGGCAATTCTTTTTGGCGACCGCCTTATTTCGTTCTACATCAGCCACTTTTTGCAGATGTAACCGTAACCGGGTCTTATCAATGGCGATAAATTTGCGACGGTAGGCAGTACCACAAATGAAACTCAAATCGAACGGATTTCGTCACGAAATACAACTGGGGCTGGCGCTGATAATTCTGGTGCTGGTGGTATTGAATATCGCCTCTCATTATGCGCTTTACCGTGCCAGGGAATCGCTAGCTGACCGCAATCTCGATATCTTATCGGAAGCGGCAATCCAGGTGGCGAATCTTCTGGAGGAATCCGGCGGCGCTCCCCTTTCTCCCGAAAATGAGGCGGAAGTGATTGATGATTACGACCTGAAATCAGTGCAGGTCTTGCCTCTCCGATATGAGACGGTTCTGGAAATACAGCGGGGACAATTGACCGACACTAACTTTTCGAGACTCGGGCGAGAGATTGACGCCGCTCAGATGCAGCCGGTGCTCAAGAATCATCCGGTTACACTTCGCCGGAGCGGCAATCCCGAGACGCTCTTCTTGTTTCCGGCTGAGAATATGGGGTCGAAATATATTATTGTCATCAGCCGGGAGGATACCCTTCTGGCATCTCTGGAAAGCGCGGGAAAAGTGCTGGTTCTCTACGGCATTCTGGCGGTTGCGGCAATACTTTTCATATCGGTTAAGTTCGTTCACCTGATTATAAAACCATTTGACCGATTGCGAGAAGAGGCCGCCAAGAGCGGACGTCTGGAAGATCTCGAAGGAGATGAAGTGGCCGGCCTGGTGCGGTCTTATGAAAGAATCATAAGCGAGATGAAAGCCAACGAACAGGAGTTGGTGCGTCTGAATAATATCATTCAAAAGCGTGCCGCCGACCTGGAGATTTATAATAATCATATTCTGCATTCGATACCCTCGGGGATAATCACTCTCGACAACAAAGGCAGGATAATAACGGTCAACCGCTCGGCATTCCTGCTTCTGAATGTTCTTGAAGGGGAACTGCTGGGGACTGACTATCGCGAGGGACTATCCTTTGCGGAAGGACTGGTTGCAGCGCTGGACAGGTTTCGGAACGGAGAAAAAATCCGTCAGGTAACGGCAGATATTGAAACTTCGGATGGAATCAACCGCACGGTGCAAATTTCTATAACCCGACTGAAGGATACCGCTGACGATGATATCGGGATGGCCGTGATATTCAACGACCAGACGGAATATCTGAAGATTCGGGACGAATTGGAAATAAACCGCCGGATGGCACTCTTGGGCGAAATGTCAGGCGGATTGGCGCATCAATTGAAAAACTCGGCGGCGGCGATGGTCGGTCTGGCTCGCTTGATAGCAAGAAAGGGGGGAAGCGACGAACCGCTTAAAGAGAACAGTCAACTGTTACTTAAGGAGGCTATGGAAACTGCCGAACTGGTCAGCCGTTTTCTCGATTTCTCGCGACCAATGGAGTTGCTCATTAAAGAATTTGATATCAGAACAATCGTCTACGATATTGTAAGGGGTCTGCGTGATAAGTACCCTAATGTTTTGGTGGAAGCGAGGTCAAAGACAGTCGGAGAGCCAATCATCAGAGGGGATGAACTTCTTCTAAAACAGGCGCTTCTGAATTTAGCGGACAACGGCTGCAAAGCGGCGACCGCCACAGATGGCAACGTAGAGATAGAAATGGCTGACGACGCAGGTGAAGTTCTTCTCATCGTCCGCGATAACGGTCCGGGAGTACCGGAGAATATAAGGGATAAGATTTTCACCCCCTTCATTTCAGGAACTCCTTCCGGCACCGGTCTGGGGCTTCCGCTGGCAATGAAAATAGTCTCCATCCATGGAGGACGGATTTCATTCGAATCCCATCACCATCGGGGCACCGAATTCCATGTAAGACTTCCCAAGAGCACGGCCGGCAAGCCGGCTCAGACACTGGAAAGAGCGACTACTCCCGTCTGACAAAATTATTGCCACTCCGGGCGGAATTTCCTATATTGCCGGCTGCAATTTTAGGAGGTATGATGATTTCTCCCAATGATTTTCGAAAGGGACTGAAACTGATGTTCGAAGGGTCCCCCTATTACATAGTCGATTTTCAGCATGTGAAAATGGGCCGGGGAAGACCGCATGTGAAAGCCAAGATGAAGCACCTGATAACCGGTCAGGTGATTGAGAAATCTTTCCTGACAACCGAGAGTTTTGACCCTCCCGATTTAGAGATGCGAACTATGCAATATCTGTATGTTCAGAGTGAAGAATATACTTTCATGGATTCATCCAGTTTTGACCAGGTGACGATTGATGCGGAGCATCTGGGTGAGGGACGATGGTTCCTGATGGAGAATCACGAATACAATATTCTGTTCTTTGAAGGCAAGCCGATATCGCTGGAACTTCCGGCCTCGGTAGTTCTGAAGGTGACGCAGTCGGAACCGGCGGTGAAAGGGGACTCAGTTTCGAACATAATGAAACCGGCAACGCTGGAGACGGGACTTCAGATAAAAGTCCCCCTGTTTGTCAAGGAGGGGGATATGGTCAGAGTCGATACCAGAACCAGTGAATATCTGGAACGGGATAATTGATAAAGTCGATGGCGGGCCTTCTGGGTGTCGATGAATCGGGCAAGGGGGATTTTTTTGGTCCGTTAGTCATCGCCGGGGTGGTTGCGGACGAAGAAGGAGAAAAGTTGCTATTGGGGCGGGGGGTCAGAGACTCCAAACTGATAGCCGACAGCCGGATAATGGAACTTGCCGATTGGATAAAGGGCAACTTTCCAAACGCGATAGTGACTATAGGACCTGAAAAATATAACGAGTTATATGCCAAAATCCGAAACCTGAATCGTCTGTTAGCCTGGGGGCACTGCCGGGTGATTGAGAATCTGGCGGAAAAAGAAGTGATTGTGCAAGTGGTCTCTGACAAATTCGGCAAAACCGAATATATTGAGAAGGCGCTGATGGAGAAGGGGAAGCAGATTCCGGTGCGGCAGCAGGTCCGGGCCGAGGCTTTGCCGCAGGTGGCGGCAGCATCGATTCTGGCGCGGGCGCAGTTTGTAAGATATCTGCAGCGGTTGTCATCGGAATACAAAATGACTATTCCAAAAGGCGCCGGAGCCCCGGTCGATGAAGCGGCGGTGGTATTCGTGGCACAGTACGGAAAAAAGGCATTGGAAAAGGTTGCCAAGGTACACTTTCGCAATTTCAGTAAATTGGCGAGCCATTAAGATAAGCCATAAGCAGAAGACTGCCGGGAAGCGGTTATCCGCTCCCCGGTTTGTATTTTAGTTGGCTGTTACAATTAAAAGTTTGCGGGGGCGGCGATTTCGCCGATTATCTGTCCACCCGGATAGGTGGTTGAAGTAGCATCGATAGAATATCTGACCAGCCCGGCGCCGGGGGCATACCAGTAGCGATTCACCATACTGCCGGAGCGGTTTTCAACACAGACGCAGTTGCGATAGATATTGCCATCCTCCAGTTGAATATCTTCAATGGCAGCGATGATAAAGTAATTGGAGCCGAATGTAGGATAGTTCTTGCCGACGAATGAGCCGGAGTGATTGTTGCCGCCGGGAAAAGTGGTCGAATCTTCGTCTTTCTGGCCGTCCCCCAGGTCATCGATATAATTATTGGTATCGCCAAGGGAAAGTTCGGTCGGGTCGAAACGAAGCCATGATTTACCGACTTCTACCGGCGCCTCAAGCAGTTTTTCCGGGAGAGAAACAGGAGTATCGTAATAATAAAGGGCATTATTGCGAATTTGCATAAATCCAGTATCGATGTATGTGGGGTATCTTAAGTCATAGGAGAGCCAGCGATACCCTTGTTGTCCAATAAGAATCACCGGACTCCCAATCAGGAATCGTTCCCTCAACTGGTTCTGATTTGACTGGTCTTTGATTACAAAATCGACAGCCTTTCCGGTCTGCAAGGGAAAATAGCGGGAGATATCGGCGTCAGTGGAACCTCTTCCTGAATAGAGAGTGTCATTCTCAGAGCAGCCTGCATATAAGGCAGTAAGGGCGATAAGAATCAAAGAAAAACGCAGATTAATTTGAAACCTGAGCATTAATCCTCCCCCTCGCACAAAGCGAGTTTAGGTCTGGTGATAAAGGTTCGGCGATAGGCCGCAACCTGAAGATTTCCGGGAGAATTCAGCAAGCAGTGTGCCGGTGTCCTGGGGGGACGACAACTTGTTGTCTTTGTGGATATTAACTCAAGGGCGGTTCATTCCGGGTTTGAGCGAGAAGGAAATATTGTAGGGAGAATCCCCTGATAAGAGGAGGGCAACCATGTTGGGAAGGGGCAATAGATGTTAATGAAACTGTCAAAATTGCCGAAAAATAGAGTAAATATAACTTTTTGTCTAATAAACAATTGGAGCCTGGAGCGTGGCTGTGTCACAGTTCATTCTTGATTCGCTATTTACAGTCATATTCGTGTTGCTGTTTGGTTTGCTGGTGAGAATGAGAGAAAAAATATTCTCCGACAATAAAGCCAGTTACAATTATGCCCGGTCAGGTCTGGCGACTCTGGCGCTGGTCTCGTTGATTCAATCGGCGCATAATCAGAATCTATTTGAAACGATTCCTTTTCTTTCCGAACCGGTCTACCTGGAATTGATTCTTGTAATCGGAATGGTGACCGGAGTCACCTTGATGCTGGCCGGAATATCAATCTGGGTGCCGTCACGGAAGACAGTGCGAACGGAAGAAACCAATGATAAGAGTCGCATGGCACGGCTCAGCAGAATCATCGAAGAGACCGAACGTTATCCCGATATAACGCAGTTCATTCGCAAACTCCCGCAAATGCTGTGCGGGCACGACGGTTTCAAGGCGGCGGCGATAGTACGATTGAATGGCCGAGGCAATCAGATTATTGGTTGCGAGGGGATGGATGAAAATCTGAAACTGAGATGCGAGGAAATTCTGGGAGAGAACCCCGAAATTGATGCCCAAACCTTGATTGAAAGATTAAATCCTGCTCGCGCCGTAAAATTGAGAACCGGCAAAGGGGTCATAGGGGCTCTGATGCTCTGGGATGCGGAGAAGGGAAAAGGTGACGAGAGAGAAGAAGCGCTGCTGGAAGCTCTGGGAAAGCGCCTGGTGTCCGGCATAGAGTTGAAAAGACTGCGACTGCAGTCGCAGTATGACCAGGAATCGCTGGAATATCTCAGACAAATGCGGGCGCTGGTGAAGAATCGAACTGAACTGAAGAATCTTATCAGAGGATTTTATACCCTGTTTAATCGTGCCGTGGGAGCGGAATTCTTCATCCTTTCGGTCCCGGACAAAAGCGCCTGGGACCTGCGCCGCTATATCGCTGGAATAAACGGCAATATACTTCAGAATGGAGTGACCACGACGGTCAGAGACAGAGATTATCTGGAGCCGCTTATTCGTCAGCGGAGAAGCCTGGTGATAAACGATATAACCAAATTGCCAAGTGAGCAGGTTGATATTTTGATAGCCAGTTGCGGGCTAAAATCGATTATGGCCGTTCCGATAGTATGTAACGGACGTCTGACCGGGATTATAACACTGGGGCATCCTCAGCCGGGACGATTTGGGTTTAAAGAGATGGACCGGAGCGAAATGCTGGCGGCGGCAATGGCGCCGGCGCTGGAAGAGGAATTTTTGCGGATGGTTTCCTTTGACCGGGATAGATTTCTCAATGGCATCGGCTCGCTCTGCCAGGTGCAGGAGTCGGCCACCGATATTGATTCATTCCTGGCGGAAGCGGCGCCGATTCTGTTCGAAAATGTGCGAACGACCATGATACGTCTTAGCATTCTAAACAGAGAGCGAGACCACCTGATCACAAAAGCGATTCAAACGGCTCGTCCCTTTCCGGGGATAAGAAACAGCAAAGTAGCCCTGTCTCAGGAGTTGATACCGTGGCACTACTTGGTTATAAGAGAAAACCGGCCACTTCTGATAAACCAGCAGGATGGCGAATCACGGTTGGATGCGGCTGAGGCGGAAGGTTTGGCGTTTGGAGAGGTACAGTCGGCAATCATTATGCCAATTGCCGTGAACGGACTGGTTTACGGAATAATCACCATGGCGGAGATGCGTAACTGGAACCGTTCGCCTCTGGATGCTACCGCGTTGACCTTTGCGCGGGCGGCCGCCGCCGTTATGGCGCAGGGAATAAAATCGACACAATTGAGCCGAGCGCTGTTGCTTCCCGAGAACGAACAGGATAGCGGCACTCCGATAACAGGCACGACCAGGGATTTTTTTCAGGAACTGAAAACGCCGCTGACCCGAATTCAAGGGTCAATCGATTTATTGAAATTACGGGGATTTGAGAAAACTGAGGATTCGCAGAAGATTCTGGAGGCGATGGAATACTCCACCAATCGGCTCATTTCGCTGATTAACGAACGATAGAGCGAGCAGACAACCGGATTTAAGGCGAGAGCATATGAGTTACAAAATAAAAATCCTCAGTGAAGCCCAGTACGAAGAACTGGTACTGAAGAGGGATACCGTCCCTTTTGACTCATCGATAAAACTGTATCTGACGACAATTCTCCCCGGCTTATTCTACTCAGTCACAGACAAAATTCTTAACAGCCACGATGAGAGATTTCTCTATATCCCGACAGAGATGCTGGAAAGCCCCATTTATCCTGAGGTATTTGAAGACCTGGTATATAAACAGTTTGAGTTATATAGTGATCCGATATCGGTTGACGGGAGAAAATTTTACCCGATTGGCGTCGAGGGGGTGGTTGTAGGGGGAGTCCTTAGCGAAAGCCGCGAACAGATTGAAGGTGAGTGGCACAGGTTTTTGGACAAATTTTCGGTATCGGAATATTTCAATCTGATTTTTGATATAAATGACCGTCTTGCCGGTGGTGAGGCGATTGCGTTACAGGTTTTACAGCAGGTTTCAACCGAGCGCTCACCGGACCAGTTTCTCCGCTCCCTGCCCGGCTGGATGGTGGAATTCCTGGGCGGTGGCATGGCGTCGTTCTATTACAGTTCGGGAGAACAATTCATCCTGCGAAGAATGGCGGGCCAGATTGGGCATTACGAGGAAACACCTCCGGTTCTCGAAGGGGATGCGGCTAAGGAGATTAGACAGACTCTCAAAGATGGCAGACTCTTTGCCCCCTCCGGCTCGGTTCCGGGGTATGCCACCGAACTGTCGGCGCCGCCGGGGGTTCGCTTTGCGCTGGGAGGGAAAATCGGTGATACCGAATATCTCCTGAATGGATTGATACCGAATATAACCTCTTACTCTGTCGCCCTTTTCTTCTCGCGTCTGCGGCATATTTTGAACGGCTTAAGCCCATTACATTTCGCCCAGACGCCGGACTGGAGAAGAATTTTCTCGATAGTCAATGACATTAACAGCGCTGGTCGTTCACGTCAGGACCTGATGGAGTTTCTGCTGCCGACTCTTAATGAATTTATGGCGGTTAACCGGCTGTCAATCGGAAAATATTATCAACTGGAGAATCGCCTGGAGATGGAAGGTGTGGCGATCCTAACGGGCACCTCAAGTTACGGCCGTTTGAGCAATTTTCGAATTGCCGGGACGGGCTTTGAAAAGGTAATAGAGACCGGGCGATATTACTTTCGCGATAATCTGGCGGTGAATTTTTCCAACAGCATCGAAAAGCAGTTGTCCCAAGAAGGAGTCCGCTCGTCCCTTCTGGTTCCGATTATGAATGGCGACAATATCCTGGGAATTCTGGGGGCAGGTTCCCCGATGAGCGATAATTATCTTCTGCGTCACCTGCATATTATCCAGACTCTGGCAGACTATCTGGGGAAGGTTTTTGTCATTGCTGAAAATAAACGGTCGATGGATGTCTATATAAGGCAACTGGAAGAGATGCATGTCCAGATGACTATTCTGGAGAACCTGCGGACGATTGGGGAACTTGCCGGCGGCGTCTTCCATGATTTGAACAACATTATTGGCGGCATTCTGGGACGGAGCCAGATTATCGCAAATCGACTGGAGGGAGAATTCAGTCCCGAGAAAAAAGCGAAGATTGAAAACGACCTTCGTATAATCGAGCAGTCGGCGGTCGATTCCGGTGAGATTCTGAATCGTCTGCGGCAACTTTCCCGCCAGAAGCGGGAGCAGAAGAAGGTAATGACCGACGTGGAGTCGTTGATAGAGGACACCCTGGAGATGATTAAACCGCGCTGGCGTCGAATAAACGAAGAGAAGGGGCAGAAAGTTGTCCTCACCAAGGAACTGGAGCCGGAAATGAAAGTCCTGGCGGACCAGTCGGAACTTCGCGAGGTGTTCACCAATATTCTTCTTAACGCGCTGGATGCCATTCCAGAAGGCGGAGAAATAGCGGTTCGCTCAAGAAGTAAAGACACAGAGGCTATCGTGACTATAAGCGATACCGGTATCGGTATGCCGCGGGAAGTGATGGAAAGGATTTTTGAGCCGTTCTTCACTACCAAGGGAGAAAAGGGAACCGGCTTGGGGCTTGCGATTACGCAACGGATAATCAAAGAACATGGAGGGCAACTCAAAGTGGAGTCTATTCCTCAAAAGGGAACGACCTTTACGATAAGACTTCCATTGGCCGAGCCTCAAAGATCTTCCGGTATCATTGCCGAAAACGTCGAGGGAAACGCCGGTACCGCCCGAAAAAAACGAATCCTGATAATCAGCGATTCCTCGCCATTCCGAGGAGAACTGACCGAGGCGCTGACGCAATCTCTATATGACGCGACCTCAGTTGACGACAGCCAGGAAGCGATTCGTATGTCGGCCGCTCAGAAGTTTGATTTGCTGATTATCGACTACGACCGCAACGGCGGATTTGACCTCGATTTTCTGGCGCGAATTAAAAGTTTTGACCATAAGGTTAAAGCGATTCTGGTTAGTAAGCGGGATTTCGGCGCCAGCATCCAGGAGCTGATGTCGCGCGGGGTGGACAGCCTGATAACGCCGCCGTTTACACGGGAATCGATTGTGGAAACAACGGATAACCTTCTGGGGCGCAGCCGGGCTTTGTAGCGCTATAATCCTAAGTCTGGCGACCATACATGACGGGGCTTGCTAATCACGAGATTTTTACTATTGCTTTTCCACAGCGGCAGTATATATTATTGGAAATTCTTCGGGGTGAGGTGAAATTCCTCGATCGGCGGTGAGAGTCCGCGACTCCCGCTAAGGCGGGACTGAACCGATGAAACTCCGGTACCGACGGTAAAGTCCGGATGGAAGAAGAGCGCGATGCTATAGTTGCATCCTATCTCTACGCCCCGATATAAATTGGGGATTTTTTATGGCCGAAAGGGCCGATGAAAGATTCATGCGAAAGGCGCTGGATTTAGCGCGCCGGGGACAGGGGGCGACTTCACCAAATCCGCTGGTAGGGGCGGTAATTGTCAATAAAGGGAAGATTGTCGGCCAAGGATATCATAAGAGAGTCGGTGGGGCTCATGCCGAAATTGAAGCGCTGCGCTCTGCCAGAGAAAACGCCCGGGGCGGTACGCTCTATGTAAATCTGGAGCCGTGCTGTCACTATGGTCGCACTAATCCTTGTACTGATGCTATCTTAGAGGCGGGACTTAAAGAAGTGGTTTATGCCATTACCGACCCCAATCGGCGTGTCAACGGACAGGGAGCAAGATTATTAAAGAAAGCAGGGGTGACGGTTCGTTCCGGGGTATTGGCTGAGCAGGCAGATGAACTGAACGAAGTCTATCTAAAATACATCCGTACAGGTCTTCCCTTTGTCATACTAAAAACGGCACAATCGTTAGACGGGAGAATCGCCACAATTACCGGAGATTCACGCGGGATTTCCGGAGAGACGGCGCGCCGGTTTGCGCATCAACTAAGGGCGGATGTCGATGCCGTGGCAATAGGGGCGGGGACTCTTCGCGCCGATAACCCACAATTGACCGTGCGCATGGTGGCTGGTCGGAGTCCGTATCGGATAATCATCGCAAGGAACATAAGATACTCGCCATCGTTACATCTATTTGCGAATAATCAGGACGGGAAAACGATTGTTGTGACCGGAGAGGAAGGATTAGCGAGACTGCGAAGCAAAGACTTGATAGTCTGGCGAATGAAAAGTGGCCGAACCGGTGTAGTTCTAAAGGAAGTATTGAAGCGTGCCGGAGATTTTCAGATATCATCTCTGCTGGTGGAAGGAGGCGGGCGTCTGGCCACTTCATTTCTCAAAGAGCAATTGGTGGATAAACATTTTGTAGTCATTGCACCTATGACCATCGGGCACGGGATTGACAGTGTCGGTGATATAGGCGTTCGAAAACTGCGCGAAAGTATAAAGTACCGAAGCCCAAACTTCGCAATCTGCGGAGGCGACTTGCTTTTTTCAGGTTATCCGGTGAGGAGATAATGTTCACAGGAATAATCGAGACGGTGGGACGGATACGGCGCATCGGTCGGACAGAAGAATACCTGACTATGGCAATTGCGCCGAATAAACCGCTGGAGAAAATCGTTCTGGGGGAATCGATAGCGGTTGATGGATGCTGCCTAACAGTCACGCGCTTTGAGCGGGATGGGTTTGGGGCGGAGGTGTCGCCGGAAAGTGTCAGGGCGACCATCATCAGTGGATACAAGACGGGCCGGCTGGTTAACCTTGAGCGGGCCGTCAGTGCCGAGGGACGGTTTGGGGGCCATCTGGTAAGCGGGCATATTGACTGCGCCGGAGAGATAGTTAAGGTGACATCGAAGGGGAACGAGCGGGAAATCGCCGTGCGGTTTCCGGAAAAGTATAGGGACCTGGTTGTCGAGAAAGGGTCGATTGCGATTGACGGTGTGAGTCTGACTATTAACCGGGTGAAAATAAATCTTCTTGATGTCAATATAATACCTCACACACGCCGGGAGACAACGGCCGACAGTTGGGAAGAGGGGGTATTGGTTAATTTGGAATTTGATTTAATTGGTAAATATATACTTCAGAGATTGAATAATCAGAATTCAGCCGGTGTTACCATGGAAATGCTGGTAAAGAGCGGCTGGACTCCGTGATTCATAACCGTGGAGATATAATGATAAAGTTTGATACGATACCGGATGCCATCGAAGATATTCGGCAGGGAAAGATGGTTATTGTGGTTGATGATGAGGACAGGGAGAACGAAGGGGATTTTATCATGGCGGCCGAGAAAGTGACATCGGAGGCGGTCAATTTCCTGGCGGTGCATGGACGGGGGCTAATCTGTGCGCCGCTGACAGAGCAGCGGATAGCCCAATTGAAACTTCATCCAATGTCGCAGACCAACAGCGCCCTGCATGGTACTAGATTCACCGTATCGGTGGATGCCTGCAAAGGGACGACTACCGGCATATCGGCGGCGGACCGGGCGCGAACGATTCAGGTGCTGGCTTCGGATGATTCGCGTCCGGAGGATCTATGCCGACCGGGACATATCTTCCCCATCCAGGCGCTGAATGGCGGGGTACTTTCTCGAGCGGGACATACTGAATCGGCAGTTGACCTGGCGCGACTGGCCGGGTTAAAACCGGTCGGGGTTCTATGCGAAATCATGGACGATGACGGAAATATGGCGCGAGTGCCGAAACTCTACGAAATCGCCCGCAAGTTCAACCTGCGGCTGATAACGGTTAAGGATTTGATTGAGTATCGCAGGCGAACGGAGAAACTTATTGAGAAAATTACTGTCGTTGATTTTCCAACGCGCTACGGGCATTTCAAACTGCATCTGTACCGCTCACAGATAGATGAGCATCATCATCTGGCCGTGGTAAAAGGAGAGGTGGACGGCAAAAAGGATGTCCTGGTGCGGGTTCATTCACAGTGCTTGACCGGTGACGTCTTCGGTTCGGCCCGTTGCGACTGCGGTCCTCAACTGTCTCATGCTCTGGAAATGATTGAACAGGAAGGGACCGGAGTCTTGCTGTATATGCGTCAAGAAGGAAGGGGAATTGGTCTTGCTAATAAAATTCTGGCTTACAAGTTGCAGGACCAGGGAAAAGATACGGTGGAGGCGAACAATGAACTGGGGTTTGCGGCCGATCTTCGGGATTATGGTATCGGCGCCCAGATTCTGGTTGACCTGGGACTGACATCAATAAGACTAATAACCAATAATCCCCGAAAAGTAATCGGTCTGGAAGGATACGGATTGACGATAACCGGACGGGTGCCGATTCAGATGCCGCCGACCAAGCATAATCTGAAATATCTGGAGACAAAACGCGATAAACTGGGACATTTGTTAACAATCATATAGGAGTTGCTATGTCGTATAGAGAAATTGCCGGGAATCTGAATGGCTCCGGATTGAAATTCGGCATTGTGGTGAGCCGATTCAATTCCCTGTTGACGACCAAACTGTTAGAGGGAGCGATAGATTGCCTGAAACGTCATCAGGCGGATGAGAAGATGATAGCGGTGGCCTGGGTGCCGGGGTCGTTTGAGATTCCGTATGCGGCATCTAAGATGGTACAGTCGAAGAAGTATGACGCGGTGATATGCCTCGGGGCGGTGATAAAGGGAGATACGCCGCACTTTGATTATATCGCGAACGAGACCTCAAAAGGGATAGCCCGTCTGGCGCTTGATTCTGGTCAGCCGGTGATTTACGGGATAATCACGGCCGATACGTTGGAGCAGGCGATAGAGCGGGCCGGCACCAAAGCGGGCAACAAAGGGTGGGATGCGGCGCAAACCGCCATCGAAATGGCCAACCTGTATCGTGAGATGGGAAAGAAATGAGCACACGCCACCGGGCTCGAGAATATGTATTAAAGGCATTGTATGCTCTGGAGCAGGGAGGCCAGACAAGGGAGGAGATACGGGCGTCTATTATCGACAAGAGCGGTCTCGACGAAAATGGAATTGAGTTCAGTCAACGTCTCTATGACCTGGTATGCGACAATCTGAAAAAGACCGACAATCAGATTATCCGTTTGGCTACAAACTGGACACTCGACCGCATCGCTATTGTTGATAAAAATATTCTACGAATGGCGATCTGCGAGGCGGAATATATGCCGGATATTCCGCTGAAGGTGGCAATTAATGAGGCTATAGAACTGGCAAAAAAATATAGCACGCTCGATTCGGCTTCATTTGTAAATGGGATTCTGGACAGGGTCCTACACGAAAAGCAGACATAATTGCAGACCGCCGGTGAGTTATAACTGGCGGTTAAATAAAGGAGCGAGGGGAGATGGCAGTAAGCGATATTTTGAGAAGTGCCTCGCAGGCATTACGAGAAGGGGGAAAGTCGTCCCAGGCAGAGCAACTATACAGCCTGATACATGAGTATGAGACGCTGCAAGCGGAGGTGGCAGAACTGAAGAAAAAGACGGCGGATATGATGAAAGACAATAGCGTCTTACGACAGAAACTTCAAGAAATGCTTGAACTGTATGGTTTTCAGCCGGGGGAACTGGAATTTCATGACGGCCTTCTCTGGATAACCCATGACCCATTGCGGCGAGACAAAACCAGAACGGCAATTTGCCAGAAATGCTGGCAGGCTGACAGACGACTAATGCGCCATGTGGTTGAGGCTGATGGCAAGGAGAGCGGTTTCGAGTGTCAGGCTTGCGGAGCGGTGAATCGCTCCGTAAGGGAAAAGGCGAATCGACCTTAAGCAAAAAATCTTACTATAATTTTCTATTTTCCTTGTAACCACTCGTAAACTGAGACACGAGTGGTTTTCTATTTCGGTCAGGGAGCCATCCTCAGATTCAGAATATAGTCTTGACTATGTTGTGAGAGTCGCTTAATTTCCTCCATCATTGCCGGAGTGGCGGAATTGGTAGACGCCAGGGACTTAAAATCCCTTGCATCGTCAGGTGCGTGCCGGTTCGAGTCCGGCCTCCGGCAGATGATAATGACAATTTCTGCGAACTAGGTCGTCTTCTCTAATATTATGCTTGACATAATCTTAAAGGGCGTTAACTTTATTATTGTGATATAAATAATGAAGCCCCTTTCTCGCTTGACGCTTCATTAAGATTTCTTGCCCTGGATTCTGCGGAGTGACTTTCCTTATTCTCTCATTATGACAGGAAAGTGTAAGGATTGGTACATCAAGCAGGAGTCCGCATGTTTCTGATTAGGACGACAGGCGCGCCAAAGCGCGAATTAACAGGGTGGATTCTGAGCAATGTTTGCGCCGACTAAAGTAGATGAAACATTGGAAAAAAGAGGAAAGTATATCCCTTAGATTCGGCCGGTTCTCATCCCCATTCAAGCCGAAATCTACTGCTCTGTGCGATAAATAAATGATTCTTAGATAAACCTATAATCTCATTTTTGCGGAGGTTGCATTATGAGAAAGTGCAAATGGATATCGATGGCGGCATTGATTCTGGCATTGCCGCTGGCGACAGGGGCGGCAGCGGAGAGGTTGCAGGGAGTAGCGGCGTCGATTGAAAGGTCTTTTCAAGCGCCACAGACCCTGACGATGACGGGGCAGGACTGGGTTTTCCAGGGACAGCCGACCAATCCGGCCATGAGCCAGGCTATGCAGGGCGGGGAGGATATCGCAAGCGCTACGGTAATTAGCAGTCTGCCGTATTCCGCTACCGGGACGACGGCCGGATATAATCATGACTATGACGTAAGATGTTTCAATGCCTCAACGGCGCCGGATGTGGTCTACTCTTACGCACCGCCGGCAAATCAGCGACTCGACCTGATTACCTGCGCATCATCGTATCATACCAAGATTTTCGTCTTTGAAAATGACACGCTAACATCAGTCGGCTGCAGTCAGTTTTCCGATTCCTGCTCTCCGACTGTCAGGGGCGCCATATATGACCTTCCGGTATATGCCGGGAACACCTATTACATTGTAATAGACGGATATGGCGGACTTTCTGGAAATTATGATTTGCAGGTTATTTTGCGTCCAGTCCTGGACACGGTTATGTCACACCCGGCGCTGGCGGATAATAACAAGGGACTGCTGGTATTGGGACATGAGAATATGATTACAACCCAGAGGGTTTACTGGCAGAGTTCGCTGGATGACGGTTTCACCTGGAGCGATGCCGTGTTTTGGAATTTTGGCGGGGCCGCCAAGTATCCCTCCGTTGATTACTTCGGAATGGATACATCATTTTACGGAACAGTCGTTCCTCCGGTTGAGTATTTCAACGGCGCCCCGACTTTCTTGATAAATATGGTTAACGGCGGCGACCCGAATACTTTCCAGGGGAGTTACTGGGATTGGAGTTCGTATGGTTGGCATGATATGCAGTGTGTGGATATTGCCTGTGATGACAGTCAGGAGAGTTGGCGATGGGGGATAATGTCCTTTGTGCATAGCACCACTTATACAACGCCAGATATGGTAGATGCGCCGCATTTGACCTGGCAGACCAGCGCGGTGGGGCAAGCGACAATAAGTTGGTACAGCGGGCTTGACGGCTGCAGTACGACAACCTGCGATATCGACCCAACGGCGGCTAAGACCTACGCAGTCTATGACTGGTTTGACGCCTCCGATGGAATCTGGAAACTTTTCGCCCGTCAGGACAATTTTGCCAATATGGCCGATGAAGTCTTCGGTGGCGGTTTTGTATTCATTACAGACGATTCGACAGACATACAATTTCCGGTGGTTGCGGCAAATAACGGCGCGGTACTGGTGGTCACGGAAAATTATACGGAGACGACGCCGGATGATAAAGACCTGATCTGCTGGCGGACGACTGACGGCGATATGGCGAATCTTACCACCGAAGTGGTCGTTGCCACAACCGATCCGGAGCGCTTCCCGAGAATACAGAGTATCACCGGGCAAACATTCCTGGTTACCTTTGTCAAGAATGGCGCTCTTTATGCGACCATTACGGAGGACGCGGGGTCAACATGGAGTACGCCGACGCAGGTCAGCCTGATCGGCGACAGCGTTATTAGTGATTATCGCTCGGTCGATATTGCCGAATCTGACGGCTATTTTGCCAAAATCATTTACGAATATCATGCTCCGGGCTTGAAGGGACCAAACAATCATGCCCTGCGGATAATAGATTATGAGATTTATCCCTATCCGGATGCTGATTCTGATGGTGTCCCTGACTTTGCGGATAACTGCCCGGCGGTCGCAAATGCCGGTCAGGAGGATGCCGATTCCGACGGGCACGGCGACGCCTGCGACAACTGCGTCAATCAGAGCAATGTTTCTCAGACCGATTCCGACAGCGATGGCCATGGTGACGCCTGCGACAATTGCCCGGCCCTTGCTAATGTTGACCAGGCCGATAATGACGCTGACGGAGTAGGGAATCTCTGCGACAATTGTCCCGATGTGCCAAACCCGTTACAAGAGGACAGCAATAGCAACGGCGTAGGAGATGTCTGCGATTATATCTGCGGGGACGCCAACGGCAACGGTAGTATTAACATATTAGATGCTACATTCATAATTGCTTATCTGTTCAAGAGTGGACTGGCTCCGGATCCGTTGATTTCGGCCGATGCTAACAATAATGGGTCGATTAACATTCTGGATGCAACTTTCTTGATTAATTTTCTCTTCAAGGGAGGGGCTCAACCTTCGTGTTAAATCGGTAGCACGGCGTTGCTCCGTCCAAACTGAAACCCCCGTGACCGGCATAGACGGTCCGGGGGTGTATTTTTGCCGAGATTGAATCTGCCTCACTCGAAGTCGGCCAGGTCAATCTCCATAAAGATGGCGCCAGGGACAGGATTCTCCCGATAGGGGGGAATTTTTTTGAATCCAATAGATTCGTAAAGTGAAATGGCTTCTTTCATTTCGGGAACGGTGTCCAGACGCATAAAGCGGTAGCCGATTTTCTTGGCTTCCTCCATCGCGGTTTCGGCAAGAGCGCGACCAAAACCCTCCCCCCGAAATTCCGGTCGAACATACAGCCGTTTCATTTCACAAACTTGCGGGTCGATTTTGCGGAGGGCGACACATCCCACCGAATTCTGAAGGTGAAAGACCAGTATCAGTCTCCCGTAAGGCGGGGAGTACTCGCCGGGAAGGGAAGCAAGTTCGCGGTCGAAATCCTGGAAACAGAGGCTGAAATTGAGGGAACGACCGTATTCTGTGAAAAGGGTTCGGGCAAGGGCTATATCATCATCAGAACTTGCCAATCTATACTCAATCATCTAACCTCCGAAGAAAAAACGTTGTCCTTCGCATTCTATTATGGTCAATTTTCTCGAAAGTTTCAAGCCTCAAAACTGCAGCGGCGAAAAACAAAAATGCAGAGTTTTTGCCGGATACAAGAAAGGGCCTGGCAACTTTTTGACGGGGATGTCGTAAAGAAAGAATAAAGATGAATATGAGGAAGATTCCGTGAAATTAAATCAATTATTGGTTGTTCTGGTTCTGGGAGGAGGGCTTATTTTGACGGCAACGGGTGTACGCGCCGACATCGAAGATACTATAAAGAGAGATTTCCCCGTAAAGCCAGGTGGAATTCTGGTGGTTGAGTCGGAGTTAGGTTCGGTTCAGGTAAGAGCCGGTACGGGCGACAAAGTGGAAGTTAGTATTATGCTGGTGGCGGAAACTGATAACAGCGCCAAAGCGCGGGAGATAATGGACCGCTTCCATGTCGATTTCAATCAGGATGGAAACAGGGTTGCCATTAACAGTGAATACGATGATGACGATTTCAAACTGTTTCAGAATCGCCGCAATCGGCTTCAGGTAGAGTATTACATCAGAGTCCCGGAAAAATTCGACCTGGATATTCATACCGGCGGCGGGGGAATTGCCGTTTCCGATATTGAGGGGACAATAGAAGTGGAGACATCAGGGGGAAGCCTCAATTTCACAGGAGCAAAGGGGGATATAAGGGGGAGAACCTCGGGAGGGAGTATAAGCCTTCGTGAATGCGACGGGGAGATAGATATAAAGACCTCCGGGGGAAGCATCAATATGGAAAGAGTAACCGGAGACGTCTATGCCCGCACCAGCGGCGGAAGTATCAATGTGGAGGAAGTCCGCGGTTCGATAGATGCCTCAACCTCAGGTGGAAGTGTCACGGCGGAAATATTGGAGCAGCCAAGTTCACCTTGCCGTCTGACGACGTCAGGAGGGAGTGTGACGGTTTACCTGTCGGAGACCATCAAGGCAAATATCGATGCGGAAACAAGCGCCGGGAAAATAAAAAGCGATTTTCCGCTGAAAGTTCGAGGCAAATATGTCAGTCACGAGTTACGGGGAGAGATCAATGGCGGAGGCCCGGAGATATTTTTGAGAACCTCGGCGGGGAATATCAACATTAACAAACTTTGAAGTTGACGATATGCCGAACGTCAGGCTGGGGCGCGGCTCCAGCCTTTTTGATTTGAAGATAAACAAGAGCCACGGAGCGGGATCGAACCGCTGACCTGCTGATTACGAATCAGCTGCTCTACCAGCTGAGCTACCGTGGCTGCATAATTCAACTCAGTATCTTTTTCGGCTTTAGCCGGGCATAATTAACGAGGTAAATATGCCTCTGTCAAGGAGAGAGAAAGGGGCAACGCCGTCTGATTCTGTCAAGAAGGTTGTGTAAATTGATTAATAAGCATATCCTGATTTTGAT
>DYGG01000033.1:34415-37627 GCA_020724775.1 Ignavibacterium sp. | reverse complement strand
CCCAAAAATGGCAAAATAAAAAAAGGGCGTCGACCATTTTGTCAACACCCTGACCCTCTTGAAGAAGAGGGTTTTTTTGTTAGGATATGCTTGGAACAATGAAGATTCCGACAGGAGGGACTCCTGACGGCGGGGAAAGAAGAAACTTTCGCAAAGAGATTCTCTCTTGCTTTATATGTTCTCTCTAATAAATATTAGAGATTCAAAGCGCACGAATCACAAATGGGGAGGAAACTGACCATGAATGAATTGGGAAGTTCACTATTGCCAGTTATCACTGTTATAAGTACGATATTTGTTGCAGTTATTTCTGCGTTTCTTGGGTACGTACTGGGAACATCAAAACTGATGCGGGAGCACAAACTAAATTTCTACGGTGAGGTCCTGCCGATTTTCCTGAGAGCCATATTCGCTCAGAAGAAGGAGGACGAAAACGCATTTAATTCGGCCTTGGCACGAATCTGGATATATGCCGACAAGAAGGCAGCGAAGGACTTAGACATTGCAGTGTCGTGTGCAGTTGATCCCAGACGCGGCAATCCGATTAAGAAGCTTAGGGAGGCTATCCCGGCAGTTAGGCGAGATATTCAGCCTTGGTGGCAGTGGAGAAACAGAAAGCTGTCACCCGAAGACATAAAACACTTTTATGCGACTTTTGGAGGCCAACAGGCAGATCTCCCAGACGATGAACTTCCATCACCACTTGCGTGATATTGCCCCTTAAGACAGATCTAGCATCCTGTGGCAGTGGCCCCCGCTCGTGCCGTCTTCGTTCTGCTCTGCGGCGTGGATAATCTCAGCCCACGTCAATCGGCCATTGAATGGCCGATTCTTTACACCCGCCGTCAGGAGTCTCTCCTGACGGAAATTAAGCGCAAGCCCAAAAAGACTGACATCATCTGTCAGTGCCCACCCATAATTTCTCATCCATGGAACAATAGGACCGCAATGCCCCGCCGTCAGTCCCGTATTATACGGGACTCCTGACGGAAAAAGAGGAGTGCTATGCGCAGTCGCGAACGACAGATCTTTGAAAAATCTGGCAATCTCTATTTCGTTACCTCAACCATAGTCGGCTTTATAAAGCTGTTTGATATTGACGAATGCCGTAATATATTACTGAAGAGTTTCAGGTTCTGTCAATCTCGAGGCGATTTCACAATAATCGGATATGTGATAATGCCAAATCATTTTCATTTAATTGCCAATGTCGGACAAGGCTACTCCATTTCAAAGATTGTGGGAAATATTAAGAGATTCACATCCCACGAGATTGTCAAATATCTCGAAGGAACTAGCAACAGGAAACTGCTGGAGTCGCTCGCCTTATTCGCTGCCGATGAATCCTCCGCCGATTGTCGCGTCTGGAAACCTCGATTCGATTGCCTTACAATTACCGATGTTGATATCTTGCGGCAAAAACTTGAGTATATACATCATAATCCAGTAAGACGTTGCCTGGCGCGTGACCCCCTCCGATATCATCATTCGAGCGCACGCAATTATGCCGGATTTGATGAGGTTGAGATAGAAGTTGACGTGGATTGGAGAAGTTTAGAAGATAATAATGAAGATTCCGTCAGGAGAGACTCCTGACGGCGAGACAAAGATTCCGTCAGGAGAGACTCCTGACGGCGGAGGAAGATTCCGTCAAGGGAGAATCCTGACGGCGCAAAAAAGTAAGGAGGTTTTAGGCATGGCAGATTTCAAAATGTCGGGTGATACCTTATATGACAGAAGCAATCGTAAGATAGGATATGTACGAGGCAATGATATCTTTGATTCTTCGAACCGAAAAGTAGCCTCTGTTAAGGGTAGTGACATATTCGATAGTGCCAGCCGCAAAGTTGGCTCACTTCGAGGGATTGACATCTATGATGCGCAGAATCGCAAGATTGGAACTATCTCTGATGTCAAGAAAGAGATAGATGGAGCTATGGGCGGAGCATCTGTCGTAGCACTTTGGCTGTCTTTTATTAGATAGATAAGCGGGCCAAGCGCGGGTGCGATTGCATTGGTCATAATTTGTTTTTAATAAGATAGATTCCGTCAGGAGAGACTCCTGACGGCGGAGGAGAAAGGAAAGACTATATGAATTATTGGCAGGTCGCTGCTGGGTCCCAAAGTCGTGATTACAGTGATGATTTCCTGAGATTCGGAATGGCTTTTGTGGGTGGGGAGCACAATGAAAGTGTTATGAAAAATCTGGTGCAGCCCGGAGACATAATGGTCCTGAAAATCGGAATGAGTAACATTAAGGCCGCCGGTAAAGTAGTAGAGCGAGATTCAGACCATAATCGAGATGCATATCGTGATCCAAAAATGAAGTGGCTGCTTGATTATGATGGCTGGGAGTTGCCGGCGTACTGTTATGTTAATTGGTACAGCCCTGAATCTGCAGTCAATGTCACTGGTCTTACTCGAACCACTATAGAGGGAATCAACCTTCAAGAGATAAAAGCTGAAGCGGATCGCATAATTAGTTCCTCAAGAAGGGTCAAACCGAAAGAATTGCCAAGAGCAGTCGAAGAGCTGTCTGAGAACGAGATGCTTAGACACTTGATTAAATTCGGTCTTAGCCCATCATCTGCGGACCGGATGTCTAACACGATTAAGAAGATCAGGTTGTTATCTGACTACTATTATCAGCAATCGTGGGAAGATATTCGAGAACACGAAACCAGAACCTTCCTAATTATACCGTTCCTGCTGGCACTTGGCTGGTCTGAGCAGCAATTGAAGATTGAACTTGCGGTGCCGAAAGGGAGGGTAGATATCGCATGTTTCAGCCGACCATATCATCGAGCGCTTAATGGTAATGCTAATATCGAAGATTGCTGCATTTTGGTAGAAAGTAAAGGTCTTAGCCAGGGTCTTGACTATGCATTTTCTCAGGCGAGCACCTATTCTAAGCATTTTCCAAAATGCGACGCAATCATATCTTCAAATGGTTATTGCTACAAAGCCTTTATTCGGGATAGAGTTAGCAATGAATTCTCTTCTTGGCCGGCTGCATACCTGAATCTTCGCAATCCCGCGAAAAAGTATCCTCGTGATCCAGAGAATGTCGATGGAGCTTTGAAATTACTTGAGTACCTACTGCCAATGAGACCGCGTTGACTTTCCCGCCATCAGTCCGCCTTGGCGGACTGATGGCAATCGTCGAAACCATCCGCCGCAGGCGGGGGCTCCTGCCCTACTATTCTACTTCT
>DYGG01000033.1:28747-34315 GCA_020724775.1 Ignavibacterium sp. | reverse complement strand
TCTGCTCCAGCGTTCCGAACCAGTCAATCTTCCGTGTCAGAAACATCAGCGCCGCTAGGATGTAGGATGTAGGTCGGGTTCTGAGTCCGAATCGCGACGGTTCTCGGTTGTATGAGGACGAAAAACCCGACTTTTCTGTCATTCGAGATAGCGGCAGGTCACGCTTCGCCAGGGGGAGAATGAAAGAGATGCCGCAAGGGAAGAAGGGTGTCGGGTTTCTCGTCCCGCATCCGTTGCGTCACACCGGTAGGCGGGACATCGGAACCCGACCTACTTGTGTTGAATCGACCCGCCGCGGCGGGTCGATTATGGCAGGAGCGCAGGGCTCCTGCCCTACAAAAAACATCCACCAACCCGAATTCTGACTGACATGATCTGACAGTCTGACTGCATAGATATCTGCTTGAGGAGACAATATCTATGAGCAAACTACTGCGCCCAATTGTAACCAATCACTGCTTCTTTGTTACATCAGTAACTCACAATCGTATGCCGATTCTCCTTTCCCACTCCCATCTACTCTTGTCCGCATTTAACACCGCCCAAACCCGATTGAATTTTCTGATACCGGCATGGATTATTCTCCCTGATCACTTCCATGCCATTATCAGTACAAATGAAACCAGCATATCGACAATAATGCAGACAATTAAGATGTCGTTCTCCGCCAATTATAGAAATGCAGCCGGACTGCAAGGCGGAAAAGTCTGGCAACGGCGTTTCTGGGACCATGTCTTGAGAGATGAAAACGACCTCAATAGACATCTTGATTACATTCATTACAATCCCGTAAAACATGGTTTGGTCGAAATACCATCAGAATACATTCATTCTTCTTTCGGTGATTATCTCAAAAGAGGATCCTACTCCGTCGATTGGGGGTTACGGGAAGGGGTCAACATTGAGGGTGAATTTGGGGAGTAGAAGGAATCTCTATGTAGGGCAGGGGCCCTGCGCTCCTGCCAGAATCCACCAGTAATGGTGGATTCATTGTGGTAAGCGGCGTTCGTTCCGCTCCGCGGGTCGAAAATGGCACGAGCCGCACCGGAGTGGCCAAGAAGGCTCGTGCCCTACAAAATCTGACGGCGATCATCGAAACCGTCCGTGGCAGGCGGATTTCGGGCCTTGGTGGCTCACCCAACGGGTGAGTTCATACAATAGGGCTACAAACCATCGATTGAAAACGGCAGGAGCGCAGGGCTCCTGCCCTACTATTCTACTTCTTCTGCTCCAGCGTTCCGAACCAGTCAATCTTCCGTGTCAGAAACATCAGCGCCGCCAGCGCGATAAAGAGAATTATACTGCCCATCAATAATGCATAATCCTGCAACTGCAAGACTATATATAAGTATCCGTACAGGATACCCATAATCAGCGCCACAATTGCCGGCTGGTATCGTTCGCCCAGGAAACTGCGCGAATAGAACGATATCATAGCAATGATGGCAATGCTGGCGATGAGATAGGCGTATCCGAAGGCGATATATTCCGAGAGAGACAAGAGCAAAGTATAGAAAATCAGAAGCGCCAGCCCGACCAGAAGATACTGAATCGGGTGAATCGGCCGGGCGCTGCGAATTTCGATGACAAAAAATGTCAGAAAAGTCAGAGCAATAAACATAATGGCGTATTTCACGGTGCGCATGGTCTGTTGATACTGGTCGACCGAGAGGAGGAGATTGACGCCAAATGAAGATTTATTCACGTCATATCGCGCCCCGACCCATTGCTGGGGAAAATCACGGCTGATATGGAAGACTCGCCAGTCGGCTTCGAATCCGCTTTCATCCAGTTTTCGTCCGGTCGGAAGATAAGCGCCTGTGAAGCTCGGATTCGGCCATTCTGACGACAAATGAAGTTGCGTCTCTTTCCCGATCGGCGCAAAAAGAAGTTCGAAGCTCCCGTTCAATTTCAAATTTGTCTTGAAATTGTATTCAGTTCCCTCGGCCCAGATTCTGGCCGGCGCTTTCATACCCTGTAGAGATTCCAGCATCAGTTCTTCGGTCGTTTTCAGGGCACCAATTCTGACCGGGATATTCACCCCCGATGCAAAAATGTCATTGCTGGGGATTCCCGGATTAGCTTCGATAGACTCTCCATTCCAGTCAAACCGTATTGCCTCATTCACCCCTTTCATGTCGGAAATCCCCAATGATACCGCCGCCTGGTCAATCAAGAGGTCATCCTTATTGATTGACAATCCTTCTATCTTCGGAATTTTGAAAACGGCCGAAAGGGAAATCTCACCTTTATAGACAATGACATCATATATGCTTCTATTCCTGACTTCCGGCTGAATGACACCATTGATTTCCAGCCTCTCCGGAAGGAAGTGGGCATAATACGAAAAACCAGTCTTTTCACCTTCTTTTGTGGTGATGGGCTCTTTCACCGGTATGCTTAAAACCGGTCCGATTACGGTCTGCCGGGAACCCCAGTTGCTGCTGATTTCATCCGCCACGGAATTTCTTCTCTGTTGTCGCTCCGAAATTAGAACCATAATCATGAATGACGGCAGCACCAGGAGAAAGGTGAGGATCACAATTATAGTCAACCGCGCGCCGGTCGAACTTCTCAGGTCAAATCTGGACATTGTCATCTCCTTCCTCGATTTATTTGTTATACTCTTTACTATCGAAAATTATAATGATATTTTTGATATAAAGGCAATGATTCTCTAAGAAAGACCGGTACATATCTACCGCGTATTATATCGGTAGGATAGCAAAGCAGGTTCCCGCCGGCGGAAGTAAAGCAAGACCTTCTTGTAAAGGAGGTTTTTTTGTTATTCGACTTTTCGTATGTCATCGAGCCCCGCGCTCGCGCCGTCAACTGGAAAGCACAACAAGATTTGCCTTGACTTCAAACATCCTGTGCCCACTTTATGCCTTCTAACTCGGTTATAGGAGAAAGCCATGTCGGAATTCCGTCAAAATATGGCCACTAAAGAGTGGGTAATCATCGCGCCGGAGCGAGGAAAGCGGCCGTCCGACCTTGCCAAAGAAATTGGCAAACGACAACCTATGCCGTCTTTCAGTGAGAATTGTCCCTTTTGCCCCGGGAATGAAAAGGATACACCTCCGGCGGTCTTACAGATGTCTCACGCTGGAAGTTGGAAATTGAGGGTAGTCCCCAATAGGTTCGCGGCATTGTCACCAAACAAGTCTGCTATACGCCACCCGGTTGGGGCATTCCTATCCGCCGATGGATTCGGAATCGCCGAGGTCATCATTGAAAACTCCTTGCATAATAAGACTATCGCCACCATGTCTATTGATGAAGTAACAGATATCCTTCACGCCTATAGAGAGCGACAGAGCGAAGTATCAAAGAATGAGAATATTAATCTGGTAACAATATTCCGGAACCATGGACCCAGGGCCGGCACATCATTGGAGCATCCGCATTCGCAGTTGATTGCCACGCCCATTGTTCCGCCCCATGTACGGTACCCGTTGGAACAGGCGGTCTTATATTATGACAAACATGGTTCCTGTGTTTATTGTGATTTATATAAGGAAGAGCTTAACCAAAAAGAACGGGTTATAATTGAATCGCCGCGATTCGTAGTCTTTTGCCCCTTTGCGTCCCGGTCTCCCTTTGAGACCAGGATTTATCCGAAAAAGCATCAGGCCAGTTTTCTTTCGGCAAGCGATGACGACATTGCCGAATTGGCCGTAGTCCTTCATCAGATTCTTCTAAAAATTTACACATTTCTGGGTGACCCGGATTACAATTATATAATCCGTTCCTCTCCGATAGGAGATGAGGATACTCGCCACCTCCACTGGTACATGATTATCATTCCGAAAATCTCAACCGCCGCAGGATTTGAAATCGGCTCCGGGATATATATCAACACGGTCGCGCCGGAAGAGGCCGCAAAACACCTTCGTGAAGTTGCGATTGGGTGATTCATAGATTTGCATTCTCAATCAAACTCGTACTTCGGATCTGCGAGGGGCTGCTCGAAACCGACCCGGCCGGCGACAATGTCGGCGCGGGCGTAACTTTCCCCTTTCATCGGGTTGCCATTCATCCGTCGAAGCATCGCCAGTTGACCGGTATGTGTAAAAGCATCGGCAACCGGACCCTGAAAGAGCCTTTTCATTTCAATCTTAATCGTTTCGCCAGAGGCAAGAGCGTCATCAAGCCGTTTCAGGCTGGCGAAGAACCGAGACTTTTCGCTTTCCCAGTCCCGCGGCTCCGATGCCACCCACTTTCCCTGCCCCCGAATCAATGTGAGTGACCAGTCGAGCAAATCCCCCATATGCGCCACGATTTCCAACGGTGTGCGGGTGGTCGGTCCCGGTCTAAAAGCGGGATATTTCTCAGTCGCCCCCCGCATTGCTTTGGCCGCTCGATACGCCAGTGTTGCTAACATATGTCGCAAAAATTCGAGTTCGTTCATATCTTTCTCCGCGGAATGAATATGGATACAAAATCTCTTTATTAGAATATCGCCCCTAAGAGTCCTCTGTCAATCAGATTATCGAGGTCCGACCGCCCGCCACTATTTCAGAACGGGGCAAACCCGGCATCGGACCAGTAGTCTTCCTTAAGGGAGGATTCTTGGCGAAGAAGCGCCTGATAATGTCCACGCTCCCATTCCGCCAGTTCCAGGAAGAATCCTTTTATAATCGGGTCTTGGTTGGCGTCTGCCTCGCCTTTGTAGAAATTCATGGCGTCAAGTTCCAGTTGAATACCGATTGAGAGCGCGGTCATCTCGTAGTGGGCGCCGTGTATCCGGGCTTTTATCCCTTCCGAAAATATCGGGAATGCCCCCTGCAAGTCAAGCCTTGCCCCAAGTTTGAGTTGCGGGTCGGGCTTTCCGGAACGGGATATAGCCTCAAACTGTCCGTGAAGAAAGTGCATATGGTCGAGTTCTTCGGCCGCCAGTGTTTCGAAGACTTTTCGTCCTTTGGCATCCTCTGTCGAATGAGCCGCCATCATGTAGAAATCATGCCCCTGTCGTTCCGCCTTTATTGCGTGCTGAAGCGCTTCCGTGATTTTCACGATATCACCCTTCCAGTTATCTTCTTTTCAATTAAGCGAATATAACTCCTCCAGCGACTCTTTGCAATAGGGGGCGCCGGATGGAATCTGTGCCAAAAGAGGCGGCAGTAAAGGGCAGAAGTTGCGTCCAGATCTGAAGTTAACATTGACAAAATATAGGTCGGAAAATATATTATAATATAGTGCGACTTCCCGCCATAGCAATCCAGATTTAGAAATAATCTTGAAAGTGAGGTACCAAATGGTTTCTCGACGGAATCCGAAAGGCTTTCTCGGTTTTTCCGGCAGTCCGGCACTTTTCATCTTAGTAGCATCTATTCTGACATTTCCAGTGAGTTCTATGGCTGGGATTTGCGGCGATATCAATGGTGATCAGATTATCAACATGAACGATATTACCTTTATTATCAGTTATCTGTACAAGAACGGGGCCTGTCCGGAAAACCTTGCCTTGTGTGATGTCAACCAGTCACAGTCTATCAATATCCTTGACCCGATTTTCCTGCTGAGTTTTCTTTACAAGGAGGGATCATCCCCCACTTGCTCGTCGTC
>DYGG01000033.1:10108-28737 GCA_020724775.1 Ignavibacterium sp. | reverse complement strand
ATCAGATTCAGGGTGCAAATCGTATTATAAAGCGGCGGAGGCGACGGCAACCGAGGACTGCCTGCAGTGGGAATATGTCAACGGTTATACGCTCAGAATCAGACACCAAAATGGCTGTTTCAACTGCTGTGCCGAGCCGGATGCTTCATTTTACATCTCCGGTGACACCATAATCATCACCGAAGCGGAAATCTTCGGGGAATGGGGTCCCTGCGCCTGCCTTTGCCTGTTCGACGTTCAATATGAAATCAGCGCCATTCCACCGGGAGTCTACTTTATCAGAATTGACGAACGATATGTAGCCGACAGTCTCTTGAGCACGACAGTCGATTTGAATGAGAATCCCAGCGGCAGCCTTTGTGTCTACCGAGATGCATACCCCTGGATTCTCTATGGAACTCGTCCGGAGGGACGACTGCTCTCGCGCGAAGGATGCCTTACCTCGGAGACGATGGATTCTGTTTATACGGAAGACTGCGTCCTTTACAGTTATAGCGCCGATTCCGTCCTGACAATAGAGCATCTTAATGACCTGTTCAATTGCTGTCCCGATTCACTTTATGCTTATTTTGATTCCTATGATCATATAATTGATATTCTGGAATTCGAGTCGCTTGGGGAATCCGGCGGATGTGATTGTCTCTGTCTATATAATATGTATTATCGAATTACAACACTGCCGCCCGGTTTGTGGACAGTCAGAATTGATAATCGCAAGTATTACTCCCTGTATGGCAATAGGGAGATAATCGAATTTCAGGTCGATTTGAGTCCCGGAGTTTCGGGCTCTGCTTGTGTTGACAGGATTTATCTGCCGTGGGAAGGAATACAGTAGCCGATTCATGATTTGTCGGTCGCCGATTTCTATCATTTTCGGAATCCCGGATAATTTCGTGCAGCTCTGTCTGGCAGAAAACGCTTGGCGCCTCTGATTATTATCCGTATTATTTTATCATTCAGAACAATCACAGGAATTTGCAGGAGGATTTCAGCATGGATTTATATGTCAACCGAGAGAACCTCAATCTCAAGGCCGATGATTGGCTAAAGAAGATAACCGACTTCAATACCCACAGAATGTCACTGGTTATGGAGCGCGCCGCCCTGATGGTAATCGATATGCAGAAATTTTTCCTTGAGCCTTCGTCGCCTACATTCACCGCCGGCGGTCCGGCGATCATTCCCAACATACAGCGCCTGCTCGCGGCATTTCGCGCCGCCGGGCGACCGATAATCTATACCCGGCATGTTCATCATCCGGATTTCATCGATGCCGGTATTATGAAATGGTGGTGGGAAGGAGCCTGCCTTGAGGGAACGCCCGAAAGTGAGGTTGCCGATGAAATTGCGCCACTTAAAAATGAAAAAGTAATTCTCAAACATCGCTATTCCGCTTTCTACAATACCGACCTCGAAACCATCCTTCGATGTCTCAAAATCGAGGACCTGGTGATAACCGGAATTATGACTAATATGTGCTGCGAATCAACGGCGCGGGATGCCTACTACCGCGACTATCGGGTGTTCTTTCTGGCCGACGCGACCGGTAGCGTGACCGAAGAGATGCATTTGGCGTCACTATTAAACCTGGCTTTTGGTTTCGCGTACGTTTCAACCACCGGGGAGATTTTGCGGCAGGTCGAAGCGGCACAGCCGGTAAGAACTTTTTAGAAGATGTTTGCCGCTGTGCAATTTTTGCACAGCGGCGGTTTTTCGGCCATTCTATCAATTCAAGCAATTCAGATTATTTCCGAAAATATTAAGTGATTGCAACCTCTATCTTAAATTGAACATCTAAAACATTGAATCCCGGGAGGGGATAGATATGATGAAACGTCATTCTAATCACGGTTTTACTCTCATTGAGTTGGTGGTGATAATAGTGGTGCTCGGCATCCTTGCCGCCATCGCCATTCCCAAACTTTTTTCCGTCACAAAAGAAGCGGAAATTGCTGCGGTCAGTAATATGGTTGCGAGCCTGGAATCGGCGCTGGCTACTTATACGGCAAAGCAGTTTGTCGATGGCCAGCCAATTGCGGTGCATAACCCTTTTGATGACCTCTCCAATATTCCGTCCAACTACAAAGGTGTTAATGACCCGGTAACGATAGTCAATACACCCAACGGCGCCTGGTCCTGGCGTCCCACCGGAAACTGGATCATGTACAATCCCAAATCAACTGTCAGCGGCGGATGGCTCAACGGAGGGGAGAGGTTCATTATTTACCAGGTGCAGCCGGTGCTCGACGGTGTCGACACGGTCGGGTTGAGACTTACGACCACTCCGGCTTATGCCTTCTCCTGGTAACTACCGCCTTTGACGGCGTCATTTTGGAGAATCTGGCGGAATCGACAACGATTCCGCCTTTTTTTGTCCTTGAAATATGCGGCGCAACTGATTTAATTCTCCCGGCATATGATATCGCTTAACCTGCTTTTCGGCATTGTCGGAATGATGGCGCTTCTGCTGGCATTTATTCTGAATCTCCTGAAGTTCTTGACCCAGGATGACCTCTCTTACATAATATTGAACATTGCCGGGGGAGGGCTTTCGACCTATTACGCCGTTTCACTTAACGCCGTGCCGTTCATGATTCTCGAAGGGGTCTGGACTCTCTTCGCCCTTTATAAACTTTTTAAGGTTCTGAAAGTGCATTAGAAGATGGATTTGATTTCGCTTCTGGGATATTTTGCCGGGACTTTGACAACTCTGGCTTTTCTGCCGCAACTTCTCAAGGTAATAAAGACACGCTCGACTAAAGATATCTCGCTACTCATGTTTATTGTGATTACTATTGGAATTTTCCTCTGGCTGATTTATGGACTATTGATTGCATCGCCGCCGATAATCATCGCCAATCTGGTCACTCTGGCGATCGCCTCAATGATTCTCTTTTTTAAATTGAAATATAAGTGAGCGCCTCGGTATCTCTATGGTAAGATACGGGCTCCACTCTGTACAAGTCGTGTATCAGGCTCCGCCGAGCATTTTGACATTCAGGCTGTGAGCCGTTGGTCGCTCCCAGCAATCGCAAACCTTCAGGCAGATTTATATATCTGCTCCCCGTTCTGATTCTGCACCACGACATCCACCTTTACCCCCTTGCGAACACTCTGGGTGACGATGCAAAAATCTTCAAATAGATTAATACATTGTGCCACCCGATTAGGGGCTTCGGTGCCGATGTTAACATTTATGAGCACCTCGGTACCGCCGACACGAAAACGCCCTTTCTCGTTTCTTATAATTGTGGTGGTTACGGCGGCTTTCAGCCCTTTCGTATCCACCCGGGCTTTCTGCAGGCAGAAAAGCAGGCTGGCGCTGAGGCAGTTGCCTATCGCCGCCGACAGCATGCGGGAGGCATTGGGTCCCGCATTCTTCCCCAGCGGGGAAGGCTCATCCAGAAGAATTTCCCCCATGCCTTCATCAAATGTCACCAGGAACTCGAACCCCTGCTTATGCTCCATCGTGACTGTAAAATTCTTTTCGTCCATTCGTACCTCTATAAATCAAGCGCTTTTAAGGATTCTTCTACAAACCGGTACTCCGGCATCATTCCTTCTATGAAGTGATTCTCATTGATGACTGTCTTCGGTACTCCCTGTACAGAATACCTGTTCGCCAATTGCGGAAATTCGGTTGCTTCGACCCCATCTGCCGTTATCATTTCCGATTCCATGGCGAAGGCATGTGCGAGCCGCACCGCGGCCGGGCAGTATGGTCACGTCGGTGTCACGAATACCTGAATGTGAAGCGGCTTATTGACCGTTTTGAGTTTTTCGCGGGTTTTTTCATTGAGCCCAAAATCCCGTCGGGAAACGGCGATGATGTCATCCAGCAGGGTGGCAAACTCATAGCCGGCCGGAATGCCGTAAAACCTGATTCCGTAGTCTTTCTCTCCGAGAATGGCAATTGCCGGTATCTTATCAATTTTGAATTCCTCGGCTCTGGCTTTATCCAATTGGAAATTGTAAACCTCCAGTTTCAATTTGTCAGAAAGCGGCGCCAGTTCCTCCAGCAACTGCCGTGTCTCGCGACAGAACTGGCATTCCAATTCCTGCGTGAAATAAACCAGTCTGACCGGATTACTCAGCCCTTTAAGTCTTTCCTGGATTGCCTTACGGTCTTTTTCTTGAAGATATGCCATAACACCACCTCTTCAGAAAAAAATGTCTCGCGCTAATATACCCCCGCCTGGAATCGAACCAGGATTACCGGCTCCGGAGGCCGATGCGTTATCCATTACACCACGGGGGCAACTGCCATACAGCTTATGATGAACTAATACTATGATTTTTCTTCCTTCTTGTCAATTATAGTTTTCAAACTCTGCGTTATATCAGTTCCGCCTTGACCACGGACATTTATTAGGCTAAGATTATGTTGACTGTTTAACTGACGAGGACATAAATATGAATGCCAAAATACAGTTCTTCATATCTCTTGCGACATTTCTTTCAATAGCGACGGCGTCCGAACCGCCGGTTCGGCCCGAAAAGATGGAGAAAATTGCTCCTCGTCTGTCGGAGATGCTCAGAGAAAATCCCGATGGGAGCATCAAAGTCTGGGTCTTCTTTACTGACAAGGAGACATTCGACCAGACTTCCTATCGCGGCAAGGCAGTGTCGGCGATGCAGTCGTTTTCCGATAGGGCGCGGCTTAGGAGACTGCGGCGCAGTCTTGAGCCGAACGGCGATTTTCACGATATTCCAGTCAGTCCCAGGTATATGGAATTAATTAGGCAGACAGGCGCCGAGATTCTGCGCCCGTCGCGCTGGTTGAACGCCGTGGCGGTAAGCGCCACTTCTACTCAGATCGAGCAGCTCGCCTCGCTACCGGTCGTATCGGAAATTAAAATGGTCGCCACTTTCAGGCGAAAACCTTTGCCGGAAGAGCCGTTTTCACCTCGGAAAGAGTCGGCCGACCCTGATTACGGCAACGCTTTTACGCAACTAAATATGGTCAATATTCCGCTGATGCATCATCTCGGCTATACCGGTGAAGGGGTCCTGATAGCGATATTCGATACCGGCTTTGAGCTGAATCATCCCTCGCTGGCGTCGCTCAATCTTATCGACAAATATGACTTCATCAACAATGATACCTCGGTCGGCGACCGGACTAACTCCCCCATAGAGCCTCAACATGGAACCTATGTTGTTTCCGTCTGCGGCGGATATGCCCCCGGCTTTCTGATAGGCGCCGCTTTTGATGCCGATTATCTTCTGGCAAAAACCGAAAAAACGTATGCCGAAGAGATCGCGGAAGAGTACAATTGGATTGCCGCCGCCGAATGGGCCGATTCCCTCGGTGCCGATATCATATCATCCTCGCTGGGGTATGTCGATTGGTATGCCAATACTAATGGTACTGCTATCTATTCCATGCTTGACGGTAATACCGCCCCAATCACCGTCGCCGCCGATATTGCCGCCTCCCGCGGAATCGCCGTATTCAATGCCGCCGGAAACGAAAGGGATGACCCATTTTTCTACATAACTCCTCCGGCTGATGCCGATTCGATTATTTCGGTTGGGGCAGTCAATGCCAGCGGCATAATTGCCGGCTTCTCGTCTTCCGGTCCTACTTTTGATGGCCGCCTGAAACCGGAAATAGTGGCGCTGGGGGTAAATGCCACCGCCGCCAATTTCAATGGGGGATATGCTCTTGCCAGCGGAACTTCACTTTCGACCCCCATTGCCGCCGGCGCTGGGGCGCTCCTGCTACAGATTCATCCTGACTGGACCCCTATTCAACTGCGCGATGCCTTAGCCCGCTCTGCTGACCGATTTGGCAACCCTGACAATCTCTATGGCTATGGCCTTTTTGACACTTTTGAAGCCTCCGGTCTGCTTAGAATTAATCCGATATCTTCTATACGGTTACAGGTTCAAGATACCGTTGCATTGACAATATCTGCCATCGGAGGAGGGGGTGAGGCCATCGCATTTTCCGCCTCCAATCTGCCGTCCAGCGCCAATTTCATCGACAATGGCGATGGCACCGCTTTATTGACCTATGTGGGCAGAAAGGAAGATGTCGGCTCCAGGACAGTCCGATTCATCGCTACCGCCGGCGTCAATGCCGACACCGCCGAGGTGCTCTTCTCGATTTTCGAAGGATTTTTGATAACCGCAGGTCCAAATCCGTTTACCGATACCCTGACCATATTCCTTGGTCAGATTCCGGAAACTTCCGCAAAAATAACCATACATACCATCTCAGGAGAGAAAGTTTGGGAAAAAATCTCCGATAATAACAGTACCCCTGGTGAAGCCGTCATCTGGAATGGGACAAATCTTAAGGGAAAGAGGGTTGCGCCGGGAATGTACATAGTTATTGTCGCCGCTGGCAAGACAGTGGAGAAGATTAAAGTTTTTAAAAGAATCTGACCTGAGATGAATAGCCCTGTAACGGAAACGCGCGCGATTGACCGACGCTTGAAGCGATGTGCTGTCTTCAAAATCGACCTAAAAGGGCGGTTTGTTTATATCGACGACTTGACGGAAGATATCCTTCACTGCCCGCGAGAGAGCCTTTTCGGGCGAGATATCAAAGGATTCCTGACCGAAGATTCCCATTCTACCCTCAGGACCATTTTTCAGAGATGCCGCCATTATGAAACTTTCTTCGAAGCGGTCGAACTCAATTTCGTAAATGCTCAAGGAGAAGGGCAGCCGTACCAGGCGGTGATATCGCTTAATTTTATCGCCGGCAACCCGGCTAATTATCAGGTTGTGCTCCTGCCGGTGGTGCGGATTCCGGCCGTCAGTACTGATGCCGACCTCTTTGCCGCCGTTCGTGAAAGCATCTCCGACTCCATCGCGGCAACGGTCGCCAATATTGACTGGAAAGGCCTGACAGCCTTACTTCTGAAGCATCCTGCCATCCTGCAAAACGGCATTTACGAGTTCGAGAATAACCGTCTTCGTCTCTTAGGCGTCTCCAGTGTTGACTATTCCTACCAGATAGAATTTGCCGATATTGCGCTGAGCCGCGAAGAATTCGAAGCCAGCCGGGCTGCCGGGGAAAATGTCAAATGTACTCTGGTCTCTATCGGCGAACAGGATGGTCCCCCGCTGGCCGACCTCTGGTACTCTCTTGTCTGCCGCGGAGAGAAATGGGGCATCTTGAGAATCATCACCCGTGGCGATTATCAACGCCTTGATGTCGAATTGCGGAATCTGGCGCGCTATCTTGGTAACGCCCTTTATTCTTTTGCCATATGAGATGGGGCTATATGGAATCCACCGTTCTCGCGCCTGATACTACCAAAGTCAATAATCAGGAACTCCATTTAAAAAAAGAGGGCGACAGTCAGCGCCGGCTTATCATACGAAAGGGCAGTCCTGACGCAAAGTGCCGCGAACAAGAACTGCTTGATGTCGTTTCTTATACCGCCGCGACCATAAATCATGAAGTCAATAATCCTCTTATGTCGATTCTCGCCACAGTGGAAATGCTGCTGAATTCTTCTGCCGATATGCCGCCGGAAGTAAAAGAGAGAGTAATTCGCATCGGCGCTGAAGCGGAAAGGATCAGGGAAGTGATTGAAACTCTGGTTGATATCGAGTACCTGCGGCTGCGGCAGACTGACGGCGGCAAACTTATCGAACTCTGAGCGAAGTCTCGCCCCCATACAATTCAGTAATTGCCATATTTCCCTTGACTTATCTGTCACCGCCGATATATTGAAAAACTCACGGGGCCGTAGTTCAGTTGGGAGAACGCTTGACTGGCAGTCAAGAGGTCAGGGGTTCGACTCCCCTCGGCTCCAAAAGAATGCAAGCCGTCGGATATCCCGGCGGTTTTTTTTGAACTTTCCGATGACGGAGCGAACAGAGAATGAAAACAGGGAGGCAGTTCAACTTCGACCTGTTTGAAGCAGCCGTCACATCGTCCGCGGCTGATCAGAAAGAAAAGACGTCGTCAGACAGTGCTACCAACCAACCGCAGCTTCCCAGTTCCCAGCGGCTCCAGGTAATGTTCGATGAATACAATCTCAAATTCTTCGAAGGGAAATTGCCCCGGGTGAAGATTGCATATTCGAACCGTTTGCTTGGAGCGGGGCTATATTATCCTCGTCGCCAGGAAATAAAAATCGGCGTGAAATATCATTGTCTCTTCCCGGAAGAGATTGAGGACACCCTGAAGCATGAAATGATTCATATTATCCATCCGCGGCATGACCGCGCTTTCAAATCTATGGCTCAGCGGCTGGGAGCCTCGCTTAAAGCACGCTCTCATCCCAGCCTGCGCGGGCGATACCGATATCTTTACTACTGCCCCAACTGCCAGAGAGAGTACCCCCGCCGGAAGCGACTTCGGATGGCATCCTGCGGAGTCTGTTCTAAAGGGGGAAAATTCGACCCGAAATTCAAACTTATATCCAGGAAAAACGGTCGCAATGAGGCTTAATTCTTTGCCGTCTAAGGAGTAAATAATTCTAAAAAGACTTGACAGGTCAATGAATTTGAATATATTGAAAGGCTTTTGAAGTCATTAAATTGTTAAACCGGAACTTTCCGGGGGTAGGATGAAGACATTTATACCAAAGGTTGAGACCTTACATAAGAAGTGGTTCCTGCTTGACCTAAACGGGATGACATTAGGTCACGCCGCCGTGGCCGCTGCCAATGTCCTGCGAGGCAAGAACAAGGCTATCTTTACGCCGCATCTTGATACCGGCGATTATCTGATAGCCATTAACGCCACCAAACTGAAACTCTCCGGTAGCAAAGAGGGAGAGAAAAAATATTACAATTTTTCCGGCTATCCCGGAGGACTAAAAGTTACTCCTTATCGCCGGATGATGCAGACCAAACCGGAGCAGGTTTTTGAGCGGGCCGTAATGGGGATGCTTCCCAAGAACAGACTGGGTCGCAAGATGTTTAAGAAGTTGCATGTTTACCCGGGTGAGGCGCATCCGCACCAGGCACAGAAACCGGAACCATTGAAATAATATCGATTTATTAATAGAGTGAATTCATGAGTGAAACTGTATTTGCCGCGACCGGTCGCAGAAAAGAGTCGGTTGCCCGCGCCGTAATCAAAGTGGGCGGCGGAACTTTTGTCATCAACGACAAAACTCCCCGCGAGTACCTCAAGCGGGGTGTGCTGGTAGATATTATCAATCAGCCGATAAAAGAGACTGACACTTCGGGAAAACTGGATATCTATTGCAGTGTCCGCGGCGGCGGTCTGTCCGGTCAGGCCGGCGCGCTTCGTCTCGCTATCTCGCGCGCTATCGCCAAACTCGACCCGGACCTTCGCCCCATGCTGAGAAGAAAAGGGTATCTGACGCGCGACCCGCGGGCTGTCGAACGAAAGAAGTTCGGGCGTCCTAAAGCGCGACGTCGCTTCCAGTACTCGAAACGATAAAAATAATTATCCGGATTAACCGGAAATAATCACATTCGGCCTGGCTTTTCGGCGGTCCCGTTCGTGGTCCGAAAGTATCGGCTGAATGGAAGCACCAACCAACTGAAAGGTCTTATAATGGTTACTCCTGAAATCAGGGAATTACTCGAAGCCGGAGTCCATTTCGGTCATCAAACCCGCCGCTGGAATCCGAAAATGAGGCCGTTTATCTTCACCGAAAGAAACGGCATCTATATCATCGACCTCAACAAGACGCTTGATGCCATCAAGATGGCTTGTCAGAAAGCGAAAGAGGTCATCTCCCGGGGGCAGTCAATTCTGTTTGTCGGTACCAAGAAACAGGCTAAAGATGTGATTCGCGAAGAAGCGATTCGCTGCGGCCAGTTCTTTGTCACCGAGCGCTGGCTGGGCGGCATGCTCACCAACTTCACCACCATCAAGGCTTCTATCAAGAAGCTCAAAAATATGGAGCGGATGAAAGAAGAAGGGGAGATGAGCAAATTCACCAAGAAGGAAATCTCGCACTTCGAAAATGAAATGCAGAAACTTGACAAAGTCCTGGGCGGTATCAAGAATATGAATTATCTGCCCGGTTTGTTATTTGTGGTCGATGCCAAGAAGGAAAAAATCGCGGTGGCAGAAGCCGCCAAACTGGGCATCCCGATTGTCGGCGTTATCGATACCAATGCCGACCCGGACCCGATCGATTTCCCCATTGCGGCCAATGATGACGCCATTAAGTCGATTCGCATTATTGCCAAAACGTTTGTCGATGCCGCTATTGAAGCGCGCCAGTCGGTCTCGGAGCAGGAAATCATGAAGTCGGTTGATTCCACCGCTGGCGGGCGGCTCGCATCTTATACATCCCCCGAAGAAGAGATTTAGAAAGGTTTCATACGATGGAAATAACAGCGCAACAGGTTAAAGAACTACGAGAAAAAACCGGCGCCGGTATGATGGACTGTAAAAAAGCCCTGACCGAAACCGGCGGAGATTTTGATAAAGCCATAAACTATCTGCGGGAAAAAGGAATCGCCAAAGCCGCCAGCAAAGCCGGGCGAAGCACCAAAGAAGGGGTTATCGCTTCTTATATTCATCCCGGTGACAAACTGGGCGTTCTGGTGGAACTCAACTGCGAAACCGACTTTGTCGCCCGGACAACGGAATTCCGCACTCTTGCTAAAGATATCTGCATGCAGATTGCCGCTACAAATCCACTTGCCGTAAGCCGCGAGGGCATCGAGCCCAAGGTGATTGAAGAAGAGATGGCTATTTATCGCCAGCAGGCTCTAAACGAAGGAAAGCCGGAGAAGATTCTCGATAAAATCGTCGCCGGCAAACTCGATAAATATTATGCCGAAGTCTGCCTTATGGAGCAGCCTTTTGTCAAGGACGGCGAGAAGACCATCACCGACATAATCAATGACGCCATCGCCAAAATAGGCGAAAATATTTCGGTGAAGCGGTTCGTCCGATTCCGTCTCGGGGAATGAGTATGGAACAAGGTCTGAAGCCGAAATATAAGCGCATTCTTCTGAAGTTGTCGGGTGAGGCGCTGGTGGGAAACCGCGAATTCGGAATAGACCTTGAAACCATTGAATACATCTGCGAAGAAATCAAAGAGATTAAAAGCCTCGGCCTGGAACTGGGTATTGTCGTAGGCGGGGGAAATATTTTTCGCGGAGTCTCGGCATCCCGCACCGGCATGGACCGCGTCACCGCCGACAATATGGGGATGCTCTCCACCGTAATAAATTCTCTCGCTCTGCAGGACAAACTGGAACATCTCGGCATTTTTACCCGAGTGATGTCGGCGGTGAACATTGAATCTTTCGCGGAGCCGTATATTCGCCGGCGGGCGATTCGTCACATGGAAAAAGGGCGCCTGGTTATCTTTGCGGCCGGAACCGGAAATCCCTACTTTACAACCGATACCGCTGCTGCTCTGCGGGCGATGGAAGTAAGCGCCGAAGTGCTGATTAAGGCAACTAAAGTTGATGGCGTCTTTTCAGCGGACCCGATGAAGGACCCCCAGGCGACATTCTACCGGGAACTGAGTTATATGGAGGTCGTCCAGCAGGAACTGGGGGTTATGGACCTGACCGCCATTACCCTTTGCAAAGACAATCAAATTCCCGTTATTATCTTCAATCTGAACAAAAAGGGAAATTTGCGCCGGATAATAATGGGTGAAGAAATTGGAACGGTTGTCCGGTAAAAGATACAGAATATATTAATCTAAGTCAAAGGAGTCCCCGATGACGGAAAAGATATATACTGCCACTGAAGAGAAGATGAAAAAGAGTTTTCAGTCGATTCAGAAGGATTTCGCGTCGTTGCGTACCGGCAAAGCCAGTGCGGCATTGCTCGATTCTGTTCGAGTTGATTACCACGGCACTATTATGCCACTCAACCAACTGGCATCGATTTCGGCGCCGGAAGCGCGGCTTTTGATGGTTCAAGCCTGGGACAAATCAATTGTCGGTGAGATAGTGAAGGCAATCCAGAAAGCCGACCTTGGCTTGAATCCGGTTGTTGAGGGGAATATCATCCGTTTGCCTATCCCGTCGCTCAATGAAGAGCGGCGCCGGGAACTGGTCAAACACTGCAAGAAGATTGCCGAGGATGGCAAGGTGGCAATCAGGAATATTCGCCGCGACGCCAACGAACATCTCAAGAAAGCCGAAAAAGAGAAGGCTATAAACGAGGACGAGCATAAGAAAGGGGCGGAGAGGGTTCAGAAGCTGACCGACAAGTATATTTCTCTGGTCGATGGTCTTATGGCGGCAAAAGAAAAAGAGATTATGGAAGTATAATTGCAGGAAATGCAAGAGGTTATTCAAGAAGCGGGAGTATGACCCGCTTCTTTTTTTTGCAATTTTGACCGGATGATTAGCAATGGGGCGCTTTCAAAATTCAGCGCACCAAGAACCGCCGGAGCGACTGGCTTTGGCAGGCTAAACTTCTGATTTGAAATGAATTGACAATTCTGAAATTCTAAATATATTTAAAACCTTGTTAGTAAAATGCTGTGAATATTTTCACAATATTTGAGGCAGGAACAAATTGAACTGCAATCCCACTTTTTGAGGTGTAATCATGCCCAACCCTGTTGAATACGAGAATTTTATTGGCGGCGAATGGGTCCGTTCCCGTTCCGGCAAGACTTTTGAAAACCGCAACCCTGCCAATACCGATGAAGTCATCGGCATTTTCCAGAAATCGACCCCTGATGATGTCAATGCAGCCGTGGCGGCAGCAAAAGAAGCATTTAAGAAGTGGCGGCTGGTGCCGGCGCCGAAAAGAGCCGAAATCATTTACCGCATTGCTCTTCGGATTGCCCGCGACAAGGAGCAACTTTCCCACGATATGACCCGAGAGATGGGAAAGGTTCTCAAAGAAACGCGTGGCGATGTGCAGGAAGCAATTGATATGAGTTTCTATATGGCGGGGGAAGGAAGACGTCAATTTGGCCACACTACTCCATCGGAACTTCCCAACAAGTTCATGATGTCGGTGCGTCAGCCACTGGGTGTCTGCGGCATGATAACTCCGTGGAATTTCCCGATGGCGATACCATCGTGGAAAATCATGCCGGCGCTGGTGCTGGGCAATACAGTCGTAATCAAACCGGCGACCGATACGCCGCTTTCGGTTTATAATTTTGTCAAAATTATGGTAGAAGAAGGGCTTCCGCCCGGCGTAATCAATATGGTGACCGGCAGTGGCAAAGATGTCGGCGACCCGCTGATGAAACATAAAGATGTCAGCGTGATTTCCTTTACCGGTTCGACCGAAGTAGGACGGCGCGTGTCGGAAGCCTGCGCCTCCGATTTCCGGCACTGTCATCTCGAGATGGGCGGTAAGAACTGCATTATCGTCATGGATGATGCCAATGTTGACCTGGCGGTGGAGGGGGCGGTCTGGGGTGCCTTTGGCACAACCGGGCAGAGGTGCACCGCATCATCCCGGCTGATTGTACACAAGAAAGTTCTAAAGGAGTTCACGGAAAAATTAGTGGCGCGCACCAAAGCGCTCAAAGTCGGCAACGGACTTGATGAAACAGTCGATATGGGTCCGGCGGTAAATGAGAGCCAGATGCAGACCGTTTTGAAATATATGGATATCGGCAAGAACAAAGACGGCGCCAAACTGCTGTGCGGCGGCGGACGATTAACCGGGGGAGCCTATGATAAAGGTTATTTCACGATGCCGACCATCTTTGGCGATGTAACCCCGAACATGACCATATTCCGAGAGGAGATTTTCGGTTCGGTCACCTCCATTACCGAGTGCGGGTCGCTGGAAGAAGCGATTGAACTGGGGAATAATACCGCTTATGGCCTGTCCTCCTCGATTTACACGCAAGATATTAATAAGGCATTCGTCGCCATGCGCGATCTTTACACCGGCATATTCTATGTCAACGCCCCTACTATTGGCGCCGAAGTTCACCTTCCTTTTGGCGGCACTAAAGAGACCGGAAATGGACATCGCGAAGCCGGCATAGCCGGGCTCGATGTCTTTTCCGAGTGGAAGTCGATTTATGTCGAATTTTCGGGGAAAATCCAGAAGGCGCAAATTGATGACTGAACGAAAGGCCGCTGCTTCCGACGGAAATACTAAGTAATGGCTCGCTGTAAATTCATACTGGGACAAAAAGGAATGCATTTGGTGCTTTATCTCATAACCTACATCTGGTTGCTGTCTTCAATCTAAAGAGCACAAGGGACGCTGTTAAGGCAGAAATTGAAACGGCAAACCATTTCAAGGAGATGAGAAAAATGCAAAAGAGAAAAATCATAATCATGGGGGCAGCCGGACGGGATTTCCACAATTTCAACGTTCTTTATCGGAATAATAAAGAAGTTGAGGTAATCGCATTTACTGCCACCCAGATTCCAGAAATCGAGGGGCGACGCTACCCCCGGTCGCTGGCCGGTCCGCACTACCCCAAAGGAATCCCTATCTACCCGGAGGAAGAACTGCTGGACCTGATTGTCAAGTACGACATTGATGAAGTCATTTTTTCCTATTCTGACGTTCCCTATGATTATGTCATGGATAAAGCCTCTTATGTAATGGCGACCGGCGCCCGCTTTGCGGTCGAAGGTGGATTTCCGACCATGATTAAATCGCGCAAACCGGTGGTGGCTGTTTGCGCTGTACGCACCGGTTGCGGCAAGTCCCAGACTACCCGACGCGTCGCTCAGGTTCTGCAGAATATGGGATTCAAAGTGGTAGCGGTCCGTCACCCCATGCCGTACGGCGACCTCTCCAAGCAGACTTGCCAGCGTTTTGCCACCTACGCCGACCTCGATAAGCATAATTGCACGATTGAAGAGAGAGAAGAATATGAGCCACATATCAACCGCGGCATTGTGGTTTATGCCGGCATTGATTATGAAATGATTCTTCGCCAGGCGGAGAAAGAAGCCGATGTTGTCCTCTGGGACGGCGGCAACAACGATATGCCGTTCTATCGCCCCGACGTTCATATAACCGTGGTCGACCCGCACCGGCCCGGTCATGAAATCAGTTACTACCCGGGGCAGAATAACTTTCTTATGGCGAATGTAATTGTAATCAATAAGATAGATACCGCGCCGCCGGAAGGCGTCAATGAAGTCCGCAACAATATCCAGTATTACAATTCGGAGGCGGTAGTGGTTGACGCCGCATCGCCGATTTCAGTGGAAGACCCGGCGGTCATCCGCGGCAAAAAGGTCCTGGTCATCGAGGACGGTCCTACTACCACTCACGGTGAGATGAAATATGGCGCCGGGATGATGGCTGCCATGAAATATGGAGCATCGGAAATCGTTGACCCCCGTCCCTATACCGTCGGGACTATCACCCAGACATTCCAGAAGTACCCGGAAATCGGCTCGCTTCTTCCGGCGATGGGGTATTTTGGCAAACAACTCTCCGATCTGGAGAAGACAATTGACCGAACCGAGTGCGAGGCGGTAATTGTGGCGACCCCGATTGACCTGCGTCGTGTCATTAAAATCAAGAAGCCATCGGTGCGGGTATTTTATGATTTGCAGGAAATCGGCAAGCCGGATATGGTTGATGTCCTCAAAGAGCATTTTATTCCTAACCGTAAGGGGAAAGCCAGGTCAAAGAGAAAATGACGGAATCGTCATCGAAGACTTTTAAAACGGCGGTGGTGGCATTGGGCGGCAATGCCATCACCCGCCCGGATCTGGAAGATACTATCGCCAACCAGTTTGCCAATACCCGCAAATCGCTTGACGGTATCATTGAAATTCTGAAAGCCGGATATAATCTGGCAATCACCCATGGCAACGGCCCCCAGGTAGGCAACGCTATTCTACGCGTTGAACTGGCGCGGGGACAGGCACCCATACTTCCGCTGGGAATATGTGTCGCCGATACCGAAGGCGGCATGGGATACATGATAGAGCAGTCCCTTCAGAATCGGCTGAAAAAGGAAGGGATAAATCGCTCCGTGGTGACCATCATCACTCAGATTTTGATAGATATGAATGACCCCCAGACCTCCAAACCAACCAAGTTTGTCGGTCAATTTTATAAAGAGGATGAAGCCAAACGATTCGCCCAGGAGCGCGATTGGGTGATCAAGAAGGATTCCAACCGGGGATGGCGGCGAGTGGTTCCATCACCGGTCCCTCTCTCGGTAGTCGAATCGGAAACTATAAAATCCCTTGTAAGCAACGGTACCATTGTAATCTGCGGCGGTGGCGGCGGTATCCCGGTCTATATCGATGATAAAGGAAATCTGGAGGGATATGACTCGGTGATAGATAAGGACCTTGCCTCGGCGGTTCTGGGGCGGGATATCAACGCCGAGATCCTATTTATTCTGACATCGGTTGACCGCGTGGCAATAAATTTCGGACGTCTCGACGAACAGTGGCTCGACAGGATGACTGTTTTAGAGGCCGAGCAGTATATGAAGGAGGGACAATTCCCGGCCGGTTCCATGGGACCCAAAATTCAAGCCGGCATCAAATTTATCCGTGACGGCGGTAAAAAAGTGATAATAACTTCGTTTAATCTGGCGGCAAAGGCTCTCGAAGGGAGCGCCGGGACAGTTATTGTGCCAGACTGATTATGTGCAGGATTTCCGAAGACGTGGCGGTAGCGATATTAAAGAAAGGGAAGATTTATGAAGTCGGCGGCGCCGTGCGCGATAATCTTCTCGGTCTGCCGGTAAGAGAACGGGATTACCTGGTGACGGGGATTCCCTTTCAGGAACTGGCGACCCTACTGCAAAATTACGGGCGGGTCGACCTGGTAGGGCGTTCCTTTGGAGTGCTCAAATTCACGCAGTTTGCCGGGAATAAAAAAACCACTTTCGATATCTCCCTCCCTCGCAAAGAATATTCGACCGGTGTGAGGCACCGAGATTTCGCGGTGTCTTTTGACCCGTATCTGCCGATTGAAGAGGATTTGATTCGACGCGACTTTACCATTAACGCCATGGCGATTCCACTGGAGGGCGGCGAACTTATCGACCCGGTCGGCGGCAGCGCTGACCTGAAGAACAAAGTTCTGAGAATGGTTACGGCACAGTCATTCACCGAAGACCCCCTCCGGATGTTGCGAGCGGTTCAATTTGCAGCCCGATTCCAGTTTGAAATCGAACCGGCGACCTTTAGCGGCATAACTGAACATGCCGCGTTGATTGCCACTGTTTCTCCGGAACGAATCGCTGAGGAACTAAACAAACTTCTCGTGCGCGCCGAGAAACCGTCGCATGGTTTTCGACTGATGCAGAAGAGCGGACTTCTGAAACTGATTCTGCCGGAACTGGAAGAGACTGTCGGCGTAGAGCAGCCGGGCGGATTCCATATGTATGATGTCTTCGAGCATACTCTTAAGACTATAGATGCCGCTCCGCCGACTCTTCATGTTCGCCTGGCGGCGCTGTTCCATGATATTACCAAGCCGCAGGCTAAGCATTTGACCGAAACCGGCGCTACTTTTTATGGCCATGAAAAGACCGGAGCCCGAACCGCCGTCCGCGTCATGCGCCGCCTCCGGTATTCAAACGATATTATCGAAAACGTAAAAGTTCTGGTGGACCGGCATATGTTCACAACCGGCGTGACCGACAAAGGGCGCCGTCGATTGATTCGCCGTGTCGGAACCGAATTAATTTTCGACCTTCTTGATTTGCGTCGCGCCGATGTGGTGGCGCAGGGGCGCGGCGGAAGCACGGCCGACGTCGACCAGTTCGAAATGGATATTCGCGGAGAAATAGAGAGTCGTTCCCCTTTTGGTTTGAAAGACCTGGCGGTCAAGGGAAACGACCTGATGAGCGAATTCGGGCTTCCCGAATCGCCGCTTATAGGGCAAAGCCTCAATTATCTGCTGGAGAAAGTACTTGATGAGCCCGGCGACAATACCCGGGAGAAACTATTGGAGTTTGCCCGCTCCTATCTTGCCAACCGAGACTTTAAGAATAGCGCAACAAATAAATCTGGAGAGACGGAATGAAGATACATGAGTATCAGGCCAAAGACATTTTTGCTGCTACCGGAATTCCGGTTCCGCGCGGCAAGGTGGCATCGACGGTGGCCGAAGCGGTCGCCATCGCTGAATCCTTTGGGCGTCCGGTAATGATTAAATCGCAGGTGCATGTCGGCGGCAGAGGCAAAGCGGGAGGTATACAATACGCCGAGAATGTCGAGGCGGCTCGCGTTTGGGCGCAAAAAATTCTCGGGATGGATATCAAGGGATTGACGGTAAAGAAAGTGCTGGTCACCGAGGCGGCGGACATCGTCACCGAATCTTATGTCGGCATCATAATCGACCGCGCTCAGAAGAAACCGGTTATTATGGTCTCGGCCGCCGGTGGCGTAGATATTGAAGAGGTCGCCGCCAAAACACCGGAGAAAATCCATAAGTTCGCGGTTGACCCGGTTTATGGCTTGCGCGCTTATCAGGCGCGTGACCTTGCCGCCAAACTCTACACCGATATAAATGAGATTCGGCAGGCGGCAGATATAATACTTAAACTATATGATGTATATTGGAAAGTAGATGCCTCGCTGGTCGAAATTAACCCGCTGATTACCACTCCGGATGGCAAAGTGGTCGCCCTCGACGCCAAAATCAACATAGATGATAACGGTCTCTATCGTCAGAAAGAGGTCGCCGCCATGCGCGACCTTGACGCGGAGGACTCCTCGGAAGTGGAAGCCGGCGAAGGAGACCTGTCTTTCGTCAAATTGAACGGCAGTATCGGCTGTAT
>DYGG01000033.1:0-10098 GCA_020724775.1 Ignavibacterium sp. | reverse complement strand
GCGCCGGCCTGGCGATGGCAACCATGGACTTGGTCAAGCATTACGGCGGCGAACCGGCAAATTTCCTTGATATCGGCGGCTCCTCCAACCCTCAAAAAGTTCTCACCGCAATGCGGATAATTCTTCGTGACAGCAATGTCCGGGCAATACTTATCAATATATTCGGCGGAATTACCCGCTGTGATGATGTCGCTGCCGGAATTGTGATGGCATACGAGCAATTGAAACCGGAAGTGCCAATTGTGGTTCGTTTGACCGGCACTAACGAAGAGAAGGCGAAAGTGATTCTAAAGAAAGTCAATCTGGAGTCGGCCGATACGCTTGACAATGTGGTCAAAAAAGCGATTCGATTGGCAAATCTCGAAAATGCTGAAGCGGGGGTGGGAAGATGAGTATCCTGATAAATAAGAAAACACGGGTGATTGTGCAGGGAATTACGGGACGAGACGGTTCTTTCCATGCCGAGCAGATGAAAAAGTACGGTACTCAGGTAGTTGGGGGCGTTACCCCCGGAAAAGGCGGGACATCGGTCAACGGTATTCCGGTATTCAACAGTGTGGCTGAGGCTGTCGCCCGGACCAAGGCAAATACATCCGTGATATATGTTCCGCCGCCTTTTGCAGCGGATGCCATATATGAAGCGGTTGATGCCGGAATTGCCCTGGTAGTTTGTATAACCGAAGGTGTTCCGGCGAATGATATGCTCAAAGCCTATGATTATGTTAAGAAAAACGGCTCGCGCTTGATTGGTCCCAATTGCCCCGGTCTGATTTCACCCGGAGAATCGAAAGTCGGAATTATGCCGGGGAATATTGTGAAGAAAGGCTCGGTTGGTGTCGTTTCCCGTTCCGGCACCTTGACCTATGAGGCTATTTGGGCGCTTACTTGCGCCGGGCTGGGACAGAGTACCTGTATTGGCATTGGCGGCGACCAGATTATCGGCACCAATTTCATTGATGTTCTGTCGATGTTTCAGGCTGACCCCAGCACCAAAGCGGTCGTGATGATTGGCGAGATTGGGGGTACCGATGAAGAGGAGGCAGCGCGATTCATTAAGACGCATATGAACAAGCCGGTAGTCGGTTTCATTGCCGGCAGGACCGCTCCTCCCGGTAAGCGCATGGGGCATGCCGGAGCCATAATTGCCGGCGGTTCCGGCACAGCGAAAGAAAAAGTTGAAGCCTTGAATAAAGTCGGCATTCCTGTGGCGGCATCACCGACGGAAATTCCGGCGCTTATAAAGGAGCGGATGAAAGCTTTCGGCGCCAAAGAGCCGGCAAAGAAGAAATCTGTGGCCGCTGTCAAGACTAAAAAATCGCCCCGTAAGAAAGCATCCGGGAGAAAAAGAAAATAATATCAGCAGTTTGGAAGTATAGAAATACTCCAGGGAGTTTATGAAATGACCGAATCCGAACCCCGCACCAGCGGGGAAAAAGAACCGCCGGTAAACAAATATGAAGGGAAATTGCCTCCCCTGAATATATTTCTGCACTGGTGCAAGGGTTGCAATATCTGCATTGCCTTCTGTCCGCAGAAAGTCCTTGAGCCGGATCGTGACGGCAAGCCGATTCTGGCTCATCCGGAAAAATGCACGCAATGTGCCATCTGCTGGCTGCATTGCCCCGATTTTGCCATTACGTCGAATTATAAATGAGGGGAGGGGAGAATATGAGCAATTTACGAAAAGGAAAAGTGAGATTACTGCAGGGGAACGAAGCCTGCTTTCAGGGCGCCATTTACGCCGGAATCGATTTCTATGCCGGATATCCGATTACTCCGTCCACCGAAATCGCGGAAGGATTGGCGCGAGAACTTCCGCGAATCGGAAAGAAGTTCATTCAGATGGAAGACGAAATCGGCTCGATCGCCGCTGTTATCGGCGCCTCTAATGCCGGCGCCAAAGCGATGACCGCCACCTCCGGACCGGGGTACTCTCTTATGGTCGAGAATATCGGTTACGCCTATATGACAGAAACCCCCTGTGTTATAGTAAACGTTCAGCGCGCGGGACCATCAACCGGCCTTCCGACCAAAATCAGCCAATCCGATATGATGCAGGCGCGGTGGGGAACGCATGGCGATTATACCGCAATAGCAGTGGCGCCGTCATCAGTCCGCGAATGTTTTGAAGAGACTGTGCGAGCCTTCAATTTGTCGGAACGGTTCCGCACGCCGGTTACGGTGCTAACAGATGAAGTGCTGGGGCATATGCGGGAGTTGATGACCATGCCGAAGCCGGGCGAACTCGAGGTAATGGAGCGCCCCAAGCCGGATATCCCGGCCGACTGGTATCGTCATTTTGAAATGACCCCGAGTATGGTCAGCCCAATGGCTGCATTAGGCGAAGGATACCGCTACAATGTCACCGGCATGACGCATGACCGAGAAGGATTTCCGACCGCCGTGCCGTCAGAAATCAACGAAAAGCTCAATAAATTGAAAAAGAAGATTGAGCGCTTCGCCGATGAGATTTACAAAGTTCGCACCGAGATGATGGATGACGCCAAAATCGCCGTAATTTCCTTTGGCACCGTGGCGCGCGCAACTCATCAGGCAATAAAGATGGCGCGGGAGAGGCGTGTGCGTGTCGGCGCCATTCAACCGTTAACCATCTGGCCCTTCCCCGATCCGATTATTTCGGATGCTCTAAAAAATGTGAAAAAGATTATTGTTGCCGAGCTGAACATGGGGCAGATGGTAAATGAGGTCAAACGGATTGCCCCCCGCAACGCCGAAGTTTTCTTTCTGGGACGTTACGACGGCGAGGTCATGACGCCTCAGCAGATTCTCGACAAAATCAGAGAGGTAAAGTGATGGAAAAAGAAGCAGTTGTAAAAGAAAAAGAAGTTCAGCGCTCTAATGTTGTCCATCATTATTTGCGCCCGAAAAAGAAATTCCCCAATGTCTGGTGCGCCGGATGCGGCAACGGAATTGTCATGGGCGCTCTCATTCGGGCTATCGACAAACTGAAACTGGATAAGAATGATGTGGTCGTGGTGTCCGGAATCGGCTGCTCCAGCCGGATACCGGTTTATCTGGACTTCAACACTCTGCATACCACTCACGGCCGGGCTATCGCTTTCGCTACCGGTGTGAAAGTGGTAAAGCCACGTCTTAAAGTAATTGTTATCACCGGTGACGGCGATGCCATGGCAATCGGCGGCAATCATTTTATTCATGCCTGCCGCCGCAATATTGATATCACGGTGGTCCTGGTAAACAACAAGATTTATGGAATGACCGGCGGACAGTTTTCGCCGACAACGACAGCGGGCGCTTTTGCCACCACCGCGCCTTTTGGCAATTATGAGAAGCAGTTTGATATCGTCAAACTTGCTTCCGCGGCCGGCGCTTCATACGTGGCGCGTGGCACCGTCTATCATGAGCAACAACTGGAAAAGTTGATCGAAGGGGCGATTGTTAAGAGAGGCTTTTCGCTGGTGGAAGTGGTTTCCAATTGCCATACCTATTACGGTCGTCTGAATCGGGAAGGGGATGCGGTCGCGATGATTTCCTGGATGAAAGACCATGCCATGCCGATTCAGGCGGCGGTCAAACTTCCCCCGGAAAAGATGGTGGGTAAATTTGTGACGGGGCTGATTCATGAGACCGACGCCACCGAATTCTGCGAGGAGTATGATAAACTGGTCGAGCGGCTTAAAGCGAAGGAGGCGCAGAAATGAAAGCGGCAGCAGAACAGAAGAAGAAAGAAGACCGCTATGAAATTCGTCTCTCCGGTTCCGGGGGCCAGGGATTGATTCTTGCGGGTGTAATGCTGGCAGAGGCGATCGGTGTCGGCGACGGCAAAAACGTGGTGCAGACGCAATCGTACGGTCCGGAAGCGCGCGGTGGAGCCAGTCGCTCCGATGTGGTCATTGCTGAGGGAGAAATTTACTACCCCAAGACCATGAAATTGGACATTCTTTTAGCGCTGACTCAGGAAGCCTGCGACAAGTACTATCCCGACCTCAAGGAAAATGGAATTCTCGTGGTCGATTCAACCATGGTGACACAGGTGCCAACCAAGAAATATTACGGTCTCCCCTTTGTCCGGCTGGCGCGCGAAGAGATAGGTCATGTGATGGTCGCCAATGTCATTGCTCTGGGCGCTATCGCGGAACTAACCGGAATCGTCACGCACGACTCCCTGAAAGAAGTGGTTTTGGGACGGGCGCCGCGCGGCACCGAAGAAAAAAACCAGAAGGCGCTCGAACTGGGGTTCAGCGCCGCTCGGAAATTGAAAAAAGAAGTCAAATCACGGGGATGAATGGTCGAAAAAACGCTACTTATCATTAAACCGGATGCCGTTAAGCGGCGGCTTATCGGTCATGTAATTGCCCGCCTCGAAAAAGCCGGGTTCGAGATTCTGGGGATGCGGATGGAGCGTTTGACTCCGGAGAGAGCGCTAAAATTCTATGCCGTCCATGAAGGAAAGTCGTTCCTTCCGGCGCTGGTGGAGTTCATGGTATCAACGCCGGTCGTCCCAATTCTTCTTCAGAAAGAGAACGCGGTGGCGGACCTGCGCACTCTGATAGGCGCCACCGACCCGGCCCGGGCCGCCTGCGGGACATTGAGACAGGAAATTGCCCTGAACATACAGGAAAACTCGGTGCATGCCTCCGACTCCCCGGAGAATGCCGCCATCGAAATTGCCTTTTTCTTCAACGGATAGAATGAAGATTTATATCAATTATGGAGCGGAGAAATTATCTTTCAATCTATCGGACAGTTTCGAGTTTAATGAAATTCAGCCCGTCGCTGCCCACAGAGTAGTCACGGAAAGGGATTTTGACCGCATCTTGGAGAACGCCGAGAAACTTCAGTTCCAGCTGGCATCGGCAACTCTTTTTATCGTTAACGACGCCTATCGCCCCACATCCAACGATACCATATTGCGCTGGCTCTTCAATTCCGGGCGACTGAATCCGGACGCCAGATTTCTGGTCGCGTGCGGATGTCATCCGGCTCCGACCGAACAGCAGTTACGTCAGATTTTTGGCGACCTTTATGACGAATTGAAGCGGCGGGTCGTGATACATGACGCTGACAACCTCTTCGAGATGGACGCTATCGGTCAGGACCGCACCGGGGAAACAGTTTATCTGAATCGGGCTTTCTTCGAGCATGAGCGGGTGGTTGTCATCGGGTCGGTGGAGCCGCATTACTTTGCCGGTTTCACCGGAGGACGAAAATCGATTTTCCCGGGTATTTGCGACCGCGCAACAACCATCCGCAATCATGACCTTGCCACCAGTTTTGATGCCGCGCCGATGAAACTTGAGGGCAATCCGGTCGAGGAGCATCTGCGCGGCCTAATGAGCCTGCTCGGCGAGAGAAAATTCTTTGGCATTCAACTGGTACTGAGTCGCGGAGCGGTCTTAACCTCTATTCATTGCGGTGAACTAAATGAAACCTTTATGGCAGCGGCGCGAGATTCGGAAGGAATCTTCAGCCGAAAGGTCAAAGGCAAATTTGATCTAATTCTTGCCGAGGTCCTGCGGCCGCTCGACAGCAATCTCTATCAAGTTCAAAAAGCGCTCGAAAACTGTCAGACGGCGGTAAAAGACGGCGGCGCGGTTATTCTTTTCTCTCCCTGCAGTGAAGGCATCGGCAGCAACAGTTTCTTTGAACTGGCGGACCGCTGGAAGCCGGACAGCGCCGAGGCGCTCGAACCAGCCGACCGATTCGGGATACATAAACTGCATCGCGTATTCCGCATCGGCAGAAGAATCAATATCTATCTCTACTCGGAATTGCCCCGGGGCGTGCCGGATAAAGTCTATTTTCGCTCCTGCACATCGCCGCGGGATATTATCGACGGAATGGTCGAAGACAGTTTTGACATTATCAAGACGGCGGTAGTGCGCGATGCGGGACACACGGTAGTAACAGTTCACTAAATTAAACATATAGGATTTACACAAACGGAGGAACAATGAACAGGAAAGTAGCAGTAATCGGAGCCGGCAATGTCGGCGCTTCCGTGGCGCAGTATGTCGCCGAGGCGAATCTTGCCGATGTCGTCATGGTCGATATTCTCGAGGGAATTCCTCAAGGGAAGGCGCTCGACTTGACCCAGGCCGGTCCCGTCAGAATGTACAACGCCCATGTGACCGGAACCAATGATTACAAGGATATTGAGGGAGCCGATCTGGTAGTTATGACTGCCGGTCTGGCGCGCAAACCGGGAATGTCGCGTGAAGACCTTCTCAAGGCGAATGCCGATATCGTCGGCGGCGCCGCAGACAATATCAAGAAATTTGCCCCCAAGTCGTTTGTAATTGTCGTCACCAATCCGCTAGACATTATGACCTACCATATGTTCAAGCGGACCGGCTTTGAAGCCAATCGGGTCTGCGGGCAGGCCGGCATTCTCGACTCGATCCGTTTTCGCACCTTTGTCGCCATGGAACTGGGAGTGGCTATGACCGACGTACAGGCGATGGTGCTGGGCGGACACGGCGATACGATGGTCCCGCTGCCACGGTACACTACGATTGGCGGCGTGCCGATAGGTGAACTTATCAGCGCCGAAAGAATCAAGGCAATTTCGGACCGGACAAGGGATGGCGGCGCCGAAATCGTGAAACTCCTCAAATCCGGCTCGGCATACTACGCCCCGGCGGCGGCTACGGTGGAAATGGTGAAGGCGATTCTCCTTGATGAGAAACGGGTGATACCTCTTTCGGCATATCTGACCGGTCAGTACGGTATGAAGGACCTTTATATTGGCGTGCCGGCGGTGCTCGGCGCCCACGGCGTGGAAAAGATTCTGGAACTGAAACTGGGCAAAGATGAACTTGACCTGCTTCAGAAATCGGGCCAGACCTACAAGGGATTCCTCAAGGAAATCGGCTATTAAGGAGGAAATATAGTGCCTACCAAATTCAAACATATTGTCATCCCCAAAGAAGGGGAGAAAATCACGGTCAAGGGCGGGAAACTTCATATTCCCGACAATCCGATAATTCCGGTTATCGAAGGTGACGGCATAGGCCGTGATATTATGAAGGCGACCCGCCGGGTGGTCGATGCTGCCGTGGAAAAAGCATACGGCGGAAAACGCCGGATTATCTGGATGGATATCTATGCCGGCGAAAATGCGGAGAAACTCTACGGCACCGTTATGCCGAAAGAGACCTTTGATGCCATCAAGCAGTATATTGTTGCTCTCAAAGGTCCCCTGACCACGCCGGTCGGCGGCGGCTTCCGCTCCCTCAATGTTACCCTTCGCCAGGTTTTGAATCTCTACGCCTGTGTCCGCCCCGTGCGTTATTTTCAGGGCGTGCCGGCGCCGGTGACACACCCGGAGAAAATGAATGTCGTCATCTTTCGCGAGAACACTGAGGATGTTTACGCCGGCATCGAATGGGAAAAAGGTAGCAAAGAGGTCAAGACTGTCATTGACTTTCTAAACAAGAAGTTCAAACTTAAAATCCGCTCCGACTCCGGAATCGGGGTGAAGCCGATTTCGGTGACCGGCACCAAGAGGCTGGTCCGCAAAGCGATAATTTATGCTCTCGCTAAAGGACGCAAGTCGGTAACCCTGGTGCACAAAGGGAATATTATGAAATATACCGAAGGCGCTTTCCGCGATTGGGGATACAAACTTGCGACCACCGAATTCCGCGACAAAGTGGTGACCGAGGAGGAACTCTTCTCCAAACACAACGGTCAGGTTCCGGATGGGAAGATAATCATCAAAGATAGAATCGCCGATTCGATGTTTCAGCAAATTCTGACCCGCACCGATGAGTATGAGGTGCTGGCGACGCCGAACTTGAACGGCGATTATTTGTCTGATGCCTGTGCGGCGCAGGTCGGCGGACTGGGGATGGCCCCGGGCGCTAATATCGGCGATTTCATAGGGCTGTTCGAAGCCACCCACGGGACGGCGCCGAAGTACGCCGACAAAGATGTTATCAACCCCGGCTCGCTGATTCTTTCGGCTTGTATGATGTTGGAGTATATGAGCTGGGATGAAGCGGCGAGGATGATTGAGAACGGTATCGAAACTACTATCAAGAACAAGACAGTCACCTACGACCTCGAACGCTTGATGGAAGGGGCGACCAAAGTCTCAACCTCGCAGTTTGCGACGAATATCATCAGCAATATGAGATGAACAAAACTTCTTAATCGCCAGATAGAGCGGTCCTCGCGACCGCTCTTTTTTTGCCGGATATTGGGCAAGAACATGGCTGTCACGGTCACTTCTTCGACGAAATTGCCATTTTTAGCAGACCCCTAATTCGGAGACTGAGTCAGCAGTAACTTTTTTCGACAGATACCGTGAGGAAGGGTCCACGGTCGCGTCGAGCGCCTCCAGCGCACAGTGAAATCTGAAAGTTCCGAAATTTTTAAACAGATATCGGAATAGTTGTCTCACGAAATTACAAACGGTTCGTATCATTAATGTGGATTATTGTGGTAGATAATCTCGTTCGAACTCAGGTCATATCTTTTATATCAACGCGAGGTTGAAATGCAGAGACAATTTCTGATGCGCGCTGTTTTGACGGCCTGGCTCGGGACAATTATGTCAACTTCTGCGGAGGCGCAACTATTTGGTAACGGCACTGACGGCGATGTCGTGGTTTCGGGGACAACGACTCTGACCTCAAGTCTGAATGCCAACAACTTGACCATTACCGCCACCGGGGTGTTGGAAACAAATGGTTACACGGTATTTGTTGCCGGCACCTTGACCAACGACGGAATCATTACGGATTCGCAGAGCGGCGGCAATGGTGGGAGCGGCGGAAACGGAGGGAATGGTGGAATGGGCCATAGTCCCCATTTTGCGCCGACTTCAGGCTCACCCGGGATAAACGGCGCAGCCTCGGCCGTGCCTGGCGGAGGCCAGGGTGGTAGAGGAGGCAGCGGTGGCGCAGGTGGAGGCGGCGCCTGGGATACTGATGACAATGAAGCGGCGAATGGTGGAACGGGTGGTCCGGGCGGCGGTGGCGGTAAGGGGGGAGGGGTCGTCAGAATCCGTGCCTTGAATTTTGTCAATAATAATCTGATGCATGCTGATGGCAAACAGGGGAGCGCGGCCAGTGCGGGGCTTGCCGGCCAGTATGTAGCCTATACCGAAATATTCTTTGACCGCGACTTAGCAGGAGGTGGGGGCGGTGGCGGTAATGGTGGTTACGGGGGGAATGGGGGGACAGTTGAAGTGATCTATGGGAATATGATTGCGATGGGGACTCTCCGCGCTCAGGGTGGTTCCGGTGGAAGTGGCGCGCCCGGTGGCAGCGGTCGGAATACTTCATACTCAGCAGGCACAAATTCATTCAGCGAACCCGGGGCAATTGGATCTGGAGGAAGTGGCGGTGCCTCTGAAAACGGTAGTAGCGCCAGCCAGTCCGGTTTGTCGGGTATGACGGGAAGCGCAGGTATAAACGGTACGGTGATATTGACCCAGGCGACGCTTTGCTTTGTTGACAATGACGGTGACAGTTATGGTAGCGTGATTGACGCTGGCATATGGACACCAGGCGCCTGCGGCGCGGGATTCAGCGCAAATAGCCTCGATTGCGATGATGGCGACCCCTCTATTTTCCCGGGCACCCCGGAAATTCCGAACGACGGCATCGACCAGGATTGTGATGGTCAGGATCTGACAACCTCCTGCTGCAATCTTGCCGGTGACGCCAATAATAACGGCGCCGTCAATATTCTGGATGCGACATTCATTATTGGATATCTATTTAAGTCGGGACCGGTTCCCCCTTGCCTGCAGGAGGCTGATGCCAACGGCAACGGGAGTATCAATGTTCTTGACGCAACTCATATCATTGGCAACCTGTTTAAGGGAGGTTCCGCGCCTGTTTGCGGACATTAGGGTTTGATAGGTAAAACTATTGCTCAAGCAGGAAAATTGATAAAGGAATGGACCGCCCTGGGTGCAAAGTTTATTCCCAGAATGTCAAAACCTCCGCCCGCGACACGCGATGCACACATGGCTCGGGGGGATTTTGACCTACTCGGCTGTTTCAAACGGAGGATGAATTCAATAATGGGCGAACACACGGGTTCGCCCCAGGGTGTTGACAAAATGGTCGACGCCCTTTTTTTATTTTGCCATTTTTGGGA
>DYGG01000076.1 GCA_020724775.1 Ignavibacterium sp. | reverse complement strand
CACCAAGGGAAGACGATACGTTTGTCCTCCTGAAGAGGTCGACGCATGGGTCGACCGCTAAAGAATTGATTTCTTGCCCGCGGTGGGATAGTCTATAGAACGAATCCTGTCTATAAAAACCCACCCCAAGGGGTGGGGCACCAAGGGGAGACGATTCTTTTGTCCTCCTGAAATGGTCGACGCATGGGTCGACCGCTACAGAATTGATTTCTTGCTCGCGGTGGGATAGTCTATAGAACGAATCCTGTCTGTATAAACCCACCCCAAGGGGTGGGGCACCAAGGGGAGTCGATACGTTTGTCATCCTGAAAAGGTCGACACGCGGGTCGACCGCTACAGAATTGATTTCTTGCTCGCGGTGGAACTATTGACATGCGAAAAGTAGAGATACACACTGTCGAGAATTTCTTCCCGTTTCAGAATCTCGACAAGACCAAAAGCGGCGTCAAAATTGTCCTTGTCGATATTCACCCGGACCAGAATTTTCAATATATCTTTTATCTCTTTCAGCTTCCGAATAATTCGGTCAAAGGTCTCTTTGCCATTGTGCAGTTTTCTTCTCCGGTCATGAATCTCGGCAGGACCGTCCAGCGTAATCTGGGCGCCGGTGACACCGACCGCCGCCAGACGGGTCGCCATCGGCCGGTCGAGCAGGTATCCGTTGGTAATGATTGCCGCCGGATGCAGGGTGGCATTATATTTCGTCGCCAGCGACTGGAATCTCCTATGAATTTTCTCTATTACAGGAACGGTTAGAGTCGGCTCGCCGCCAAATCAGGTGAGAAGTATCGCTTTCGATTTTGGAATGTATTTTTCGCTGAATTTCAGAATCGCCGCTACCGTGGCTTCCTTCATCACTTCCGGCCGCTGCGATTCGAAACAGTATTCACATCTGAAATTGCAGGCGAGGGTAGGGGCAACGGTCAAAATAAAAATGTCCGGCTCGGTGCGACGTTTTCGATTCCAGTTTCGCTACGCGGTTATCTCATCCTGACCTTCATCAATCAGGTATTTCCCCTCCCGAAGGGCTTGAAGAATCGATTTTTCTTTATCGGTTACCGCTTCCCGTTTACCGGAAAGAAGTTCCTCTATAAGGGGACGTTCCTCCGGATAAATTTCCGCCAGCGCCGCTGAGGCGGAGTTGAAAAGAAGCCGTCCGCCGTTGGGCAGAGTTATAAATTGATTATACCGCGATGCTTTCATCAGGACGCCGTTCCCAGATGGTGCTCCCGGGGTTCGGATGAGGAACCAGTTAAGATGACCTGTATGCTTGTATATATGAATACCGCGCCTCATATTTTCTGTCAAGCGGTTTAATTGCCAATCCGCAGCGGCGGCAAATTTTTCCCGTTAATTCCGCCAATTCTTATCGGACAGTGGGATAAAAAAATTGCCGGCGGTATGATTTTCTGCTGGACAAAAGGGGGATGGCGCCTTAAATTAAGGCTGTTGGTTTGGATTGGTTTTCAAAGGTTTGTTTGCTTTATTCAGAAATCTTCAGATTTAGGAATTAATCTAATAATCGGGATGTTTCTCTGTAACAAGCGGGATTCTTTGTTTATCAATCTGTCGGTCGTTAATCTTTTTCAGGAGAGTTCGTAATGAACATCTATGTCGGCAACCTGTCGTTTGAGACCGGCGAAGATGAACTTCGCCAGGCATTTGAGAAGTTTGGACAGGTAGCAAATGTTACCATTCTCAAAGACAAATTCAGCGGGAAATCGCGCGGGTTTGCCTTTGTGGAGATGCCCACTCAGGATGAAGCCCAGGCGGCAATCAGCGGCCTTGACGGCAAGTCGCTCGGCGGACGTAATATCCGCGTCAACGAAGCCCGCCCGCAGACTGAGCGAGCCGGCGGCGGCGGTGGTGGCGGAAGAGACCGTCGCGGTGGAGGTGGCGGCCGCAGAATGTAAGATAGATTACCTCTTTATAGTAATATAGATAAAGTGATATCAAGGGCGTGTTATTCGCTGCGGCGGAACACGCCCGAATTTTTTGTGAGTCCCTCCATCCATATGAGAAAAACCATTAATCTTGAGAAATTCTTGAGATATTATCGATGCTTTGACGTCACATAATCAGGTTCTATGGAAAGGGGAACGGGACTAATGAGCAGATATTATCAGGTTTTACTTTTAACGTTTTTTGTCGGTTTCGCGCCGGCAATCGTTATGGCTGGTCACGAGGGTTTCCAACCGATTCCGAGTGCGCATAATTTCTACCTGGCGACTTCATCGGTTCTGGGGCTTTCAGGTCAAGAGCACGGCACCACCGGCGGGATGGGTCTGCAAATGAAAGTCCTTATCGGGTATTTCCCAGTCCGCAATTTCAACATCGGTCTATTGGGGATTACTAAACACGGGTCGGCTATTGCTGATCAAGAATCATTGTACGGAATAGGTCCACAGTTTACATATTTTATGAATGGGACGGAACCTGATACGGAAGTCAAGAGTCTTCTCCCGCACATGGCTGCCGCTTTCCTCTATTATGGCAAACACCCTTCTCGGCACGATATAATCATTGAACCTGCCAAGCCATATTCCGTGTCTCAATGGGAAGCGCCGCGTCTCAATTCTCGGTGGGAGGAGCCGGTTTACGGGTGGCGATTGTCTTTCGGCATAGTCAACAGAATCACGGCTCGCGGCGGAATCACCTTAGACGTTTACCTTTGAACTCACAGGGCTGGATGACATTGTATATGAAATGGCTTTCGGATTGGGGTGGGCGATTATTCTTTAACGGAAGACGTCTGTCAAATCATGATTATGATTACCTTCGCAGGGAAGCCTGAAAGTGCTACGCTGAGTTGCGGCGGGTCTTGATTTCGCGCGCATTCTCCGTTGCGCGAAATTGTGACCTGCCGCAATCTTGGGGACCTCAAGGGCGGGTATCAAGAACTCCCGCCCTTTCTCATTTCCCGAAAAATCCCCGGTCTGTCTTTTCAGGTATCCTGCGTTATTTCCTAAACCAATCTTGAATTTCCCCGTAAAAGTGTAATATTAGCCGCTTATGCGAGGATATTATGAGATTCTTTAAACCTAATACCGGGAGATTTGCTGATGAGTTCGTTAAGGCAGTTTTGCACTACCACCATCCTCACCCTGGGAGTAATTCTATTTATGGCTGAAATGACTCCCGCCGCCGCGGTCAAAGAGGTTCCGAACCGCGACCAGATTGACGCCAAATACAAATGGAAACTGGAAGACCTCTACCCCTCCGATGAATCCTGGGAGCTGGCGGTCGCCGCTATGAAAGAGGCGATACCCTCGTTTGAAAAATACCGGGGCAAACTGGGCGGTTCGGCCGAGATGCTTCTGGAATGCCTGCAATTGAATGATTCCCTCTCTTCGCTTCTGCATCGTCAGATCGTCTATGCCTTCTTGAAGAAAGATGAAGACAACCGGGTCGGAAAATACCAGGAAATGGGCGACCGTATATCGACCGTGCGGGCGCAGTTCAACCAGGCATCTTCCTATATTGAGCCGGAGATATTGACCATTCCCGACCAGAAACTTCGCTCTTTTCTTGAGCAGAATCCGAAATTGGCGACCTATAAATTCTATATCGAGGATATGCTTCGCCGCAAGGCGCATATACTCTCCCCTGAGATGGAAAATCTTCTGGCGATGTCGGGCAATGTCACCCGCGGTTTCAGCCAGATATTTACCATGATTGATGACGCCGATATCAAGTATGGCACCATTACCGATGAGAACGGCAACCAGGTGGAATTGACCAAGGAGCGCTACAGCGCGCTTCTGGAGTCGACTGACCGGCGCGTCCGCAAAGAGGCCAGCGATACCTATAACAACGCCTATTTCGCCTATGAAAACACTCTCGGCGCCACCTTGAGCGGTTCTGTCAACTCCGATATCTACTACACCAAAGCCCGCAGGTACAACACCTGCCTGGAGCGCTCGCTGGATGAATTTAACATTCCGCTGGATGTCTTTCATAACCTGATCAAGTCGGTCAATGAAAATCTGGCGCCGCTGCATCGCTATACCGCCTTGCGCAAGAAAGTCCTGAAACTGGATACCCTGTATACTTACGATATGTGGGTGCCGCTGGTGCCGGAAGCCAAAATGGAATTCCCCGATTTTGAAGAAGCCAAAAAGGTTCTCTTTGACGGCTTGAAGCCTTTAGGAAAAGAGTATCTCAACAACCTCAAAATGGCGCTGGATTCCCGCTGGGTCGATGTTTTCGAAACGCAGGGGAAAGGAAGCGGCGCCTATTCCTGGGGAACATACTCGGTGCATCCTTACATCTTGATGAATTACGCCGGCACGCTCGACAATGTCTTCACCCTGGCGCATGAGTTGGGGCATGCCATGCATTCCTTCTATACCAACAAGAATGAGCCGTATATTTACGCCGGACATTCTCTATTCACCGCCGAGGTTGCCTCCACCTGCAATGAAGCGATTATGATAAAGTACATGATTGAGCATGCCGAGACTAAGGCGCAGAAACTTTATCTTCTGAATTACTACATCAATCAGATATTGGGGACGTTCTATTCGCAGGTGATGTTCTCCGAATTTGAATTGAAAATCCACGAAACCGTCGAGCAGGGGGGAGCCCTTTCGGCGGAATCGATGCGGAAGATGTATCGCGAAATCTATCAGAAATATTACGGTCCTGATCTGGTGATTGAGCCGTCCAAAGATTTAGGGGGATTGCGGATTTCACACTTCTACCGTCAGTATTACGTCTATCAGTATGCCACCAGTTACGCCGCCTCGCAGATGCTTTCGCGGCGGATTCTCTCCGGCGACAAGACGGCGGTCGAGGATTATCTCAATTTCATCAAGATTGGCAGTTCCGATTATCCGATTAATATTCTCAAGAGGGTTGGTATCGACATGACCCGCCCGGAGGCGGTGCAGAATGTGACCCGGACTTTCGCCGAATTGGTGGAGCAGTTTGAGAAGTTGATTCTGGAAAACTGATTTCTGACTCCAGAGGCTTTGAACAGGGCGCATCGATGATGCGCCCTTTTTTGTCGCGACCACTCAGGACTCTTGCTATAAGATTTCATGGCTCGGTCGGTCCTTAGACCGACTGTTTAAAACTGCGGCGGGTCTCGCTCCGACTGTTGTCGGACCTAAGACCCGCCGCAACCGTACGGGGGTTGCGTCGGTTCTTAGGTTCGAATCCTTTCGAAGCATGAACTGACGCGACAATCAGTGGAGTAGGTCAAAATCCCCCCGAGTTACTTGTCTATCGCGTGTGACGAGTGGGGGTTTTGACAATCAGGGGATAAACATCGCGGCGCAAGGTAATCCAT
>DYGG01000032.1:32594-38392 GCA_020724775.1 Ignavibacterium sp. | reverse complement strand
GGAACTACCTTGGCTGTCAAAACCCCCGCTCGTCACGCGCGATGGACAAGAGACTCGGGGGGATTTTGACCTACGCCGCTAATGGAATTATGTTATTATCGAAACCACAAGGGTTTTGACCTACGGATAAGTATGCGATGGCGGCAGGTCACAATTTCGCACAAGGAGGTTTGTAATCCCAAGGGATTACAATGCAGCCTTACGAAATCAAGACCTGCCGCAACGGTAGTAAAAGATGAGGTTGTCAAAACTCCCGCTCGTCACACGGGATGGACAAGTGGCTCGGGGGGATTTTGACCTACTCGGCTGACGAAACCGTGAATTGGAGAAGTGCGACAGGTCACACCCCCGACAGGAGTCGGGGGTGTGACCTGTCGCAACATTAAAGAATTACCGCATTAAGCGAGATGATAGTTACTTGTTCGCGGTAAGAGTAAGAATCTACTGGACCGACTTAATCAGTTCCCTGGCGATGACCAGGCGCTGTATTTCGGAGGTCCCCTCCCCTATCTCGCAGAGTTTGACATCCCGCCAGATACGTTCGGCCGGATATTTTCCGGTATAGTACCCCACGCCGCCGAGAATCTGAATCGCCTTTGACGCTACCCTCGTGCCGACTTCGCCGGCATATAGTTTCGCCATAGCGGAATCGCGGGTATGCGGCAGGCCGGCATCTTTTTTGGCGGCGGCGCCATATATCAAATAGCGGGCGGCTTCAATCTCGGTCGCCATATCGGCCAGCATCCATTGAACCGCCTGAAATTCGGCAATCGACTGCCCGAACTGCTTTCTTTCGACGGCGTATTTCAGGGCGCAGTCGAGCGCTCCCTGAGCCAGCCCGAGAGCCATGGCGCCGATAGAAATTCTTCCACCGTCAAGCGTAATCATAAACTGTTTAAATCCTTCGCCCAGTTTCCCCAATTGATTTTCTTTGGGAATTTTCAAGTCGGTGAAATGGAGAAAGGCGGTATCGGAGCCGCGCAGCCCCATCTTATTCTCTTTTTTGCCGACATCATAACCCGGCCAATGCCGCTCCAGAATGAAGGAGGAAATTCCTTTCACTCCCGGTTCATCGGAGGTGCGGGCGGTGGCTATGGAAGCGAAAGCGTGCGAGGCGGAAGTAATAAAGCATTTGGTGCCGTTCATTATCCAGTGGTCACCTTTGAGAACAGCAGTGGTCTTGGTGGCGCCGGCGTCAGAGCCGGCTTCCGGCTCCGTCAGCCCGAATGCGATAATCTCTCCGGCGGCTCCGCGCGGAAGATATTTCCGACGCTGCTCTTCGGTTCCGAATCGATAGATGGGATACATCCCGAGCGAATTATGCGCGGCGATGGTGATACCGGTGGAGCCGCAGACGCGCGACAGTTCTTCTACGGCGATGGAGTAGCAGATGGTATCGACCGGTTTACCGCCATACACTTCCGGCACGACCATGCCGAAGAGCCCCATCTCAGCCATCGGTTTTATATGACGGCTGATGAACTCCTGTTTGTCATCAAGTTCGGCCGCGCAGGGAGCGATTTTCTCCAGCGCGAATGCCCGGATTCTCTCACGATATTCATGATGCTTTTCTTCTAAGAGCATATCACTCCTTCAAGAGGTCACGAGCAATGGTCATTTTCTGGGCTTCGGTGGTTCCTTCGTACAGTTCGCAGACGCGGGCGTCACGGAAATACCGCTCCACCGGGTATTCCTTCATATAGCCGTAACCGCCATGTATCTGCACCGCCTCATTGACGACGAAGTTTGCCATCTGGCTGCAGAAGAGTTTTGCCATGGAGGCTTCGCGCACGATATTCTTCCCTTCATCCTTAAGTTGTGCCGCCCGGTACGCCAGAAGCCGTCCGGCATCGAGGTCGGTCGCCATATCGGCCAGTTTGAACTGAATCGCCTGAAAGTTGGCAATCGGCTGTTTGAACTGTTTGCGCTCTTTGGAGTATTTCACGGCTTCTTCCAGAGCGGCGCGGGCGATTCCAATCGACTGAAACGATACGCCGATTCGCCCCGAATTGAGAATGGTCAGCGCCATTTTAAATCCGGCGCCCGGGTCGCCTATCATATTTTCTTTGGGTACTTTTACATCAAGAAATGAAACCTCCCGAGTATCCGAGGCTCTCATCCCGCACTTTTTCTCTTTGGCGCCGATAGAAATACCGGGGAATCCTTTTTCCACAGCAAAGCAGGAGAGCCCTTTATTTCCGGCCGCGGGGTTGGTGACGGCAAAAACAATAAATATTCCAGCCTGACCGCCATTGGTTACAAAAGTCTTGGTGCCGTTGATAAGAAAATGGTCGCCTTTGTCGACAGCCTGCGTGCTAATTCCGGCGACATCGGTACCGGCATTCGGCTCGGTGACGCAGTATGAGCCGACCATCCCGGAAGCCATTTTAGGCAGGTATTTCTCTTTCAGGTGGTCGGAGCCGAAGCGGTAGATTATTTCGCAGCAGAGGGAGTTCTGGACGGACATAAGAATGCCGACCCCGGCGCAGGCGGCGCAGATTTCCTCCATCGCGGCGCAGAAACTTACGGTCGTGAGTCCCAGACCACCATATTGTTCGGGAAGCATCATCCCCAGATAACCGAGACCGGCCATTTCATCAATCAACTGCTGCGGCATGCCGTCCTCTTCGTCAAATTCCTGCGCGTTCGGCAGGAGCCGTTTCTCCGCGAATTCCCGGGCCGTCTCTTTTATCATCAGGTCATCTTCATTGAGATGAAAATCCATACCATTCTCCTTTACTTAGCATATACGAAAAAGCCGCGACCGGTTTTGCGCCCCAGGTATCCGGCCTGCACCATTTTCCAGAGAAGCGGACATGGGCGATACTTGGAATCGGAAAATCCCTTGTACAGGACTTCCATAATCGCCAGGCAGACATCCAGCCCGATAAAATCAGCCAGGGTCAGAGGACCCATAGGGTGATTCATCCCCAGTTTCATAACGGTATCGATATCTTCGGGCGATGCCACGCCTTCCATTAAGGCGTAAATCGCTTCGTTAATCATCGGCATCAATATCCGATTGGAGATGAAGCCGGGGAAGTCGTTGACCTCGACCGGGGTCTTGCCGAGTTTGAAGGACAACTCTTTTATAACATGAAAAGTTTCATCGCTGGTGGCAATTCCGCGAATCAGTTCGACTAATTGCATCATCGGCACCGGGTTCATAAAATGCATGCCGATGACTCTATCGGCGCGATGAGTCGCGGCGGCGATTTGCGTGATCGGAAGCGAGGAGGTGTTGGATGCCAGTATGATATCGGGCGGGCAGATGGACGCAAGTTGGGTAAAGAGTTTCAGTTTGGCATCAAGGTTCTCATAGATTGCCTCAACTACCAGATGGGCTTCTTTAACATCATTTATATCCGTTGTTGTTTTGATTCGGCAGAGAGATTCACTTTTCACTGCTTCCGTGATTTTCTCTCTCTTAATCATCCGGTCAAGATTTCCAGAGATTGTTTTGAGGGCACGTTGCAGTAATTCCGGCGAGGTATCGACCAGTAATACATTGTAACCGGATTGCGCGCAGACGTGGGCTATCCCATTGCCCATAGTACCACCACCGACGACAGCAATCTTCTTTATATCCTCCAAACGCATAGTCATCTATCTTTCCTTTCAGACCGTTTCTATAGCCATTGCCACCGCGTGACCGCCGCCCAGACAGAGAGTCGCCAAGCCGTTTTTCTTGCCGCGGTCTTTCAGGGCGTAGATTAATGTAGTCAGGACTCTGGATCCGGATGCCCCAATAGGGTGTCCCAGGGCGACCGCGCCGCCATGGACATTGACGCGACTCCAATCCCAGCCGAGTTCTTTGCCATCGGCAAGCGCCTGTACGGAAAACGCCTCATTGGCCTCGATAAGGTCGAAGTGATTAATATCGACCCCCATTTTGCCGCAGAGTTTCCGAACGGCATGTATAGGTGCGAAAAAGAGAAGTTCCGGCGATACGCCGGCGGTAGTATATTCAACTACTCTTGCCAGCGGGGTGAGGTTGTTTTCTTTTAGAAATTTCTCGGAGACGACCACGGTAGCCGATGAGCCGTCGTTGAGGCCCGGGGCGTTGCCGGCAGTGACGGTGCCATCTTTCTCAAAAGCCGGTTTTAACTTAGCGAGCCCTTCCATGGAAATTTCAGGGCGCGGGCATTCATCTTTCTTGAAAAGGACCGGGTCACCTTTTCTCTGGGGGATTTCAACCGGGAAGATTTCGGCATCGAATTTCCCCTGTTGCTGGGCGGCAATGGCTTTTTTATGAGAATTATAAGCGAATTCATCCTGTTCCTGACGGGTGATATTTGCCATTCTGCCAGTCAATTCGGCGGCGCATCCCATATGCCAGTTCTTAAAAGCGCACCAGAGGCCATCGAGAACCATCGAGTCCTGAAGTTTTTTGTCCCCGAACTTCAAGCCTGATTTGGCGCCATGGAGGACATAGGGAGTGCCGGACATAGATTCCATCCCACCGGCTACGATACAGTCCTGGTCGCCGGCGCGGATCGACTGGGCGGCGAGCATAACCGCTTTCAATCCTGAACCGCAGACCTTGTTGATGGTGAATGTTGCCACTTCGGGGGGAACCCCACCGCCGATAGCAGCCTGGCGAGCCGGGGCCTGACCGACTCCGGCTTGAACTACTTGCCCCATGATGACTTCATCAATCCTAACAGGGTCGATATTTGCCCGCTTAATTGCTTCCTTAATTGCCATCGCTCCCAACTGGGTGGCGGTAAAGCCGGAGAGACCGCCCAGGAACGTCCCGATAGCAGAGCGGCAGGCGGAAACTATGAATGCTTCATTACGATTACCCATTTATTCCTCCATAAATTGCAAAGTTTTCTATAAAACATCTTAATTTAGGGCTCTCCAATCGGTTAAGCAAGTGAAAGTTATCACAAACTGAAAACGTTTTTTTTATTTTTTTGTTGACATTATTGTTTAATTTGGCTTTTATTTGCGCCGATTTAGTGAGAAAAGAAGTCCAGAAAGGGATTTCGCATACGGTTTAACTACCTGAAAGGAGGATTTAGATGAAGAAGCAGTTACTTCTGGGTCTGGTCATTCTTGCCTTTGCAGTGACCGCAACGGCTCAGGAAAACCCAATTGACAAGGGTAGCTGGTTCTTAGGCGGACATGTTTTCTTCATGTCGCAGGGCGGGGATCTATATAAGGTTGGGGATGAGTCTCCGACAACCTTCAGCCTTGCCCCGGAATTCGGTTATTTCATTTCTCCCGGGCTCTTCATCGGAGCCATGGTGGACTACACTCAGTTCAAGATTGGTGAATTCAAGAACACCGACATAGGCGTAGGTCCTATTGTCGGCTACTATTTCAATCTGGATAAAGCCAGAACCGATGTAAAAGGCTCGGTTTATCCGTATATCAAAGCCTTCTTCAACTATATGTCGATAAAGGCGGAAGATGGCGTTGAAGAGGAGAAATGGACCGGCACCCAGATTGGCGGAATGGCCGGAATCAATTTCCTGCTTTCCGAAGCAGTCGCTCTTGACCTGGGCGTTATGTTCAGCGCTGACAATGCCAAGCCGGAAATAAATGGGACAGAGTACGAATCCCATTCCGGGACCAGCATGCAGATTGGCGCCGGCGTGACCTATTTCATCTGGAAATGATTTCTATTTTGATTAGAAGAGCCGGACTTTGGTCCGGCTTTTTTTTGCGTGTTTGTTTGGGGCAAAACGAGAATTCGGAGTTATCATTCCCCGCCATTGGCGGGGATGATGGTGTCGAAACCATAAAGGTTTCGACCTACGGTATGGGATTCCGTCAGGAGTCCTGTCGGT
>DYGG01000032.1:21447-32494 GCA_020724775.1 Ignavibacterium sp. | reverse complement strand
GCAGACGAGGGCGTCTGCGGGCACAGAGTGAAACCATAAAGGTTTCGACCTACGGTATGGGATTCCGTCAGGAGTCCTGTCGGTGGTCGCGAGAACCGGCGCAACCAATAATTTATTTTAGGAACGGATTCTTGACACCGCTTTAATCTTGAGTCCGCAGACGAGGGCGTCTGCGGGCACAGAGTGAAACCATAAAGGTTTCGACCTACGGGACCGGCAGTTCCAGTTCAATTATCGGGATTTCGGTTCCGACCTGCTCGCCATCCTTGAAATTGATTTTCTTGACTGTTCCAGATGCCGGCGAATTGACCTGATTCTCCATTTTCATCGCTTCGACTATCACCATCGGTTGTTTCGCCTCAACCTTCTCCCCTTCCTTCACCAGCAGTTTGACAATTGTGCCCGGCATCGGGGCGAAAATCTTATCTTTGGCAATGGCATGCGCCGCTGCGGATGACGCCATATTGCCATCATCGGAAGGGATGTCGAGTTCTATCAACATGCCATCGATATCGATATACGAGCGATTCTCTTTCACCACGCAGCAGACCAGTTTTCTGGCACCATTGAGATGTGTCTGAAACTTGCCGGGGGCGATTTCTGAGACGAGATAAATATTTTCGCCGACTGAGACCTCAAATCCGGACGGCACCGTTTTCAGTCTGGTCTCGACGGTTTCATCGTTATAAGCAAACTGATTTATCATTTGGTAATCCTCATCCCGATTTCCCAGGGCCCGATAGTCTGCCAGGGGGAAAGTCCTTTTGCCTGCTTCACGGCGGTCGGTCTTGCCTTACTCCCCTGCGCCATAGCCACGGTAGAAACGGCCGCGGCCAATTCCAGAGCCGGGACGACGTCGACAGTCCGGTCGGAAAAGTGCTTCTCGATGAAATTGGTATAGGTATTCCCGGCTTTGAATTCCGGATGGCTCAGGACGTCAATCATGAATTTACGCGAAGTTTTGATTCCGAGAAACTTGTATTCTTTAAGAGCCTGAATCATCTTGCTGATTGCCAGTTCACGGGTCGGAGCATAGACAATAAGTTTTGCCAGAATCGGGTCATACTCGACCCCGACTACGGTTCCCTGTTCGACACCGGAATCGACTCTAATTCCGGGACCAACCGGCTCCTGGTAGAATAGAATCTCGCCGGAGGAGGGCAGGAAATTATTCTCAGCATCTTCGGCATAGATGCGACATTCAATAGCATGCCCTCGCTGTTTGGCTTCAAGGACATAATCGGAAATTTTCTCCCCGGCGGCTATCCGAATCTGTTCCACCACCAAATCGACGCCGGTGGTCATCTCGGTAACGGGATGCTCCACCTGGATACGGGTGTTCATTTCGAGGAAGTAGAAACTTCCGCTCTTATCAAAGAGGAACTCGACGGTTCCGGCATTGCGATAGCCGGCGGCATTGGCAACGCGGACAGCGGCATTACCCATCTGCACCCGGAGGGCCGGAGTAAGCGCGGTGGAGGGTGTCTCCTCGATGATTTTCTGATGGCGCCGTTGAACCGAGCACTCGCGCTCAAAGAGATGAATGGTATTGCCGTGGTCATCCGCCAGGACTTGGAATTCAATATGGCGGGGGTTTTCGATATATTTTTCGAGATAGACGGTATCATCACCGAAGGCGTTTTTCGCTTCGCGCTTGGCGGCCTCGACCGAGGAGGCTAAATCCTCCCGCCTGTTGACAATCCGCATCCCTTTTCCGCCACCACCGGCGGCGGCTTTTATCAACACCGGATAGCCGGCTTCCTCGGCGGCCGATTCAAACTGGAAGATATTTTCTCCGGAGGCTTTCATACCCGGAATGATAGGCACTCCCGCCGTTGCCATTTTGATGCGGGATTGAACTTTGTTGCCGAGCAGACGCATCGCTTCGGCGGAAGGACCAATAAAGGTCAGACGGGCTTTCTCGCAGGCTATGGGGAGCTGCGGATTCTCCGAGAGGAAACCATAGCCGGGATGAATGGCGTCACACTTATGCGCCCGCGCGGTCTCAACAATTTTCTTGAAGTCCAGATATGACTCTCGCGGCGGCGGGGGACCGATTTCGACCGCTTCGTCGGCCAGGAGAGTGTGCAGAGCATTTTTATCGGCGGTGGAATAGATTGCCACGGTGGGGATATCGAGCAGTTTGCAGGCGCGAATAACCCGGACGGCGATTTCCCCGCGATTGGCGACTAAAATCTTTTTAAATAATTTCTTCGACATTTATTCTTGTACCCATTTCGGTTTACGTTTTTCCAGGAAGGCATTCATTCCTTCCTGTCCTTCCGGAGATATTCTAAGCCGGGCGATCATCTCGGCGGTGAACGGTTTATAATCCGCCTCGCTCATGTTCGGCACGGCGGAAACCAGCCGCTTGGCGACGGCAACCGCCTCCGGTCCCGAGGAGCGAATCATTGTCAGTAGTTCCGCGACCGTATCATGCAATTTATCGTCAGGGACAAAACCATTAATAAGCCCGACCTGAAACGCTTTTGCGGCGCTCATCCGCTCCCCGGTGATGAAGAATTCCCGCGCTTTCCCTTCGCCGATTTTTTTCACCACATAAGGACCAATGCAAGCCGGCACCAGGCCGATTTTGACTTCCGAAAAAGAGAATTTCGCCGACTCGGCGGCGATGGCGATATCGCAAACAGCGACAAAACCAACCCCACCTCCGATAGCGGCGCCGTTAATTTCCCCGATTACCGGGCAGCGGAAATGGTAAATCAGGGCAAATAATTCGGCCAGAGCGTTTGATTCTTTCAGATTTTCTTCGAACGATTGGGTAATGACTCGTTTCATCCAGTTAAGGTCGGCGCCGGCGCAGAATGATTTCCCCTCCCCGGTCAAGACCACCGCTCGCAGCGATTTCTCAGCATTGAGCGCCCGGAAGAGGTCGGTCATCTCATAGATAACCGTATCATTGAAGGCGTTGTGAACATCAGGACGGCAGAAACTGACAAAGGCTATATTATTCTCAATGCGGTAATTGATGGTTTTGTAGTTGGGAGAATCCATCAGATTACATCCTGAAGACGCCGTATTTCTGGTCCGGAATCGGCTGATTGAGCGACATGGCGATACCGAGCGCCAGGGCTTCACGGGTCTCCGTCATTCCGACAATGCCGTCATCCCAGAGACGGGCGGTGGAGTAGAATGGAGTCGATTCACTTTCGTATTTATTGATTATCGGCTGACGGATGGCATCAATTTCCTCTTTGGTCAGTTTGGCGCCGTTTCGCTCCAACTGGTTGATTTTAACCGTGGCGAGGACATCGGCCGCCTGCTCGCCACCCATGACACAGATTTTAGCGTTGGGCCACATCCAGAGAAGGCGTGGGAAATAACCACGGCCGCACATGGCATAATTGCCGGCGCCGTATGAGCCGCCGACGATCACGGTAAATTTCGGCACCTGAGCGTTGGCGACAGCGTGCACCAGTTTGGCGCCGTCACGGGCAATGCCGCCCGCTTCGTACTGACGTCCTACTATGAAGCCGGTAATATTCTGAAGAAATATTATAGGAATCTTACGGACAGTGCATAGTTCAATAAAATGCGCCCCTTTGAGAGATGACTCGGAGAAAAGGACGCCGTTGTTGCCGAGAATCCCGACGGGGAATCCCATAATCCGGGCGAACCCGCAGACGAGCGTAATGCCGTACAGTTCTTTAAATTCGTGGAATTTAGAACCGTCCACGAGACGGGCGATTACCTCGCGGATATCATACTGCTTGCGGATATCATTTGGAACCGCACCGTAAAGTTCATCGGGGTCGTAATATGGCTCTTCAGGTTCTGTCATATCGAGATCGAACTTCGGCGCACGATTGAGATTCTCTATGACATTCCGGGCGATAGCAAGGGCATGCTTATCATCCATCGCATAATGGTCAGTCACGCCGGAAGTGCGGCAATGAACATCGGCTCCACCGAGTTCTTCGGCTGTTACCACCTCACCGGTTGCCGCTTTTACCAGAGGAGGACCGCCGATAAAGATTGTCCCCTGTTTGCGGACGATGACGGTTTCATCCGACATTGCCGGCAGGTAGGCACCACCGGCGGTGCAGGAACCAAGCACCACGGAAATCTGCGGAATCCCTTTTGCCGACATACGAGCCTGATTGTAAAAAATTCGGCCAAAGTGGTCCTTGTCGGGGAAAACGCCTGATTGGTACGGCAGGTAGATGCCGCCGGAGTCCACCAGATAGACACAGGGGAGATTGTTGTCTTCGGCAATCCGCTGGGCGCGGCCATGTTTTAGAATTGTTATCGGGTAGTAGGTGCCGCCTTTGACGGTGGCATCATTGGCGATGACCATCACTTCCCGACCATGCACCACACCGATGCCGGTGATTATGCCGGAACAGGGAGCCTCGTTATCGTACATATCATAGGCGGCAAGAGTGGAAAGTTCGAGGAAGGGGGTATTCTTGTCGAAGAGAAGGGCCACCCGGTCGCGGGTGAGAAGTTTCCCCCGCTCCAGATGCACTTTTCGGGCTTTTTCCGGTCCCCCTTCTTTAACCGCCTCCAGGCGCATTTTCAGGATGAGGTGATGTTCTTTGTTTTTTTCGTAGTTCTCTTTGAAGGCGGCAGAGTTGGTGTTAACCTTTGATTCGATTCTAAACATTTATACCCTGTCCCAGAATTGGTGGGTGAATGGTTAAGCGGGAGGAATTGTACCTCCCGCTTCAGTAAATTATGCTAGTACCACTTCGGTACGAACTTATATCCGTAACTGAGGACTCCGGCATGCCCATCGGTCTGGATGCGGCGGAATTCAATCCGGACATCCATACCGACTTTGAGGGAATCGACATCACAATCAGCGACCTGCGCCATCAGACGGACGCCGTTAGTCAACTCGGCGATTCCAATGGCGTACGGAGCCTGGTCGACAAACTGCGACGGCGCCACTCGAATTACGCTGAAGGTGAGAAGTTTTCCGGTATCGGGCAGGAGCACTTTCTCGAACTCTCTATGGCCGCATTCGGAACAGATGAGACGGTGCGGGAAAAATATTTTTCCGCACTTCTTGCATTTGCCGGCCTCGAGGCGGTACCGGTGGGGATATTCTCTATGTTCTCTTGCCGGAAACATTATGCCACCTCCAAAATATGCACTAAGGTTGAGCCGCCGGAACCACCCATATTCTGAGCCATACCGACTTTCGGCTGTTTTTTCAGTTGACGTCCGTTTTCGGCGGTGCCGCGGAGTTGCTTGACTACTTCGACAATCTGCGCGACGCCGGTGGCGCCGACGGGATGCCCTTTCGATTTGAGTCCGCCCGAAGTATTAATGGGGAATTTCCCTTCCAGACCGGTCTCCCCTTTCAATGCCGCTTCGCCTCCCTTTCCCGCCGGGAAAAAGCCGAGCGATTCGGTGACAATTATCTCGGCTATGGTGAAGCAGTCATGTACCTCGGCGAAGTTGATATCGGCGATTTTCTTGTTTGCCATTTTGAAAGCCTTCTCAGCCGCTACCGTAGTCGCCTTTAGAGTTGTGATATCGGGTCTCTGGTGCAGGGCGATGGAATCAGTGGCATGACCGGAACCGATGACTTTGATAATCGGTTTGCCCAGTTTTCTGGCGATATCAACGGTGGTAAGAATGACCGCCGCGGCGCCATCGGTAATAGGGGAGCAATCGAGAATCCGAAGCGGCGAGGCGACCATGACGGAATCGTTGACTTCTTCTTTTGTCACTTTAAATGGATACTGCGCAAAAGGATTCATCGAGCCGTTAAAGTGATTCTTGACGGCAACAGCCGATAACATATCGCGGGTGGTGCCATATTTGTGCATATGGGCGGTGGCCATCAAGGCATACAGTCCCGGAAATGTTGCTCCGTGGAAGACTTCATATTCCTGGTCGGCGGCGGTTGCCAGCGCGTAGGTAGCGCCATCGCCGGAGACGTCGGTCATCTTTTCGATTCCGGCTGCCATGACGATATCGGAGATACCGGAAGCAACTTCGATAAAAGCGTGACGAAACGCCAGTCCTCCGGAGGCGCATGCCGACTCGACCCGCGAGGCTGCCAGATGTTTCTGTCCGAGGTAATCAGCCATGAGTGAACCGAGATGTTCCTGACCGACAAAGAGGCCGCCGGACATGCAACCGATTATCATGGAATCAAGGTGGTCCACGCCGGCGTCATTGATAGCCGCCAGAGCGGCCTCGACATAAATATCCCGGAACGACTTTTCCCAGAGTTCGCCCCATTTATTAATCCCTATGCCAACTACTGCTACATCTCTCATTGCAAGTCACCTCCTAATCATTCTTCCGGATTTTATGCCGGAATTTGGCATAGGTGCCATAATCAACATAAAACTGGTTTTCATCGAGAAGTTTTGTGGTTCGGACCGCTTTATCGCGGACGTCGTTGATACGGTCGGTCACTTTCCAGACGAAGCCGTCGGAGCCGGCGCCGGACCCGTATGAGACCATCAGAATCATATCACCCGGCTTGGCGATATCAAGGGTTGAGGTCAATCCGATCGGCGAAGAGCCGGAGTAGGTGTTTCCGAGCCGAGGGGTCAGCCAGCCCGGCTCAATCTGCTCTTTCTTGAATCCCAGCATCTGCCCTACTCTAAGCGGAAATTTGCCGTTGGGCTGATGGAAAATGACATAATTGAAGTCAGCCGGTTTCATTCCGACTTTTTTCATGATGCCATTGGCGCATCCGGTCACATGTTTGAAATATGCCGGTTCGCCGGTGAACCGTCCGCCATGCTGGGGATAGAATTGATATTCCCGTCTCCAGAAATCGGGGGTATCGGTCATAAAGGAATAGGTTTCGACCGCTTCGGCAATAAGATTTTCGCTACCCATAATGAAGGCGGCGGCGCCCGCCGAGGCGGAGTATTCGAGGGCGTCACCGGGGGCACCCTGGGATGTATCGGCTCCGATAGCCAGTCCGTATTTAATATATCCGGACTTGACCAGTCCCAGACAGACAAACATTGCCTCCGAGCCGGCCTTGCAGGCGAATTCAAAATCGGCGCAATGAATCTCCGGCGTGGCGCCGAGGGCTTCGGCTACCACCGTTCCGGAGGGCTTGACGGCATAGGGGTGCGATTCCGAGCCGATATAGATTGCTCCGATATCTGCCGGAGCGACATTGCCGGCGCGCCGGAGAGCATTCTTTGCCGCTTCTACCGAAAGGGTGATGGTGTCGGTGTCCGGAGGGGGGACTGATTTCTGGGTCAGAAGCAGACCCTTTTTATAACTGGGAGCGTCTGCTCCCCAGACTTTGGCGATTTCTTCGACTTTGATTCGATGTCTGGGGATATGGGCTCCATAGCCAACGATACCTACCATGATTTACCTCACAAAATTGTCAATAATAAACTAAAATTCGAATGTTATACGGGCAAATCCCGCGCTAACGACCTAATAATATATTCGCCGCCAACCGTTTGGCAAGGCATAAATTGGAATAAAAAAGCCGGTCGCAGGAGCGACCGGCCGGGCCTATCGATAAAATCAGAATGTTCAACCAGTCCATCGAAAAAGAGACAAGAATTATCAGCCAGTTGCACGCTTTATCAAGTATAATACCGGTATGAATTTCATACTATCTGTGTCACTATTTCTGGTAATTCTGGCAATCTCTGCTAAAGGTGAGCAGAAAGATCTGCCGCCCGGAATTTATTACGAAGGGGGGATATACCAGGTCAATATTGTTCCTCCCAGAGGGTGGAAATTCGACCTGGAGAATCCGCGGATCGACGGCCGTTCCGCCGCCAGTTTTCCGGAAGACCAGGAATATTACAATAATAAAAGCATTATAATCGTCTGGATTTTCCCGCTTGATTCTCTTTCGTTTAGTGAATTTATGCGACGGGATTCCATCTCTTACTTGCGAGAGAATTCCACGGTTTCATTCAAGAAAAGAGATTCGATAACATTTGCCGATGAAAGAACCGCCCTTATTCTGGAGACATCCGACCCAGGCGCGAAATCATCGATGGCTTCAGTCGCCTACCTGGACGCCGGGACGGAGATTTTGATATTCGAATTGAATATAGCCGGACGAATGGAGTTCGCCGAGGGACAGACCCGGCTGATGGAGATGGTCGAGAAGGTGGAATTGACCGAGATTAAGAGCGATAGCGATGAGCGACAAGAGTAAGGAGACCCGCGGTTCGAATTCTCCTTAACAAGTCAGATTTCAATTTGACAGTCGATGCCACTCTCTCCCCCAAAGCGGGTAGAGTCGCTCCGCTTAATTATCTTTCCTTATCTTCAATTCGAAATCGACATAATCGATTTTGATTTTGTCGCCCGATTTGAACTCGCCTGCCAGAATAGATTTCGCTACCTGCTGGCTTAGTTCCTTGTTTATGAGTCGTTTGATGGGACGGGCTCCGAAGGTGGGGTCGTACCCTTCCTCTGCCAGGTACGCGACAGCGGCATCGCTCAATTCAATCTCGATATCTTTCTCCGTCAGGAGTTTCTTGACGCGCTCAAACTGCATGAGAACGATTTTGCGGATTTCATCACGGGTCAATGCCGCAAATACGATAGTCTCATCGACCCGGTTCAAGAATTCGGGGCGAAGGTTCTGCCGCAGCAGACGGAGCACCTCCGTTTTCATCCTTTCGTAAACTTCTTCCCTGTTTCGTTCGTCGAGATGAACCGATTCGGACTGAATGTACTCGGCGCCGATATTGCTGGTCATAATCAGGATGGCGTTCTTGAAACTGACGGTTCGCCCCTGATTGTCGGTCAGGCGGCCGTCATCAAGGACCTGCAGCAGGACATTGAATACATCATGATGCGCTTTTTCGATTTCATCGAGAAGAACGACAGCGTAGGGACGCCTGCGCACCGCTTCGGTCAACTGCCCCCCTTCTTCGTAACCGACATACCCGGGGGGCGCGCCAATCAGCCGTGAGACCGAGAATTTTTCCATATATTCCGACATGTCGATGCGGACCATCGCATCTTCAGTGCCGTACAGGAAATCCGCCAGGGTTCGCGCCAGTTCGGTCTTGCCGACACCGGTGGGGCCCAGGAAGATAAACGACGCGATGGGGCGATTGGGGTCGGAGAGTCCTGCCCGGGATTGGCGGACGGCATTGGCGACCGCGGTCACCGCTTCATTCTGGCCCACGATACGCTCGTGAAGTTTATCTTCCAGATGGAGCAGTTTTTCCATCTCCGATTCAGTCAGTCGTGAAACGGGTATGCCGGTCCATTTGGAGACGACCTCGGCGACGTCATCAGCATCGACTTCCTCTTTGAGGAGTTTCCGTCCGGATTGAATCGAGGCTAAGGAGTGTGTCAGGAACTGCAGTTTTTTATCAGCCCCGGCCAGGTCGCCATATTTGAGACGGGCCGCTTCCTCGTAGTTGGCGCGACGTTCGGCATCGGCGGCGCGAAGTTTCAATTCTTCGATTTCCGTTTTCATTTTATGAATCGCTTCGACCGTTTCTTTCTCTTTGAGCCATTGGGTTCGGAGGTTGTCTTTTTGGGCATAAAGTTCTTTGAGTTCCTCTTCGAGCGGCTTGATACGTTCGACGGCATCTTTTTCCCGCTTCATCCCTTCTTTTTCTATCTCCAGTTGGCGGATTCTCTTTTCGATGGCGTCGAGTTCTTCGGGCATGGAATCGATAGAAATTCGCAGTTCTGCCGCCGCTTCATCCATCAGGTCAATCGCCTTATCGGGCAGGAAGCGGTCGGAGATGTACCGGTCGGAGAGTTTCGCTGCCGCTACCAGCGCCTCATCTTTGATTTTGATACCGTGATGAATTTCATATCGTTCGCGAAGGCCGCGGAGGATTGAGATGGTATCGTCGACTGACGGCGGCTCCACCAGCACCGGCGCGAAACGTCGCTCCAGTGCGGCATCTTTTTCGATATTCTTGCGATATTCATCGAGAGTAGTAGCGCCGATACAGCGAAGTTCACCCCGCGCCAGAGCCGGTTTGAGCATGTTGGAGGCATCCATCGCCCCGCTGACAGCGCCGGCACCGACAATGGTGTGGAGTTCGTCAATAAAGAGAATGATTCGCCCCTGCGCCCCCTCGACCTCTTTTATAATCGCTTTCAAGCGCTCTTCGAACTCGCCGCGGAATTTGGAACCGGCAATCAAGGCGCCCAGGTCGAGCGCCACGACTATTCTGTTTTTCAGAGTTTCCGGAATTTCCCCGATGGCAATTTTTTGCGCCAATCCTTCCACAATAGCGGTTTTCCCCACCCCCGGCTCGCCGATGAGAACCGGATTATTCTTGGTGCGGCGGGAGAGGATTTTTATGACCCGTCGGATTTCATCATCCCGCCCGATAACCGGGTCGAGTTTCCCGACGCGGGCTTGTGCGGTCAGGTCGCGGGAGTATTTCTCGAGCACCTGGTATTTCGATTCCGGGTTGTCATCGGTGACTCGGGCGGTGCCGCGAATCGAGGAGAGCGCTTGCAACAGTTTGTTCCGGTCGATGCGAAACTCTTTAAGAATTTCCTGCGCCCGGCTTTTTATCTCGAGCAAGGCGAGAAAGAGATGCTCGACCGAAACGTATTCATCTTTCAACTGCGAGGCCTCGTTTTCGGCCCTATACAACACCTGCGACAGGTCGTTGGAAATATATAACTGCCCACCTTGCTGGCGCGGTTGAAGACTCAGTTCATCATCGACTTTGTTAGAGAGGGCGTCAATGTCGATGCCGATCTTTTTTATAATCTGTCCGACCAGCCCATCGTCCTGACTCAGAAGCGCCGCCAGCAGATGAAGCGGCGTAACTTGCGGATGCGACTCTGATTGCGCCTTCTGTTGGGCGTAATTGAGGGCATCGGCCGAGCGCTGGGTGAGTTTGTTGAGATTCATACGCTATTCCTTCTTTCCAATTGTCGTTTTTGTATGATAAGTTAGGGGACCGCATGAGACCTTCAAGAGCGGCAGGTTACATCCCCGCCGCAGGCGGGCGGCTTCACGGAAACTTCCTTCATTGTCAAAACCCCCACTCGTCTCCCGCAGTGGACAGGCAACTCGGGGGGATTTTGACCTACAGTCCTTCACGGAAACTTCCTTCATTGTCAAAACCCCCAC
>DYGG01000032.1:18591-21347 GCA_020724775.1 Ignavibacterium sp. | reverse complement strand
AAACCCCCACTCGTCTCCCGCAGTGGACAGGCAACTCGGGGGGATTTTGACCTACGGTCCTTGCAAAGAGTGTCAAAACCCAAGTCGCCACGGCGACCGGGGAGGGATTTTGACCTACAGTCCTTCACGGAAACTTCCTTCATTGTCAAAACCCCCACTCGTCTCCCGCAGTGGACAGGCAACTCGGGGGGATTTTGACCTACAGTCTACATCGTCTTTGCCAGTTCCTCGAGCAGTTCCTTCTGGCGCGGAGTGATATCTTTCGGCACGGCAATTTGCACTTCTACCAACTGGTCGCCCGGCGCGCCATTCACTGCCAGTCCTTGCCCTTTGAGACGAAGCATGGTGCCATGACCGGTGCCGGGCGGTATGGTCAGATTTAAGCTCCGCGTTAAGGTCTTAACCGGCACTTTGGCTCCCAGCACCGCCTGCGGGTACGATATCGTAATCCTGGTATAGATATCATTCCCTTTTCGCTCGAACTGCTGATTTTTTTCGACATCCACGGTTATTATTAAATCTCCATTCTGCCCGCCGTTGTATCCGGGATTCCCCATTCCCTTAAGGCGGATTTTCCCTCCCGGCTCGATTCCGGCCGGTATGCTCACTTTAATCTTTTTCTTTGTTTTGACCTGTCCGGTACCGCCACAATTTCGACACGGTTTTCCCGGCAGGACCCCTTTGCCGAGACACTTGGGACAGGGACGGGAAACGGAAAATCCCCCTTGCGCCGAACTGACCATCCCGCGCCCGTTGCAAAGAGGGCAGACAACCTGGTCGGTTCCCGGTTCAGCGCCGCTTCCGTTGCAAACCGAACAGTTTTCCGGTTTACTCAGGGCGATAGTTTTCAGCGCACCGGAGATTGACTCATCAAAAGAAATTTTCAAGGTCAGCGCCAGGTCATTTCCTTTTCGGGAACGGGAGCGCCGGCCCGGTCGGTGGGAACTGAAGATATCCTCATCCCCGAAGATGGAACTGAAGATATCGGCGAAGGAACCGAAGCCGCCCAGGTCTTCGAAGCGAAAGTTCTGCTGGAACTGGGAGGGGTCGAATCCGCTCCCTTGCTGAGCGTAGCGAGGGTCATAGGCGCCGTAACGGCGCATCATATCATACTGCTTTCTTTTTTCCGCATCCCCGAGAACATCGTACGCCTCTGAAATCTCTTTGAATTTACTTTCGGCGTTCTTGTCCCCTTTGTTGCGGTCGGGATGATACTGCTTGGCTAAACGTCGAAACGCTTTCTTGATATCTTCCTGCGATGCCTCTTCTGAGACACCTAAGACGCTATAAAAATCTTTCGCCATTTCTTCAGTATCAACTGCCTTTTCAAATAGAGTGCGCCAATTATCGACCTTTAAATTATACTCTCTTTCTCCTCTTCAAGCCATGATTTTAAGTGTTATTCGGAGCGGGCGGGATTCCTCCCGCCCTTCTCTATCACCTTAATTCACCACTTCAAAATCGGCGTCAACCGGTTTTTCTTTGTCGCCCGGTTTCTCCGCGTTGCTGTTGGGGCCTCCGGGTGTCGGCCCGGCGCCGGAAGCAGTCTTCTGGTACATCTGCGCCGCGGCCGTATGCCAGAGTTGATTGAGGGCTTCCACTGACGACTCCATCTCGCTGAAGTTGTCGTTCTTTAGCGCCTCTTTCACCCGACTGATTCCGGCATCCATCTTAACCTTGCTGTCGGCATCGAGTTTGTCGCCGTATTCACGGAGATTTTTCTCGGCCTGGAAGACAGCGGCATCGGCTTGATTCCGAAGGTCGATTTTCCGCCGCTTTTCTTTGTCGTCGGCTTCATGCGCCTTGGCGTCATTGACCATCTTCTGAATCTCCGCCTCGGTTAGACCGGAAGAGGCTTCAATCCGGACATTCTGCGATTTGCCGGTCGCCATATCTTTGGCAGTCACATTCAGGATGCCGTTGGCGTCGATATCAAAGGTTACCTCAACCTGCGGAATACCGCGCGGCGCCGGCGGGATGCCATCGAGAATGAACTTGCCGATGGTCTTGTTGTCTATCGCCATCTCCCGTTCACCCTGAAGCACATGAATATCCACCGCGGTCTGATTGTCGGCCGCGGTCGAGAAAATCTGCGATTTCCGAGTCGGGATGGTGGTGTTCCGCTCAATCAGGCGAGTCATTACGCCGCCGAGGGTCTCAATACCGAGAGAGAGCGGGGTGACATCCAGAAGGAGGACGTCTTTGACATCACCGACAAGCACTCCGCCCTGAATAGCGGCGCCGACCGCCACCACTTCATCGGGATTGACACTCTTATTCGGCTCTCTGCCGAAAAGTTTACGAACGGTCTCGATGACTTTCGGCATTCGAGTCATGCCGCCGACAAGTATCACCTCGTTGATGTCGGAGAGATTCACTTTGGCATCAGCAATCGCTCTCTTGCACGGCTCAATGGTCCGCTCCAGAAGGTCATCAACCAGTTGCTCGAATTTGGCTCGAGAGAGACTGAGATTGAGATGCTTGGGTCCATTTTGGTCGGCAGTGATAAAGGGAAGATTAATGGTGGTTTCCATAGTCGAAGAAAGTTCAATCTTCGCCTTCTCGGCCGCCTCTTTGAGTCTCTGAAGAGCCATCGGGTCGCGGGAGAGGTCGATCCCCTCCTGTTTCTTGAACTCAGAAACCAGCCAGTCGATAATCCTCTTGTCAAAATCATCGCCGCCGAGGTGCGTGTCGCCCCCGGTCGCCTTCACCTCCACCGTGTTGTCGCCTACCTCCAGGACCGAGATGTCGAAGGT
>DYGG01000032.1:0-18581 GCA_020724775.1 Ignavibacterium sp. | reverse complement strand
GCCGCCGAGGTGCGTGTCGCCGTTGGTGGAGAGAACCTCGAAGACCCCTTCGGAAAGTTCCAGTATCGAAATATCGAAAGTTCCGCCGCCGAGGTCGTAAACAGCCACCTTGCCGGTTTTCTTTTTATCGAGACCGTATGCCAGCGCGGCCGCGGTCGGTTCGTTAATGATGCGTTTTACATCCAGTCCCGCAATCCGTCCGGCATCTTTAGTCGCCTGACGTTGCCGGTCGTTGAAGTACGCGGGTACCGTGATTACCGCCTCGGTTACTTTCTGCCCCAGATAATCTTCAGCCGTCTTTTTCATTTTGGTCAGAATCATAGCCGAGATTTCCGGCGGGGAGTAGGTATTTCCGGCCATTTCGATGACGGCATCGCCGCGCTCGCCGGCTTTCACCTTGTACGGATAGTTCTTCGTTTCCTCGCGAACCTCATCGAACATCCGCCCCATAAACCGCTTGACCGAAAAGATGGTGTTGAGCGGATTGGTGACGGCCTGGCGTTTGGCAATCTGCCCTACCAGACGTTCGCCGTTCTTATCGATGGCGACCACCGAAGGCGTGGTGCGGCTCCCTTCGGAATTGGTGATAACCACCGGGTCTTTCCCCTCGATTACCGCCACGCAGGAGTTGGTGGTGCCGAGGTCTATTCCTATTATTTTTCCCATATTGTTCTCCTTTCAGATTTAGAAGAAAACGGGCGAGTTGTGGCAACCCGCCCGCCTTCCTTGTCAAATATATGCTCGTCACTGATTACTTGACAGCCACTTTAATCTCTTTGGGCTTGCTCTGCTCGGTCTTCGGCAGCATAATGGTCAGCATACCATTCTTATAATCAGCCGTGATCTTCTCCGTATCGACATGATCGGGAAGAGTGAAGGACCGAGAGAAAGAACCGCTGGTCAGTTCGCAACGAACATAGTTGGTTTCCTCAGTCCGATCCATAATCGGCTTGCGTTCACCGGAGATGGTTAGAACACCGTTCTCCAGGTAAACCTTGACATCATCTTTCTCCATTCCGGGGATTTCGGCAACCACGCGCATAAGGTCTTTCTCTTCAACAATGTCAACGCGCGGCACGAAAGCCCAGTTGTTAGATGAACGGACGGACGGGAAATTGAAGAATGAATCTACGATGTTGTCCCAGTCGCGGCTCATTTCCGACAGGACTCGGTTTGGGTTGTAACGGACAAGAGTCATAATAACACCTCCATTTGTATTTTGTGTTTGTGTCTTTTTCATCATTGCAATCATAACTAATACAAGCGGTGTGCCAAAACTGGTATCCTATTGTCATATAATATCATAACGATTTGAGATGGGAATACGGATTGACATATCAGCCATAATGGCAGAATAAATATGCCATTTAGGCGTATTTGTGCCGTAATGACACTGTCATGAAGGCAGATTTGGACGGGCTGAGGTGTGCCTGATGAGAATTGGAGAGAGGCCTAACGTTCTTTTTTGCTCAAAATATCCTGCGCGGCACGATTCAGTTTGGAGGCGCCGAAGAAAATCTTCTGTGACGCCGAAAGGGTGTCGTTAAACTCTTTAATTTTTTCCAGAGATTCCTTATCTCCGATTTTGCCCAATGCTTTCAAAGTGGCAAGGCGCAGTTCATCGCGAGAGGTCCGGTTTGAGGTCAGTTGGGTCTGCAGTTCGGCATCGGAAAGGAGACTGACAAGGAACTTTCGCGCCTCTTCCCCGCCGAGCATGCCGAGGGTAGTGATGATTCTCGTCACATCGGGGTGACGATTATTAGCCAGGTCAATAAGTTCCGGAACGATTTCCGGGGTGCCAATCAGTCCGACAGCGATGATAGCGGCTTCACTTATTTCGCGGTCGGAGTCGTTTGCCATCACCATCAATAGGTCGAGCGCCTGCTCGCCGCCGATTTTTTCCAGCGCTGCCACGATGGCGCGTCGCACCCGGGTATCGGGGTCATTAATTCTCGCCCGCAGGGCCTTGCATCCTTCCTGGTCTTTCAATGCCCCTAATACAAATATCGAATTGCGCACCAGATACCAGCGGGCATCAGGCAGTTCATGACGGCCCTCATCCCGCTCAAAGTTGGCATTGTCTTCGATGACGCGGGAGAAGACTTTAAGCGATGCCTTGCCCAGTTCTGAAAGGATTTTAAGCGCGTTCTGACGCACCTGCCGCGATTCATGTGAGACTATCGTAGAGAGGGCAAAGGCGACTTCTTCCGACCCGAAAGTCACCAGAATATTTTTTATATCTCCAAAACTCGACTGCGAGCCATCGACAATCTCCCAGACCAGTTGGTTAATCATTTCCCGGTTATTGAACTGCATGATCGCCTTTTTGACGGCGAGAGAGTCATAAATTGTAACGCCGTCCTGATAACGGCAGCGCTTCTGAAGCGCCGAGCAGAGCGTCGAAAGACGGTCAAATCTTTTCTGAGAGAAATAGACTTTGACCAGACTCCAGATAAGTTCCGAGAATTCGAAGGTTTCGCGTCCTCCGGCGAGGAATTCATCCAGCAAAAGAGCGATATGGTCAATAAGGAAGTAATAGTTGGGATTATGAAAAGTCGCCAGTGTGACGGTCAGCAGTTCCAGCGCTTTTTGGCGTGAATCCAGGTTATCTCCGGCAAGATGCTCCATCAGCAATTTGACGACCGCTTTGGCTTTCCCCTGCTGGCCGGTTCGAAGGAGACGGGAGAAGTGTTCGCGGAATTCATCGAGATTAAGGTCAAAAGATTCGCCGTAAAAAGTGGCGTCGAGATACTGGTCAACTTTTTCCTGAGTCTCCAACTTAATGGCACCGGTCAGAGGGATGATTTCGGCATAGATATCGACCGGGACCCCTTTCCGGGTAAGTTCATCTTTCAAGCCAGTGAGGATTTCCTCGCGGTCAGGATGGTAATTGAGAAGCGATATAAGCGCCCGGGCGCGGTCAAAGGGGATTTCCATGGTCGATGGGTCGGAGGGGTTTTCGCCGAGTTGGAAGACTTTTTCGGCGATTGCTCCGCAGAGTTCTCCCGGCTCAATCAGAGAGACTTTCTCCGGAATCAAATGGCGGACCAACGCCGGGTGGAAATCATGATGGAATTTCATCAGATATTGCTCAAAAGGAAGTTCCTCATCGAGAAGCATGGAAGCAAGAGTTTCGAAACTGTCGCCGAAATAGGCGCCAACGACCGCTCGAATAGAATAATCGCCGGGGAGGTCGCCCTGAAATTTTAATCCCTGGTCAAACAAGATTGCACCTGTCTCGCTATTGACCTGAATAGTCTCGATCTTATTTTTTGAAAGGAAATTTATCATGACACTCTGGTAGTCTGCCCCGGAGACTTTTTTCACCAGCCGGTCGAGAAAGAGGGTCAGTTCCTGCGTGGTCAAACGGCAATCGAAAATGATATCTTTTATATCCAGTCTCTGCATGAAATCCATAAGTTGCTCGGAGAAAATGGAGGGGCGCACTCGGATATTAAGGGCATAGAGGCGCCCGCCTGATATATGCAGATTGAAAAATTTCTTGAAACGTGCCAGTTTATCCAGAATGAGGAAGGGGCGACCGACCGTCTTCTGCGCCAGCGGATGCGCCGCCGAATAGACCGAGATTTTCTTGGCGGAGATATAAATTTCCCGCACCGCTTCATGAGCGATCTCATTGAGATTGAAATTCAAGTCGTTTTCGGAGTAGCCGATTGTTTCCATTCTAATCACCAAAGCAGAAGATTGAACCATCATGGGCAACGGCATAAATGCCGCGGCCGTCGCTAACCAGCGGAAATCTGATTTCGCTTTTCAATTCACGGCGTGAATTCATAATACCGGTTCGCTTGTTGAGGCAGTAAACAAAACGGTCCAGAGAGGCCAGGAGCAGAAAGTCGCCGACTACTATGGGCGAGGCGATAACGACTCCGCCGGTTTTGAACTCCCAGAGGAGAGCGCCATCGCGCTTATTCAGGGCGCGCACGATTCCCCCATTGTCGGCGATATAGACTGCAGAATCATCCACCGCCGGCGAGGTCCAGATAGGCCAGTCGAAATGGCTTTTCCAGACAACCTGACCGTTGAGTTTATCAATGGCAAAGAAGCCGCCATCGGCGCCCGAAATATAGATGCGGTCGCCCACGGCCGCCTTGGAAAGTAACGGTTGTCTCAGGTCGGTGGTAAACACGGAATCACCGGTTAAAGCGTTAAAGCATCGTAATTCGCCGTTGTCACAGGGGAAGTAGACAAGACTGTCATTTAGACTCGGACCTGCCAGAGACTTTGCGGGCATTTTCTTCCGCCATATTTCTTCACCGGTCAAGCGGTCAAGACAGTGTAAATCTCCTCCTGCCGAACCGACATATAGGCGGTTCTCTAATATTATCGGCTGTCCGGTGACATCCTTTAAAGAGGCTCTCCATAGCGGTTTTTGGTTGAATAAGTTGAGACAGACCAAGTGATTACGGGAAGGCCCAACGGCCAGGTACGCCAACGAATCGACCGTGACCACTCCGGCCTGCGACGCCCCGCGTATCTTCAATCGCCCCAAAAACTTATGATTACTAAGGGAATAGAAAAATAGTTTTCCTTTGGAGCCGGAGTGGATAAGCATTCCAGCCCCCAGCGACGGTGGTCCGATAGGACTCTCCGGCGAACCGGTCTCCCACTTTACATTGAGCCCGCCTTTATATTCGGCAGGAATGGCGGCTTGTCCCTGTTGATTGTATCGAACATATTGCCACGCTGTCGCCGGAATTTCGTCAGTCCGATTATACTTGAACTTCTTGGTACATCCGGTTAGAAGCCAGATGACCAGAGCGGAGACAAAGAAAATCCTGAGAATCATTAAAAATTCCATCCGAAAAAGAAGTCGAAGTCAGTCGATTTGCTGATTTTTTCGAAGTCAGTGGTGCGGGAGAAATCAAATCGCAGGACAATGACGTTAGCCAGCGCCACTCGAAAACCGGCGCCGAAAGAACCGAGGAAGCGGTCGAAATCATTGTCCCAAGCGGAACCGGCGTCCACAAAGAGCGCCCCGCGAATTCCCTGAAAGCCGATTCCCCCAAAGGGGAATCCGACGACCAGATTGTCTATCAGCGGGAAACGGAGTTCGTTGGAAGTGAAAAGTATATTCCTGTTATAAAAAGCCCGACGACTGAATCCCCGGAATGACCAGCTTCCACCAAAATAGTTTCGTTGCGGCTCAACTCCGGAGGAACTGTAGGCAAAGAGGCGTGAGGCGTACGCCGAATATCTTCCCAAGCGCAGGTAGTGGCGCAGGTCAACCAGTCCAATCCGATTGAAAACTCGTCCCTCATCAAGGGCATAGGTGCTCCCGACAGTGATGTTGTACCGGTGCCCTTCTATTGGTCCCGAAATATCCCAGATAGAATTATCGGAAATCACCGAGAAATAATTTGAAATCAAGGGAGCGCGCCGTCGATACCCGAGAATCCAGGAATCTTTGTCGGAATATCTCAAAAAGGTGGTCGCCTCGACCCGGTTAAACTTCGAGAGAGGGTAGGTTAAATGCCCCAATCCTCCAACCTGCCGCTCAAAATAGTAGCCTTCGTAGTCATTGTAATATTCATCATAAAAATGATAAGCGCCAATGCCCCAGTTAAGACGTTTCTTCTTATTAATATAGGTGACCGCCACATTGAAGCTGGAGAAGAAATCATCTTTGGATTCGGCCGTATTGGTCAACAGAAAGTAAAAAGCGTTATCACCCAGCATGTCGGAGAGGGCTACCTGAAGACCGCCGATGGAGCCGTAAACCGGGTCGTATGAGATTGCCGATTGGGCGATATCAAAGGAGTAATCGGTTTGATACTGCACCGACGATTTGACTTTCCGGCTGTCCAGCATACCGGGTCGCCAACTGCTGATATAGGCGGGGGTCTCTTCCCGGGCGTATATCGAAGTATCAATGATGGCTGTGCGATAGATATGAAAACCGAAGTCCTGATATCCGGAGAAAACGAGGCTTTTGCCGTCAGGGGTGATTCGCGGGTCGTACGCGCCGGTAAGAAGCGATGTGATTTTTACGACGCTCCTATCTTCATTGAGCCGGTAGATATTGAAGGCGCCATCGCGGTCGGAGGCAAAATATAGTCCGGAAGGGGAAGGTTCCGGGGAGATGTCGCGCCATTCTCCCGAGGTCAACGGAATCGGTTTTCCGCCATCGAGCGCCATTTTAAATATGTTGATGGCGCCTTTTTCTCCCTCCAGACAGCGGTCGGAAGCGAATAGCACTGTATCACCGTCGAGGCTGAAAGCCGGGTCAACATCGTTGTAGAAGTCATCAGTCAACATCTTCAATTCGCCGCCGGTGAATTCCAGCAGATAGATATCGACGATCCCCGATTTCCCGGCGGCGCTGAATACCGCTTTATCTCCTGCCGGAGAGAATCGGGGTGATGAAATGGTCGCCAGACCGGCAAGTTCAAATCGCTGGATTATTTTCCTTTGGTGAATACTGTAAAGATACAACACATCGTTTTCTTCCGATTTCGAGGAGAAGAGCACCAGCCCCCGGTTGTTGGCGTCGATACCGCTTTGCAGAAGATGAAGCGATTCGAAACTGGCGGACCGCTCTCCTTTCAGGAGAGTATGCAGTTTGGTCGCTTCGCCGGCCGGAGGCATCATGTAGATTCCGGAATAGCCGAGTTTGTTGGCTTTGAATACAATCCATTCGCCGCTCAGTTTGCCGTCGTTAAGCATTATCGGCACCCCTTTGAGGGCGTATCCGCTCCTGGTTAATTTCTCCGTTTCATAACTGGCTAATCCGGCATCAGCAATCTGCGGAAAATATCTTTTTTTGAGCGCATATTCCCACTTGCGCGAGACTTCCCGCAGCGGCTCGCCCAGAGTCATCTCCACGATTTCGTCAAAGTCATCACCCTTCCACCAGTTCTCGAATATCAAGATCAATTTGTCGGTGCCGTATTCGTCACTGATAAACTGACAAACCGACTGCCCCAGTTTATACATGAAATAGGTGCCGGAAATCTCGTAAAAGCGGTCAATCGTGAAAAGTCTGCCCGACAGCACCATATCTTTGAGAATCATATCGGCTTCACTGTCCCAATTGGTGGACCAGCATTCGGCAAGCCCCTCGATGAACCAGAGAGGCGGCGGCGCCATCCGGAAATACCGCTGTTTGGACATGACCGATTCCAATTTGGAAAGCGTAAAGACATGCACCAGTTCATGCCGCAGGACATGTTCAAAATCGTAGTAAGAGCCGTGGAAGGGGACGACGACCCGTCCTTTGAGAAACTCCGTAAAACCGCCGACGGATTCCGGCAGAAGAGTCGGGGTGACATTGGTCTGGCTGAAATAATTGGGAGAGCTGTAAATAATAAGGGGAATAGGGTTGTAGATTTCAAGTTTGAAGCGGGACGCCAGTTCACGGTAACTATCTTCTGAAATACGGGCGGCGATTTTGGCGAGTTCTTCTTCTTCCGGATAGAAAAAGATTCGAAAGTGCTCGGTTTCCATTACCTGCCAGTCAAAATCGGTGTACTGGACTTTGTTCTTCCCAAAGTAGAACTGGCTATAGGCTGGCTCCGCAACAAGCGCCAGAGAGATAAAGGCGACGGCCAGAACCATCGGTAACAAAACGGTGGCTTTCTTTCGGTTGGCGGAGAAATAGTGGTTCATATAATAATAAAACAAAACTGCCGTATACCCCGTTCCATCGGGGATAGTTTATCTCTAATTAAAGACGGCTTATCTATGTAATTATCGACCACTTATATTGCCGCCTGAACCCAAATATATTCACTTAGACTATTATTCCAGTCTGATGTCCGCAGGAGGCGCATCTCCCCCGGTCGAAATCAACAATGGTGGTCGAATATCCCCGGCGGTTTATCAGGCGGGTGCGGCATTTGGGGCAGAATGTATCTGAGCGGTCAGGGATATTGACATTCCCGAGATAGACATATTCCAATTTTTTCGAGGCGATTTCGTACGCCATAATCAGCGAACTAACCGGAGTGGGAGGAATTTTCATTTTGAAGGTCGGATAGTAGGCTGAGAAGTGAAGCGGAAGAGAGGGAGAAAGGGACGCCACAAATTCGGCGAGAGCCTCGAAATCGGCCGGGGAGTCATTTAAGCCGGGAATGACGAGGTTGGTTATCTCCAGATGTATCCCCGCTTCGTGGAAACGTCGGATATTGTTCAGCACCGGCTCCAGTCTTCCTTTACAAACGGTCTTATAAAACTGCGGTTTCATTCCTTTCAGGTCGATATTGGCGGCATCTATTAACGGCAGAAGTTCCTCCAGCGGCTCGGGATTGATATAGCCGTTGCTAACGAGGACATTTTTCAACCCCACTTCATGAATCAGCCGACCGGTCTGAAGTATATATTCGAACCAGATTAAGGGTTCGGTGTAGGTGTAGGCGACGCCGATTGATTCATTTCGCGTGGCCAGTTCCACCAGATTGGCGGGCGCCAGAAACTGTGTCGGGACTTTGGTTTGAGAGATCTCCCAGTTCTGGCAGTTGTCGCAATTGAAATTACAGCCGTTGGCTCCGGTTGAAAAGATGATGGAACCGGGATAAAAATGATAAAGCGGTTTTTTCTCAATTGGGTCATAGCAGGCGGTAACCAGTTCGCCGAAATTATCGGTGACGAGTTTGCCATTACGATTAAACCGGCTTCCGCAGATGCCGACTTTTCCTTCAGTGAGAAGGCAGTCAGCCGGACAGAGACGGCAGCGGACCTTGTTACCGTCCAATTTTTCATAATATGCCGCTTTGACAATCATAATATTACTGACTTCCGGTCAAATATTTTACGGCGTCAAGAATCCCCTCGGCAATATATTCCGGCTTAAGATAATTCTTATGCTGAAGTTTGTCAGCCTCGCGATTGCCGTACCCGGTTCGAACCAAAATTCCTCTGGCTCCGGAAACATAAGCCAGTTCGATATCGCTTATTTTATCCCCGATGACAATTGAGCGGAAGGGATTCAAATTGTGTTTGAGGCAGGCGGAATCGACCATACCGGATGATGGTTTTCGGCACTGGCAGCGTACCGCATATTCTCTCACCATTCCCCGGATGTAATGAGGGCAATAGAAGATATCATCGATAAGCGCCCCTTCTTCCCGAAAGAGCGACAGGACTCGTCGGTTCAATCGACGGACAGTCTCTTCATCAAAATATCCCCGCGCCACGCCGGACTGATTGGAAATGACGATGATTTTGTAACCGACGCTTCTCGCCGCTTTGATGGCATCAACGGCGCCGTCTTCCGGTTCAACCTCCTCCGGCAGACGAATAAACTCCTTCTCCTTGATTAAGGTGCCATCCCGGTCGATGAAAAGGGCGGGAGTTCCTTTGTAGTTTCCCCGAAGGAATTCGGCGGCAGATGCAATGACATCATCGACTCCGATGCGAGTGAAGCAGTACTGCTCCTCGCGGTAGCATCTGGTACGGCCATGCAGGGAGCAGGGACGGCAGAATTCATCGACCTGAATAATGCGGTCGCGCAGCCCCCGCGGCGCAAATCCGAGAGTTGGATGGGTCGGCCCGAAAAGAGCCAGGACAGGGGTGCCGACAGCCGACCCGAGATGCGCCAGGGCGGAGTCATTGCTTAACAGGAGATCGGTCCGGCTTAAAGAGGCAGCCAGGACCGGCAGAGGGGCATTTTCATGGAATTTAAGAAACTCATCCGGGATATGCTCCCGCAGTCGAAACAGTTCCCGGTCGTTTTCCGATAGATAGACAACAATTCCGGCGCGGAATTTTTCATAAAGTTGAATCGCCAGTTTTTCGAAGCGGTCGAGGAACCATTGCTTGGTCGGGAAAGATGCCCCCGGCGCCAGCGCGACACGAGGCTGCCGCACTACGGAGGAATCGACATCATCGGAGGTCGGAGTCAGGTTTATGACAGGACGGCGCGCGTGAATTTCGAAACCGAGTTCATGGAGAGCCTGATTGTACAGGTCAATGGTGTGCGGCGGCGACAGATTCAGAACTTTTCGTTTCCCCCGCCGAGTGGCGCGCCACCTCTCCCAGCGTCTCTTGGGATAGCGCACTTTGAGTCCGGCCAGATGATGCCCCAGAAAGAAGGAACGAAAATTTCCATGCAGGTCGAGCACGGCGTCAAACCCGATTTGGTCGAGTTCTTCAGCGATCTTGTGCAGTCTGCCAATGCCGACGTTGTCAGGAAACGGAATGACCTCGTCAACGCCCGCCATATATTTGGCAATTTCAAGATTCTTCACTCTGGTAAGCAGATAGATTTTCGCTTCGGGGTGAGAGATTTTCAGATTGAGCAAGGGGGCGGATGTCAGAATGACATCACCGATGGCGCTTAATCGTATGACCAGGATTCTCTGCATCATCGGGTAAAATATATAAACCCGAACAATCCTGCAATCAAGCAGTAAATCCCAAAATACTTGAATTTACCTTTTTTTATGATGTCGAGAAGCCAATAAACCGAGAGAAGACCGAAGATGAAAGAAGCCATCAATCCGACAAGGAACTGACCGTACATCGCGGCATTGATATCAACGATATCCTTGATTTTGAAGATGATGGCGCCGGCTATAGTTGGGATGGAAAGCAGGAAAGAAAACTCGGCCGCTGCCACCGGATTGACGCCGGCGAACAGACCGGCGGAGATGGTTGAACCGGAGCGGGAAATGCCCGGAAGAATTGCTATGGCCTGTCCGATTCCAATAATAATAGCGCGGCCCAGGGTGACGGAATTATCTTTTTTCGGGACTATTGCTGTCAGAAGCAGAATCAATCCGGTGACCATCAGGAATATCGAGGTCATAACCGGCGCCGAAAAAGAACTCTCAAAGAAATCCTTGAAAAAGACCCCCGCAATCACCGCTGGAACGGTGGCGACCAGCAGAAGATAGTTCATCTTTCTTGTTTCGGTTTCGGATTTTCTGAAGAAAGAGCCAAGAAGCAACGAGATTCGCCGTCGGAAATAGATTAGAACCGACAGGAGAGTTCCCAGATGCACCACGAGTTCGAAAGCAACTCCCGGATTTTTGGCGTGGAGAATATGCTCCGCCAGCACCAGATGCCCTGAAGATGAGACCGGCAGAAATTCGGTCAGACCCTGCAGAATACCGAGGAAGATGGCATCAAGGTAATTCATACTAAGAGGCTCCGGAACAAGTCCGGAGCCTGGGGATTCCTTTATTTAGAATTGACTAAAAGGCTTTGAAATCAAGCCCGGTGAAAAGGCCGGTGTTGCCGTCAATCTGCAATTCACCAAAAAGGGCGACCGACGGTGAGAGGTCAAACTTGACCCCCATATTGAATCCTCCTTCAAAATCAGACTCGGAGTCACCGTTGGAGACTCGCTCCATTCTGATATTGATTCGGCCGTACGGTGAAAGTATCGAACCGGAACTGAGTTTGAACGGGTATGAGCCGGTCAAGAATCCGCCCAGTTGAATTAGCGAATACCCTTCGATATCGACCCATTCAAACAGAAATCCGAACGCCATATCAAGTGGCTGCTTCCTGGTGCGGGAATTGACATCCATGAACTGATACTTGAAATCAGCGCCAACAGCCAGTTCCGGGTCGCCGTTTGGTATATCCAGATCGGAAAAACCAAGTTTGAAGCGTCCTTCGGTGTAATCCGAGAAGCCATAAGTAATCGCACCAAAGAGAGTTGTAAATTCATCCCCAAAGCCGGCGAATCCCCCAATCTGCCCGTTTCCAAATCCTACCGTCTGTGCCGTGCTCAATGAGCCCATGAGAAGACCGGCTGACTCGTCGGCGTACAGCGCAGGCGACAACAGAATAACCGTCATTAGCACTGCCGTGCGGCGTAAAATTTTATCCATTTGAACCTCCTTGCGTAATCGGATTTCGCCAATTATACGTCCTTAGAAATCGGCCGTCAACAATAAATGTCTTAGAAAAAATTCAAAAAAGTTCTGTCTCAGAAGGGCTGTGTGATTAAGCGGCGCAAACGTATGGGCCGCATCCGCTTTTTGACTTGACAAGAATTTATTGATATTTTTATAATCGATTCCATACGGCATAGCAAAAAATTCAATGCGACCTTGAGATAGAAAGTACGTATGGAAAAGATTCGAGACAGGTGGGGCACCAGACTGGGGGTGATACTGGCGGTAGCCGGCTCGGCCGTGGGGCTGGGGAACTTTCTCCGATTCCCCGTTCAGGCCGCCAAGAACGGCGGCGGGGCTTTTATGATTCCGTACTTTATTGCTCTTATACTGATAGGCATTCCGATGGTCTGGGTGGAGTGGACCGCAGGACGATTCGGCGGAAGGTATGAGCATTCCAGCGCTCCGGGGATTTTTCACTCCCTCTGGCGGAAGAACCGCTTTATCAAATATTTCGGCATTGCCGGAATCTTCGGTCCCTTTCTGATTTATATGTACTATGTCTATATCGAATCCTGGTGCCTGGCGTATTCTTTTTATTCTATCACCGGGAAATTATCAGAGATAACTTCGAGCGAAGGCTTTGTGCATTTCCTCGGAAATTACCAGGGGGTCGAATCTCCGGGGGTATTTGCCGGTTCGACCGCCGCCCTGGTGTTTTTTTTGATAACTTTTATCGTCAATATCAGTGTTCTTCGTTTCGGAATCAAAGGCGGGATAGAAAAACTCTGCAATATCGCGTTGCCGCTTCTGATGTTTTTTGGCGTCGTTTTGGCCGTACGGGTTATAACGCTTTTTGCCCCCGACCCGCTTCATCCCGACTGGAATTCTATCAACGGTCTGGGATTCCTCTGGAATCCTGACTTTTCGGCACTGAAATCGGCTAAAGTCTGGTTGGCGGCGGCCGGGCAGATATTCTTTACGCTCTCGGTCGGAATGGGGGTAATTCTTACGTATGCCAGTTATCTGAAAAAGCAGGATGATGTGGTGCTTTCCGGATTAACGGCGGCCTCGACTAATGAATTTGCCGAAGTGGTTATCGGCGGCTCGATAGTAATTCCGGCGGCATTTATCTTTTTCGGTCCGGAGCAGATAGTCGGGATAGCCGAGTCGGGCGCTTTCAATCTCGGTTTTGTAACGATGCCGCAGATATTCGGTAAAATTCCGGTCGGGGCGCTTTTTGGTTTCCTCTGGTTTTTTATGCTTTTTCTCGCCGGCATCACTTCCTCCATTTCGCTGGCGCAACCGTCTATCGCTTTTCTGGAAGATGAGTTCAATATTTCGCGAAAGAAGGCGGTCGTCATTTTTGCCGTCACATCGTTTGTTCTCTGCCTGCCGGCGATGCTTTTCCTGCACCGAGGAGTGCTTGACGACCTCGATTTCTGGGGCGGGAGTTTCTTCATTGTAGTCGGCGCCACCCTCGAAATAATTCTTCTGGCCTGGGTCTTCGGTATCGACAAAGCCTGGGATGAGATGCATCATGGCTGCCAGATGCGAGTGCCGCGGATATTTCGCTTCATCATAAAATATATCACCCCCACTTTCCTTTTGCTGATTCTCGGTTACTGGTTCTATTCCGACTGGTGGAAAGTAATCACCATGCAGGGGGTGCCCGAAGAGAATCTTCCTTATGTGCTGGTGATGCGTCTGGTGATTCTGGCGTTCCTGGTGCTTTTGGGGATTTTAGTCTGGCTCTCCTGGCGCAAGAGGAAGATGGAGACTTATTATTAAGGAGTTGACGTCTATGACAACCGGCGGGTGGATTTTTATGGCTATATCGTGGGGGATAATTCTCTTTTTGATTACATTCTGCTTCAAACGAGTATTCAGTTGCAAAGATGAAAGTTCGCCGGAAAACTCCGGTTGAGGCAGCGAAAGAGATTAATAGATATTATATTTGGAAATGCGGTCGCGCAGAGTATTGCGTGAAATTCCGAGTATTTCCGAGGTCTTTACCTGATTGGAGCCGAAATGCTTCAGACAGGATGAAATAAGCGCTTTCTCCAGAGCCGACTCCAGAAAGTAATAGATCTTCCCTTCCGAACTGTTAATCAGTTTCGGCAGCACCGGGTCGATAATTTTCTTGAATATTTCGGTATAATCATCCTGCATATGGTCGAGGTCGATTTCCACTTTGGATTCGACCTCAGAGAAAATCGGGAAATCTTCCGGCTGCAGTGAATCACTCTTGGTCATCACCACGGCCGTGTGGACATTATTTTCCAGTTCGCGGACATTCCCGGGCCAGGGATATTTATTCAGCATTGCCATCGCTTTCTGCGAAATCCCTCGGACATCTTTATTAAGTTGGCGCGCGAACTTATTGACAAAATGCTCCGCCAGCAAGGAGATATCCCCTTTTCTCTCACGCAGCGGCGGGACATAAATCGAGACCACCTTGAGACGGTAAAACAGGTCAACCCGGAAGGAACCTTCCTTCATGCATTGCACCAGTGATTTGTTGGTAGCGGCGATTACCCGGACATCGACCTCAATCGATTCATTCCCTCCCACCCGTTCGATTTTCTTCTCCTGCAGGACGCGGAGCAGTTTCGACTGGGTCAGCATAGACATATCGGCGATTTCGTCAAGGAAAATGGACCCCTGATTGGCTTGTTCGAATTTGCCGAGCCGTTTGAAATAGGCGCCGGTAAAAGCCCCTTTCTCGTGACCGAAGAGTTCCGATTCCAACAGAGTCTCCGCCAAAGCGGCGCAATTGACCGAAAGAAACGGTTTATTGCGGCGGCGAGAGTTGCGATGAATAGCCCGGGCGATTAACTCTTTTCCAGTGCCCGATTCCCCGAAAATCAGGATGGCAGCATCAGATTTCGACACCTGCCCGACCAACTTGGCGATTTCGACAATCTCAGGCGACTTGCCTACTATTTCGTCCACAGCGGCGGCATCAGGCTCCGGCTTCGGCTCCAGAACCGGCCGGGAACGGTTGTATCCGCAGGCTTTATTGACGGTATCAATCAGTTTTTGGATTTCAAACGGTTTGGTGAGATATTCATACGCCCCCTCGCGCATCGCTTCAATCGCATTCTCGGTCGAGATAAATCCCGATATCATTATGATGGGGACATCGATGTCACTCAGTTTTGCTTTTTTCAGAATATCGAGCCCGGACATAGTGGGGAGATTGACGTCAAGAAGAATCGCATCGATATCTTTTCGCTCTCTAATGAACTCCACCATCCGTTGACCGTCATCAAGAAAGGCGAAACGGTACCGGTCGGGGTCAAAGAGATTGGCTAAAGAGCGAGAAATTTCCGGGTCGTCATCGACTATAAGTATATTCTTCATAAGCAAGTTGTACCCATCTATACAATTCAATTTATCGGAAAGAGAGAGAATTAATTTAGGGGGGAATGTCCGCAAAGAGGGCAAATATTGGGCTAATTGGCGAATCCGGGCACAGGACAAGGGAGAAAGTATGGCTTGACGGGCTTATTCCTGGTCAAGGAGGAATTTGACTACGGCGCCGGTGGTAAGGAAGTTAATCAGCATATCGATGGCGATACCGGCCATCAAAATATAGAAGACCAGTTCGGGGGTGAATTTTTCGACGATGGTGTCCACTTCCGCCATCGAGTATGAGACCGGAAGCGACAGCAAGTACGGCAGCAGCGCCAGGAAGAAGGAAAAAATCGGATATTTGGCAAAGAAACCAAAAGAAGTCTGCAGCGCTCCCCAGATTGATTTGCGGAAAATTATCATAGCGGGAAGGGCGTAAATGAATATGCCGTAAACAAAGACGGTGAACAGCCGCAGCAGAATCTCAAAGAGGGCAATTCGTCGCGGGGAGCCGGCTAAAAAGCTGCTGAACAGAGATGGGAGCACCCAGTTGATGAGAAGCAGAATAATAGTTATTGCACCCCATAGAATCAGAAGGGAGGGCCAGCGGGAGACCGCCTCGGATGTCTGGAATGCCTTTCCTTTGCTTGGTACATAAACTTTGAGGAAAAGGATGGCGGTCATGCCGGCGATAAGCCCCTCGGCGACAATGCCCAAAAGCAGTTTTCCCCATTGGAAAATTTCCGGCAGCAGAATGTACAAACCGGGATAATGGCTGAAATAAATCTCTCTCCCCTGCCCTAATAGCGCCACCAGCGGAGAAAGAAACATATAGGTAAAAGGGTAAACATACGATTTTAGAACAAGAAGCAGAATCAGTTGCAAGATGCCGTAGATAAAGAAGGGACCCCAGAGTTTCCATCGGAAAATATTCTTTAGGGGCGCCAGATAGGCACTCAGAAGCCAGTTCAGTTTCAATATGAAACTCAATTACTGTCTCCTTACTACGGAATGGCGACCGTGTTTGAGGGTGAGGTCAACCCCTGACGGTCTTTTACATAAATCCTGTAGTAATATGTTAGAGCGTCCGGTCTGGTATCGGTAAAACTGGTTCCGGTCGGGCTGCTGATGATGGTCAGCAGGTCGCCGTTGGCTTCGGTGAAATTTATCACGGTGCCACGGTAAACCAGATAGGAATCGAAATCATCATCATTATTGACCGACCAGGTCAAGATTGACGACTGGTCTTCACCTCGCCCGGCAAGCGTGACCGCAGTCGGCGGCAGGTTGTTAAAGGTCGAATCGGTCGCCACCAGAGAACCGGCTGTCAAGCCGGTATTGTCATAAACATAGATTCTGTAATGATACCGGGTCTCCTCATTGAGGTCGGTATTGACAAAACTGGTGGTGGAGCGGGTGGTTATGGTTGTGATAAGCGTGGAACTTTCGCTGACAGTCGAGGTCAAGGAGCGGTACAATCGATAGGCGGCGAAATCATTGTCAATCGCCTGTGACCAGGTCAGCCTGATTTCACCGGAGGACTCGGCTTTGGCATTGAGCGAAACGGCGGTGGGAGGATTGGCGATATTTATCAGAGTGGACGCCGGGCGACTGGGGGCATCATTGCCGGCGGCATCACGAAAACGCCCGGTTACAACGCCGTTGACAACATCGAGATTAATAGGCACGATGTACCGTCTCGAGTAGATGCCGTCATTGGGGGTCAGGTCGCCGCCGGTGCCGTCGTCAAACAGCGCCAGATTGGAGACACCGGTAAACGAGATATCGGCAGCGCCGCCCAGTTCGCCGGTCCTGACAAAAAAGGTTACAGCATCGCCCCGTGTCAAAGTGGCAGATTGCCCTTGAAAATAAACGCTGTCGATAGCAGCGCGGGTATCCAGGATGATGCTGTCAGATGCGGTACCGTCGGACTCAGAGCCGTCAACGAACTGAAAACGGGCATACAGGCGTTTTACGCCGTCGCCTGAGGATAATGTCCGCCCTGCCGGAGATGTAAATTCTTCCCAAACCGCTCCGGCAAACGATTGGTTTTCGCTAATCTGCATTAATATTGCCGTCACGGGCACCACTAAGCGGAGGGAGACATTAAGACTGCGCGTATAGAGGTCGCCGCTATTGATTATGACCGAAACGGCTCCCAGCACGGCGCTTACCGCGCTTGACTTGGCGCCTTCCAGATTCGACCCGGTAACGGTTGCCACTTTGAAATAGTACGGTCTTCCCGCCGTCAGTCCGGATAAAGTCTTTGTGTAAACAGCAGATGTTGTAGAATCATTAAGGCGGTATTCGCCGTTCAGGGAATCGGCGACATAAATTCGGAAAAAGGAAACTGCTGCCGAATCAGTCAACTGCCAGGAGAGCCGCACGTTGTTTTCAAGGTGGGTCACCTGAAGCATAACCGGCACGGGCGGTTCCGTCGGCAGACTGAAAGGCAATTCCTCATTTTCCAGGTAGCGGTTGCATCCGGCGGTGACCGCCAAGAGAGCGACAAGTATGACATAGATTTTTTTCATAGCCGTCCCTCCTAAAACCGGTGTGTCAGGGCGACGGTGGCGCCGCCGGAGTTTATGTCAGGTTGCAGGCTAATGCTGTTGACGAGCGTGCTGCCTCTCTCTTCGGGAAAGAAGAAGAGAACGTCGATGAGATTAATCCCCCAGGCGGCGATAGCGGCGCCGATGGCGATCCGTCGCTTATTTTCCGAATCATAAGCGACTTTGCGGGCATCCTGCAGAAGAGGGTAAAGACGCTCTTTCTCCTCGAAACTTCCGGTTGCATTGTAATCCCGCAGCATGCTTTCATAGCGGTCGTTGTCATCATTGAAGTCGCTGTCGGTTCGAAAATAATAACCGATAGTCCCGACGGCCAGAAGGGCGAAGACAAATCCTTTCGATTTCTGTTCCGTGTAAGCCTGACCCCATCCGGGGATGAAAAGCGAGCGCGCCGCCGCTTTGAAACGGGTTTTCGGTTTCAGTTTGACGGTAAGATTTACCTCGCGTCCCGCCTGAAGAAAGACCGATGACTTGTATGTATCAAATCCGTACTTCTTAATGGTAACTTTGAAATTTCCTTCGAGCCCCTGCATGAATTTGATCGGCGTCAAGCCGCTAACGGTAACGGCGCCGGCAACCTTTACTTCCGCCCCCGGAGGACTGGTATCCACCGAAAGCCCTCCCCCCTGCGCTATTGCGAGCGCGGGAAGAAGATACAATATCAGAAAACCCAATATCCCTTTGGTCAGCATATTCCATTCTCTCTTCTTAGAATTGTCGCTATTTTATAATCAGGAAAGATATAGATTTTTTCATACCATATCAACAATTAAAAAAAAGCCCGCCTTTTAAGCGGGCTCAGACTGATGACAAAGGGCAGTTTTTCGGGACTGTCCTTTGTTTTTGT
>DYGG01000031.1 GCA_020724775.1 Ignavibacterium sp. | reverse complement strand
GAAATGTCAAAAAGTTCCGTCACTCCATCCGAGTAAAAAAGCAGCAGGTCATCATTTTGAAGGTAAGTCTCATATACCCGAAACTCGTAATCGGGAAGAACCCCGATTACCAGGTCTGACGGTTCCAGTCGGACTGCGTCACCGTTTCCGGAGACGATAAACCCGGCGGGATGACCGGCATTTATGTACTCCATTCTACCGCTGTCGGTTTCATAGATTCCGATGACGGCCGATATATACTGCTCCACGCTGGTAAACTGGCAGATTAAGCCGTTGAGGCGCTCCGCCAGTTGCGATAGGCTGTAACTTCCCCCTTTAAGCAGATGTGACCTGAGCACCGCCTGAGCATTGGCCATCAAGAGCGATGCTGGAATCCCTTTGCCGACCACGTCGCCGATGGAGAAAAAGAGACGGTTTCCATCCAACTGAATTATATCATAAAAGTCGCCGCCGACATCGCTTGCCGGCAGGTTATATCCCAGGACAGCACACCCCGGTAACTCCAGCGTTCCCTGCGGAAGAAAACGCTGCTGAATCTCCCGGGCAAGTTCCATATCTCGCTGCATAGAAATCAGTTTCTTTTCTTTCTCCAGTAGGCGGGCATTCTCGATTACTTTGGCGGTCTGAGTCCCGACAATCCCGAGAAAGCGGCGGTCATCATCGGTGAATCCGCCCGGAATCTTCTTGTTGATTATCACCAGCGAGCCGATCATTCCCCCGTGCGACAATAGCGGCGTCGAGAGAATCGAACTAATCTGCAGTTCCTTTAGCCGCAGCCCTCGGAGGCGCTCATCCTCCGACGGGTTATTGCTCACAAATATCGCCCGGCTCTTTAACATCCAGCCGGTCAGGCTCTCGTTGAGGTGAAAGGGGATATGCTCATCGGTCTGGGCAAAGTCCCGGACAAACGTCCGAAACCGGTCGGCATGATTCTCCTCTTCCTGCAGCAGAAAAACCGCCCCCTGTGAGGCTTTGACCTTGCGCAGGCAGTGGTCGATAATTACCTGCGTAATCTCTTCCACGCTCATCAAGGCGTTTATGGCGTTGGATATCTGGTTGAGAGCCGAAAGTTCCTCCAAAGCCTGGCGGAGGCGGACGGTTTCGGCATCAAAATTGTTTGTCATTCAGGACGACTCAGGTTATATTATGCTTGGCGATTGAGTTGTACCAATAATACTAACAATTTGGCATTAGGCAAGACCTTTCCGCAGTCTCTAAGACTGCTTCGCTGGAGAAAATGCTATGCTTGCTCCCGGCTCTAAATTCGGCGATTATCATATTGAAGAGGTGATTGGGTCAGGCGCCATGGGGGTGGTTTATCGCGCCGTCGATACTCGTCTTGACCGCACCGTCGCCCTCAAACTTATCTCCGACAAACTTTCCAAAACCCCCGGATATAAAGAGCGCCTTGCCTCCGAAGCCCGTGCCGCCGCCAAAATCGATTCCCCTTATGTTGTCAAAGTCTGGGAATACTCCGAGGTTAACGGACGATCATATATCTCGCTGGAATATTTGCCGGGAAACGACCTCCGCTCCGCCTTTGATGCCGATATGCCTACCCGCTGGGAACTGGCTCGCCAGGTGGCTCTCGGTTTGAAAGCGGCGCACGACCAGGGATTGGTTCATCGCGACCTCAAACCGGAAAATATTAAAATCGCCCCTGACGGCGTCGCTAAAATCCTCGATTTCGGTCTGGCAAAATCGGCTTATGCCGACAGTGTCGACCAGTTCGGCAACATTGAAGGAACCTTGTATTATCTTTCGCCCGAGCAAATTACCGGCGAGAATGTAACCTGTCTTTCCGATATCTTCAGTTTCGGAGTGGTGCTGTACGAATTACTGACCGGACGCCGCCCCTTTGAAGGAGTCTATTCCGCTGCCATCGTCTATTCCATACTGCATGAGGAACCGCCGCCGCCTACCAGCATTCAAAAAGAACTGCCTTCCTGGTCAGACGGTTTCTTGCTCAAACTTCTTGCCAAGCAAGGTTCCGCCCGCTTTGTCGGCATTGCCGAGGTCGTCGAGCAGATGGAATCCTGCCTGCGAACCCAGGGAAAACCATGCCCAACCGATGAACTGAAATCGCGCCAGACGGTCACCGTCATTGATCTGAAAAATCTCTCCCCTGATACCAGTTGGGAATATTTCTGTGTCGGCTTTACCGAGGAACTTATCAATGAACTTTCCCGCCGCACCAACCTGGTCATCGCGGCGGAACCATCCACTTCGTATTCCCGTGACATTCGGGAGATGTTTGAGCGCTTCCGCACCGATTTCATCATTATTGGCTCCCTGATGAAATGGCAGGAGAAGATTAAACTCCACCTGAAAATCTACACCCGTCAGAATGCCGCTCTTGTTTCCGGCGAGAATTATGAATCCGACGCCGAGAGCATTTTCACTGTTCTCTCTCAAGCCGCCCATGACACGGCTGAGAAACTTTTCGAGTTGACCGGCCAGCAGGCGGTCGAATCCGAAGGGCATCTGCGCACCGATGTCGCCGCATTCGATTTTTACCTTCAGGGAAAGAATTATTACCGGATGAATAAGCCGGAAGAACTGCTTCTTGCGGAGCGGATGTTCAAGAAAGCGCTGGAGATTGACCCGATGCTGGCGCATGCGCACTCGGGACTTTCCGATATTTACGCCTTTCAGTTTATGGCATATTATGACCGCACCGAAGAGAAAATCGCCATGGCAAAGACAGAGGCTCTCAAAGCCATTCAGATCTCCCCGCAACTTCCGGAGGCGCATCGCTCTCTGGGACGGTATTATATGTTAATCGGCAACTATGTTGAAGGAGAGAAATCGCTCCTGCGGGCAGTGGAACTAAATCCCAAGTTTGCCATCGGCTACCGGACTCTCGCCTGGCTGAAGGAACTTGCCAGAGACCACGAAAAATCGGTCTATTGGGCGAATATGGCTCTGCGTTACGCTCCCAACGACCTGGAAACGCTTCTTCTTCTCAGTATCATCAATATGGACCTGCGCCGCTATACCGCCGCCATGGCGACCTTGCAGCGGGCGATTGAACTGGCGCCCGATTACGGGCGCGCCTATTACGGCTTAGGCACGGTCTATATGAGGCTGGGAGTGCTGGACCTTGCCCTCGAGAATTTTTACCTGGCGCTGAAGTACAAAGGGGACCCCAACGCCTATATCGATGCCGGATTTGTGCTGATAATAATGAAGGAGTACGAGGAAGCCCGCATCCGTCTTAAAGAATCGGTCCGGGAGAACTATTTCTCTTTCATCGCTTACTACTATCTTGGCTTGCTCGAGAAAATCTGCGGCAATCAGGAAGAAGCGCGCCGGAACTTCCAGCAGTCGGAGAAACTGGCGCGAGAGGCTATCGCCAATGACCTCAACAATCCCCATATCCAGGCTTACCGCGCACTCGCCCTGGCCAGATTAGGGAGCATTCCGGAAGCGCTCAATATCGTACATAATCTGGAAGCAATTGAAGAACTTGACGGGGATATAATTTATCATCTGGCGCGAGTCTATGCTCTGACCGGCGACCAGGCAAAGACGCGCGCCTCTCTTGACCGCGCTCTGAAAGCTCATGCCGGACCCTCCGAAAAGGAGGCTGCTTTAGACCCGCATTTCTCCGCTCTTTTTGCCTCCTCCAAGATTCAGGCGGCATAGAAAATCCTGCTGACCGATGAACGGCAGCTTCTAAGTAGAAAGAAGCCGGTATTCACTCAGGTTGGTGATTAGAGCGGTGCAATAATTCAATTGCGGAGAACTTTTTTCGGCTCTATCTTTAAATGAAGCCGCACCAAGCTGTGAAGTTTCAACGTATCATTGGAGTCAGGGAAACGATATGCTTAGCGATAGGGGAGACCAATTCTACGCTTCGGGAGAGACCTTTGCCGCCGGCACTGCCGTCAATCAATATATTATTCATTCATATCTTGGCTCCGGCGGTATGGGACAGGTCTATCTGGCAGAAGATACCCGCCTTCATCGGCGCGTCGCCCTGAAATTTCTCCCGGAAGCATTGAGAAGAGACGATGAGTTGCGCGCCCGGTTTCTCAATGAAGCCCGCGCCGCCGCCCAACTGAGTCATCCCAATATCATCACTATTTATGAAATCGGCGATTTCAACGGAGCGCCCTTCATTGCTATGGAATTAGCCGAAGGCAGCTCCCTTAAAGAGATTATCGAAAATTCTCCTTTGCCCCCGGATAAAGCGGTGGAATATGCCGTCCAGATTTGCGAGGCGCTCGCCGCGGCGCACCGTGCCGGCGTGATTCATCGCGATATCAAACCGTCCAATGTCCATATTGACAATAACGGCAGAGTCAAAATCCTCGACTTTGGACTGGCACATATTGACGGTAAAGAACTTTCGACCTCATCCCAATCCACCACCGGCACGATTCAGTATATCTCCCCGGAACAGGTCAAAGGCGAAAAAGTGACCGCCCGTTCCGACCTCTTCTCGCTTGGCGTCACCTTTTACCAGATGCTCACCGGACGGCTCCCGTTCACCGGCGAATATGAAGCCTCGATAGTTTATGCCATTGTCAATGAGACCCCGATTGCCCCCTCCAAACTTCGACCGACCATCCCCTCATCGCTGGAACAGATTGTGCTTCGCCTTCTGAATAAAGACCCACTGAATCGTCACCAGTCGGCGGAGGCACTCAAACAAGACCTTCTGAACGCTATCGAGAGCGACAGTTCCCCAGGGACAGTGAAAGGGCATCGAAAGGGACTGCGTCCGATGGCGACGCTTTTTTCAGCCGTGGTCGTGATAGCGATATTGATTCTGGTCATTTTTTCAAGCCGTCTCTTTAAGAATGACCTGGAGGGGAAGAAAGTTGTTGCCGTTTTGCCGTTTGAGAATCTCGGCGTTCCCGAGGATAGTTATTTCGCCGACGGCATGACCGATGCCATCACCACCCGACTGGCGAAATTCGAGGAACTTAGTGTTATCTCTCGCGCCAGCGCCATGAAGTACAAAGGTGCCCAACTCCCGCCCCAGGAGATAGGCGAAGAACTCGGCGCCAACTATCTGTTGACCGGCACTATCTACTGGGACAAGAACCATTCCCCGGCGCAAGTAAAAGTCAGTATCAGTCTGGTCCGCTCCTCGGATGGCACCAATCTCTGGGCAGAATCGTACGAAAAAGTCTTCGACAAAGTCTTTGCACTGCAGGCTGACATCGCCGATGACCTCACGCGGGCGTTCAAAATCGCGGTCCGGTCGAAAGATGCCGCCGGTTCCGAAGAGAGCCCCACGACCAGTCTTGCCGCTTACGATTTCTACCTCCGTGGTATTGATTATTTTAACCGCTCCTGGTTCAAGGATGACATCGATATTTCTATCAGAATGTTCGAGCAGGCGATATCTCTTGATTCTAATTTTGCGCTGGCATACGCCATGCTCGCGCGCGGTCATGCCAGCATGTACTGGGAAAATTACGACCACTCCGCCACCCGTCTGAAGAAGGCCGAAACGGCGGCGTTCAAATCATTGGAACTCAATCCTGACCTGGTCGAAGGGCATCTGGCGCTCGGATACTATTACTATCATGGTCATCTCGATTTTCAGAACGCTTTGAGGGAATTTCAGATTGCTCTCAAAAGCCAGCCCAACAACAGCGACCTCTACAATGCCCTCGCCGCCGTCCAGCGGCGGCAGGGGCGATTCGATGAGGCGCTGCACAATTTCAAACGGGCTCTCGAACTTGACCCCCGCTCTCATCTTAAAGCCTTTGAGGTCGCGCTCACATATGGGATGATGCGTCACTATGAAGAATCTTCCCGGTATCTCGACCTGGCTGTTTCCATCGCTCCCGATATGGCTCTGGGATATATTTATAAAGCCTGGTTACATGTTCTTCGAATTGGCGATACCGAATCCGCCCGGAAGATACTGACGCAAGCGCCGGGTCAGGCATATCTTGCCGGCTCCAAATATTACTGGTGGCTTATGCGAGTTATTGAGCCGAATGTCGCCGCCAGTCTCGGACAACTGAAACCGTTCGCCGATACTGTCGCCTATTACTTGCAGGTGGCGCAGTTTCATCGGCTTTTGGGGCATACCGGAGACGAGCAAAGATTCTCCCAGCGGGCAGCTGACCTGATTATCCGTCAAATCGCCGAGCGCCCGGATGATGCCCGTCTCCACAGCAGTCTCGGGGTGGCATACGCCGGCCTTCGCAATAAAGAAAAAGCCCTCGGGCATGCCCGCAAAGCGCTGGAGATTCTTCCGACTTCACGGGAAGCGTTCGATGCCCCATTCTGGGTGGTCAACCTGGCGGAGATTCTGGTGATATTCGGCGAGTATGACGAAGCGATCAATCAATTGGAGTTTCTGATGAATATCCCCGGATTTGTTTCGCCCCCTTATCTGAAACTTGACCCCCTCTGGATTCCGCTTCGTGGCAAACCCCGTTTTGAAGCTCTTGCCGCCGGTTCAGCATGAATTAAACAACCGGCTGCGCTATAGACTAAATCGGCTTGGAGGCATTAACCGCCATGTATTACGATGGGAAGAAGCAGACGTCAGGCATGCTCAATTTCGGGCCGTCACTTTCAGTTTTTTCTTCTCAGAGCCATAATCGAGGCGCCGATTAAAATTCCGATCGCCATTCCGAGAAGCATATTATCCAGCGCCGCTCCCAGGAGTAAACCGATACCGAGTCCGATAGCCAGCCAATAGAGTCTTAATCGTCGCGATAGAGGGTTGTCGAAACCGGCAATGCTGAGGACAATTCCGGCTAACAGGACGCCGATATTTCCGTAAAGTTCTCCGGTATGACGAAACTCATCCGCTACGGTAAAAAAACCGATAATAGCAAGAGCGGTCAGCGCAAAACCGATTATACGCAATGCCTTCATATCTCAAGCCCTTTTTGGTTTTGAAACCGACTCAATCTTCATCAGTATCTGATGACTTGATGCCGTAACGCGCCATTTTATCTTTCAGCCCTTTGCGGGTTAGCCCGAGTGCTTTCGATGTTTGAAGTATATTCCCTTTATGTTTCGCCAGCGATGCCCCAATCAAATCCCGCTCAACTTTCTCCACCACGCTTCTCATATACCCCTCCGGCGCCTCGGTCTCCGGCACTTCTTCATAGACCTTGCCGAATATCTCCGGGGAGAGGTCGGAGACGTCAATAATTCCGCTTTGCTCGCTGACAACCGCGGCACGCTCCAGTTCATTTTCCAATTGTCGAATATTGCCGGGCCAGTCATAGCGACTCAAAAGACTCATCGCCAACGGCGTTATGCTCAGTGTTTCAATGCCAAGTTTGATTCTTAACCGCTGCAGGTATTGGTGCACCAGAAGCGGGATGTCTTCCCGCCGCTCCCGCAGCGGCGGAAGTCCGATAAGAAAAGTACTGAGACGATAATACAGGTCAGGGCGGAACTGCCCCTTTTGCATCTCTTCCTGAAGGTTCCTGTTGGTCGCCGATATCACGCGAACATTGACATACTCCGTCCCGGATGCCCCTACCGGCCTGATTTCGCCGGTCTCAATCACGCGCAGGATTGCCACCTGCGTGGAGAGAGGGGCTTCCCCAATTTCATCGAGAAATATCGAGCCGCCGTCGGCTTCACGAAAAAGTCCCGGCTTATCCCGGTCGGCGCCGGTGAACGCCCCTTTGACATATCCGAACAGTTCCGCCTCCAGCAGTGTCTCCGTTTTGATTCCACAGTTTTTGATGACAAACGGTTTCTGACGCCGGGGGCTGTTATAATGTATGGCGCGGGCGAGAAGTTCTTTGCCGGTGCCGGTCGGACCGGTGATTATAAGGGGAGAATCGTTGGCGGCAACCTTGGAGGCAGTCATCAGAACTCTCTTAATCGCCGTCGACTTTCCGATTATATTTTCGAAGGCGAACTGCTTGTCGAGTTCGCTCATCAGACGGATATTATCCTCATGCAGTTTTCGCCGGGAGACCTCAAGCAGTTTATTTTTGCGCGCCAATTCTTCCAGGAGAATAGCGTTGCTCAGTATCTGGGCGGTCTGTGAGATAATAATGCCCGCGACCCGGCAGATATCATCGCCGAACGCCTCCTTCCCGCGATTGCGCACCAGGGTGGTCAGTCCGATTATTTCGCCGCGAGCCATCATCGGAAAACAGACCACCGCCTGATATGTGCTGTTGTCAGCGGCAAGACCGGGGAAGCGGTCATCGCCCTTGAAGTCATCAATCTTGAGAATCGCCTTGTTCTTGAGCACCCATCCGGTGATCTGCTCATTTAATTGATACGGAATTTCGCCGTTCAATTGATTCTTCCGCACCACTGTGGTCAACTCCGCCTTCTTTTCGGCGGTGATAAGGCTAATAACCCCCTGGTCGGCCGCAGAGAGAGCCACCAACTCATCGATGATAATCGACATGATATGGTTGGTTTCGCGGGTGCGGCTGACCTTGTCAACCACACGGTTGATACTCCGCAACTCTTCCAGCGCCGATTGCAACCGCTCGATTTTCGGCTCATCATTCATGCCAGATTCTCCGGGGATGATATTTGGGTCAGAAGTAAATATAAAGAAGTTGATATTCATGTCAAGGGATATAGAAAGGAGATAGCAGGTATCCAGGGCGCCGCAAAACTGGATAAGAACTATCCATCATTATATTGTACATAAGATGCGCCAATCATTGGGTCAAATTGCGCGGCAACATCTTAGCGAGACGCTGCGCTTCCGGGTCGGTCGGCATCGCTCTTGCATTAGCACTCCTCGAAACGGTGAGCGACGGTGAACCAGTCATCATCGAAGAATCATACTTAACCACAACCTAACCATTTAACGAGGAGGTTTCAGATGAGAATCGGAACTTTTGTCACCCTGACACTCTGCGCCCTCTGTCTGGGGGTGGTCGGTTGCCAGAGAGCAATGCCGACCCTGGCCGACAGCGCCGCAGCGTCAGAAAGCGCCGACCAGGAGTTCAATGAACTGTTTGCGGCGGCTCATACTTCGGCGAATTACCCGGCGCCGGCGCCGCTGGTGGACATCTCATTTGGCGATAAGGCGCTTCGCTTTTGGCCTTACACCGGCAGCAATTTTTCAGGCGAGCCGCAGGACCCAATTAACCTGATTTTTGTCGGTAAGGCGGACCCGCGTGATATCCGGGCGGCGCTGATGTCGCTTGACGGCGACCGGTCTGCTTTCGGCTTTCCGCCGGTCGCCCCTTTCAACGCCACCTGGGATGATGCTATCGGCGATGTCCAGACCGGATTTGCCGAAAACAGCGGCTGGCTGGGCGGAGTAATCCAACTTGCCTGCGGCGATTATGGCCCAGCCCGCTTTCATCTGCGGCTATTCAAAGCGGGGGAATGGACTATCGGCAACGCCCATTTTGAAATCCTGATTCCCGGTACCACCGACCATCAGGTAATCAACTGGGAGATAGCAGAGCAACTGGTTATCGCCGATTTTATCCGAAGTGGACTGCTTGACCCAACTGTCCCGATGATTCCGGTCGGAAACATTAACGATGCCCCTTTCCGGACTATCCCGGCGATTATCTACAATGGACTGCCGGTGGAACTGCGGGCTGTTATCGGCGGACCGCTGGGGGATGTGAGCGAAGACGTGTCAATCGGCACTGATGGTCAGGCGTTGATTCTGAATCTGGCGCAGAAAGTGGCGCGGAATTCAGAAGTACGGACGCAGGATTTTGTCATCGATTTCAACCAGACCATTCCCAAGCCGTTCTGCGCCTCATCGCCCTACGACTATCTCTATGTTCAGGGACCGGTGCATCTGACGCAGACAGTAGAATGGACCGCGACCGGTCGTTATAAGTTCCACTTCTTCGCCAGCGGCACTTTGACGGCGATACCGGTCAATCCCCTGACCGGCGAGCCGACCGGCGCCCTGATGCAGGCCGAAGTGCGGGAAATCCATTCCGGTTATATGGTCGGCGAGAGATGGGAGGCGATCGGCAGCAAGTACCAGAAACTCGGAACTTCCGATGACCCAAACGGAGGAAAACTCTTTAACCGTCTGGTAGTCCGCTCCAGCGGAGTTAACGGTTTCCAGGAGGAAATCCGCTGCTATGACAGCGACTGGCGTCCGGTGGCATCAAAACTGGAAGCAGCCGGTTTGACCGGGGCGGCGTGCCGAACTTTTTGAGCCAGGAAATAGTCAGGCAAGGGGGCGCCTGACTGAGTTGATGAATGATTAAACCTGAAAGGAAGGTGAGTAAGATGAAAAAAGAGGTAAGAGGAAGGCTGCTCATCGTCGCTCTGATAATAATCTTAACGACAATGGGCAAAGATATTCGGGCGAATGGAGGACTTCTGGAGGAGTACAACCAGTCTGAAATCAGTCTTCACTTTAATAAAGCGAGTTTCAGTGAGGAAAACGATTTATCCTTTGCATCATCTGTTATCACTCTGCGCGGTCAGGCAAAACTGCCGAGCGGATTTTTCATAATCGGAGAACTGCCGCTATCCAACTATGATGACAATATCGGCGGAGAGGGAACGGGATTTCTAATCGGCAATCCCTATCTCGGTTTTCGATATGAACGGCAGGGGTCGTCACCTGTCTTTACTCTCGGATTCAGGCCAGCGTTGATATCTGAGGAAAGTGAAGATTACGGCGCCATCTTAATCGGCGCGTACACCGATTTTGAGAAGTTTGAAGCCTTTTTTCCGGAAGTCACGACTATTTACTTGTCAGGCGGGTATAAATATTCCTCGCCGGCGGGGATTACTCTGAGAGCCTCAATTGGCTCGACCCTGCTGAATCAAGGCGACCCCTATGATGATGAGTTGCTTGCGGACGGGCGACTTGAGTTCTTTTACGAACAGAACCGGCTCCTTGTAGGATTCGGCATTGGCACCAGAGTCTGGCTGACAGAGCAAGGATTGGACTTTGGAGAAAGAAACCTTCAATCGTTCAAATTCTCTCTCGGATATAGTTTCAACCGGATAATTCCCAGTCTTCATTTTGCGGCGCCGCTGGATGATGATGACCTTATAGGCGTCAAAGAGAATATCAACTATGTCTGGGGAATCGACCTGAAGGTAGCGCTGGGCCAATAGAACGAATACAGCAACGATTCAATTTCACCGCCATCAGACGGAGTCATAGAATGGCTCTCCGGTGGCGGTGAATTATTGAAGGGGGAAAGACAATCACCGATAATATGACGATTTCGATGTACTTATCCTGACCTGATGTTCAAATCTCTGGCACTGGTTCAATAATGAACGGCACAAGGGGGCTGAAACAACATCCGTAGAATGCGACATGCCGCGCTAAGATATTTGGAAATCAGGCGTTACACAATCACCCCTGTACCGGCACGGAATTTGGATATCTATATGGTCTGTCGATTAGTTCTTTGGAGCGGACCTTTTGCAGGAGGAGATATGTCTGGTACATCGAGGTTTGAAGTAGTACTGCGTAAGATAGAATATTTTGTATTCGGCTTGCTTCTATTCACGATACTGGCGCCGGGGAATGCGCTCGGTGTGCCGCAGGGTTTGTCGGCCGCCGCAGCGACCCCCAATTCGGTGACCTTGACCTGGACCGCGCCGGGTGATGACGGCTCTCTGGGGCAGGCGTCACAGTACGAAATCCGGTACTCATTGACGCCAATAACCGATGCCAGTTGGAGCAGCGCCACTCAGGTATCAAATGAGCCGGTGCCGCAGCCGGCCGGGTCAATTGAGACTTTTGATGTTACCGGTTTGCAGCCGAGCACAACTTACTATTTTGCTATCAAGACTGCTGACGAAGTCCCCAATTGGTCATCCCTATCGAACGTGGTAACCAAAGCGACCACGGCTGAGGTGACCCCGCCGTCGGCAATTACCACTCTGGCGGCAACCAGTTCCACTACCAGCAGCGTTACGTTATCCTGGACGGCGCCGGGTGATGACGGCAATGTTGGGACGGCGGCGCAGTATGATATCCGTTATGCGACGGCGACTATAACCGATGCCAACTGGAACAGTGCGACTCAGGCAACCGGCGAGCCAACGCCGCTGGCAGCCGGCAGCGCCCAGACTTTTGTTGTCAACGGCCTGCAGGCGAATACCACATATTACTTTGCCATCAAAACCGCCGATGAAGTCCCCAACTGGTCAGCCCTGTCCAATATCGCCTCACGGGCTACGTCAAGCGAAACTACTCCCCCATCCGCGATTAATTCCCTTGCCGCCACCACCGCCACCGCGTCGTCCGTTACTCAAACCTGGCTTTCGGTCGGAGATGACGGTACCTTCGGAACCGCCTCGCAATATGACGTCCGTTATTCTACCGATTCCATCACCGCGGCGAACTTCAATGCGGCGACACAGGCTACCGGCGAACCGACCCCAAAACCGGCCGGACAGAACGAATCCTTCACCGTCACCGGTCTGAATCAGGGGACGAAATACTTCTTTGCGATAAAGGTCGCCGATGAAATTCCGAACTGGTCGGGGATCTCCAACGTTGTCAGCCGGAGCACAGTTGACCAGACACCACCATCCCCGATTCAGGACCTGAGCGCCGAAACCGGTATCGAAAGCGGCGAAATCAATCTAACCTGGACTGCCTCCGGCGATGATGGCTCCCTGGGAAGAGCCAGCGAGTATATTCTAAAATATTCGCAGAGTCAGATTACGGAACTCAATTGGAATAGCGTCAATACCTATGCCGCGGTTCCGACTCCGCTGTCGTCAGGGACGACCGAATCAATGACCATGGAGGGTCTTACGCCGGGGGAGTACTTTTACGTGGCTTTGAAAGCCTGTGATGAGAACAGCAATGCCTCGCTCATTTCCAATCTGGCATTCTGTCAGGCGCAGGTAGAGATTTCCACTGATGATAACGACCTGCAGGTTCAACTTCTGAGCCCATCTTCATTGGTCAACCTGCATTCGTCAAAACCGACCCTGACCGTCTCCAATGTAAGTGCTTCAAGCGCCAATCGGTACTACTTTGAAGTAGCGACCGATTCCTTCTTCATTAACCTGGTCGTCACCTCTCCTCCTGTTCCGCAGGAGGAGGGGGCGACTACGTCGTGGAAGGTCGAGGAGACTCTGGAAGGAAATCAGACATACTTCTGGCGGGCGCGCGCCAATGATTTCAGTTACAGCAGCGTCGCCAGTTTTTCACTTTCCCCCGTGAGTCACGCCTACCCCAATCCTTACAATCCTCACTTGAACGCCACCGTGACTTTTACCGACTTGCCGTCAGGCACGGAACTGGTATTGATGACCGTATCCGGTTCAACCGTACGAAGTTGGAGCAATCTGACCGGTGATGACCTTTCCTGGGATGGCACCAACGATTCCGGGACACCGGTCGCCTCCGGCACCTATCTTTGGTACCTGAAAGGCTCTCAGCGAAACGGCAAACTGGTGGTAGTGCGGTAGAAGCCGCCTCCCCTCAAGTTCCCATTTATGGATTCCGGGTAACCTCGCTTCGTGAAAAATACCCGTCAAGAAATATATGGTCCCAGGAATCCGGCATTATCGGTTTTCCCTGATAGCAGAATATCACGCCATCGACCCAATCCCCGGAGTACTCTCTCTGGAGAAACGACTCCTTCAATACATATGTTGTGATATACCCTCCGGTGCTCCCCTGGAAATGAAACCCAAGCCAGGGACCAATCTTCTCCCCCGGCGGTTCCGACATATTAACATATGCGATTTCTTCGCCGTCCTGATGTGCAATGGAATCGACTTTGATAGGGGCATTGCCATAATAGAGTTGAGACGATCTGCTGGCTATGAACTCCAATTTGCTTCGGACCGACAGATTTTCTGGTATTAGTATGTAGTATGCCGTTTGGGGAGCATAGGTTTCTACGTCCACGTAGTACAACCGCAGATATCTTTCAGGAAATCTGTCAAAAGTGACCATCAGGCTATCTCTTTCGCAAGTCGAATCCGCCATCTTATCCGATTCTCCCTCCGGCACGACCGCTGTTTTCTGCATCTGGAAAGACTTCCAGTAATATCCTGCCAGGAAGAACGCAATGGCAACAGACAGTATGATTACCACCGTTCCTATCGGCCTCTGCATGGTTTCCTCCCCTTTACCGGTCTTTAAGATTCTTTAATATTCAGCGTTTCCTTGCCCGCCGTTTCGCCAGCGCCCGCGCTTTGCGCGCCGCCGCTTCGCCATCACCGTCGCCGCTTTCCTTAATCTGCTTGGCAAATTTGTCGAGCGCCTTATCGACCAGGTCAAATACGGAACCCTTGGTAAAACCACCTTTGGGAAGTTCTTTTCCGGCCGGTTTGCCGGTCAGTATTTCAATCCCTTCTTCTATGGTCGCAATCGGATAGATATGGAATCGATTTTTCGCCACCGCCTCGACCACCTCCGGCTTCAACAATAGTTCGGGAACATTCTGCCTGGGGATAATTACTCCTTGCTTGCCGGTCAACCCTTTAACTTTACAGACATCAAAGAAACCTTCAATCTTTTGATTGACCCCCCCTATCGGCTGAATCTCCCCTTTCTGATTGACCGACCCGGTAACCGCTATTCCCTGGTCGATTGGAATGTTTGATAATGCCGAGAGTATTGCATATACCTCTGTCGATGAAGCCGAATCACCGTCCACTCCCGAATAAGACTGCTCGAAGCAGATGGAGGCCGACATCACCAGCGGTTTGTTGCGGGCGAATTTGCCGCGAAGATATCCCGAGAGCACCAGAACCCCTTTATTATGAATAGGACCGGAGAGTTCCGCCTCGCGCTCAATATTGATGACGCCGGCCCGTCCGACCGAAGTCCGCACGGTGATGCGGGTAGGACGTCCGAAACTATGCTCGCCGGTATCATAAACCGAAAGCCCGTTTATTTGCCCCACCGCTTTCCCCTTAACGGAGATAAGGTAGAGTTCTTTTTCGTACATCTCCTGAATCTTATCTTCGATGAGATTGACTCTCTCGGTGGCATGCCGGACAGCGCAGCGGACATCATCGCCGGTCACCCCTTTATGATTTTTCTCGGAGGCGCAAAGGGACGCCTCGCGGATCAGGTCGGAAATATTGGTGAAGCGGGTGGAAAGACGGTCTTTTCTACCGGCAAGGCGGCTACCGTAAGACAGCACTTCTTCCAGACCGGAAAGTTCGAAAGGAAGGAGGTTTTCACTGTCGGTCACCTTTCTGACAAAGGAAACATAGTCGCGCACTGCCCGGTTGCTGAAAGGCATGACATGGTCAAACTCCGCCTTGATTTTGAAAATCTTTTTGAAATCCTCTTCGTAGTTGAGCATCATGTCGTACAGACGTCGCTCGCCAATCAGAACCACTTTCAGTTTAATCGGAATCGGTTCCGGCTTCAATCCGGAGCCGGCCATCATATAAAACGGGTCGAAACTGCCGGTTTCCAATTGCTCGCTCAGGAGGGTTCTTTTTATAGGATGCCAGACCCCCGGCTCGGTGAGAAGGTCCAAAGCGTTGATAATCAGGAATCCTCCCAGCGCTTTCAGTATTGAGCCGCTGCGAATGCGGGTAAAATCAGTGCGCCAGTAACCAAAACGGTCCACCACTCTTTCGGTCGCGCCGAACAGATTACGGTAGGTGGGGGAGTGTTCGATGACAATCGGAGCGGTCTTGGTCTCGGAGTTGTCGAGAATGAGGTTGACAGCGAATTCCTCGAACGGTTCTTTTTTGCGGAAAGGCGGCGCTTCTTCCTCTCCCCGCCGGGGACCGGCTTCGCGGAAACGGTCGAGGTCGCTGAGGAGCGCTTCCTGTACGGAATCAAGATAAGCGACTACCTTAGGGTCAGGGTATTTCTTTCTGAGGACATCAATCTTGTCTGTGACCAGCGGGGCGATGAGGGAATAATCGAGTTTTTCCAGGGCTTGTTCTAACTTTGCCGAGAGTTTCTTGACTTCAATCTCAACAATCCCCATCTCGCGATGCAGTTTTTCGAATTTCTTGCCGAGGTCTTCGAGTCTGTCGGCGGCAAATTTCCCTTCCTTGACCAGCCGCTCCAGCCGCTCCATCGGCACCGGTTCACCGTCGATTAGAGGCTGAAGTTCGTTGCGGACACCCAGGGCGACCTGAAGTTGCACCATGACAAAACCGTCGGCAACCATCTTCTTCTCGAATTCATCAATGAGGAGTTTCTGTCGGGAGGTAAAATCGGAACCGATACGGTTGCGCTTATCTTTGTAGTCTTCGCTGAGGATGATTTTGGGAACGGACTTCCGCAGTGTCGATATGGTATATTCGATGTCTCGCTTGAACTCCCGTCCCGAGCCGGCTTTGAATATCAGGGCTATAGGGGAATCGGGGTCGCGGAAATTGTTGACATAACTGATATCGGAGAGTTCCGGTTTGACGGTATCAAGTTCTTCTAAGATATGCTTGATGGTGGTGGTACGTCCGGTGCCTACCAGCCCGGTAACGAAAATATTGTATCCACGGGTATGAATTTTCAGTCCAAGGTCGATAGATTTTATGGCGCGGTCCTGCCCGATGATGTTCTTACAGGCGGGGATATCCCGGGAAGAGGTAATTTTAAGTTTCTTGAGATTTATATTGGGAGTCAGGTCGGACGGTTTGAGACTTTTATGTTTAGTAGCCGGCATGGCACCTCCTGTCAGATTTCGGGGAAATATAGTCTCTATTGGGGATTAAAACAAGCGGACTTGACAAAATGATGATTGGTATTATATTAGCCGCTCGTTGGTTTTCTGGCGGTATCGTCTAGTGGCCTAGGACGGGTGGTTCTCAGCCATCAAACCGGGGTTCGATTCCCCGTACCGCTATCTTTATTTCCCCACCGACTCAATAATGACAAAAAAATAACGGCCGGAAAGATATCCGGCCGCCAAAGTGGGGATTAACAGAATTTAGAAATTGAGTATCTTCTCCACTTCCGCCTTGTCCACGTCCATCACATATTGGATGCCGCTGATTTCCGAGGCCTCTTTGGTGAGAGCCCAGATATCGTCACGGGAGATATGATTCATAGCAAATTTGCGTGTTCCTGCCATTAACTGACGAAGTCCCTGCGCCAGACGCTCGTAATAGGTGTACAAGCCAAGGGCGCCGGTGGGGATTTTCTCGAAGGCGGCATCCCCCAGTTCCTTGCGCAGGTCATGAGCAGTGACGAAAATCTCGTCTATACTGTTACCGAACCGTTCGACATAGACCGGCAACTGGTTCTCATCGATAGTTCTACCGATGGTCTTGCCAACCATAGCCGCCGCAATCGGTCCACGCGCCATGCCGACCAGTCTGACAAAGGGAGCCCCAAGAGCCAGTCCCTTGAATATCTGGTCTTCAAAAGTAAAACCGCCGGCGACAGCGAGCGCCGGAACATGCTTTCCCTTATCGGCGAGTTTTTTAGCGTAGAAGTAGAGCATGGAATGAAGTTCCACCGGCGGCACGCCCCATTCATTCATCATCCGCCAAGGGCTCATACCGGTACCGCCTCCGGCGCCGTCAACGGTCAGCAGGTCGATTTTGTACTTGGAGGCAAAAGCGATTGCTCGCGCCAGGTCGGCCGGGCGATAAGCACCGGTCTTCAGGAAAACATATTTAGCGCCGGCGTCGCGAAGTTCCTGAGCCCGGGTGGCGAAAGACTCCTCGGTTACCATACCGACACGAGAATGTCTTTCAAATTCTTTGAAGGCGCCTCGCTCAAAGGCTTTGATTACGGTCGGGTCGGTCGGATTGGGGAGAACGACATACCCTCTCTCATATAGAATCTGGGCTTTTTTCAGGTTGCGGATTTTGACCTCGCCGCCGATGTTCTTGGCGCCCTGTCCCCATTTTAACTCCACTACCTGCACACCGAGTTTCTGAATGGCATATTCCTGAACGCCGAGACGGGTATCTTCAATGTTTGCCTGAACAATAATCGCCCCGTAGCCGTCCCGCATATGGTCCTTGTAAAGACTAACCCGCCGTTTGAGGTCGGAGGTATCGACCACCCGGCCATTCTGTATGACCGATTCCATATCCATACCAACCACATTTTCGCCGATGGTCAAGCCGGTCCCGGCAAGAGCCGAACCGATTGCCAATCCTTCCCAGTTGTTCTTGGCGATATCAGTAGAGCCGATACCGGGGATTATCCAGGGGAGACGAAATTTGATGCCCTTGTCGTGACCGAAATGGACTTCAAGATTGACATTGGGGAATATCGCTTTATCGCTATCCGCTTCAATACCGTGAGCCCCGACGGCGGTGCCGCTGATATTGAAATGGGAGTAATCGACCGGATAGATTTTCTCACCGGCGGTGGTAATGACACCGAATGGCTGCGGATAGATAACTTCATGTCCGCGATAGGCTGATTTGCCGATTTCGCACATGCCGACGCACCCGTCGACGCAGGTGACACACATTCCGGAAACGGGCACGACCGAGTGCTCGGTTCTGTTTTTAGTCAGGGTCGCCGCCGTGGCATTTACTCTCGAGTAAGTCATTTAGTTGTTCCTCCTATATTTTCATCATATTATTTCTTGATTATTTCACAGGCGACACAGGGGTCCATATAACACATCATATCATCAAATTGCTCTTTAATATAGCAGGGGGGATGGATATTGGCGCATCCGCCGCAGATAGCCTTATCGGGCTCGGCATAGGTGCAACGCAACTGGCACGCCGGACAGACATACATACATCCGCCGCACAACCGGCACTGCTCGGAGCGGATATCGAAGGGCGTTCCGATACTCCGTTTCTCACCCCGCCCGCGAAAACCAATCGCTTTTGCCATCATCTGCTCTTCGCACATCCGGACGCATAAGCCGCAAAGAATGCAATCTTCATGTTCCTGGCGGAATCGCTGCTGGCGAACCTGGAATTTGGAGGCTAAATCCTGTATCACTTTCGACTGAGGACAGGAAGCCAGAAGCAGTTCCAGAATCATCATGCGTGCTTTCATCACCTGTGATGACGCGGTTCTGACAATCAACCCTTCTTCGGCGCGATAAGTGCAGGATGTGACCAGACGTGATTTCGGTTCCTGTCCGATTTCGACAACGCATAGACGGCAGGCGCCGTAAGGGGAGAGTCCCTCCATGTGGCATAGGGTCGGAATCGGAAACCCGAGAAAGCGGGCCGCCTCCAGGACGGTGGTGCCGTCTTCAACAGTAACTTCAACGCCATTTATAGTAAGTGTTACCATATATCTCAACCTCCTACTTGAATCTGTTTTTTCTCCGGGGTCGGAGGTTTGGTAAATTCGAGGTCGCAGCGCAGGCAGCGGCAGGCTTCGCGGGTCGCTTCTTTGACAGTCAGGGACATTTCGACCTCGGCGAACCCCCGTTTGCGCCACTGCACGGCGGCACGCGGAGTATCGACTCTTGTTCCCGCTTCCAGCGGCTGGTCGCACGCCGGCGCCGGCTCGACATAGATTTGCGGCAGGCGGACCTGACCCGGCTGTTTAAGCGCTTCGCCGCGGATATAGCGGTCAATCATAATTGCCGCTCTTTTGCCGGCTGCGATGGCATCGACAATAGTGTTAGGTCCGGTCGTCAGATCGCCGCCGGCAAAGACGCCGGGGCGATTGGTGCCAAGAGTTTCCGTATCGACTCTAACAGTACTGCTCTTTTCATCGGTGTCAATCTTCATCGAACTTGCCACGGAGATGCAATCGATGTCAGAGCCTTCGCTGATAGCGACGATGAGTGTGTCAAGCGCGGCGACAAATTCGCTTCCGGGTATTGGGACCGGTCGCTGACGTCCGCTGGAATCAGGTTCTCCGAGGCTGTTGCGCAGGCACTGGATGCCGGTCAAATGGCCACTGGTAGAAAGAACGCGCAGCGGCGTTACCAGAGTCTCGAGGGCGATTCCTTCCTGCAAGGCGGCTTCTATCTCCTCCTCGAAGGCCGGCATCTCATTCTGGGTGCGACGGTAGAAGACGGTGACGCTTTCTACATCTTCCTGCCGAATAGCCACCCGAGCGGCATCAATTGCGGAGTTGCCGCCGCCTATTACGCCGACCTTGCCGCGGGCAAGTTTCTTTCCCTGGACATTGAATCCGCGGAGGAACTGCATTGAGGGATATACCCCCTGCACATCTTCTCCCTCAATTTCAAGCCGCTTGCTCTTATGAGCGCCAAGGGCAAGGAAGACTGATTTATATCCATCGGCGAAAAGACTGTCGATACTGAAATCCTTTCCAAGACTGGAGTTCAATTTCAGTTCGACTTTTTCGTCAATAAGTGATTCTATCTCTTTTTCGATGACCTCCCGGGGCAGGCGATAAGGCGGGATGGCGGTGAACATCATCCCTCCCGGCTTTTTCTCGGAATCAAAGACGGTCACGCGATAACCGTTCAGGGAGAGGTAGTGTGCGGCCGTAAGTCCGGCCGGACCGGCGCCGACAATCGCCACTTTGGGGCTTACGTCATCGGCTTCCGCCAATCTAAGTGGTTTGTAAGAAGCGGGGTCGATGCGGTCTGTGACAAACCGTTTGAGAGCGCGGATAGCAACCGACTGTCCGCCGCTGGCTCCGGCGCGGCAATGCTCCTCACAGGGATGGTTGCAGACACGAGCGCAGACCGAGGGGAAGGGATTGGCTTCCCGTATCACGTGGTAGGCCTGCTCGTACTCACCGCGGGCGATATGTGCCACATAGCGCCAGGCTTCCGTGCCCAGCGGACAACTGGACTGACACGGCGCCCCCACCAACTCCTTGCAGACTCCGGCGGGACAGCGCTTGTGTATAATGTGCTCCATGTATTCACTGCGGAAGTAACGGATGGTTGAAAGCACCGGATTGGCGGCAGACTGACCCAGGCCGCACATGGTGGTATCTTTCACGACCAGAGCCAGTTCTTCCAGTAGTTGCAGTTTTTCGAGAGTGCCGTTCCCTTTCGAGATATCATCCAGAATTTCATACATCCGCTGGGTTCCTTTGCGACAGGTAAAACATTTGCCGCAGGACTCATCTTTGAGGAAGTTCATGAAATATTTGGCGACATCGACCATGCAGGTGCGGTCATCCATAACAATCATGCCGCCGGAGCCCATGATGGAACCGGCTTTGGCAAGGGAATCGAAATCGATAGGAAGGTCAAACATGCTTGCCGGAATGCATCCTCCGGAGGGACCGCCGGTCTGCACCGCTTTGATTTTGTTGTTGCCGACCGGACCGCCGCCAATCTCGTTGACAATAGAGTTGATGGAGGCGCCCATGGGGACTTCCACCAGCCCGGTATTCCTCACTTTGCCGACCAGGCTGAAAATTTTGGTGCCGGAACTGCTGGCAGTTCCGGTCCGGGTAAAGCCGGCAGCGCCTTCATTGATGATGACGGGAATATTCGCCCAGGTCTCGACGTTGTTTATAACGGTGGGGCAGCCGTTAATCCCTTTCTGCACCGGGTATGGGGGACGTTGACGCGGCTCGCCCATTTTCCCTTCAATGGAAGCGATAAGAGCGGTCTCCTCACCACAGACAAACGCCCCGGCCCCGCGGACGATATTTATCTCGAAATTGAATTTTGTGCCAAGAATATTTTCCCCGAGGAACCCCAGGTCACGCGCCTGATGCAAAGCAATCACCAGATGCTTGATAGCCAGCGGATATTCGTGACGCACATAAATGACTCCTTTGGTCGCGCCGGTACCAAAGGCGCCGATAATCATCCCTTCAATAATGCTGTGTGGGTTTCCTTCAAGAACACTGCGGTCCATATAGGCGCCGGGATCGCCTTCATCGGCATTACATACCAAATATTTGCCGCGTTTGCCGGGCTGTTTGGCGAGCATTTCCCACTTGATTCCGGTGGGGAAACCGGCGCCGCCACGCCCACGGATTTTGGATACCTTGACTTCATCAATGACCCAGCCCGGTTCCCCTTTCTGAAGAACCTTCGCCAGAGCGGCATAACCGCCGCTTTCGATATAATTGTAGATTCGAATTGGGTCGATTTTTTCATTGCGAGAGAGGATAGTGCGAACCTGCTTGCGGTAGAATGGGAGTTCTTCCATTTTCTCCAGTCGCTTACCGCTGAAGCGATCCTGGGTAAGCAGGTCTTGAATTACTTCGCCATGAGCGACGGCAGCAATTATCCGCACCATGTCGTTCTCGGTTACTTTGGGATAGATAGTACGGGAGGGCTCGATCAGTACCGACGGCTCAATTTCGCAATAGCCGTGACATCCGGTCACCCGCAGGTGAACGCGATCGGTCAGGTTATGCGCCAAAATCTCCCGTTTGGCTATACGAATAAGGTCGTTGGCGCCGCTGGCCTGGCCGCAGGTCCCGGCCGAGATTACGACGGTCGGAATGGCGTCATCACGGTCAGCCGCCAGACGGCCCTGCAACGCGCTGAATTCTTCGATTGACTTCAATTTTTCCATGCCATATTCCTGATAATATTTAGCGATATCGTGAATGGTTGGAGAGTATCATTAGACGTTTACTCCGTTGAGGTCGAGCATATGTCCGCGGCATCCGCGCCGGGAGCAGATCTGAATGATGCCGCCGCCGCGAACAATCATCGGTACCATGGCGGCGCTGCATTCGGGGCATTTGGAGCCGCCGACCAGTTCGGCATGACAATGCGGACAGAAGAAATTGACTATCCGGTCGTGCGGCAGTTTGTACTCGGACTCAATATTATAACTCCCGTAAAGCGAGGAAAGACGGAGCCATCCGTGATGACCGTCAAAGGAGATAGTGACCCGGATTGCCGGGGCATTATCCAGAAGATGCTCCTTATCCATCAGACTGTGATTGCAGCGCGGGCAACTGACTTCCAGAGGGAAGGTCTGCTCGTCAGCCGGAATGACATATCGCTCTTCTTCGACATCGCTGCGGCTGATAATTCCTTTGACCTCGGATTTTTTCACATTGGAGTAATAATGGCCGTCGACAACGACGACCGGACCAAGGGCACAAGCGCCAAGACAGTTGACAGTGGTCAGAGTAAATTTCCGGTCAGAAGTGGTTTGGCCCGCGCCGATTCCAAGTTGAGTTTCGAATTCCTCGGCGATGGTCGGTCCGCCTCGCACATGACAGGCCGTCCCTTTGCAAACGGAGACGAGATGCTTGCCGCGCGGCTCGAGGCTGAAAAGACGGTAGAAAGTCGCCACGCCGTAAATATCTACTAATGAACGACCGGTTTTCTCGGCTACCGTTCTCAACGCCGCCTGGGGCAGATAGCCGTACTTCGATTGAATCTCTTCAAGAATAGCAATAAGCCCCCCATACCCCTCTTTATGCTTTTCCACTACCTCGACAAACATCTCGCAGAACTGAATAGGTCCCTCGCGTTCCTGCCGGTAGACACAGGTGGCGAAGTAGTTACAGGTCGAGCAGAGATCTGTAACAGAACTGTTTGAATTCATCAATCATTCCTCCTCAAAGTCATCCTCCCGGGTTGTATCAGGAAGTATTTGCAGTCAGAAAAAAATCTCCTCCGAAGCGACGCTGGGAATTGAGGCGAGTCTGGCAGGTATAAGGTTCTTGACAGGACAGATTTCAAGAACAATGTCGAAGCCCCCAGCCTCCCCACCTGCGAAAATCTCCAACTTGGAGCGTCATTTGTACATAACTATAGGCATTTTCTCAAAAATAGAGCAATTAGTGTACCATAACATATATGCCATCTTAAGCAAATCAGAGCAGTACCGCAAGGGGATAATAACCAAGATTTTGTCACCTGTAACCTGTTGCTGATAAAAAACTTGAAATAGTCTACCAGAGACGACAAAAAAGTGTAGAATTATGATAGGAGTTTGTGATTTTTGTTATTAAGTGAGGAAATATTACCCGGCGAGTAGAATTTCACCTGAGGAAAGCCTGGCGAGTCCACACATCTTTTCGGTCAAATGGGGATTAATTTGCCGCCAGCAACCGAGGGATAAGTATCTTCAAACGCTCAAGCATCCGCTCAGCGTTCACGCCTCAGGCGTACTCTTCGCAGTGCCAGACTCCTTCAGCCGGACGGGTGAAAACGCAGGTGGGCAGTTTCTGGCAGTTGACACAAAGCCCTTTGGCGTCAGTTTCCAAAGACCGCCCGGTCTCAGGTACTGTCTCAATCTTAGTCGCTGGAGTATTCTGAACGGCAAGATACTCCTCACAGTACTGAATGGCGCCCTTGTGCTCTTTGAAAAATACACAGGTTTCTACGGAGTCGCAGGTGGCACATAGGCTGACCGGCTCTACTGAGGGCGGCGCCGCGACTTCCCGGTCATTGATAGTTCTTTCGGTAATCCGTTTAGGCATCAGTCTCTCCCATATTTTGCGTTGCTGACAGGTCTCTCTACTTCTGTAATGGCAATTGCTGTGCCGAAAAAATAAAGAGGGTACTCTGCAATCAGAACAATCAATAATAGAACGGGGATTCCACTATAGAATCACTCTAACATATAGCAGGGCGGCGCTTCCAGGACCCGTCCGAGGGAGAGCGAGAACGAAAGAGGATATTAGACTGCTTCTGTCGAAATTGGATATTTCTATGGGGACAATCGCACCGGTGGGTAAAAATTACCCGCTGCCAAGAACGCCGTCAGGTATATAGCATTTCTGCTCCCGTGAGTGATCTCCCGAGATTGCCCGGTAGGGTGAGGTTTTGACATTGATGGATAAAAGCGATATATTTGTAGTTTCCGCAGGAATAAAAATGTCTGAGAGAAGTTTCGAAGAGCATCGCTGGCCTATCCCGACCATTCTACTGTTTCTATCGCTGATTGTGGGTTTTCTGTATCTGTGCCAACTTTTTGAAGTAAAGCAGGATGACGCCTATATTTCGTACCGCTATGCCGCCAATTTCCTGAATGGAAATGGTTTGGTGTTCAATATCGGGGAGCGGATTGAAGGGTACACCAATTTTCTCTGGGTGATTCTCATCTCAGCCGTAAATCTTTTCGCCGGAATCAAGTTTGAACTGATTGCCAGAATTCTGGGTCTGGTATCGGGCGTGTCGCTTTTTGGTTTTCTTTTCCTGCTCATTGCATCTCACCATAAAAAAGGGCAATGGCTTTACTTTTTGAGCGGGTCGTTGCTGCTTCTTGCCAGCCCGGCGCTGCCGTACTGGTCAACATCCGGCATGGAAAGCGCCGCCTTTGCCCTGGTAGTGCTGGGAGCCCTGCTGGCGGAATACCGGAAACCATCTCTAACTCCGTGGCTTCTGGCTATAGCAACGTTGCTCAGGCCCGACGGCGTAGTGCCATTGGGTGCAATTCTGCTGCACCGCCTGTATCGTGACAGAGAATTCCCTTGGAGGCTGCTGCTTCTATACGGAGTTCTGCTGCTCCCGTACGCCCTGTTCAAACTGCTTTACTACGGTGAACTGCTTCCGAATTCCTTTTATGCCAAAAGCGGTGTCGGACTGGAATATTTAGTCAGCGGACTGGAGTATCTATGGTTTTACTTTTCGACCGCCGGATTATATGGATTGGTTTTCCTGATTCCGATTGCGGCGGCGCCGTTTCTCTGGAAGCGATATTCTCTTCTTTACATCTTTATTGCCGTTTACCTGCTTTACCTCGTCTGGATTGGTGGGGATGTCTTGAAGGTCTATCGGTTTTTCGTGCCGGTGTTGGCGCCGCTTTCACTTCTCTTTGGGTTGGGGACGAAGGCGCTGGTGGAAAGAGCGACATGGCGGTTGAAAGCGGGTGAGAAACTGGCGATGCCGATAACGGTGGTATTATTGGCGGGACTATCGGGTCTTAGTTTCTATCGGGGGTATAGCCATACCGTGACCTACCGTCATCTGGAAAAGGCGCTGGTGGGGAAGATGGAATATGCCTCCATGATGCTTCGAAGATATATGGGAGGCGATTTCACGATTGCGGCGAGCACCATCGGGATGCTCGGGTATGCTCTTCCGGGGCATCGGGTCATTGATATGCTCGGACTGACCGACCGTCATATCGCCCGCCATCCGGAGAATATTCCGGGGTTGAAATCTACCTGGAAAGAGCGCCGTTTCAACTCGCGGTATCTTCTGGAGCAATCGCCGGATTTCATTTTTTTCTCGACGGAATATAAACCGTCGGCGCCGGCCGAGCAGGCGCTGTTTCTTCACTCCGAATTTCGCAAGAATTACTTTCCTATTGGCTTTCCCCGGGAGAATGTTATGCGCTGGGTTTCGATATATAAAAGATGGGGGGTAGTCGATATGTCGCGCGATACCGTTCTTCCAGAAGTAGGTTTTCCGCAAAACCTCAAAGCCGGGTTTGATAACTACAACGGCGGAGAATTTGTGGATGCGATTTTATGCTTTGAGCAGGCGCGGCAGTTTCTGGGGAAGGATTATTTTCTGCTGAATTACGGGATAGGGCGGGCTTTCTATCGTTTGAATTATATCGATAGCGCCAAGCATTATTTTAACCGGGCGGTCAGTCTGAATGAATATGACTGGCATTCCCACTATTTTCTGACAAGAATAGCGCTTGACCAGAAAGATACCGCCGTGGCAAATTATCATGCCCTCGCCATCGCGCGATTGGCGCCATGGCTCCTGGAAGAAGCGCGCCGTCAGGGGATAGGACTTCAGGAAGGATTGGAAGAATGACCTCAGAAGGCGCTCTTGAAAAACAAAAAGTGACGGGGCATTACCTCTATAGTGTCAGCAAGATTGCAGACAGTGAAATAAAGTGATATAATGGTACTGCGGGAGCGGAGTATATTCACTTCGATACCACAGAGAAAATCATCAAACTAAGTTAATGAATTGAGAAAAAGCGATGACCGATGAGCCCAGATCATATAATGCCGACCTCTCGGCCCTGAAGATAGACCGGAATAAACGAAGCGGCCCTCCGGGGCAATGGAAGCGGTGGCTGCATCTTCTTTGGGTACTTCTGCCGATGGTGGTTTACTTGATTTATCTGAATATTGTCAAGCAGGTGACGCCGGCGGTGAAAGTGAATACAGCGACGGTCCAGTTGATAACCGGCGCTGAGGCGACTGTGGAACTGGTTGCTACGGGATATGTGGTGGCGCAGGTTAAAGCCGATGTCTCTTCCAAGGCGACAGGACGATTACGTCGGCTGAATGTTGAAGAAGGGGACAGCGTCCGAGTCGGTGAAGTTTTGGCGGAACTTGAAAATGACGACATTCGGGCGGAACTGGACCTTGCCGCAGCCCGGCTGAAACGGGCGCGCGCCGATTCCATCGAGGCTTCGCTCAATCTCTCCCGTCAGAATAGATTATTTGAGAGCGGTTATGCCACCCAGGAAATGCTTGATGCCGCTAATGCTTTGCATCTGAGAGCGCTTGCCGATGTCGATGCCGGAATTGCCGGCGTGAAAGCAGCCGAGGTTGCTCTTGAGAATACCATTATCCGCGCCCCTTTCGACGGCACTGTGTTGATTAAGCATGCCGATGTGGGGGAGATGGTGGCGCCGTTTGCTTCCGCTCTATCGAGCCGCGGAGCGGTCGTGACGCTTGCCGATATGAAATCGCTGGAGGTAGAGGCGGATGTCTCCGAGTCGAATATCAACAAAGTGAAGGTCGGGCAGCCTTGCGAGATTATCCTTGATGCCTACCCCAATATGGTCTATCCGGGGAATGTGAAAAAAATTGTGCCGACCGCCGACAGAACGCGCGCAACGGTGCTGACCAAAGTCGCCTTTGACAAGATTGATTCCAGGGTGTTACCGGAAATGTCAGCCCGGGTCAATTTCATGCCTCTGACACCGACCGATACCGCCCTGGCGCAGCCGATAAAAACGGTTGTCAGAAGCGCTTTGACTTCCAGAAACGAGAAACGTGTCGTATTTAAGGTATTAAACGGCCTGGTCCAGGAAACGCCGGTGGAGACCGGTCGTCAGTTGGGGGATATGGTCGAAATTACGGCAGGCTTGGAAGTCGGCGATGAAGTCGTGCTGGCGCCGACCGGGGGCATGAAGAGCGGCGACAAAGTAGATATAACCAAATGAATAATAAGGATGATGTCATGTTGGAACCAGCGGTGCAAATCAGTTCCCTGTATAAGTCATACTATCGAGATTCTCTTGAGATACCGGTTCTGCGCAATATCAATCTGGAAATACCGGCCGGCGCTTTTGTGGCGCTGATGGGACCCTCCGGTTCGGGCAAATCGACCCTTTTGAATCTCCTTGCCGGTATTGACCAGCCGACCTCGGGGTCGCTCAAAGTTGCCGGAGAAGAAGTGAGCCGCTTGAGCGAAAGAGATCTGGCAAAATGGCGGGCGCGCCATATCGGATTCATTTTCCAGTTCTATAATCTCCTGCCGGTTCTGACAGCGTATGAAAATGTGGAACTCCCACTGCTTTTGACCCATCTGTCCAAGAAAGAACGGAAAGAGCATGTGGAGACAGCCCTTTCGATAGTCGGATTAGCCGACCGGATGAAACATTACCCCCGTCAATTGTCGGGAGGACAAGAGCAGCGGGTAGCGATTGCGCGAGCAATAGTCTCGGACCCCTCGCTGATTCTCGCCGATGAACCGACCGGTGACCTCGATAAGCAGTCAGCCGAGGATATCCTGCATCTTCTGTCGCGTCTGAATGAAGAGTACGGCAAAACGATAATCATGGTGACGCATGACCCGCGCGCGGCCGACAAAGCGAAGACTATCCGCCATCTGGATAAAGGGGAGTTGACCTGATGAAAGTATTCCGGCTGATTTACAAAAACGCCTTTCGCCACAAATTGAGGACCTTTCTGACCGTTCTGGGTCTGGCGCTGGCGGTGATGGCTTTTGGGTTGATTCGGACCTTTATAACCGCCTGGTATTCGGGAGCGGAAGCGGCGGCGCCGGATCGGCTGGTTACAAGAAACGCCGTATCGATAATATTTACTCTGCCGATTTCATACAAAGAGCAGATTTTGAAAATTGACGGGGTGAAAGATGTCACTTATGCCGCCTGGTTTGGCGGTATCTATGTTGACCCGAAGAATTTTTTCCCCCAGTATGCCGTTGACCAGAGCAATTTCTTTACGCTCTTCCCGGAATTCATTTTGCCCCCCGAACAGTTTGAGGAATTTAAAGAGGAGCGGAAGGCGGTGATTGTGGGACGTCGCCTGGCGGACCGTTTCGGGTGGAAAATTGGCGACCCGATTACGTTGATTGGGACCATCTATCCGGGAGACTGGGACTTCGTAATAAGAGGAGTCTATACCGGAAGGGATGTCAATACCGATGAAACGGCATTTATCATGCGCTTCGATTATCTGGACGAGGTGATGCGTCGTGACTCACCGGGTCGTGCGGGGCAGATTGGATGGTACGCTCTGAAAATCGATGACCCCAATCGTTCGGCCGAGATTGCCAAACAGGTAGATGCGCGATTCAAGAATTCACTGGCGGAGACTCTGACGGAGACGGAAAAGGAGTTTCAGTTGAGTTTCATTCAGATGTCGAGCGCCATCATCCTGGGACTGCGGATTGTCTCCTTCCTGATAATCGGGGTTATATTGCTGGTGCTGGCAAACACGATGGCGATGACCGCGCGGGAGCGGATTTCGGAGCATGCCTTTATGAGGACGCTGGGGTTTCGGGGATACCATTTGGTGGGACTGATACTGGGGGAATCATTCTTTATGGCTATCCTTGGCGGATTGATTGGGACTGCATTGCTTGCCGTTGTCGGCAATCTGGTCGGTATCGCGTTAAGCCAGTTTTTCCCCGGCTTTGCTCCCGATACCGTGGCGTATCTTCTCTGTATCGGAACCGCCCTGCTGGTCGGACTGGGGGCATCGATATTCCCGATACAGCGAGCGCTGCGAATAAAGATTGTCGATGGACTGCGCGTGGTAGATTAAAGGAAATGATTTAATGATACCGATAAATTACACCCTCAGGAATATAGTTAAGCACAAGATTACCTCGACTTTGACCGTCCTGGGAGTCAGTCTGGTAGTTTTTGTCTTTGCCGGGTCGATGATGCTGTCCCAGGGACTGAAGGCGACGCTGGTGGCTACCGGTTCGGATGAAAACGTAGTGGTGATACGGAAGTCATCACAAACAGAAGTGCAATCTATCTTGAATCTGGAACAGGCGCAACTGGTCAGCACCACTCCGGAAATCGCCCGGGGAGGTGACGGCTCTCCACTGTTCACCAATGAGATTTATGTCCTGATAAGTCTGGATAAACGAAGCGACAGTTCCGCCGCCAATGTGGTGGTAAGAGGGGTGACCCCGCAATCGCTGGCGTTGAGACCGAATATCCGGATCGTAGAGGGGCGGATGTGGCAGAATGCCGGGTCGGAGATAATCGCGGGGAAATCGGCCGCGGAAAGATTTACAGGGTGCGGATTGGGAGAGAAAGTTCGCTTCGGCGCCCGGGAATGGACCGTAGTCGGAATCTTTGACGCCCAGTCCTCCGGCTTCGATTCGGAATTATGGGGGGATATTGACCAGATGATGGATGCTTTCCGCCGACCGGTATATTCTTCGCTGACTTTCCGTATGGCGGACACGACGCAGTTTACGGCCATGAAAGCAAGATTGGAGAACGACCGCCGGCTGCCGGTGGAAGTCCTCAGGGAGAAAGAGTACTACGCCAATCAGTCGCGAACAATAACGACTTTCTTAGGGATTACCGGCACGGTAATAAGCCTTATTTTCAGTCTGGGAGCGATAGTAGGCGCCATGATAACAATGTATGCGGCGGTCGCTAACCGAACCAAGGAGATTGGAACTCTTCGCGCCCTCGGATTTGGTCGAATGAGTATCCTCTTTGTATTTTTCATGGAGTCGGTTTTCATTTCGTTCGCCGGAGGAATACTAGGGCTGGGTGCGGCATATTTTCTTCGATTTGTGCGCGTATCGACCACCAACTGGGACACTTTTTCGGAGATAGCCTTCAATTTTGCCATATCACCCGATATTGTATTCTCGGCGTTGATATTTGCCGTAGCGATGGGAATGGTGGGTGGTTTTCTTCCGGCGGTCCGAGCGGCCCGTCTGAAAATTGTTGATTCGCTTCGGGCGGTTTAATCGATTATTGTCTTACGACGGGAACTTCTATTCTTCGGGACAGGCAAAGAAGCAGACCTTACCGGCTTTTTCTTTGAGTTGACGCCACTTTTCTAACTCGAACGTAATTCCCACCACAGTCCCGGCCGGCATAGAGGCGCTGAAGTCTCTACTCAAAGTCGTAGCCAATTGCTGCAGAACCGGATTATGTCCGCAAACCAGGACCGACCGGAAATCATCATCTAATTCTTTCAGCAGTTGTAGAACATGCTCAACGGCAGGCGAGTCAAAAAGCGATTTTTCAAAAACTATTTTCTCTCTGGGGAAAGCGAAATGCCGTGCCAGGACTTCCACTGTTTCTCTGGCGCGCTGCGCCGGGCTGCAGATTATATAGTCGATAAAACCGCCGTTTTGAGCGAGACGGGCTCCTATCTGTTCTGCTTCTTGCAGGCCCCGGGGGAGTAGACGGCGGTCGAAGTCCCGCGTGGCAGAATCGGATGGCGCCGCGGTGCCGTGGCGAGCGATGTACAAATTTTTCATTTAGCCTGACCACCGTGCAGAGTACATATCCGGTTTGACATCTCGCGTTTAGAAGTCGGCTCCCAGCGAAAAATAATATTTGGGATGGTGCGCAACGGAGGCGAAATCGGTGCTCCATGCCAGGTCATACCGCAGCACCAGAAAGCCGAGATTGGCGCGGATTCCAAAACCGAAAGATGATTTTATATCTTGCAGACGGGGGTCGCCCCGGGAGGAGCCGCCTTTGAATATTTCATCTTTCTCCCAGGCGGCGCCGATGTCGTAAAAAATGGCGCCGGTAACATAGCGGATTGCCATCGGCAGGGGGAAATTCATCTTCAGATAATCAATGAAGGGGTAGCGGAATTCGAAATTGCCAAGAAAATACCGGGTGCCGGAAAGTTCATAATAATCGAATCCCCGCAGGGGTGTGACGACATCGGCAAAATAGAGATTTTCTTCATTATAGACGGAGGCATCCACGACAACATCGCCAATCCAGTTTGTAGTGCCGCCAAGGAAATACCGCTTGGGATTGTCTCCCCAGGAGGCGCCGCCGGAGAACCGAAGGGCAATGGAAAAGAGACTGCGCAGGTGCCAGTATTTGCGGTAATCGACTTCCGCTGAATAGAAGGAGATAGATTTATCGTTGAATATATCGAAGGCTCCGGTAAGGTCGATTCGAGAGCGGCGGCCGTTGATGGGACCGGTGATCCCCCAGAGAATATTGTCCTGGACCAGCGAGAATGTCGCCGTGCTCACTTTGGTCGAGCGATTGGGACGGGGGTCGTTGTCGTCGTGATACGCGCGGTCGATAAAAAATTGCGAGGCAACCGCTTCAGCGCGGAAAAATTTCGAGAAGGGGCGTGAGACATATCCCTGAAACCCATAGAAACGGTCGGAGAATAAATGGTCGTAGGAATCGATATAATAATTCTTGGTATGCAGGGCTCCAATGCCCCAGTTTATCCGCTTGCGATTGTAAAAGTAGTACAATTGCAGGTTGGATTGGTCGATAGTGTTGACCAGGTCTGTTAATAAATAGATTTTGTGGTCGCCGAGATAGTCGGAGAAGACAAATATCGACTGACCGCGCAAGCCGAAAAAGGTGTCGTAAGATAACCCGCCACTGACATAATCGGGAGTGAAACGCACACGGTACGGATAGACTTTGTACTCCCCGCTGGGGAGACGGTTGCTCGTGGCGATAGAATCAAAAATCGCTTGCTCTTCGGGGGAGCGATAATTTTTCTGCCGCGCCGTGCTGTCCGCAATCTCCTTGAATATTCCCGACAGCGGGTCGGCCTTCAGCTCTTCGTCGGGAGACACATAGACATAATGGCCATCCTCGATGCGGGAACTGTCTTTGGCGGTCGCCGTGGAATCCGATGAATTCCGGGCGGTGGAGTCGGCGAGAAGATTCGTTGAGTCGGCGGTCGGGGCTGCTAACCCAAGCGAATCAAGCGGCAAATTCACACCGGAGGAATCGCCAGAGGCTATCACAGAGTCAACAGTTTCTGTCGACGGTGCTTTGGACTTTTTGTAGCGACCCATCAGGAAATCGGTCGGCGCCAGAACACCGTTGGTGCCGGCCGGCTGGACTTCTTTAATGAGATAGATATCAAACCCGGCTTTTCCAAATGATGAAAAAGCGATCTGCTTGCCGTCAGGAGACCAACTGGGAGAGCCGACACCGGTGAGAACATCGGTAATGGCAAAAGTCTTACTGGAATCGATAACTGTTATATAGAGATTATCGATACCGTTGTTGTTTGACACAAAGCAGATTCTCTTGCCATCGGGGGAGACAACCGGCTCCCGATTCATGCCGGGGATGGTCTTAAGCGGCTCAATCTTGCCGTCACCGATACTTATTTCAAAGAGGTTGTAATTACCATACCCGAAGGGATTGTAAATGTTGCGGAAGTCAACAGAATCCTGCGGTGTATAATCAGGGCTGAGGAACGGCGCATTGTCGGGGTGAGGCCGGTCGGAGGAGAAGACCAGTGATTTGGAATCAGGGTACCAGGAGGGGTCGATATCATCATAATCATCCTGAGTGAGTCGATAAGTGGAATCGGCTGCAATATCATAGATGACCAGGTTTCTCTGACGACCAACCAGCGCCGAGAATGCCAGTTTAGTTCCATCCGACGACCAGACCGGGGAGAGTATGCTATTAAAATTGAAAAATTTCCGCAGGTAGATATTTTTATCTTTAGTGGTCAGGAAATAGATGGCATCCTTGCCGGAAGACTTCGCCACAAATGCAATTTTTTCGCCGTCAGGGGAAAATGTGATGCCGGAAAGATATGAATGAAGCGACTCCAGGTCGCCGGTTCGTTCCGCTTTGACCAGACGGTCAATAACCTGTCCATCGACCGCCGAGATGAGATAGATTTCTATATAATCAGAACGGTCGGAAAATATAGCGATACGGTCCCCTTTGGGGGAGAAGATCGGCTTTTCGTTGAAATTGGAGCCATCCTTGGTATGGTCGGTCAGAGGTTTGGCTATTTCGCCGGCTTCTTTTCTCTTGGAGATTTCGGGCCAGTAGCGACGTTTCATCTCTTTGGAAAATCCTTCCCATAATTCCTGCGTGGTGATCCCGACCGAGGCTTTCATCGCCTTATTCATGGTTAGATGGATTTTCCCCTTGGCAAGGATTTCACCCAATTTCTGCTCGCCGTAATTATCGACAATGTAATTTATAAGGGCTTGCCCCTCTTTGTATGCCAGATAACCGCCAAGATAGTCCGGGGGTTGAAGATAGTTGTTGATAGTGGCATCGCGCACCACCATATCGGCAAAATAGTCCCAGCCATAGCGGGAACTGTATTCGGCATACCCTTCCGCAAACCAGAGCGGCAGGTCAAAGAGACGCTGACGGGATAATAGTGATGAAAAAATGTTGCCGAAAAGCATATCGTAAATGACGGCATGGGTCAATTCGTGATGCAGGACATGCCGAAAATCTTCACGAGAACCATTAATTGGTATAACGATGCGGTTCTTGAAGGCTTCGGTGAAACCGCCGACCCCTTCATCAATCAACTCGGAGATAATATTGGTCTGCTGAAAATCGTTGGGAGAATTATATATAAAGACCGGAATTCGCTTGCGAACGCGGTAATTTAACTGCTCGGAGACGACAACATAAGCCGACTCGAGAACTTCCGAGGCAAAGGTGGCGGATTCATATTTCTGGTCGTGAAAGTAGATATCGAAATGGCGGGTCTGTATATACTGCCAGGAGAAACCCTTGTACTGGACTTTGTTCTTGCCAAAGTAGGTCTCCTGCGCAGCAGCGGTGAGGGCAAATAGAATCAGAAGGGCGGCGGCCGATATTATTATTTTTTTCATTTACAATCCTGTGATTAAAGACGTCACTTCAATTCGATATCATTCCATTCTTTTTATATAGGCTCCCAATGACGATAGTTTTTCTTCCATCCGGCAGTAACCGCGGTCAATATGATAAACTCGCAGGACTTCACTGGCGTCTTCAGAGGCAAGACAGGCTAAGACCAGTCCCGCGCCGGCGCGGATATCTGAAGCCATCACCGAGGCACCCTTTAAGGTTTCTACGCCTTTCACGATGGCTTCATCCGACGTCACCGTGACGTCAGCGCCAAGACGTCGCAACTCCATAGTATGTCCAAATCTATCTTCAAAAACAGTCTCTTTGATGCTACTTGTTCCCTCCGCCACCGTGGCGAGCGCCATAATACAGGCTTGAAGGTCGGTAGGAAAGCCGGGGAAAGGGAAAGTGACCACTTTTACCGGCTTAAGCCGCTTGGGGGCAACAACTTTAATGCTGCTCTTTCCTTCCGTCACAGTGCAGCCCATCTCATAAAGTTTTCGTGAAAGCATGGTCAGATGTGAGGGATTGATGCCGGTGGTTTCAACCGTGCCGCCGGTAATCGCTCCGGAGCAGAGAAAAGTGCCGGCGACCAGACGGTCTCCGGAGACTTTATACTTGACCGATTTGAGCGATTTTACACCGTCAATAACGATAGTCGAAGTTCCGGCTCCTTTGATTTTCGCCCCGGCAAGATTCAGGAAATTGGCGACGTCGACCACTTCCGGGTCACAGGCGGCGTTGACAATGCGGGTAGTTCCTTTGGCGAGGACGGCACCAAAGATAATATTTTCGGTGCCGGTATGAGACGGGCGGTCGAAATGGATAGTTGCGCCTTTGAGGGGCTTGGCGCGGGCGATGATATAACCGGCATCTTCGGTTACCTGCGCTCCCAGCGACTTAAACCCGTTGATATGGTAATCGACCGGTCGCGCCCCGAGAGAGCAGCCGCCGGGGAGCGAGACACGGGCTTCCCCCAGTCGTCCCAGCAGAGGACCGAGGACAAGAAAAGAAGCGCGCATCTGACGCATCAGTTCGTAGGGAGCGGTGTTCTCATTGATTCCGGAGGCGTCAATGGACATTTTCATTGACCGGGGGTCATACTCCACTTTTGCCCCCAGATGCTCCATCATTTTCTTGATGGTAAAGATATCTCGGAGAGGCGGGATGTTTTCCAGTTCTACATCCCCTCTGGCAATCAGAATGGCGCCGGCGATGATAGGGAGCCCGGCATTCTTGGAGCCGTCGGTCTTGACCGTGCCGCTAAGTTTCCTCCGGCCGTTTATGACAAATCGATCCATCGTAAATCCTTTTAACGGGAACGAGAAGTTTTCGTTCCGATAGTTTTAGACAATCCTGTTACCGGTTTCGACTAACAGATTGTAGGATAGGGGATTGAAATCTTAAGGGCAAGGGGAAAAGAGGTCAAGTCGCAAAATCAGTAATCAGCCTTGGTTCTTTATTGTAACCTTCGCATAAATTGTTAATGGGGCATTGCGTGCAGAGGGGCTTTGGATGATTGAAACAGTAATTAGTACCGATGAAAATAAGACCGTCATCAAGATTCGCAACATTAAGACGATTCTTTTCGAAATTCTTATGCAGAAAAACGTGCTGAATTCGATGAATCTCAGTTTTCTTAGGTAATCTTGAATGTGACTTCAGGTGATTTACTGCTATGTCTATATAAACACTCATCATTTCTTTGGTCAAGGGCCTCTGTGCGCCTAAGCCGCGAATATTGGTAACTCTGATGTAGTTGACACCACCTTTGCCCTTATCCGGCTGAACAACTCCGTATTTCTTGAATTCTTTTTCATCAGCCCACGTCAGCAAATATCCAGTGCGCCAAAGAACTCTTCCTGCGTTGGAGTCATAGGGAACTTCAAAAGAAAAGTCCCCCCATGATAATCCTGACCTTCTGCACAGTTTGAATATTGAGACAAACCACTTTGCGAACAAATGACATGCTTTGTCGCCTATTGCCTTACCTAATCCAAATTTGGCGTCGTCTTTGAGTCAAGTACTCATGTTTTCGGCAGAAGTGAATTTTTCGAGATAATCAATTAGTGCGGTCGACCTTATCTCTGCGTTATCACAAGATTTTTCCAGCACTAAAGGCAGAGCTAATGGAACGCCCCAACGGAAAATTGCGTAATTTAGGGTTTGTTTAGAATTGTCCATATACAGGTTATACTTACGGGCGCTGGTGACATTGTACTTGGCCCAAGATGCTGCCCTGATTTTTTTAATATTTTCGTGTTCACTCATAATTTCTTCAATTGCCAGCCCGACTTCTTCGAAGAAACTTAGAGGCTTGTGAATGAATCTGACTTCACTGCCATAGAGTCTATTTGTCACGCTTATCAATAATTGGCGGATGCCTTCAATATCCGGACCTTGGTCCAATACGGCGTTGAGCAACAAAAACCGTGTTAGCAACTTGCGGCGAGTACATGCTCCATCGCGTCTGTCTGATTCACTCTCAATCAATTCACTAGCCGAATCAAAAAAATGAGCGAAAGCGTCAATCTTTGTCAAAACCGGGGAAGAAGAATGCTGCCGCCCAATTTCTGCAATGGCAATGATTAGATTCTCAACGTCTTGCATCAATCCTCATAAGAAAGTAGGGGTTAAGTTCTTGGGTGACTTTTTTCTGCGTCCAGGAATTCTTTTGACCTGTGATGATTGTCTTTCCCCCGATGGTGTATCCCAATGAATCTTCGCAAACTCTGCAATCAACTGATACTCCCGGATAGCCAACGGTTCGGCTATGCGCTTTTCCGACAATTTTACATATTTCTCAATTATCTCGTAACCTACGAACTTACGTTTTAGGTGCCGAGCAACTTTCAAAGTCTGGCCGGAACCCGCAAAAGGGTCGAGTACTGACTCACCGGTATATGAGTAGAGTGAAATAAGTCGATAGGGTATTTCCTCGGGAAAGGGGCAAGGATGATCCAAGAGATCCGGTGGAACCGGCGCAATATGCCAAATATTATTTGCAACGTCCATTGTGAACAGCTTATTTATAGCTATGGGCGACTTTTTTCTATCTTCGACATCAATGGTTTTGTAAATCGCAGGTCCAGATTTCCTAAAAATCAAAATATATTCAGTCATAATATTGGGGTAATAATAACCCGGATATGGCTTTTGAATAGTAACCCCGGCCCTTTTGACCCCCGCGGTGCACTTGTGCCATATAATATCCTGGTGGAACTCCCATCCCTCCCTGACCAAACGAGACGTCAAATCAAAAGGAACCGGATAGTGTCTACCGTTGTAAAGTACTGTGCCAATAACAATTCCGCAGTAACCACCTGGTTTGGTGACTCTGAGTACCTCCTCAAATATTTTGGCAGTCCAATTTAAGTAATTTTCATAATCATCAAAACCATTACTGTAATTCCTTGTTCTGAAATACTGGCCTTTATTTTCGGCATGTCGGTCATAATCTATGGCGTTCCAATAAGGAGGGGAAGTAACGGTGAGAGAAACCGACCCGTCCATCAACTCAGGCATCTCTTCACTAGAATGGCAATGTATTTTATTCATTAGTCAGATTTCCGTCAAATAATCGTAGATATTCACCTTGCTGAATTATATTCGGCACAAATTCTTGATTTGTCAATCACAATTATCCCTTAGGCTTATTGAGTATCTCCCCCCGCTTCCGGCACAAAGGGAACCGAAAGTTCCCCATCAAAATCGGAACTGTAAATGCGGCCGTCAATTCCGGTAAACAAAATCATATCAAAGGCTACCAGATACGGTTTGGCGTGTAAGGAACTGTCAATATAAATGAAATCCTGTCCCGGGATGACTGAGTAGATATATTTCTGCTCGAACCATTCGACTCCGTAAGCGATACGGTTAAAACTGCTTAGTTTGGTAGCCCAATGAACGACAGCATCAGAGACGACGGTCTGAAGCAGGGTGGTATCGCCGAAAACATTTCCGGCCATGATCCGATAGTTCATCCTGTTTCCGGCAATATATATAAAATTACCCCGCGACAGAAGAGTCGGGTCCCAGCCGCGAAACAAGAAAGTAACAGCGCTGCGGGATTCATCGACCAGAAACAAAGAACTATCCCGATGGGCTACCAGCTGGGAGTCGTTGATAAAAATTATTGATGCAAAACTGTCGGGAAGCACCGAGGGGATAATAGTCTTACTTGACAGAAGGTAATAACGGATTCGTCCCTTCTCAAGAAAAGCGAGCCGTTGATTGTCGAAGGAGATGGCCGGCGAGTGATAAGAGTCTCCGCTCACCAATTTTTCGCGCAACGGATTGGAAAGGCGGGCGCGATAAATGCCGCTGTTTTCGGGGATGACTGTATCGGTGGTGATAAAAGAGATATACTGACCGTCAGGGGAAAGAGAGATTTCGGTCTCAAGTGGGTATGGTCCCGGTCTTTGCCGCGGTTTGGTGGAGTATCGCGTATCCTCGCAGCCGAATGCGAATAAAACAATCGCCAAAGCCAGATACCGCAAAATAATGGCGCAACTTTTCATACTGTATCTCAACGGCGCGGACTTATGACCGCGCCTTATATTTAGTCCAATACTATTCAGCAAACTCCATTTTTTTCATAGTCTCCCGAACTCTATTCAGGAACTCGAGGGTCATCGGCGCCCGATAATCCGGGTATGTCCAGGGAAGAAAGCGAAACCCCCCTTTTTCATATAACAATGTAATTTCGGCAAAGATACCGTCATTGATATAAACTCGATGCGCGAAATCTTTGGTAGAGGCCAGAGTCAGGTTGGCAAGAGTCAGGACTCCGGGGTCAAGATTGACAGTGCGAAAGACAAAGTCGCCCACTTTGTCACCGAATTTTTCTTCGAGTTTGTTGGTCCAGCGCTTGATATCGGCCAGTTCATCCCGTTTGACCATTTTCTCAAAGGCGAAGAATTTGCGACGCAGGTTGTCGCCCATTTCTTCCTGGTAATAATCGGTGTAGTCGAACGGAATCTGCTCAGTTTCAAAAATAACGCGGCCGAATTTCTTTTCGCAGATACGGATGGCGGAATCGAGCGCCTCCGGCGCCGAATAGATTGCGGCCACAATCAATCGAGCCGCTAATGGATTCTTGATTCGTCCCATGGCAATCACAGTTGGTTTTGTATCTTACCGCGGCACGGTTTAAGGCAGAGGCCGCAGATATAGTGTCCATAATCATTTTCTCGGGCAAATTTCTGCACCTGCTGGGAACAGGCGTCGAGATTAAAATTCTCAACCAGTTCGTCAATGGCTCCTACCGGGCAACAGGGGAGGCAGTCGAAGCAGTCGCCGCAGTCGTCGGTCAAGGGTATATCGAAAGGAAGCTCCAAATTTGTCAACAGAGTCACCAGCCTTATCTGAGAGCCGTAATCTTTATTCACGAGGAGATTGTTTCGTCCGCGCCAGCCGAGACCGGCTTTGAAGGCGATTTCGCGATGCGACAGGTGCGCAATCATGGGGTACCGCTTGAGAACCATCGATGCCGGAATCGGCAGGGCGCGATATCCGAGGCGGATGATTTCGGAGGCGAGAGCGAAAGCGATATCATCAAGAACGGCGTTTACCTGACGGTAATGCGCCTTGTAAATCATATTCGGGCGGTCAACAATGGTCTCCAGCGCCGTTTCGGCCAGAGGGACACCGATAGAAATAGCGTACGGCAGGGACCGGGAAAGGCCCTGAATCTCGATATGAAAACTTTCTCGAAAGTTATCTATACGGCAGACTCCGAAAACGCCGGCGCCCCGGGTGAAAGCGATTTTAGCCAGGTCCTCTTTGGCAGAAAGATTTTGCATCACAAGTATTATAATCATTCAAAAAGGCAACGCAAGGATTCTAAGAGTGTACTGTCAAGAATTTGAACCGGTCGCAGTAGTGTAAATTCTTTTGTGTAAATTTGGTATTGGATAAATAAGATTAACGG
>DYGG01000030.1:18485-40756 GCA_020724775.1 Ignavibacterium sp. | reverse complement strand
AGAAAAACTCGAAACCGTGAGGTTATGATTGGACCAATAAATGGGGGAAGGGCAAGACCGAGAAGATAAGCGCCATCGCTATTCCATATGACTTCTTCTTGTGCCTTGGCTCTGTCCAGCAGTTTGGTAAACTGCTTCTCCAAAGTGGCCCGCTTTTTTAGAGACTCTTTGTGTTGCTTTCTTTCCTCTTGTACTAAGCCTTCATACTGCGCCAGTAATTCAGCATTGTCGGCAACAAGAAGCGAACAAGGGGAGCCCCATAAGAGTTGGAAATAGTCTACTATTTGAGAGAAAAACGGCTCGTTGACTGCCCCCGTAAGGAGAATATTCGCCTCTTCGTTGACTTCCATTCCCCCAACAGTGAAATTAGATGAACCCAGAACAACTCTAATGCTATCATCCTTCTGGAAAATATACAGCTTGGTATGAAGCGGGCCCATATTAACGCCTGCGACACCTTCCAATGACCCTCTAAGATAAACCCGACATTCGGAATGACCCGGAATCGTGCTCAGTTCCATTATTATACTTGGATCAGTGAAATGTCGTTCTATGTCAAATAATGATCGCAGATGCCCGCCCATTCTGAGGAATTGGGTGATCGCCGAATTAATAATCTTAAAAGCATCATAACGAGCGTAAGATACGCAGAGGTAAGCCTTATCAGCCCATTTGAAAAGCCCCATTATCTCTTTAACGAATTCCTTGCTTCCTGTCCTTACGAATTTTGGATTCATGTTTCCCTGTAATCTCAACCCTCTTTTGAAAAATCAGTATATATTCATGAACTTTGTTGACTCGGAATACATGAGGATAACCTAACGGTCTCAGGTTATTGTACTCTCTCTTTCTGTCCCATATGATTATGTCGTCGAGCTCCCAACCAATCGTTCTCATAAAATTTATGGTATCCATATGAAAAGGGTAGAGTTTATTGCCCTTTCGTATATCCATCAGAATTACACAGCAGAATCCGTTCGATTTCGTAACCGCAAATACCTTTTCAAAAATATCAGATAACGCACTGAGGAACTTTTGATAGTCTCTAATATTACCCAGATCTCCTTCATTATTGCCGTAGTTGCGGACTTTCTTGCCGTCGGCACTTCGAGGCTGGTTGAGAATATCCCAATAGGGCGGAGAGGTGATAGATAATGTAACTGAATCGGAATTAACAAATCGAGTCAAGTTGCGGGCATCGGCTTTTACCATCAAAGCGACATTGCCTCCATTTTCTTCAAAAAAATCCACCTGCTTCAGCCTGGTTTCATACAATTGGATGAAATCCTGCGACAACTCGAGGCCAATCGACTTTCTTTCCTTAGCAGTAGCCGCGATCAACGTGGATCCTGAACCCGCAAAGGGATCCAATATTAGGTCACCTTTCTTGCTATAAATCTCAATAAGTCGCTCACAAAGCATTGACGGGAACATTGCGGGGTGCTTCAGCTTCAATTCCTCCTTGGATTTCTTTATGTCATCCCAAATTGAAATTGAATACTGAAGCCATTTCTTGCCGTTCATATTACTAGCCGACTTAAGAATTCCAGATTCAATAGTAGTTTCAATTACTGTCATCCTTTATAGAATAGGCTCTCAAGCGGCATTTTGCAAGTGTCAAATTGTTAGTACTGGCAATTTGCAAAAGAGCAATCTAAAGACTATTCATCTAAATATTATCAGTTGAGTCTATATCCTTAATGGGACATATAAGTTGTTATCTCATAATGTGTTGGTGTAATATTTGACAGAGCGGAACATTTAATGATAAATTTGGTTGTATTAGCAAGATTATTCTTTACATTTTTGTAATGATTTTGTATAATAGGTTGGAAGTTAAACGAGGAACTGAATATGAAAGTAACGGCACTTGAAGAATATGGGCTTCGCTGCATGATTCTTCTGGCAAAAAGCAATCACTCCATGACCCTTCCGGAAATCAGCGCCAGGGAGGGATTGTCACTCCCGTACGCCGGAAAACTCCTGATGATTCTAAAGCAAGCCGGTCTGGTGAAGGCGGTGCGCGGACGGCGCGGCGGGTATGTTTTGTCCAAGCCGCCGCACGAGATATCCCTCACCGAGATTTTTGCCGCTCTGGGGGAGCCGGTATTTGGGCCGACCCATTGCGAGCGGTACAGCGGTGACGGCGACTGCTGTGTTCATACCGAAGATTGCACCGTTCGCGATGTCTGGGGCGCTTTCAATGAATTTGTCAGCGGTTATCTGGACCGGGTCAATCTGGCAGAACTGGCTAACGGAAGAAAAGAATTGAAAATCAGTTCGGTTGAAAAACCTGAAGAGCATAAATCTATTACCCCCGAGAATAACATTTTAAACTCATAGAGGAACCGATGAACGAGAAAAAAGTAATTTTTGCCTTTAAAGATATCCATATCGAAGTGGAAGGGAAAGAGGTTGTCAAAGGAGTTTCGCTGGAGATGCGGGAAGGGGAAAAGCATGCCCTGATGGGTCCTAACGGCTCCGGCAAGTCAAGCCTTGCCAATGCTCTCGCCGGGCATCCCAATTATACCATCACCCGGGGTGAAGCCTTTATCAATGGGAAAAGTCTTCTTGAGATGGACGCCACCGAGCGCGCCCGGGCGGGACTCTTTCTCGCTTTCCAGTATCCGTTGGCGATTCCGGGCGTGACCGTCGCCAATTTCCTTCGCTCCGCCTTGAAATCGAAATACAACGGCGACGAAAATATCTTGCGAGAATTTCGCAAAGAACTGAATGAAAAATTCCAGGCGCTCGATATCGACAAAGTGTTTGCCACCCGTTATCTGAATGACGGTTTCTCCGGCGGCGAGAAGAAGCGGATTGAGATTCTTCAGATGGCTATGCTCAAGCCGCAGGTCTGCCTTTTGGACGAGACCGACTCCGGGCTTGATATTGACGCCCTCAGAATAGTCTCCAAAGGGATTAATGAGTTCGCCCCCAAAGACGGCGCGGTCCTTCTGGTAACCCATTACCAGCGGATGCTCAACTATGTCAAACCGGACAAGGTGCATGTGATGATGGCCGGGCAGATTGTCCGCTCCGGCGGACCGGAACTTGCCCTGCAACTGGAAGAGCAGGGGTACGACTGGATCGAAAAAGAAGTGATGAAAGCGGTTGAGGTCTGAAATGGAAGAAACTAAGAATAAGAATACACAGGTTTTAGATATCGGCGAGAACTATGCCGAGAAATACGGTTTCCGTGACCCGGAGGAATATTTCCATAAAGGGGCCAAAGGAATTAGCCACGAAGTGGTGGAGATGATTTCCCGGATGAAAAAGGAGCCGGACTGGATGCGCGATTTTCGCCACAAGGCACTCGATATCTTCTATGCCAAACCGATGCCGAAATGGGGCAATACGGAACTTCTCAACTCCATCAACTTCGCTGATATCTACTACTATATCAAGCCGATTGAAGCCCAGGGGAAATCGTGGGATGATGTTCCCGAGTATATCAAGAAAACCTTTGACCGTCTCGGGATACCGGAAGCGGAGCGGAAATTCCTTGCCGGTGTGACCGCCCAGTACGAGTCAGAGGTGGTCTATCACTCTTTTAAGGAAGACCTGGAAAAACAGGGAGTGATATTTCTTGATATGGACAGCGGACTGCGCGAGCATGAGGATATCGTCAAAAAATACTTTGCCACTGTCATTCCTCCCAATGACAATAAGTTTGCCGCGCTCAATTCGGCGGTTTGGTCGGGCGGTTCGTTTATCTATGTTCCGCCGGGACTCGATGTCAAAATTCCGCTTCAGGCATATTTCCGCATAAACGCCGAGAATATGGGGCAGTTTGAGCGGACGTTGATAATCGCCGACAAAGGCTCGCGGGTGCATTATATCGAAGGATGTACCGCGCCGGTTTATTCGACCAACTCCCTTCATTCGGCCGTGGTGGAACTGCTGGCGCTCGAGGGGGCGTATATCCGGTACACTACCATTCAGAACTGGGCGCATAATATTTTCAATCTGGTGACCAAACGGGCGGTGGCGCATAAGAACGCAACGGTGGAATGGGTTGACGGGAATATCGGTTCTCGTCTGACCATGAAATTTCCCGCGGTCTATCTGGTTGGCGAAGGCGCCAAGGGCGAAATCCTCTCGATAGCCTTTGCCGGAAACGGCCAGCATCAGGATGCCGGCGCCAAGGCGATTCATGCCGCTCCCAATACAAGTTCCCGCATTACATCCAAGTCGATTTCCAAAGGCGGCGGACGAGCCTCATATCGCGGACTGGTGAAGGTTTATCCCCATGCGACCAAAAGCAAAGTGTCGGTGGAATGTGACGCTCTCTTGATTGACGGCGCCTCTCGCTCCGACACCTATCCCACGATGGAAATCGATGCCGATGAGGTCCGTATTGAGCATGAAGCGCGGGTCAGCAAGGTCGCCGAGGAGCAGATTTTCTATCTGACCAGCCGCGGCTTGACCGAAGATGAAGCCCGCTTGCTTATCATCAACGGCTTTATTGAACCGTTCACCAAAGAACTTCCGATGGAATACGCGGTGGAGTTGAACCGTCTGATTGAACTTGAAATGGAAGGGTCGGTAGGATAAAATATATGACTACTCAAACGACAATTCTGGAGAAAGTGAAAATAGGTTTTCGTCCCCTTCAACCGGGCGAGCCGGACTGGATATATAGAATCCGCCGGGAGGCATGGGACAGATATCTGGAGCAGCCTCTTCCGGAAAGAGTACAGAATATCTGGCGCTATACCGCGCCGGAATCTTTCCTGGCTAAGAATATTGATGCTCTGATGAACCTTTATCCGGTCGTTCCCGATGGCAGCAACGGTAAGCCGTATCCGGTCACACCTGAATATGCCGCAATCGGCTACAATCTTGATAACCGGATGACAGTGACCAAGATGACCCCCGAGATATCGGCGAAGGGTGTTGTCTTCAAAGATATCTACTCGGCGCTTCGCGAAAACGAGGGATTTGCCGGGCGCTTTCTGGGAAAACTGGTCGGCGCTTCCTTCGGCAAATTTGAAGCCCTCAATCTCGCCCTATGGAATACCGGCTTTTTTCTCTATATCCCGGACAATACCGTTATCGAAAAACCGATACTGATGAACCGTCACCCCGGCGGGCAATTTACTATGGGACGGTTACTGGTGGTAGTGGGTCGGAATTCCGAAGCGACTATTATCGATGATTATGCCGGGGAATGCCGCCTGGAAGACCCCGCTGCAAACAGTGTCGTCGAAATCTTCGTGGGGGATTCCTCGCGGGTGCGCTATGTCAATCTGCAGCGCCTCTCCTCCCGATGCAGTTCTTACATTACACAACGCGCCCAGGTGGAGCAGAATGGCTCCCTCTATTCGATATTCGGCGCGATGGGCAGCGCCCTTTCGAAAGTAAACGCCGGGACTATTCTGAACGGCAAAGGCGCCGACAGCCGGATGTACGGCGTTCTTTTCGGCGACAACGGCCAGCATTTCGACTATCACACCATGCATCATCACAAGGCGAGCGAATCCTACTCCAATATCGACTTCAAAGTTATTCTGAAAGACAAAGCCAATTCTGCCTATACCGGGCTTATCAGAATCGAAAAAGAGACTGCCAACTGTGAAGCCTATCAGGAGAACCGCAATCTTCTTCTGAATAAGGGAACGCGAGCGGAATCGATACCGGAACTGGAGATTCTTGCCGACCAGGTTCGCTGCACCCATGGCGCCACCATGGGACCGATCGATCCGGAGATGCTTTTCTATCTTGAGAGTCGCGGCGTAGCCCGCGTTGAAGCGGTCAAAATGATTGTCGGCGGCTTTGTGGAGCCGACCATCAGCCAGATTCCTTCCGACCTGCAGCCGGTTTTGCGCAATCTGGTTTTGGACAAACTGGGAAGCGAACTATGATAGGGCAGTATCTGCGGCTCTGCGCCGAAAAGGAACTTGCCGAAGGTCAGATGCGCGAGTTTCACCTCAACGGCAAAGATATCATACTTCTCAAAGTGCGGGGGAAATTTTACGCCCTCGATAATCTTTGCACTCACGACGGCGGCGACCTGAGCGGCGGCGATATTATAAACGGCGAGATTGAATGTCCCCGCCACGGTGCCCGTTTCAATATTCAAACCGGCGCTGCCACCCGTTTTCCGGCGGTGGTCGGTATCGGCACTTATGACGTCAAAATAGAAAATGGTGAAGTCTTTCTGGCTCTGCCGGAATAAAAGGTGTCGCAATGAAATCGCATCGACAGATTTTGGAAATGAGCGGCGGAGTCCCGACCGTGACGTCTTTTAAGCCGGAACGAATTAAACTCGACTTTCCGATATTCACCCGCACTGTTCATGGCAAGCCGCTGATATATCTCGACAGCGCCGCCACCACTCAGAAACCGCAGGTGGTGCTTGACACTATCGAGAAATATTACTCTTATCAGAACGCCAATGTTCATCGCGGTCTGCATACCCTTGCCGAAGAAGCCACGGCGGCTTATGAGGCGACCCGCACCAAAGTGGCGGAATTTATTGGCGGTGTCAAACCGGAAGAAGTAATATTCACCCGCAATGCTACCGAAGCCATCAATATCGTGGCGCAATCCTGGGGAGAAGCGAATGTCCGTCACGGTGACCGGATTGTTATCACCCAGATGGAGCATCATGCCAACCTTGTGCCGTGGCTGATGCTGAGCCGCAAGACCGGCGCGAAACTGAAATATATCAAAATCACCGGTGACGGTCTTCTTGACCTGTCCGATATCGATGAGATAATTGATTCGCGCACGAAGATTGTCGCTTTAACTCAGATGTCTAACGTCCTGGGAACCATTAATCCGGTGGAAGAAATCATTGAGATCGCCCATAAGAAAGGGGCGATGGTTCTTATCGATGGCGCCCAGTCGGTGCCGCATCTGCCAGTCGATATCAAAGCGCTTCATGCCGATTTTCTGGCTTTTTCCGCCCATAAGATGCTCGGCCCTACGGGAATCGGCATCCTATATGGCAAGCAGGAATTCTTGGAAAAAATGGAGCCGGTTACTTACGGGGGCGAAATGATAAGCGACGTTCGCTTTGAATCGGTCCGCTGGAATACTCTTCCCTGGAAATTTGAAGCCGGCACTCCCCATATCGCCGGCGCGGCGGCGTTCGGCGCCGCTCTGCAATATCTGCAGAACCTGGGGATGGATAATATCCGTCGGCATGAGTTGGAACTAACTGCCTATGCGCTCGAGAGGCTGGCGGCTCTCGATTTCATAAAGGTTTTCGGACCGACCGACCCGGAAAAAAGAGGGGGAGCGATTGCCTTTGCCGATAATGATATCCACCCGCATGACCTTGCGACGTTCCTCGATACCCTCGGGATTGCTGTCCGCGCCGGGCATCATTGCGCCCAGCCGTTGACAAAACTTCTCGGTGTCAGTTCTACCACCCGCGCCAGCATCTATATTTACAATACCACTGACGACATTGACCATCTTGCAGACGGCCTTAATGAAGCCAGAAAGTATTTTCGCTATGTCTGACGACCTCAACAATCTGTACCGCGACATTCTGATGGAGCATTACAAATTTCCCCGCGGCCGGAAAAAATTAGAGCATGCCGATATTCACAACGAAGGGCAGAACCCCTCCTGCGGCGACGAACTGGAAATGGAACTTCAGTTGGACGGCGACAAAATCAAGGATATCTATGTCAGTTGTGTCGGCTGCGCCGTGTCGGTGGCATCCGGCTCGATGCTGGCTGATACCATTAAGGGGAAGACCCTTGCTGAAGTAAAGAAAATCGCCGCCGTTATTCGCGGAATGTTGAAAGGGGAGGATGTCCCCGACAACATCGATTTGGGCGATTTGGAATCGCTCCGCGGAGTGAAAAAATTCCCTGTCCGAATCAAATGCGCCCTTCTTTCGTGGACTACCCTTATCGATGCTCTTGCCGCCAGGGAACAGGGGGCAGAAATCAGAACCTCCACCACGGAGTAGGCTTATGTCACTAACCCGCGAATTAATTCTGGAAAAACTGAAACCGATCGAAGACCCCGAAATCGCCTTGGGGGTAGTTGACCTCGGATTGATTTATGATGTCGAAATTGTTGATGACAAAGAGGTCAATATCACCATGACCCTGACCACCCCGGCATGCCCTTACGGTCCGATGCTGGTGGAGCAGGTGGAAAATGCCGCCAAAGCGATAGAGGGGGTCGAAAAAGCCTCTGTAGCGGTCGTCTGGGACCCGCCCTGGAACCCGGCCGAAATGGCCTCGGATATGGCGAAGGATGTACTGGGAATCTGGTAGGGTCGTATTCTTTCCCTGCCCGTAAAATCCCGCGCTGCGGAATTTGACCCGGGCGACCGCGAGAGTCGCCCCTACGACTCTCTAATTCTCAGTCTTGAGGTTGCGGCAGGTCTTGATTTCGCGGGTCTGTTTTGTAATCCCCTGGGATTACAGATATTGGTCCGCGAAATTGTGACCTGCCGCTCTTATAAGGCTTGACTCAGAGTACTTTCGAGACAGCCACCGCGAGGGTCGCCCCTGCATCTCTTCTGTTTACAGTCAGGGATTTAGATATTTCAGATAATTCTCGATAGCGCCCCATTCACGCGGTCTTCTCTGAAGAATCCTCTGCAGATGCGCGCCATAGTCGGCCAGGACCGCTTCAAGTGGCTTTCTTTCGCAATTTGAGACAATTTTCTCCATAAGGCGCGTTTTTCTACTGCTGTATGACATCAAGAGAGGATAATTCTGCAGATGAAATTCCATCAAGCGCGCTCGTGAATTGGACTTCTTTACCTCCCGAAAGGCGGCAAAGGTAAATACCCGGGCGAGGAAGCGCTGCCTTATTCTTGGATAAGAAAGGCGCTTTTCATCTTCAATTGCCGCTTCCGGAAAGAGTTCCATCACTTTCCTGCCAAAGAATCCAGCCCCCCTGTCGAATGGTGATTCGCGCTCTTTATCAGAATAGATTTTCACATCTCTGGTACCGCACGAGGGGGAGCGGCTCTTGAGAATGAAACCATCGACATCTGAGAGGCTTCTGAGAAATTTCTCGGAGAAGCGAGTCATTCTGTCGGTCAAATCCCGTCCGGTTGCCGGTTGAAGCAAGAAATCTTTGCTTCCGCGACGAGCGATATGGATAGGGTCGCGGGGAGTGCCCAGTCCAATCTCCATCTCCGGGCAGAGCGGAATCAATTCAACTGTCCCCCTCAGTTTATCGACAAACTCGCAGGGAATGATGCCGCCGTTATATCGCACCGCCTCAAAACCGAGGCATTTGGAAACGACCACCCGGGGACGGCCGAAAGTGCGTCTGATAGAGCCAGACTTATTCACAGGGAGTAATCTATTGCGCCCTCGTGCAAATGGCAATATATCAGATATATTAAAAGAGGAGGCGGAACATCGCTCCGCCTCCTCAATTCTTTAACGTCTTCTGTCCGTGCGGCTATTACATAACGTGCATCATCGTGAAAACATAAGAACTGGCGAGGTCGCGCACTATCTGGGCTTTCATATTGCCGCCATGCCCCTGCTCCCGGTCTTCAAAATACCAGACCGGTTTCCCCAGTTGGGACAAGACATAGGCGAACCGTCTCGGGTCAGAGGGCGGCACGCGCGGGTCATTATAACCGCCGGTCAGATAAATCGGCTTACTCAGGTTCTCCGCGTAGAATATCGGCGAGATTTTGCGGACCAGTTCGCTTTCCATGGGCCCGTACTCTTTTTCCCATCCCCGCATGAATACCTGTGATGAATTCTTCACGGTATGTTTCGGGTCGGAAACGCCCACTTCCGAAACGATACAGGCAAACTTTTCGGGGCACTGCGTCCCCAGCCAGTTCACCGTATATCCGCCATAGGAGCCGCCCCAGATAGCGATTTTTTCCGGGCGGGAGTAACCTTCATTGATAAGATAATCAATAGCCGACTCGGCATCTTTCAATGCCGCCAGACGTCCTTCCATATTGTCGGCCCGTTCATAAGCCGGACCGTATCCGGTTGAGCCGCGCACATTGGGAAACATCATGATAAATCCCTTACTCAAAGCAAAGGCGATATTCCTCTGAAAGTGCGGCCGGCTCTGACTGGGGGGACCGCCATGATAACTGACAATTGCCGGATTGCTTCGGTCCTTCTTTACATTGGCAGGGAAATAAATGAGTGACGGTATCATGGTTCCGTCGGCCGATTTATATCTGATTACTTCCACCCGCGTCTCCGCGAAATTATATCCGAAAGTCGAGACCTTGCCGAGATTCTCCAATTTGCTGTCACCGGCTCGAAACTTGAAGGCAGTCGGCGCTACTTTAGGCGAAGAGAAGCCAAATACAAAATCCCCCATTTCATTTCCGGAGAGGTCGGAGATCACCCCAATCTCCGCCTGCGGCACCGTGACCGGTTTGCCGCTCAGGTCAAAGCCGACCAGTTCCGAGTACCCATCCTTGTTGAGGGAGGCTATGATAGTCCCGGTCTTGCGGATGAATGAAAACTCATCGGTATGCCGCTTGGGGTCATACACCAGGCTGAATTGCTTTGGTTTTGACGGGTCAACGAGGCAGAATTTCATGAATTCATCTTCGCTCGACATCGCCGAAGTCAGTGTCAGTACCTTTCCGTCGGCGGTGAATCCGGCCGCCCAGAAAAGACTGGTGTCGCTGAGGTCGGTTACCTTTCCGGTGGCGACATCAAACATCGCCAGTTGTCCCTGCGAAAACGAGAACCAGCGGACGAAAGTAATTTTCCCATTGTGGTAATCAGTCGGATAAAAGGCGCCCGGTTCGGTATAGAGCGTGTCCAGCAGTCCGGTCGAAATGGTGTAGCGGCCAATACGCATCTCTTTCCGATTATCGATGTTAAGATAGAACTGGTCAGGATTAACTTCGTCAAATATGACGCCGGTGAAGCGGACCCGCCGGTCCTCCAGAAGCGGCCTGAATTTGCCGTCGCGAGTGAAATGCCAGATATCGTGCATCTCGTCGCCATGCTTGTTGACCCCCACCAGAATGAAATTACCGGAAGGGTGCACCGCATAGTAACTGATGGTCAGCCCTTCATCGGCCCATCCGTTTGGCGTAATCTGCATCGGCCAGCCCATGGGACGGTCGATATAGAAAAGGGCTTCGCTCTCGCCGGTGAGGCGCATCTGAAAATAGAGTCGCCCCGTGTTATCGACCTGGGGTGAAGAAATCAGGTCGATTCCGAGAAGAAACGAAAGGTCACGCATGGTCGCTTCCCAGTATGGTGACGATTCCAGCATTTGAGCGGTCACGGCATTAGTGCTGTCGATGAACGACATAATCCTGCTTGTATCGGAGGTGACCCAGGTGTCGACCTCCTTGAGAAGTGATTCCACCCTGGCAGACGATTGCGCCTGAAGTGTCGCGACGCCAAACAGCATTAGAGTCGCGGTGAAAAATAGTACCGATTTACTCATCAATTCCTCCTATGAGTTGCTTTGGCAATGTTCTTTTGACGATTAGATGCCGTCAAAGGTTTCCGGCAAATTTTCGGCGTCCGCTTGCACCGGAGGCCTTCAGTTTTTTCCGTTGAGAAGACGAAGGCTGTTGGCGATTACCAGAAGTGAAGCCCCCATGTCGGCCGCAATTGCCATCCAGAGCGTCGCCAGACCCAAAAGCGCCAGTACGAGAAAAACGGCTTTAGTGCCAAGAGCAAACCAGATATTACTCTTTATCGTCCGCAGCACCCGCCGCGAGTGTTTTATGAGCCAGGGAATTTTGGAGAGGTCATCGGACATCAAGGCAATATCGGCCGTCTCAATGGCGGCGTCGCTTCCGGCCGCGCCCATCGCTATCGCCACCGAGGCGCGCGCCATCGCCGGCGCATCGTTTACCCCATCCCCCACCATCGCCACCCGTTCATATTGTTTAACCAGTTCCTCAACAGCCGCTACTTTATCTTCCGGCAGCAACTCCGCCCGATACTCATCTATCCCCACCGCGTCCGCCACCGCCCGGGCGGTCCCTTCGTTATCACCCGTCAACATCACTGTCCGTTTTATTCCCAATGCCTTTAGACTCTGCATAACTTCTTTCAGGTCGGTTTTCATCGAGTCAGAAACGCTAATCAATCCGCAGATATGATTCTCATTGCCGACAGCTACCACCGAATGCCCGGCATCCTCCAGTTCTTCCGCTTTCTGATGAAATTCCGGGGTTTCGCCGCCGCGCTCATGCATCAGCCGATGGCTGCCGATCCAGAAGGAACGTCCTTCGATATCCCCTTCCGCTCCCTTTCCTCGCATCGAGCGGAAATTCGCGACACCGTTGACATTGACCCGCTCATTCTCCGCCCGACGCATGATGGCTTTCGCCAGCGGATGCTCGCTCATTGCTTCCAGAGCCGCCGCCCGGGACAGAAGTTCCTCGCCGGTATGTCCGCTCAGCGGCACCACCTGCTGCACTTCCGGCTTGCCGTCAGTCAGTGTTCCTGTCTTGTCAAAAGCGATTGCCTGCAATTGCGCCGGCGTCTCCAGGTGCACTCCTCCCTTGATTAAAACCCCGGCCCGCGCCGCCGACGTCAGACCGGCTACAATGCTCACCGGTGTCGATATCACCAGCGCGCAGGGGCAGGCGATAACCAGGACCACCAACCCTTCGTAGAACCATTTCCCCCAGTCACCGGCAAATAGCGGAATAATAAGCGCGATAAAGAGCGCCACCCCCATCATCGCCGGGGTATAATACCGGGCGAATTTCTGCACCCATTGTTCGGACGGCGCCCGGCGCGACTGCGCCTCCTCCACCATATGGATTATCCGCGCCAATGTTGTATCATCGGCTCTCTTCGTAACCTTAAATTCAAACGCCCCGTCTTCATTTATCGTGCCGGCAAAAACCTCATCGCCAACGACTTTGCCGACCGGAATCGATTCCCCGGTAATCGGGGACTGATTGATATGACTGCTCCCGCTGACTATGATGCCATCGAGAGGCACTTTTTCACCGGGACGGACCACTGCTACCGCGCCGACTTGTACCTCCTGCACCGGCACTTCCTCTAATCGTCCGTTTCCGGAAGTCATTATGCGCGCTTTGGTCGGCGAAAGGTCCATCAGGGCGCCGATTGCCCGGCGCGCCCGTCCCACACTCCAGGATTCCAGCAGAAGCGCCAACGCGAAAAGAAAGGTGACGGTCGCGGCTTCAAACCATTCGTCGATAGCAACGGCGCCGATTGCCGCAACAGTCATCAGGAGATTCATATCGGGTCGAAATTTTCTGAGCGCAAATAGAGCCTTCGGGACTATAAACCATGCCCCTGTGACCGCCGTCAAAGAATAGAAAAGAATCGATATCAATCCGATTTCCGTTTCGCCGGTTAAGGGACCGATAAGGCTCCCCTCCCGAATCGCCTGAAAAATATATCCCAGCGCCAGTGAAACCCCGCTGATGGTCACCATCACCGTTCGACCCCGACGCTCCCAGAGACTTTCTTCGACCGGACAGGTCCCGGTCGCGCAAAACTCTTCCCAGGGAACTGCCTGCATACCGGTGCCGGCGACCGCTTTTCGAATAATCTCCCTGTCCCAGTGTACTTTGTCTTTCGGGGAGCGCTCGATGGTCAGTTTGCCGTTAAGAATGTCGAAAGAAAGGCGCTCTTCACCCCCTACCAGAGAAGCGAGTTCTTTTTTGAGAATTGCCACTTCCTCGGCGCAATCCATCCCTTTTATCTTGAAGATCTCTTTTTCCATATTTCACTTATATATCAAATCGGCAAATTATAATACAACAATATAATACGCTCTCCGGTTTCCCTCCCTAAGGCAGTTTCTTAGCCGCCATGAATCTGCCCGACTTGACCTCTTTACTTTCCTCGGCCGCTCTGATATATTAATGACGAGAAAAATAGTCTATTTTTGCATGCGCGTTTCATGATTGGCTGCGAGGGATAATAAAACTTATATCGGGAGAAAGGGAATTCCTAATGAAACAGAAAAACCGTCCCGGCGGGAGTCAGAACCGCATCCGGGAAATGGAAAAGGAAATGCGGAAAATGAAACAGCAACTGGCGAATCTCCGGAGAGAATTCCCGCCCCGAAAAGTCCGCGATTATTCCTTCAAAGATTCCTTCGGCAACGCCGTCAAACTCTCCCAACTTTTCGGTGGAAGAAGCGACCTCATCCTGATTCATAATATGGGGGTTAAATGTGCTTATTGCACCCTTTGGGCAGACGGCTTCAGCGGCATTGTTAAACATCTGGAGCAGCGGGCTTCCTTTGTGGTCGAATCGGCTGATGCCCCTTCCGTGCAGAGAAAATTTGCTGCCGACCGGGGCTGGGGATTCCGGATGGTTTCCTCCCAGGGGACCTCGTTCAAAAAAGATATGGGATACGAAGGGGAAAATAAATCGCCCTGGCCTGGAGTCTCTGTCTTCACCAAGAACAAAAAAGGGGAGATATTTCGGGTATCTGACGCCGGCTTTGGACCGGGCGACAACTTCTGCGTTCTCTGGGACCTGTTTGACCTTCTTCCCCAGCCGTACAAGGAAGAGGGGATAGATTATTTCTATTCGGAAGTCCGTTAGGGAGTTTTCAGCAGACGGTCAATCAGGAGAAAGGCGAGGGCGGCGCGCTCATTACGCGTCAATTGCTCTTCCAAAGTCTTCAATTGGCCGTTGATGCGGTTGGCGGAATCAGAATCACTCATCGCCAGTTCGTACGCTTTCTGCAACTGACCTTCATTGATGCAGTAAACGGACTCGCCCCCCATTATTTCTATCGACTTAAGGCTCATTGCCACCTTCCCGATTTCAGGTATTCAGTCTCAGGCGCTGAAACTGCTGCCGCAGCCGCACGACTTCTTCGCCTTTGGATTATAAAAACGGAACCCGGAACGAATCAGGTCGTCCGAATAATCAATATGCAGACCGTCCAGATACAGGGCGCTGCGCATATCGGCCACCACCTTGAAATCGTTGTCCTGGTACAGCACCACGTCGTCATCATTCATCTTTTCATCAATTCCGGCGCCGTAGGTCAGACCGGAACAGCCTCCCGTCAAGACCTCTATCCGCAGAAAACGGTCGCCGCCGACCTTGATATTGAGAAGTTCCTGTTTGGCTTTGCCGCTTATATTAACATTCATTGTAGACCCTCTAAGTCTATAATTAAAAATTTACCACTGGCAGGAAATTATACGCAGATAACCGTCTTTGATTGAAAAAAAGTTTTACTCTTTCACATCCTTTATGGCGTTCACTATCCCCCTGCACGACATAAGGTAACAGCGCTCCCACGGCGGTGGCGGAGGCTCTTTCACCGAAATTGCGAAGGGCGTTAATTGTCACAATCCCGCCGAACCATCGCTTCTTGTTCTTTGTTTAACCTGATGCGTATAAAATGAAGAATCTACGAAAGGCATATATGAAATTGGCGAAAACTCTGGGTGAACTTAAGAAATCAGGATACAGGAATCTATCAACCAAAGACGAACTCCGCAAGAATCTGCTGGAGCAGATTAAAGCCGGAAAGAAGAGGTTTCCGGGAATCGTCGGCTATGACCGAACCGTTCTGCCGCAACTGGAAAACGCCATCCTTTCGCGGCACGATTTCATTCTTCTCGGCTTGAGAGGACAAGCCAAAACAAGAATTCTGAGACAGTTGGTGGACCTGCTGGATGAGTACATTCCAGTTATCAAAGACAGCAAACTGAACGAAAATCCTTTCGCTCCCATCTCCTCCCGTTTCAAGAAACTGGTAGAGGAAATGGGTGACCGCCTGGAAATCGAGTGGCTTCACCGCGAGCAGCGGTACAACGAAAAACTTGCCACTCCCGACGTCTCGGTGGCAGACCTGATCGGCGATATCGACCCCATCAAAGCCGTCCGCGAAAAACTGGACCTCTCCGACGAGGAAGTGATTCACTGGGGGATTATACCGCGCACCAATCGCGGCATCTTTGCCATCAATGAACTTCCCGACCTGCAGCCCCGCATCCAGGTTTCTCTGCTGAATATTCTTGAAGAAAACGACCTGCAGATTCGCGGTTTCCCGATTCGTGTCCCGCTCGACATGCTTTTGGTCTTCACCGCCAACCCCGAAGACTACACCAACCGCGGCAATATTATCACACCGCTGAAAGACCGCATTGCCTCGCAGATTAACACTCATTATCCCTCGTCGCTTGGTGACGCCAAAGCGATTACTCGTCAGGAAGCCTGGAGCGCCCGCGGCTCCGAAATCACCATCCCGGAACTGGTTCGCGATATCATCGAACGGATATCCTTCGCCGCTCGCCGAAGCGAATATGTCGACCAGTCCTCCGGCGTCTCGGCTCGTCTTTCTATCTCGGCTTACGAAAATCTGATTTCTAATATTGAGCGCCGCGCCGCCCTCAATAAAGAAAATGACCATTTTCCACGCATCTGTGACCTCTATTCCGTAATCGCCTCCATCGTGGGAAAAGTTGAACTGGTATATGAAGGGGAACTGGAGGGACCGTCGATTCTTGCCGTAAATCTCATCGGGGAAGCGGTCAAAGAGACTTTTGACGAGTATTTTCCCGCCCCGCGCCGGGAGAAGTCTCATCCTGACAGCCGTCCCGAGGAAAATATCTACGAAGCGGTGATTGATTACTTTTCAACCGGCAGGAAACTGGAACTCTCTGATGAGATGCCCTACGCCGAGTATAAGAAGCAACTTTCGCAGATTGCCGGCTTAAAGCAGATGGCCGAATCTTATTACCCGTCCAGAGACCCGCGGGAGACTTTTCTGGCGATGGAACTGGTTTTGGAGGGCCTGCACCGAAGTAACATTATCGCCAAAGAATCTCCCGACAACAAGTTCATCTACGCCGATATGATAGAGAATATTTTGAGGAACTGAAATGCGTTTTATCTATTCGGAGTGGAATGAAGCCTTCGTGCAAAAATTAAAAAGTATGCGCGACCTTCTTTCCATATTCAATTATATCCTGCTTCTGGTCAACGGGGACGTCGATAAAGCGCTCAAAATGATGGAGCGTCTGCAGCAGATGGGGCAACTTCCGCCCGATTTTGACCTGGAGCAGTTTCGGAAAGAATTGACGGATAAAAACGTAGTGGCAATGCAGCGGGAGAAAACTACGTTGACCCGCAAGGGGGAACGGGGGCTTCGCCGTCAGGCCTTCGAAACTATTTTCGAAAGACTAAAATCTTCCGGCATCGGAAATCACCCACTGCCGATCGGCGGCGGCAGTCAATTTGAGGAGCCGCTTCCGGAAAAGCGCCCCTACGATTTCGGTGACGACCTGCTTTATCTCGACCTGAAGGGCTCCCTGTTAAATACCATCGCCCGCACCGGCTCGCTGGGGATGGAGATGAACCAGGACGACCTGCAAGTCTACGATACCGCCCGCACCACCAGCTGCGCGACGGTAATGCTAATCGATATTTCACATTCGATGATTCTCTATGGTGAAGACCGGATTACGCCCGCCAAGCAGGTGGCGCTGGCCTTTACGGAGTTGATTCTGACCAAGTATCCCAAGGACTCTCTCAATATTGTGCTGTTCGGCGATAACGCCCAGGAGATAAAGATTTCCGACCTCCCTTATATCGGCGTGGGACCTTATCACACCAATACGAAAGCCGGGTTGCAGATGGCCCGTCAGATTCTGCTGCGTAAAAAGAGCGCCAATAAGCAGATTTTCATGATTACCGACGGCAAGCCGTCGATGATTATCAAGCCGAGCGGCAGACCGTACAAAAATCCCATCGGTCTTGACCCGGTCATTGTCAATCGAACCCTCGATGAAGCGATCATCTGCCGTAAGAAGAAAATCTCCATTACCACCTTCATGATAACCGATGACCCCTATCTGCAGGAATTTGTCCGTAAACTGACGGAACTGAATCGGGGCAGAGCCTACTTTGCCTCGGCCGATAATCTCGGCGACTATCTCTTTTATGATTTCATGAACAACCGCCGCAAGGCCGGATGAGCGCACCCTTCACCTCCGACAAAAAATGTCATCATGGACAAACAAATAGAAGAACGGGACGTTTTATCTATTTCATAGTGTTAAATGAAATATACTTGAGGATATCTGATGACTCATATTGTCGCTGAACCCTGTATCAAATGCAAGAATACCGACTGCGCCGAAGTTTGCCCGGTCAATGCCTTCCGCGAAGGGAAGAATATGCTGGTTATCGACCCCAAAATCTGTATCGACTGCCGTCTCTGTGTTGATGAATGCCCGGTCAAAGCGATATATCCGGATGAAGAACTCCCGGAAGAGTGGTGGGAATATGTGGAAATAAATGCCAGGTACGCCAAACTCTGGCCCGAAATATCCCAGAAGAAAGAGCCGCTTCCGACCTCGGAGCAGTTCGCCGCCATCAAGAATAAGAAAGAATATTTCGACCCCGAACCGGGGCCCTGAAGTTATCGGTCTCAGCCGTTGTCGGCGGGATTGCCGAGCAACCGTCGTCAAAGTTCCGGTATATCTGAACCACGCTGTTGACAATCCCTCCTCTCTGCATTAAGTTTGGGGCGGTTTTTTGCAATTTAGCGAGAGAGGAAGGGAATACGCTATGAGTACGACCGAAGAACGGCGCGGGCTGCTCAAGAGAGTCAAAAATATCAAAATTTTGCCTCCGAAGGACTCCCGTTTTTACAATTACTTTGATGAAATGTCCGGGCATATTGTTGAAGCGAGTGAAGACTTGGTAAAACTCTTTCAGGTGCCTCTTAACGAACGAGACATCCTCGAAGAGAAAATTCATTCCGCCTTTGTCAGATGCAGTCGCATCAGCGAATTGATTGAAGAGTTGCTTCATATATCCCAGCAGCCGCCCTTTGAACGGACGGAAATCATGGAGTTGACTCGCAATCTCGTGCGGATTATCAAATATATCAAGCATGCCGCCAACCGCTATGTCATTTACAGTTTCCCCACCAGCGATAAGGAGATGCGCGAGTTAGCCCCGGTTATAAACAGCGCCTGCATTGAAATCGCAGCCGCGATAAAACATCTCCCCCGTAATCGCAACCTCGACTCTTATCTCAACGCCATCAACCGCTATGAAGTGCACGCCGACAATATCTATCACAACGGCCTTAAACGCCGCTTCGCCGAAATCCGGCAGAATCGCATCGATAGCGAAAAAATGATTGAGGACTTCCGCTCCCGCGATGACGCCAAATCCTCCCATGCCGACCTGCTCAATATCGACTTCTCCAATGTCCAGTACACGCGGCATGTCGCTATCTTTTTCATTCTTCGTGAAGTTTATGTCGAACTGGAAAAAGCCTCCGATGCCTGCACTGATGTTGCCTCGAGCCTGAAGCGGATGGTGGCCGGGAATGTATGATTCCTATCTGCTGATACTGATTATCGCAGCCGCCCTGATGTATGACTTCGTGAATGGTTTTCACGATGCCGCCAATGCCATCGCCACCACTGTTGCGACCCATGCCCTTTCGCCCCGTAAGGCTATTATTATGGCGCGGACGCTTAATTTCGTCGGCGCTCTTGTTCATACCGCAGTTGCCTACACTATCGGGAAAGGGGTGGTCGATAGTCAGTTCATCACCCTGCCGATGCTACTTGCGGCCACTATGGGAGCGGTACTGTGGGGTTATTTCACGTGGTACTTTGGGCTCCCTTCCTCGTCAACCCACGCCCTTGTCGGCGGTCTTATGGGAGTGGCTCTCTATGCGAGCAGTTTCGATTTCAGCATTCTGATGGCGAAGGGAATAAAGAAGATTCTCTTTGCCATGGTCGTATCACCGGTCTCCGGTTTAATCGGCGGAGCACTCTTGCTCTTTATATTCAGTTGGGCGGTTTGGAGGTCGCCCTATCGCAAATCGGCCCTCTTCTTTAAGCGCTTGCAGGTAGTCTCGGCGGCATTTGTGGCATTTACTCACGGAATGAATGACGCTCAAAACGCTATGGGAATTATCACTATAGCCCTGTTGACCGCGGGCTCCATCGACCACTTCCATGTTCCCTTCTGGGTCCGCTTTGCCTCAGCATTCATGATTGGTCTCGGAACCTCTGTCGGCGGATGGCGGATAATGAAGACGATGGGGCGCAAGATGACTCATCTGCATGAGCCTATCGACGGTTGCGCCGCCGAGACTGCCGCCGGAACGGTGATTCTGGTCGCCTCCCTTGCCGGCGCCCCGATTTCGACTACCCAGGTCGCCACCGGCGCTATCGCCGGAGGCGCTATGGCGCGACGGCTCGGGAATGTCAACTATCGGATAATCGGAAATATCCTCCTGGCATGGGTTTTCACCTTCCCCGGCGCCGGGCTGTTCGGAATCTTTACCTATTTGATAATCAAACTTGTATGCCCCCACTGATTCTCCCGACTATTTCGCCTGACTTAAATCCTTATCGTTACAAAATAAAATGCCCGACCTCATCGAAAGGCCGGGCAGATATTATTGCTCCAGAAAAATCTCTTATTACGGGCAGTGCGGGTCGGCGCCTCCCTTGAAGAGATAACTGATGATAAAGGTCGCATCGAGTATATTAATACCGCCGGAGCCGTTCACATCGGCTGATTCGAGAGGGTCGGGGGTCGGTCCGCTCTTGTACAAGTACGCGATAATGTAAGTGGCATCAAGGATATTGACTGTGCCGTTCCCGTTGGCGTCACCACAGACAAAATCGCAGGCGTCGCCCACTCCATCCAGGTCGCTATCCTCCTGACCCGGGTTGGGAACCTCGGGGCAATTGTCACAGGCATCCCCGAGGCCGTCGGCATCGGTATCCGCTTGCGAAAGATTGAAAACAGTCGGGCAGTTGTCATCGGAGCAGAGATTCCCCGGACTTCCCGGGTCGCCGTATCCATCCCCATCGGAGTCGGCGCAGACATAACTTCCGGTCGTGAACGACCAGACCGGCGAGTATTCCGAAGAATCGCCGCTGGAGATCTTGAATCCTTTTACGCGCCAGTAGTAGATATGATCGGGCAGCGCTCCTGACAGCACCTGCAGCCCCGACGAATCGACCACCGAACTCTGCACGATATTGATGAATTGATTATCCGTGGCGATTTCCACCCGGTAGCGGTCATCCGCAATCTTCCAGGAAGTCGCCCAATTCAGCAGCGGCATATTATTCGGCACGTTGGCACGGTCGGCGGGCGCCAGAAGTCGCGGCTCCAGAAGCGGCGTCACCCAATTGGCGCCATATACGTCCTGATTCCCTTCGCGGGTATCGGTCCAGACAGCATTGACATGGTCTTTGTACGCGGTAACGCCAATATATTCCGCAATTAATCCCGCCATAGCGTCGAGCGGCTTCATATGCATATCCGGCGCCGACGTCAGGTCGCCGGGACTGGATGAAACCGAACTGATACGATGATTGGTGGTGAAACTTTCGCCGCCGTCAAAGGAGTAGGAAGAAAAGACGTCGAAGAGCAGATGATTCAGGGTGTCCATTCTCTGGTCATAGAAAATCAGAATTAGAGTTCCCTCCTGATTGACAAAAAGCCAGGGGTGGAACTGGTCAAACATCGCTCCCGGCCCGGTCGGGTCGTCATTGACATATATCGGCGTTGTCCAGGTCGTTCCTCCGTCGGACGATTTTATAAATTCGATATTGAAGTCATTGAAAAGGGAGTTGGTTATATCCATATTAGCATACGCCACATAGACATTGCCGTCAAAAGGTCCCCCCGAAATATCAGTCGCGGCTATCGGGGCGTTATAGACATCGATGCCGCCGTCAATTTTTGCCCAACTTCCGACCGTCCGCCGAACAACCTTTGGCGCCGACATCGTCTCACCGGCGTCGGTCGATTTGACCAGATTTATACTGTAATAGATGTCACAGGTGGTACTGTCGAGGGCGTAGCCGTTCCAGAATAGATAGACGGCGCCGTCGGAGCCGACAACCGGCATGGCGAACTGACCGGCGCTGGTCCAGTTGGAGATGCCGCAGTAACTGAAATCCGGCGGCGGCGCAAAAGGCTTAATCAGGTCAAACATAAAACCGTCCTTTGGCAGACGGGCAAACATCATAGTATCGCCCGACGCGAGGTTGGGGAACCGTGCCCAAGCCATATAAAGTGTCCCGTCATTGGGGCCGCCGGTCCGGTCAACCGTGATAAACTGCTTATCTTCGAAGGCGTCATAGTTGTCGCCGGTCGTATTCATCCAGGAGAACGAGGCGCCATTGTCATAAGACTTAAGAACCGTTATGGTCGATGCCCCTCCGGCGTAATCGAGAAAACAAAGGAAAAAATTACCGTCAGCATCCACATCCACACAGGGGTCTGACTGATAAGTGAAGCGCTTGAAAGAGACCAGTGAGTCGGTCCAGGTATTGCCCCCATCGGTGGAGCGTCCCAGTCCAACCTGTCGAT
>DYGG01000030.1:0-18475 GCA_020724775.1 Ignavibacterium sp. | reverse complement strand
GCGCCAGAGTGCCACCAGAGAGGTGCTATCAGTCGGCGACACCCAGACTTGCTCTTCATTCTGTAATTGCGGATAAGGGCTGGAGATTCGGTAATTAGCGGGTGGAGGCGGCGTTGCGATTGCTATCGACGCCGTAAGTAAAATCAGGCAGATTAACATTAACATTCTCAGGGGCATCTTTTCCTCCATAGTAGATAGTTTGATATGACCAATCAGGCGGTAATAGTCTTAAGATAACCTACTTTTCCGGTCGGGCAACCTGAAATTTGTCGTTCTTGGTTAAAATTCGAAAGATCACTCTATGTTTCTATAGACGGACTTGGTTTGCCGGTTGTTACGAATTATAATCATCCCCGCATATTTTGCAGCGCTTCAGCGTCAGACTCGGGCGCTCAATTCCGCACCAAACCTGCCGAAAGAGTGAAAATATGACCTGCTTGGGAACTGTTGGCAGAGCGACTGCGATTTGATTGATTGAAATCGTATAACGATTTATACCACATACGCTTCTGTCGATGTCAGCACGGGAGATGTTTTGAAAAAGACGACTATCAGAAATCATCTCAAAATCGGGGAATTGCCCGATTTGAGAATAGTCCCCTTATCACGGCTTCGGTTTCACGAAGCCCCCGATGAGGAGCGGCTCCTCAATCTGGTCAACCGACTGGGCGCGGAAGGAATCCTCAAGAATCCGCCGATAGTTGCCGACCCCGGCGATGGCGATAATTTCCTGATTCTTGACGGCGCTAATCGGGTTACTGCTCTCAGCAAACTCCATTTCGAGCATATCCCGGCGCAGGTGGTGAAAATTGACGATGAAAATCTGACTGTCAATTGCTGGCATCACGCTGTCGAAAGATTCGACCGGCCCTATTTTGAAAATCATCTCCGCAAGATAGCAGCCCTGACCATTCATGAATCAGACGTCGCCCTGGAAGAAATTCCGAAGTCTCCTTATTTCCTTTGCTCTCTCACTTTCGCCGACAAGAACTCGCTTCTCCTTGAATCGGGTGGTGGTTTGCTGCAGAAAGTCGAAATCTTGAATCAAATCACCGACTGCTATCTGCATACCTCTTATTATGACCGGGTCAGTTATCTCAATCTGGAGCATCTGGCGCACAATTATCCCGAATTTCGGACACTCCTGCAGTTTCGAACCTTCGGCGCCGGGGAACTGATGCAAATTGTCAACTCGGGAAAAAAACTGCCGGCCGGTATTACCCGGGTGGTTCTCCCGAAACGGGCGCTGGGGCTCAATATCAGTTTAGAACTGTTGAAGTCGTCTCTGACGCTGGAAGAGAAGAACCACTGGTTGCAGGAAACAATGCAGAAGATGGTTCTGCATAAGAGCATCCGCTTTTATCAGGAGCCGACTTTCGTTTTCGACGAATGAAATAATTATCGATTTATAAGGAGAATTGTATGGACCGGACTAAGATTATTCTCTCTGAGGAAGATATCCCGAAAGCCTGGTATAATATTCAGGCCGACCTTCCCAAACCGGTGCCGCCGCCGCTTCATCCCGGCACCCTTAAGCCGCTCGGTCCTGATGACCTGGCGCCGCTTTTTCCGATGGAACTTATCATGCAAGAAGTTACCCGGGAGCGGTGGGTTGATATTCCCAGAGAAGTGCTTGATATATATAGACTCTGGCGTCCCACGCCGCTGGTGCGGGCGCGCCGTCTGGAAAAAGCCCTCGGCACACCGGCAAAAATCTTTTTCAAAAACGAATCGGTGTCGCAGTCAGGAAGCCACAAACCGAACACCGCCGTGCCACAGGCGTTTTACAATATGAAAGAAGGAGTGAAACGTCTCGCCACCGAGACCGGCGCCGGGCAGTGGGGAAGCGCCCTTTCTTTCGGATGCCGCTTCTTTGGTCTCGAATGCACCGTCTATATGGTCAAAGTAAGTTACGAGCAGAAGCCGTATCGGCGCATCCTTATGGAGACCTGGGGGGCGAAAGTTTATCCCAGTCCGACCAACCTGACACAGGCAGGGAAGAAGATTCTGGCGGAAAGTCCCGATTCCCCCGGAAGCCTCGGCATCGCCATCAGCGAGGCGGTCGAAGACGCCGCCACCCATAATGACACCAAGTATGCCCTCGGCTCCGTTCTCAACCATGTCCTGATGCACCAGACGGTCATCGGTCTGGAGGCGAAAAAGCAGTTTGAGATAATTGATGAATACCCCGATGTTGTCATTGGCTGTGTCGGCGGGGGAAGTAATTTTTCCGGATTTGCCTTCCCTTTTGCCCAGGATAATCTGAAATCAGGGAAGAAGACCCGCCTGGTGGCGGTCGAGCCGACCGCCTGCCCCTCTCTGACGCGGGGATTATACCGATACGATTTCGGCGATACGGTCGGTCTCACGCCGCTTTTGAAAATGCATACACTCGGACATTCTTTCGTGCCGGCGTCGATTCATGCCGGAGGACTTCGCTATCATGGTGATGCCCCGCTGCTTTGCCTCTTGCATGATGAGAAGATGATTGAAGCGGTCGCGGTGGACCAGAAACCGGTCTTTGAAGCGGCGGTTCTCTTTGCCCGGAATGAAGGAATCCTGCCGGCGCCGGAAAGCGCCCATGCCGTCAAAGTTGCTATCGATGAAGCGCTCAAGTGCAAGGCGACCGGCGAGAAAAAGACTATTGCCTTTGCGCTGAGCGGTCACGGTTATTTTGACCTGGCGGCGTATGATAAATATCTGACCGGCAGCATCGAAGATGCCGCTTTTACCGAGGAACAGGTGCGCCGGATTGAATCATCACTGCCGAAAGTGCCGTGACCATAAGGTCAGATTGTCAGTTATGGGATTGGTGAAAATCCTCACCTGACTTCTTGTTTAATGAAACAGCGGAGGATTTTTGTCCGGTTAACGGCTCTCTTTGACCCAGTAGTTCTCGGTTTCACCGTCGGGCGACATAATATCCCATGACGAGCCAAATCCTTTCGACCAGTATAACCCCGGCTCCAGACGAGGAGTTATTAAGGGGATATCAAATACAAACATTTTCCCTTCGCGGTATGCCAGAAGATACTCGGTCGGCTCGGAGTCTCCCGATAGTTTGAGGTAATGATACCCGAGAACGTCTGTCCGGTGCCATCCCTGTTTAATCATATAATTCTGCGCCGCTTCCTCAACGAATGAGATGCCGTGGAATGATTTCACCAGGTTGAGCAGGTTGAGCACCTCCCGGTCGCTCAATTTATCAAGCCCGCATGATTCGGCATATTCATCATCCACAAACTCAGATGCTCGCGAATCCCCCAGCGATAACCGCGAGGCCGCGCCGGCTAACAGCGACCCGGCCAGCAGGAAACTGCCCAGATAAAGATAGACTTTCATATCTTCCTCCGTGATTGGTATTACATGCTTATTATACACTTCGGAAGTTGAAGATTCTTAAAGACTCTCCTAAGTTTCTTTTGTTTGGATGAGGAGTAAAGGTGGTGTGAATTACTTAACTATGCTGTAAACAATGCTGTCGTATGTTTTCCAACAATCCCATGCCCGCGGCCACCACCAGATGGTGTCGTACGGATACTCGTAATCAGTGGAGTATCGCCCGAGATATTCAATGGGACCACCGAGATACTTCTCTTCAAAGTAAATCCATGCCCCGTGCATGCAGCCGGCTAAGCAATCACCCCAGCCAAAAGCCATCAACAGGCGGAATCTACCATCCACGACTTTAGGATATAGGCCGTTGGGGGACACGTCGCCGTGATAATTGGGGTAAGCTCTTTCGATACCCATCAATGACTCATACAGCGGACATACAATCATTGGATTAAATCGCGCTTCAAAGAATACTTGAGCATAGGTTGAATAATTGCTGGTTCTAACTCTTTTGAATCGAAAGTACGCGTTTAAACTGTCCCACTCTCTAAACTGGTTATTGGTAACCTGGGTAAAAGCTTCAGGAGTAAATCTGACACCGAATTGCCCCAACCGATGGGGAGCATCAAAAGTGATTTCCTCTATCCAGTTAAAGTTTCTGGGGTAGTCCAAATGGACACCGTAAAACCAGGGACTCACGCTATCATTTATCGAATCATTAATCGACCTGTGCTGGGTCTTGAAGGAGTCCAGAAAGCCTTTTGCCCGCTCGTAATAATAAGGCGCCACAACCAGGGCTCTCTCGGAATGGAATCCGAACTCAAGCATTTGTAGATAAAGGCCCATTGCCTCGGCGGATTCATCCGGATGTGGTGACAGTTCCAGAAACTGGTCGTATCTCTGTTGATAATCTGGTCCAATGCTCTCCGCACAGGTGAGTAGCATAATTGGACTCGACAGCAAGAGCAGAATTGATAGTAAAGCCCTTCGTCTCATATATCCTCCCTTGATACTAATATATGGACGAATCGAGACAGCGCAATAACTAACTTTTTCCGAAAATTCTAAATCTCCCCCTATATCCGGGCCACCCCCATAAATACCGCATGCAGCGAAACAATCATCACTATGAAAAGCCGCCGGGCATTCTCGGCGCTTAATCCGAGAAACTTGTAAGTAAGGGAGCCGTCACAACAACTCCCCAGACAATCGCCGCAGAGAGTGCAGGCAAAATTGGGGCGACGGTTCTTGATATCAATCATATTGAGGGCGTCAAACCGGCAGGCGGTATGGCAGATTCCGCAGTCGGTGCAGGTCGAATCGTTTATCCGTATTCGAAAAGGCGAGAGTTTCCCTGCCATGTTGGCAATCGGGCCAATCGGGCAGTAAGTAACGCAATGGGTCATCACCCCGGCTTGGCGCGACCAGAAAACCATCAGCCCTACCCCGGCGAGACCAAACACCAATCCCAGGATGGTGGCAATGACAGTCGGCACTCCCGCTATCCGCAATGCCAGCGCGATAAATATTATAAGCGCGGTTATCGTCAGACGCGCCGGATGCCGCCAGAGCGGCATTTTTCCTGGTTTCTTCCGCCCCAGCGATGCCAGGTTATCCCAGGCGCCGATATAACAAAGATGGCTGCACCAGGCCGGACCAACCAGAATAACTGTCACGGCAAACAGAATCAGCATGAAAAACCCTTCCCCCCGGAATATCGGTCCGGCGACAATTATAGCCGGTATCGGAAGATGCAGTTTTCCGGTCATCAGAAATTTCTCGAATCCGACCAGCCCCAGAATCAGTTGCGAAAAGAAAACGACCGAGAAGAGTGTCCATATCCGTCGCCGCCAGAGGGAGGACTGATTTATATCCAGCATTTTTTCGGTGATAAAAGCGGCATAGAAAGAGAGTCCCAGTATTTCCAGCCATCCGGCGCCGGGGATAAATCTATCAATCAACAGTATCGGAAAACTGACTTTTGCCTGCGCAATCGACAGGGTCAAGGCGGTCAGCAGAAAAGCCGCCGCGCTCGGAATCGCTGATGAGGCATGCTCCCGATAAAAGGACTTTACCCGCTGACTGCTGAATATGAATGCCGCGCCGGCAGTGAAGAGCGCCACCGCCCCGAGTATGATTGCCATCCGGGTCGAGGGAAGCCCCATCGCCTCCCGTATCTGGACAAAGTTATGAATAGTGTTAAGCCAGATAAATCCCCCGAACAGCAGAAGCACCTGAGTTACATAAATTACCCACCGCCTCCGCAGGAAAAGCAAGAGCGGCGCCGCTCCGCAGACCGCTACCAGACCGTAGTTCGCCGCCCGATAGAAATGCGCTCCCAGTATAAGTACGGCTAATACAGCCGGCAATAATCTCAACGCTATCATCGCAGCCAACTATCCTCTTATCATGGTCAGCAAGATTTTCGAGCGTCCCGAAGAATGCACCGCGTGCGGGATATTCGCCGGCATCACCACCGTTTCTCCATTTTGGGGCACGACCACTTTCCCCCCGATGGTCAATTCTGTCTCGCCGTCAAGGACCTGCACCATGGCGTCATACGGCGCCGAATGCTCGCTTAATCCCTGCCCGGCATCAAAGGAAAATAATGTCACGGTCCCGGCTTTGCTTTTCACCAGTGTCCGGCTGACTATCGAACCGGGGACATAATCCAGCAATTTCGCCAGGTCAAAGATTTCCGCCGGCTCCAGTGCGCCGCTGGCTTTATCTTCAGTCATACTGCCTCCAAATCTTGCTCTTTTGCCCTGAAATAAGTCTTAAACAATTCTTCTTTTTCCACTCTGGTATAATTCTCATACCCTTTGCTTCGCGCCATATCAATCAGCGGAGCCGGAAGAAACGGCGTCACAAGGATAAACCCTTCTCCGCTTTTGAGCGCTCCTAACTCTTTCATTACCTCCCCGATCGGATGTTCCCCCGCTTCCAGCATCGGACGGGCATCGAGCGTCTTTACTATTTTCAGACTCTTTACCCAGCCCGGCTCGTCAGCCCCAACGGATCTTTCCGAATCTGCGACGGCACTCTCTCCCAGCCCGGCCGCCGAACGAAGCGAATTTATCATAGTTCCCAGAGGGATGTTGCCTATCTGCGCCACCTGCCGAAGAGTCGCCACTTTGGCGACCGTTTTCCGCAATATCGGGTTGCGCAGTTTTGCGAACGCCGGCGACATCTCCATCAAGAATTTTTCCAGATGCGGAAAACTGTCCAGCAGCGCCCCTATCCTGGTTTCGGGAGTAATATCCGACAGGGTCTTTGTTACGTTCATGGTGTCACCTCTTCTTCATAACTGAGGATTCTCTTTTCCCCCTGTAGCGCCCGCTTCTCGGTTAAATCCTGGCTGACTTCCAGCGTGCCGAGATATTCCCCCTCCGGGGAGCGCAAGGCGAAATACTCGATACTTATAAAGCGCCCTTTCATATTGATATGAAACGCCGCCCGCTCCTGTTTCCCGGAATGAAAATCATCCAGAATCTTCTGCACAATATGCACGCTGGATGGGGGATGGCACAGTTGCACCTGACGTCCCAGTATCGCCCGGTTCCGCTCAAAAATCCGCTCTCTCCCTTGCGTGAAATACCGCACCGTGTCGCTCTTATCGACAAAAGTCAAATCGAACGGTATCGTATTTAGAACGGCGGTCAGTTCTTCCACCGTCATGCTCCCGCTGGGCAGTTGAATCTTACCGCCTGACTCAGGAGCCGCCTCACTGACGGCAATTCCCGACGGTTTCCATTTCACCTGCGGGTCATACAGGCAGAATCCTATCTCAAGGCTCTGATTATGAATACGATACCACTCCTCCTCGCTGAGCGTATCGAGGCACATTGGAAAAAGAATCTGCTCTTCTTTGTAAATCATCTCTTCGATAGAGTTCCAGGCCGGCTGCAATACCAGGTCTATCACAGTTCTGGCTTCCCCGGCGGTAATCTGCGAAGTCTCTTTTAAGGCTTCAATTGCCCCTTTAAGAAATTCTCTCGTTTCGTCATGCTTTCCCCACATCACCGTGGGAGGTCCCGTGATGCCGTGCTTTTCCAGATATGGAAACAGCAGATTCTCTTTCCGGCGGTAATGCTTTTCGACGTCGGTCAAAGCATGTATATGCCTTTGCAGTTCCGCCATCAGCGTCGAAACTTCCGCCTCGTCCGGCATCTTCTTAATCCCCTCAGCAATCTTCACAATGGTGCTTATCTCCCAGCCGAGCGCTTTGTTTTCCATCTTGAAGGTATGCACCGGGTGCCCCGGAGGCGCCTCTTTGCTCTGGGAGAGATCAATCTGCCCTTTGAGGACTTCCGTATGCATATCGCACAACTGCAGTATTTCTTCCGCCGGAAGCCCCTCGCTTATCAGTTCCTGCTCTACTTCCACTACGTCGCCGTACGGCACCTCACCCATCAGCCGTACCAACTGCTTGCGCACCGCTTCGGGCGCTTCACCCTTGTGAAGCTGAAGTATCATATGCTTCAAAAGGTCTTTCCGCTTGCGGGCATTGTCGATTAACTCGCTCATACTCCCTCTCCGATTCTTGCTACCGGTTTGTGTTTCTCTTTGACTTCGCCATGGAGCCCTATTCGGGTCAGTGTCAGCGGAATCGCTTTTCCCGAATCGGCAATCGCCTGCTTCACCGCCTGCACCAGACCAAAACAGCAGGGAACCTCCATATAAGCGACCTCCGTTTCCAATATTATATTTTCTCGGAGTATTGCTGTCAACTTTTCCCGGTAGAAATTTATATCATCCAGTTTGGGGCAGCCGATAAGAAGAATCTTCCCCTCCAGCAGTGAGTCATGAAAATCCGCCAGCGCAAAAGGAACACAATCGGCGGCGACCAAGAGATGCGCCTGCTGAAAGTAGGGCGCTTTCACCGGCGCCAGCATCAGTTGCACCGGCCAGTTATTGAGACGGGAAAAATGGGCGACCGGGGAGCGCTTGGGCTTTTCGCTTTTGCCGGGTCCGCTTTTTCCCAGCGACCGCGAGAGCGAACCGGGACAGGCCGGATATGGAGTGGGAGCCGGTTTTGACTGGAGTTTTTCCAGAGGCGACGGCGACTGTTTTTGCCGCAGATATTTCTCTACCGCTTCGGCATCGAATTCCGAGGCTTCCCGCTCTTCAATAATTATCGCGTTTTGCGGGCAGTCGCCCAGGCATGCCCCCATTCCGTCGCAGTAACTCTCGCTCACCAGGCGGGCTTTGCCGTTAATTATTTGAAGCGCCCCTTCGGCGCAAGAAGGAACGCATTCCCCACAGCCGTCGCATCTTTCTTCATCGATTCGGATTATCTTTCTTAGCGGCATCGGACCTCTTTCTATAAATAGAGTAAATTAATCTATATTTCTACTCTAAATATCGAAAGAAGCCCCTCTAAAATCTTTGACTTAGGTCAATCTAACTTTATATTTTTTCGCCATCGGCGACCGCCTGCAGATGGTCCGGGTCGAGGATGGTAATCTTTTTGCCGTGCACCTGGAGTATTCCTAACTCCTTGAATTTACGAAGGTTACGTGACAGCGTTTCACTGATTGTCCCCAGACGTTTGGCCAGTTCCGCTTTGGGAATATCCAGCAGCAGGTGCTCGCTTCCTTTCCTTTCCGCTTCACGCAGAATAAACGAAGCAATCCTCGCCGGCACTTCCTTCAAGGTTAACTCTTCCACCTTGCGGTTAAATTCCCGCAGAAACGACGACATCGACCCTATTATCTTAAGTGAAATTTGCGGCGATTCCTTGATAAGTTGCACGAATGATTCCTTGGGGAAAAACGCCACCAGCGAGTCCTCCAGCGCGGCGCAATTGGCAGGATATTCGCCTCCCCGGAATATCGCCGCCTCGGCAAACAACTGCCCCGGGTTTATCTGATGAATCGTGAATTCCTTCCCCTCCGGCGAGGCTTTATAGACACGAACCTTTCCGGCAAGCAATATATAAAATCCGCCGGCCGGGTCTCCCTCCAGAAAAAGTATCTCCCCCTTTTTCACTTTCTTTATCGCGGTTATACCATGAAGCGCCCGCAGTTCGTCACGGTCCAATCCGGAGCAGAATATCGACTGGCTTAGAAGATGCAGGTTTTCCGTCAGTGGCATCTATAGAATCCTCTCTTTTCGCGAATCTCTAACCGTTCCGATAATTAACCCAGCGGACTTCGGTTCCGCCAGAATTTAATTGCCTGCCTTTTTATGTCCGACATGGATAGCGATAATGCCGAAAAAGAGACGGCGGTACTCCACCGGCGCAAAACCGGCCGTTCTGATTATCTCCGCAAATGCTTCCGCCGGATAGAAGCGCGGCACTGTCTGGGAAAGATAAGCGTATCCCGCTTTCGAACCGGAAATCGTCCCTCCAATCGGTTTCACCGCCACCTTTACATAAAGATGCATCAGTTTCCGCAATATTTTTGATTTTGGCTGGCTCGTTTCCAGATTTACAAATCTCCCACCCGCCTTAAGGACGCGGTTGAATTCTTTCAGGCAGGCAATCAGATTCTCCCGGCTGGTGTTGATATTGCGGGTGGCAAATGAAATTGTCAGGGCATCGAATGAGTTGTCTTGAAACGGCAATGCGCCTACGTCGGTTATGACAAATCTAATCTTTTCTGCTTCCGGCTTTTTTTTCGCCATTGATATCATAGGCTGCGAGAAGTCGGCGGCATAAACCGTCGTTCCATTCTGGGAAAGCCGCGCCAGATTAGCGGCCATTTCGCCGGTGCCACTGCAAAGGTCCAGCCAGCGGTTGCCCCCGCCTGATACCGCTATCTTAGCCGCTTTTCGACGGCAGACTATATCCATCCCCAATGTCAGTATATGATTTATTAATTCATAGGTACGCGGCACCTGCGCAAATATCTTCTGGATTCCTCTATTCATTCTCTATCCTTTATTCTAACTTTCCAATATAACGAAAACTCCGCCGCCCTTTCAAGGGAAGATGGCAGGATTTCTCAAACATTCCCCTGAGGTCAATAAGCGGTTTGCATTATCAAACCGGTGCACAGGAATTAAGATGCCATATTTCAATGAAATAGCGGAAAATGTCAATTAACTCGCTCCACGATTCGTATAACCAACAATCATTGAATCACATTTGTCTGCCGGGGAACGGAAAAGTCGATAAAGTGACTCTATTATTTGGAACCTCATATTATAATCATTCGTTATATGCTTGTTATCTTTGCCGCACCAATACCGCGAGGAGAAAGGACCAAAAAAATGAATAAGCGAGCGAAATCCGGAATTTTGTCAGCATTTTTTATTTTAACCACATTGGCGGGATGCTCCCAGCAGCAAGCCGGCGGCGGATTTTCCATGCCCCCGATGCCGGTCGAAACCGCCCTGGTGGCAAGTGCCACTGTGGAAGACCACTTTGACGCTGTCGGCACCATTGAAGCCCACGAAGCCGTAACTATTGTCGCGGAAATCGACGCCATAGTGGTTGACCTTCCCTTTACTGAAGGGGCTACCATCGAGAAAGGGACTCTCATCGCTCAACTGGATGACATCCAATTGAGGGCGGAACGGGAGCGCGCCCTGGCCGTTCGTGACCAGCGCAAAGCCGCCTATGACCGGATTAAATCGCTGCTTGATAAGGCTGTCACCTCGCAACAGGAGTTTGATGATGTCAATGCCGCCTACAAAGTCGCCGAGGCGGAACTGGCAATGATTGAAGCCAAACTTGCCAAGACCAGAATCGTGGCTCCGTTTTCCGGAGAAGTGGGCGCGCGCCGGGTCAGCCCCGGCGCATTTTTGCGCGCCGGAACCCCGATAACGGAGTTAGCCAATATCTCGGAACTAAAAGTCACTTTCGCCGCTCCCGAGCGGTATTTCCCGCTGCTTCGTCGGGGGAGCGAAGTCACTATTGCGACCGCGCCGTACCCTGACTATGAATTGAAAGGAAGTATCGAGGTCATTGAACCGACCATCGACCTTTCCACTCGCGCCGCCCGGATGATTGCCCATTTTGCCAATCTCGGCGGACGTTTCCGCCCCGGGATGTCCGCCAATGTGTCGGCCGTGTTGGCGCGTCGGGAGAATGCTCTTCTTGTCCCGGATGAGGCGGTTTTTGCCGAAGGCGCCCAATCGCTGGTATTTGTCGTCAATCCCGACAGCACCGTGGCGCGCAAGCCGGTTACGGTCGGCGCCCGTCAGCGAAAATCAGTAGAAATCGTGCAGGGATTGGAGCCGGGGATGACAGTTGTCAAAGCGGGACATCAAAAATTATTCGAAGGCGCCAAGGTGATGCCGATAATGGCGCCCAGCAATATCGGCGAAACGGCCAGCCTGAACGGAGGCTCTAAATGAAATTAAGCGAAATATCTATTAAGAGGCCCGTCCTGGCGCTGGTGCTCAGCCTGGTCATACTTCTTTTCGGGCTGGTCGCATTGTTCCGCCTGCCGGTCCGGGAATATCCCGATATCGACCCGCCAATAGTTTCCATCACCACCTTTTATCGCGGCGCCAGCCCCAACGTGGTCGAAACCGAAATTACCGATATTCTCGAAGAGCAATTGTCGACTATCGAGGGGGTCAAAACCTTAACCTCTTCCAGCCGCGAGCAGGGCTCGGTTATCACCATTGAGTTTGAGTTGAACCGTGATGTCGATGAAGCCGCCAATGATGTCCGGGAGCGCGTCTCCCGTGTTCGGGGGATTCTGCCGCGTGAAGCCGATGACCCAATTGTCAGTAAAGTTGATGCCAACGCCCAGCCGATTATCTGGCTGGCTCTTAATTCCACGCGACATTCCACTCTGGAACTGTCGGACCTCGCCGACCGTATCCTCAAGGAGCGGATTCAACGATTGCCCGGAGTGGCGTCGGTCTTCATCGGAGGCGAGCGTCGCTATGCCATGCGAGTCTGGCTCGATGCCCCGCGGATGGCGGCGCATCAATTGACCACCTACGATGTCGAGAATGCCATCCGACGTGAAAACGCCGAGATTCCGGCCGGAAGAATCGAAGGGGACGGCCGGGAGTTTTCGGTCCGAACCCGCGGCGAACTTTCCACGCCAGAAGAGTTTGCCGCTATTATTGTCAAACAGGAGGGAGATGAGTCTGTTCGGTTGGGTGACCTGGCAAAAGTAGAACTGGGCTCCGAGGATGACCGCACTGCGGTCCGCTGGAACGGCGAATCGGCTGTTGGACTCGGAATAATCAAGCAGAAGAAAGCCAGTACCCTTGATGTCTCTGATAATATTATGGCCGAGATGAGTCATCTGCGCTCCCTCTTACCGGACGGAATGCAGCTCAATGTCGCCTATAATTCCGCCACGTTTATTCAGGAATCGCTCGATGAGGTAGTCGAAACTTTGGCGATTGCGGCAATTCTGGTTATAATCGTCATTCTCCTCTTCCTGAAAAGTTTCCGCGCCACCATTATTCCGACTTTTGCCATCCCGACTTCCATCATCGGCGCCTTCGCTCTGGCATATTTCTTTGGCTTCACCGTCAACATTCTGACGCTTCTTGCGCTGGTGCTGGCAATCGGACTGGTGGTCGATGACGCCATCGTTGTTCTGGAAAATATTTTTCGCCATATGGAGATGGGGAAATCTCGCTGGCGCGCCGCGCTTGACGGCTCCAAAGAAATCGGCTTTGCCGTACTTGCTACCACCATAACTCTGGTGGCGGTCTTTGTGCCGCTGGCGTTTCTGCAGGGGAATGTGGGACGATTATTTAACGAGTTCGGCGTTACAGTGGCGGTGGCTGTTCTCATTTCCGGCTTTGTCGCCCTGACTCTGACCCCGATGCTCAGTTCGCGGATGCTTCGCCCTCTGCATACCGGCAAACTGAATTGGGCTTCTCGCTCCTTTGACGCCTTTTTCGAATGGCTCGACCGGACTTACCGCGCTATCCTGAATCTCTCCCTCCGTCACCGCCTGCTCTCGACTGTCGCCATCCTGTTATTGGTTCTTCTTGGCGTCGGCGCCTTCAAATTTCTCCCCAGTGAACTGGTCCCTACCGAAGACCGCGGGGTCGCTTTTGGAATAGTGATTGCGCCCGAGGGAGCGACTCTTGACTACACCGACCGTTACATGCGACAGGTGGAGGGTATCCTGATGAATGTGCCGGAGCGAGCCGGCCTCTTTACCGCCACCGGCCTTGGGTTCGGCGGACCGGGACGAGTCACCAACGGCTTTGTCTTTCTCGGTCTCAAACCCCGCGGCGAGCGTGACCGCAGCCAGCAGGAAATTGTCGGCTCTCTCTTTCCCCAACTTCTTGGAATTCCCGGCGTGCTGGCATTTCTTATTAATCCTCCTTCCCTGGGGCAGGATTTCTCTTCGCCGGTCGAATATGTTCTGAAAGCCGATTCCTATGAAGAACTCCAGAGCGCTGTCGGTGTCATGATGGGCAAGGCGATGCAACTCGGTTATCTTATTAACCTTGATACCGACCTCCGCCTCAATAAACCGCAACTCGATATTACTATCGACCGTGAGCGCGCCTCCGCCATGGGGGTCTCCGTGACTGATATCGGCTCAACGCTTGAGACTTATCTGGGAGGCCGAGTGGTCGGCAACTTCAAACGGGGGGCAAAACAGTATGATGTCATTACCCAGTTGAAACCGAGCGACCGCGCCACTCCGGAAACTATCGATGAACTCTATCTTCGCGGTCGCGGGGGACTGGTGCAACTGGCATCAGTGGTCAGCATTAATGAAACTGTCGCCCCTAAAGAATTGAATCATTTCAACCGTGTCCGCTCCGCCACTATCACCGCCAACCTTGCCCCCGGATTCAGCCTGGGACAGGCGCTGGATGACCTGGATAAGATTGCGCAAAACGACCTGGGCGCCGGTATCGAGACTGACCTGGGGGGACAATCGCGTGAATTCCGCGATTCGAGTTCTGCGCTTTATTTCCTTTTCCTCTTCGCGGTCGTTTTTGTCTACCTGGTGCTGGCGGCGCAGTTCGAAAGTTTCATCCACCCCCTGACTATTCTTCTTTCCGTCCCGCTGGCGGTGGTGGGCGCCCTGATTTCGCTTCTGCTTTTCGGCCAGACTATGAATATCTATTCTCAAATAGGTCTTATTATGTTGATTGGACTGGTCACCAAGAACTCCATTCTGATTGTGGAATATGCCAACCAACTCCGACATAAGGGACAGCAATTGCTGGAAGCGGTCGTTTCCGCCGCCGCGATTCGGCTCCGTCCCATCCTGATGACCTCCTTTGCCACCATCTTCGGCATCTTGCCGATTGCCATCGGCTTAGGCGCCGGCGCGGAAGCCCGACGTCCGCTCGGCATTGCCGTAGTCGGCGGAATGCTCTTTTCCACTTTCATGACTCTACTTCTGGTGCCGGTGATGTACACTCTACTGGCGCGCTTCACTAAGGAAGATAAGGCGCATGATGAGATGGAAGTTTCCGCGGCGGCTGCAACAGTCGAAGTCACCGATATTCGCGGGGCACAACTGGCGCAAGGGGAAAAGACCTGAATTGTTCAAGGTCGAGGCGAGAACCGCCTCGACCTTTTGATTTTCCGGGCGTTGTCAGACACCCCGCCTGAGGGATAAAATCTGAACCGCAAGGGTTCAGGCCTATAAGACTACTTCTATTGAAGTCAATTCCCCTCTCTTCTTCAAAGATCTTGATATTCTTCCGAATTTGGTTATTTTCAGGGAGAATCATAAGTTTGAAGGGCGCCTTTGATGTCAACAGGGAATTCCTAAGATGTCTTTTTTGACATTATTGCGGTTGGGGTCTGCAGTTTTCTTTCTTATAGCATTATCTTCAGACACCTCGGGACAGACTCCTCGTGAAAGCGTTAATTTCAAGAGAGGCATTCTTAAAGGCACTGTAATCGATTCTGAAACTGGGGCAACTATTGAGTCGGCTTCTATCAAAGTTCTTGGTACCTTATGGGGAGACGTTTCCGATTCTACCGGACTGTTTCGTATTGCAGATTTGCCAGTCGGAAGTTACTCGATTGAAATTAGTTGTGTCGGATATGAAACTCGGGTTGAGTCCGACATTATAGTCCGTGCCGGCAGGACGACGGTGCTGAATGCCAAACTCCAAGTTCGTCCTTATCCCGTCAACGGTATCAGAGTTTTCTCCGGATATTTCGTTGATTCGCCGGCTGAGCCAACCAGTGCCACCAGATATTCTTTCGAGGAAATTCGTCGTTCCCCCGGTTCAGCGGGAGATATCAGCCGTGTTATCTTTGGGCTTCCAAGCGTTGCCAAAGTTAATGACCTCATTAATTATCTTGTGGTCCGAGGGGGTAGTCCCGAGGAGAATAGTTTCTATATTGACAATACAAGAATTTCCAACATCAATCATTTCCCTTTCTTTGGCGCTACCGGAGGTCCCATTAGTCTTGTCAATATAGATCTCATAAATGAAGTCAATTTCTCCGCCGGAGGTTATTCCGCCGCTTTCGGCGACTGTCTCTCTTCCGTTACCCAGATTGATTATCGTGAAGGAAGTCGCGAAGAGGTCGATGTACAGGCGGACCTGAATATAGGAGGGTTTGGCTTAATCGCGGAGGGTCCAATTCCGGGCAGCAACGGTTCCTGGATATTTGCAGGTCGCAGAAGTTTTCTTGACCTCATTGCCGATTTAATGAGTGAAAGCGTGGTTCCTCGTTACTCTGATTACCAAGGGAAATTGGTTCTTGACGTGTCACCGCGTGACCGAATTTCCCTATTCGGGATTCTCGGAGATGATTATGTAAATTTCGAGGGGGCGGGAAATTTCAAGGGTACTTACGTATACATAGGCTGGCTTGACTCCCGCCAGTTTGCATCCGGTCTGACCTGGCGCCATTTGTGGGGTAATAACGGATACTCCAATACCACACTTTCCTATCTATCAGGTCAGTCGGCCAGCGGGTCCCGGGAAGCGGTCGACGTCAACGATTTCAGTATAGAACGCGCTATGAACGATGAAATTCAATTGCGCAATCTGAATTTTTTCAGAATTGACAAGAATCACGATGTTCAAACCGGTATCGACCTGAATTACATATCCAGTGACCTTGACCTCTACTATGGTGCCTATAGGGATTTCTTCGGACGCCCTATGCCCCCGCTCACAATTAAGCGCCGATTCCATTATTCAAATTCCGGCATGTTCCTCAATTACACTGTCAGACCCTGGTCAAAGCTGACCCTGACATTTGGCATCCGCTCTGACTACTCCGATTACACGGAAAACCTTACTCTTTCGCCGCGCGCGGCGATTTCATACCGCCTGTCTGAAAGAACCAGGTTAAATGCCGCCGCGGGAGTATATCACCAGGGCCACCCCCCATCACTTCTTGTCCAGAAACAAAGCAATCTGCTCTTTGATGATTTGCTCGCATACCATGCCGTGCTCGGCATCGAGAGATTATTTGCTGAGGACACCCGCTGCCGCATTGAGGGATACTATAAATGGTACTACAACTTCCCCATGAATGCCAGAGAGCCGGAACTATTCATTATTGATGAAATATTTTATAATGAATACTGGCATTACCATCCCGACCTGCGCGATGATGGAAGAGCACGCTCTTATGGAGTGGAATTGACCATTCAGAAGAAATTCAGAAGAGGAGTTTACGGACTTCTGGGCGGTTCCTGGTTTCGGTCGCAATACCGCGATTTGCTTGGAATCTGGCGCAACAGGGTCTTCGATAATCGCATCATTCTCAGCGCCGAGGGCGGCTATAAACCGAATGACAGGTGGGAATTCAGTTTGCGGTGGATTTTTGCCGGGGGGTGTCCGTATACGCCAATAGAAAGCGAGTTATCCGATCATTACGGCCGGGAAATTCATGACCGCCGCCTCATCAACGAGTTTCGTTATCCCGATTATCATTCACTTAACCTTCGCGTCGACCGGCGTTTCAACTTCAAGAAATCCAATGTCATTCTGTATATCTCTGCCTGGAACGTATACGACCGCAAGAACATCTTCACATATTACTGGGACTACACCGAAAGGAAAGTCAAAGAAGTTGAGCAGTGGAGATTCCTTCCATTGGTTGGAATCGAATTCGAGTTTTAGACCGCCTTCCTTACATTAAATTTAGACTTTACAAGCAGGGACTAATTTATAGATTGGGGGTAGATTTCTGATCTGCATGTTGATGGAGAGGTGCCGGAGCGGCCGATCGGGGCGGTCTCGAAAACCGTTGTTCGCGTGAGCGGACCCTGGGTTCAAATCCCAGCCTCTCCGCTTTTATTCCGTAATCTGTAATTTTCGCTCCCCTCGGAATCATATGTTCTGACTTCAGTCGCCCGGTCTGAGAGGCGCGTTAGGCTGGACGGGAAACAACAGGACCCAATTTAATATCATCTGTCCAGAAATGTCTTCTTTCTGAATTTACCCTCCTCTACGAAATGCTCCTGTGCGGCCAAAACCTTCTCAATGAATTTTGGCCTGGGGTAGAGTATCAAGAAAATGACAAACAACAGTATTACGAAAAATAGCATGTACTCAATCCTTGCTCCCACAAGACGCAAAAACATCCCGTATACCCAGACAAAACTCATGCAAAGAACTGCCTGAGACCGCAACAAGTACCATTTCGTGAAATCAACACTAAACTGCTCTTCTGATCGTATGATCGGATGACGCAAGAGACTTCTCTTCAGCAGAATGCCTGCTCCTGCATTATATATTAACGATATACCAGTAAAGATCCAGAATAGCACATTTACATTATCCCAGTGTATTTGGGTCATTGCAATCCCTTTGAGATGGTAGAAATAGAAGAGCAAGAATACCCCAATAGGACAGGCAATATTCATTAGCATACCCATCGCAAATTGACGACTTTGGGTCGTTTTCAGGTCAACGTTGTATTTGTTTGACACATTTCCCTTTCATTCTCTGCTGAGATTACCTCTTCTCCTGCCAATACCGCCCTTCCTCTACATGCTTCTCCTGCGCCGATAGAACCTCCTCCAGAAACCCCATCCGCGGTCGCACCACCTGAAAAGTTATAAATGAAAGAAAAACAAAGAAAAACAGGTGAACAAACTCTCCTCCGAGGAAAAAGAAAGCCAGCCCATAAACCGCTATCGCCATCCCGAGCGAATAGCAAATCAGCGAGACTCGGAATATCCCGCCCGCGAAATCATCGGCGAAACTCTCGCGGGACCGAATCAACGGCTTGAAAAAGAGCTTTCGCTTCAGAAAAAAT
>DYGG01000029.1 GCA_020724775.1 Ignavibacterium sp. | reverse complement strand
GGTGCTCATTCTGATGTTTATGTTCGTGGTCATGAGCGGAGCCATCGGCATGAACATGGATGTGACGATGCGGCTTGTTGCGGATGGCGCGTCGAACGCCCCAGATAAAATAGACCAGTCCGAAAGCAATCATCCCCCAGGCGGCGATACTCCCGCGCGCCGATTCGAAATCTTCCAAGCTCGCTACCGCCAGCCCCAGAGAGAGGCCGAGAAACCCGAGAAGGACCGAACTGGCGATATGCCCCAGGCCGCACAAGAATGTTATCCAGGCGGTCTTGGCGGCAGACCAGCGGCGCGCCTTGGCCAGCACAATGAAGGGGAGATAATGGTCAGGTCCTATAATGGTATGAATTAAACCGAGAGAAACGGCTGTGGCGGCAAGGAGAGTTAATTCATCGGACATAGCAAACCATCTTTCCAGAAGTGATGAACGGAATTGATAATAATCAACCACTGTCAGAAAGTAAAGAGGCGAGCGGCCGAGCCGCCGGCTAATTAAGTTGCCGAAACGGTTCAGAAATTCTATATTTGAGCAACGGCCCTATTCAGAGGTAATCGGATTCTAATGGTTTTTCATGCCAGCGATCGCCATCGACGGAAACTTCTCCTGGTGTTCCTTTTTGCCGCAGCCATGGCATTTATCGAAGCGGCGGTGGTGGTCTATCTAAGGGCGCTCTATTACCCGGAGGGATTCACGTTTCCGCTGAGAGTCATGCCGGCGGATATTCTGAGAATAGAATTAGCCCGTGAGGCATCGACTATCGTTATGCTGTTAGCGGTAGCGGCTGTTGCTGCCCGCCGTTTCTGGGAGAGGTTTGCCTATTTCATATTCGCCTTCGGCATCTGGGATATATTCTACTATATCTACCTGAAACTACTGTTGGACTGGCCCCTTTCGCTTAAGGACTGGGATATACTTTTTCTGATTCCTCTCCCCTGGATTGGACCGGTTTTGGCGCCGTTAGTCATCTCGGTAATAATGATTGCTGCGGCGGTCTTGATACTTCGCCTCTATAAGAAAGAAATGCGATTTAGACCCCCATTTATCGCTTATGGCTTGACGTTGGCGGGTATTTCCGCAATTCTCTATACCTTTATGGCAGATACTGAAGCGACTCTGAAACAACAAAATCCACAGCCATTTCAGTACTGGATATATCTTTCCGGAGTCGCATTGCTGTTAGCGGCGATGAAATGCACCTTCCGCGGCGGTGAAAAAAAGACAAAAAAGTAAATTTTTATTCAAAAAATGCGAAAGAATTGCCCAAAAGTGAAAGTTTTCACTTGCCCGTGTCAATTTCCATAGATATATTCCCGATAAATAGGATAAAAATGATATAGATTTGTTATGAGACATTATAGTGCAAAAGGCAGCAATCAAAGACCGATGAGGGACAAAATGCCGGATGATAATATAAGACAGATTGCCCGTGGCACGGAGCGCTGGGTATTGTTGTTTGTAATTATTTTGATGCCGATATTTTCGCTGGCTCAGACTGGGGCGCCATCAAATGACGATTGTCTTACCTGTCATGACCAATCATCAGGTGAGGCGGCGCCGACTTTTGACAGTTCTCTTTCCTCATCAGAACATAAAGGGTTCAATTGCGTTGATTGTCACGCCGACATCACGGAGGTTCCCCATCCCGAGAAACTGGATAAAGTCAACTGTGGCACCTGTCATAGCAGTGAAGCGGAGATTTACAGATACCATGGACGGCTGGAAGTTCCGACGGGCGAGGATATTCCCGGTTGCGCCGATTGTCACGGCAGACATGATATTTTGAAATCGACCGAGCGACATTCGCGGGTGAATCCGCAGAATCTTCCGGGAACATGCGGCAATTGCCATGAAAACCTGGACTTGATAAAAAAGCATGAAATACTTTATGGTGACGCCGTACGGGTGTATGGGGGGTCCGTTCACGGTAAAGCCTCACGCGGCGGGGTTTATTCGGCTGCCACTTGCAATGATTGCCATTCGGCAAACGGAACGGCTCATAAAATTCTGGCGCCCAATAATCCGGAATCGCCGATAAATCACTTTAACATTCCCAAGACTTGCGGGCAATGCCATCGCAATATCGAATACGACTACTGGGAGGGAATACACGGCAAACTGGTGGCACGGGGACAGACCGATGCACCGGTATGTACTAAATGTCACGGTGAGCATGGCATAATCGCCCCCAGCGACCCCCGTTCGCCGGTCAGCCCGGTGCGTCTGGCGGAGGCGACCTGCTCCCCCTGTCATGAATCAGCGTACCTTAATGAAAAATACGGCATTCCCACCGGCCGTCTTCGTTCTTTTGTTGACAGTTATCATGGGTTAAAGAGCAAAGCCGGCGACTTGACGGTCGCCAATTGCGCTTCTTGTCACGGCGCGCACAGGATACTGCCGCACACTGACTCGACGTCATCAATTCACCCTGACAACCTCCAAGCGACTTGCGGCGAATGCCATCCCAAGATAAGCGCCGAGATGGCCAAGACGCCAATTCATGGTACGCCGGGAATTTCGCAGACGCCGGTGGCGAGGGTGGTCGGCAATTTCTATATCGTCGTCATAGTGCTGATAATCGGCGCGATGATTATCCATTGGCTGATCGACTTGCGCAAACAGATAAAAAATGTTGTTCTCAAACCCCAGATTCGGAGAATGACCACCAACGAAGTGCTGCAGCATACTTTCCTGATGATTACCTTCATTGCCCTGGTAATTACAGGTTTCTCCCTGAGATATTCCGAATCATGGTGGGTACAACTTCTATTTGGAAGGGAAAAAGGATTTTTCCTTCGAGGGATTATTCACAGAGTCTCGGCCGTTCTCTTTATTATATCGGTGATCTGGCATCTACTGTATCTGTTCACCCCGCGCGGCCGGCAATTTTTCAGGGATATCTTCCCGGTCAAAGACGACTTTCGCCAGTTTTTCCAGATGATAAAGTACAACCTGGGAATAAGAGGAGTGGAGAAACCGGCTTTTGGGCGGTTCAGTTATATTGAAAAGGCCGAGTACTGGGCGCTGGTCTGGGGTACGGTTATAATGATAATCAGCGGATTTTTCCTCTGGTTCGACAATATTGCCGTGCAATGGTTCCCTAAGGGATTCCTGGATGTGATGCTGGTGATTCATTTCTATGAAGCCTGGCTGGCAACACTGGCGATATTGATATGGCATATGTATTCGACCGTGTTCAGCCCTAACGTTTATCCAATGAATCCCTCGTGGTACACCGGCAAGATGCCACTGGAATGGTACAAACATGAGCACCCGGCTGACCCGATACTCAGCAAACATACGGAGTCGGCAACTTCGGACGACGAAAAATCGGAAGCGGTTGGACATTAGATTTTGGCGCAGGAAAAGCAGTTCATGATATTTGGCGATATCAAGAGGGGCTGTTTCTGGTGGTTAATACTCCTGGCGGCGGGAATTCTGGTCACTTTTTCCCCGCGGGCGCAAGCGCAAAGTAATGATGACTGTCTGGTCTGTCATGCCGATGAGACCCTCAGCAAGACCCGTCAGGGGAAAACGGTATCTCTTTTCGTAAAGCAGGACATCTTTGCGCGGTCGGTTCATGGGGAACTGGAGTGTGTCACCTGTCACGGCGACCTTGCCGGAACGGAGTTTCCGCACAATGAGACCGCCGACCCGGTTGATTGCAGTATCTGCCACGATACGATTGGGGAGCAGTTCGCAAAGAGCCTTCACGGGCAGACCGCCCGCGCCGGCGCCCCCCTGGCGCCCCGGTGCTGGACGTGTCATGGAGCACATGACATCCTGCCGGTGCAATCGCAGGAGTCGAAAGTGGCACGTTTCAACATTCCATTTATATGCGGTTACTGCCACAAAGAAGGAACTGCGGTCAGCCAGACGTACAACATTCCGCAGGACAGCATTCTTGACCATTATTCCGAGAGTATTCACGGCGAAGGACTGTTTAAGCGCGGGTTAATAGTTACGGCAGTCTGTACCGATTGCCATACCTCGCACAATGTTCTCCCTCACACCGACCCGCAATCGAGCATCTATCGCGGCAATGTTGCCAGGACGTGCGAGAAATGTCACTTCCGCATTGAGCAGGTGCATCGCAAAGTTATCCGTGGGGAACTCTGGGAGAAAGAGCCGAATAAAGTCCCGGTCTGTGTCGATTGTCATTCGCCTCATGAAATAAGGAGGATATTCTACGACCAGGGGATGGCCGACAAAGACTGCCTCTCCTGCCATACCAATAAGAACCTGACGGCAATCAAGGACGGTCAGGTAATTTCGATGTATGTTGACACATTGGAAACACGCGGGTCGATTCATCGCAAAATAGCCTGCGCCCAATGCCATACCGGTGTGAGCCCGTCGCTGGAGCGCCCCTGCACCACCGTGTCGCCCCGCGTTGACTGCTCTATCTGTCATGAGGAGGTGCTAACCACATATGCCACCAGCACGCATGGCGCTCTGGCGGACCGGGGAGATCAGAATGCCCCTCTGTGCCGGGATTGTCACGGGACACACGGCACCAAAGACCACCGCAATCCGCAGTCGCCGACCTATCCGACCAATGTGCCCGACCTTTGCGGGAACTGTCATCGCGAAGGGAATAAGGCGGCAGTTCGATATACCGGTGAGCAGCGGAATATCTTGGAGAATTATACCGAGAGTATTCACGGCAAAGGGCTCTTGCAGAGCGGTCTGGTAGTGACGGCAATGTGCACCGACTGCCACACAGCTCATCATGTCCTGCCCAAAGACAATGCTGTTTCGAGCGTAAACCATGACAATCTCCCCAACACTTGCGGGCGATGCCATAACGGCATTTACGAGCAGTATGTCCAGAGCATCCATTCCCCGGCCGTTTCCGACAGCGAGAAACCTCTCCCTTCCTGCAGTGACTGCCATCAGTCGCACACGATTTCGCGCACCGACAAAGACGATTTCAAGACCTTGATTATAAGCCAATGCGGGCACTGTCATAAAGATGTGACAGAGACTTATTTCGACACATTCCACGGGAAAGTCTCCAAATTAGGATACACGGCGGCGGCAAAATGCGACGACTGCCACGGCGCGCATAATATATTGCCCACATATAATCCCAAATCGACTCTCTCGCGGCAGAATATTGTCGCCACCTGCGGTCAGTGTCATGCCGGCTCGCACCGACGTTTCGCCGGTTATCTGACCCACGCCACGCATCATGACAAGCAGAAATATCCGATTCTGTTTTACACCTTCTGGTTTATGACAATTCTTCTGGTGGGAACCTTGACCGTGGCCGGGACGCATACCCTGATGTGGCTCCCCCGCTCCTTCCAGATGATGCGTCAGCACAAGAAACTCCGTCAGCAGGAGCGCGGTAAGTTAGAGTATCTGCGCTTCGAGAGTCTGCCGCGGCGGCTCCATATCCTGGTCATCATCAGTTTTCTCGGCCTTGCCATCACCGGCATGACTCTCAAGTTCTCTTACCTGGGATGGGCGCAATGGATTTCGGAGACTCTGGGGGGATTTGAATCGGCCGGATATATTCACCGCATCTGCGCCCTTATCACCTTCTTCTATTTCGGGGCGCATATCTACGACGTAGCGCGAAAGAAGAAGCGCTCGAAACTGTCCTGGAGGAAGTTTCTTTTCTCCGAGAATTCCGTGCTTCCCAACAAAACCGATATCCGGGAAGCGGTCGGAACAGTTAAGTGGTTTCTGGGCAGGGGGCCTCGACCCCAATACGGGCGCTGGACCTACTGGGAGAAATTTGACTATTTTGCGGTTTTCTGGGGGGTCGCCATAATCGGAAGCACCGGCCTGATTCTCTGGTTTCCTGAGTTTTTTACCCTCTTTCTACCGGGATGGTTCGTTAATGTCGCAACCATAATACATTCCGATGAAGCCCTGCTGGCGGTCGCATTTATATTCACGGTCCATTTCTTCAATACGCATTTCCGTCCTGACAAATTCCCAATGGATACCGTCATATTCACTGGACGGGTCCCGCTGGAAGAACTGAAGCAGGACCGCCCCCGTGAATATGCCGAGTTGATTAAGTCGCGAAAATTCGGAAAAAAACTGGTAGAGCCATTGCCGCCGGTTGTAGTCCGGGGATTGAGGATATTTGGCTCAATTGCTCTCTTCATTGGGATTTCCCTGATTCTCCTTATTATCTGGGCGGAAGTCTTTGGCTACCGCTAAGCCGGCTCAAATAAAATCTGAACTTATAAAATCGATTGTAATCCGTATCAGTTGGGGAGGTCGGGGCGAAATGTCTTGGGGAATTTCCGGGCAGTAATAAAAATTTGTGTAAAGTGGACATTTTTCGTATTATATGCAAATAATCCAATTTCCTGATAGGATATTGAGAGAAATATGCTTTCATTAAAAGCACAGTACGGTTTACGAGCGGTTGTTTCGTTGGCTTCCCATTACGGCAAGGGTCCTTTGCAAGCCAAGGAGATTGCTACCTCACAAGGGGTTCCTGTCCGCTACCTGGAACTTCTGCTATCTCAGTTGCGGAGGGCACGGATTGTCGATGCCACTCGAGGGAAGAACGGCGGTTATATTCTGGCGAAGGAGCCCTCTTCGATCACGGTTCTTGACGTCGTAACCGCTTTTGAAGGGAGAGTAATCATATCTCCGATGAGAGGTGAAAAGGAGAAGGAAGGGAATCCCGGTTCCTTATCTTTCATCTGGAAAGAAGCGGAAAAGCGGGTGGTCGAATATCTCGGCTCGCTCAAGATATCGGAAGTTCTGGAGTTGATTCAGTCCAATAAAGAGATGTATTTCATATAGAAGTGTAGAGGAAACGATGCCTAAGATTGCGGAAGATATTACTGAACTTATTGGGAAGACCCCACTAATTCATCTTCATAGATTGAGTAACGGTTTGCCCGGCAAGGTAGTCGGCAAACTGGAATCATTCAACCCCTGCTCGTCGGTCAAAGACCGGATAGCGGCGTCAATGTTGGATGACGCCGAAAAGAAGGGGCTTATTACCAAGGATACGATAATAATTGAGCCGACCTCAGGAAATACCGGCATTGCACTGGCTTTTATTGCGGCGGCGCGCGGGTATAAGTTGGTTCTGACCATGCCGGAGACAATGTCGATTGAACGGCGCAACCTTCTTAAAGCATTCGGGGCTGAACTGATTTTAACACCGGGACCTGACGGTATGCCGGGGGCGGTCAAGAAAGCCGAGGAACTGGTGGCAAGCACGCCGAATGCTTTTATGCCGCAACAGTTCAAAAACCCTGCCAATCCTTTTATACACCGCACCACGACCGGTCCGGAAATCTGGCAGGATTCCGATGGAGCGGTTGATATTCTGGTTTCAGGGGTTGGGACAGGCGGCACTATCACGGGAGCAGGTGAATATCTGAAGACCCGAAAACCGTCGGTGAAGTTAGTAGCGGTCGAACCGGAAGCATCACCGGTCTTAAGCAAAGGGGAGCGGGGTCCGCACCCGATTCAAGGAATTGGAGCCGGATTCAGACCCGACGTTCTCAATCTGGATATTGTGGATGAAGTGATGACCGTAAGTAACGAAGAATCGATCAAGACGACCCATCGTTTGGTAAGGGAAGAAGGGATTCTGGCCGGTATCTCTTCGGGCGCCAATGTGGCCGCCGCTTTGCGGGTAGCCTCCAGAAAAGAGAGTGAAGGAAAGATGATTGTAACATTTATCTGTGACACCGGCGAGCGGTATCTTTCGACTCCTACCTTCACGGAACTCGTTTGAACGACTTTTATCTCTGTTTCAGAATATATCCTGTTTCAAATACCTGTTTCAGTGGCAAACAGAATTATGCGGAGCCTTAAGTCTCCTTTTTCCATGACCATTCTGCTATTCTAATTCGTTTATTGACAATGACTTTCGGCTGCATTTCTCTTGCGATTTGATTGGTCGACGGCATAGGTATTGCATAATCTAATGCCAGAACGGACAACAGGACCCGACATTTAGGGGCTTATTATTCTGTTGATATGGGGGGCGGGACGAACGGCAGTAGGTTCATACCCGCAAGGGTATCGTTTCAGGGAGGGCAAGGGAATCCTGAGATGGTCCGAATGATAAAACAGCTTCGCCGTGGCGAGGCTGTTTTCTTTTTGGCGATATCTTTTGATTAAGCGGCACAATTGCATTATGTTCAAAAGATGAATGAAAGAAATTACCGCTTCGGTTTCTCAACCACCCTCGACTATACTGTTGATATTTTCGAACAACTCGAAATTTATGCCGCCAGTGGTGTAGAATTTATCTCTATTGGCGCTAACCGGGAACACTCCGGAATTTTCAGAGAAGATCACTTCGAGAAAGTTCGGGAAACATCAGCAGAGCACGGGATTGAGATTGTATCCCTCCATGCCCCTTTTGGCGGCGACTATGACCTGGCGGCGATAGACAATGGCATCCGACAGCAGGCGATTGATTTGACCCTGGAGTTAGCGGAAAAAGCGGCGGAATATTTGATTCCGTCTGTGATAATTCATCCACATCATTTTTTTGATGATTCCAGGGAGGCCTGCCTGGGTCGCTCGGCCGGAGCGGTTGAGAGGGTTCTTGCCGGAGCGCCGCCAGAGGTTATGATTATCGTGGAGAATTTGCCCGATAGTCGCGGTTCCTGGCTTTGCGGACGGCTTCTTGATATTTTCGGACCGTCACGGCTCGGCTTCTGCTACGACAGTTCGCACGAGAATATGAGCGGTGAGCCGTTTCATCTGCTGCACCGCTATTACGACCGGATCACGACAACTCATCTTTCGGACAATTATGGCATAAATGATGACCATCTCCCGCCCGGAGAGGGGAAAATAGACTGGCGCCGGTTAGCCGAATTTATAGGGAAGTCAAAGTTGCGCGATGTTCTGTTTGAGGTTGGCACCGGAGAGCGCCTATCCGAGCCGCCGTTGGAGGTAGTCAAGCGGACGCTCGACTTTGCCGAAAGATTGTTCAATAAATCTTGATGATAAACTTTGGTAGCGCTGTATAATATATCAGGCAGCAAAGACTATCTTTTTACGGGAGAATAACTTTTCTATGAAGAACAGAATTATAATGTTTGATAGATGTAAGATGTCGGCCATGAGAAGGGCGGCCATTGTTCTGGCAATTTCGCTCGGATTGACCGGCGGCGGGAAACTATCACTGGCGCAGGTCGATTCCTCGCAATTTTATTCCCAGAAAGCGACCGAATATTTTCAGCAGAAGAATTACACCCAGGCATTGCGGGCGGTTGACCGGGCACTCTCTTTTTCACCGGGAAGCGCCGATTTTCTTGTCCAGCGGGGAATTATAAACGGGGCATGGGGACGATATGACGATGCCATCAAAGACTTTTCCCTGGCGATTGCTCTTGATAAGACCATAACGGATGCATATTACAGTCGGGGATTGGCACGTGAGCGGAGCGGTAATGTTGAAGAAGCGATTAATGATTATTCGCTGACCATATCGGTCGATTCCCAGTATGCGCCGGCGTACTACAATCGGGGAATTTTGCACTTCAGTAAAGGGCTATATGACTTAGCCATCAACGACTTTCTTGATGCGGTGCGACTGAATCCAACCAACGCCCACGCCTTCCTGAATCTGGGACATGCCTATCGCCAGAGAAACAATGATGAAATGGCGGAGCGGAATTACACTCGCGCCGCGGAACTGAATCCGGGATATGCCGAGGCGTATTACAGCCGGGGGCAGGTTCGTTACGACCTGAAGAAGTATGCCGGCGCGGCGGAGGATTTCAAGCAAGCCTCTATTCTGAAACCACAGATGGCTAACGCTTTTTACAATCTGGGAGCAACCTACGAGTGGATGAAGAACTATGAGGAAGCCCTGGCGGCATTCCAGGATTATCTTAAGTACGCGCCAAAAGAAGATTCCGAGCGAATTGAGTTTGTCCGGGAGAAGATGAAAGATATTGAGCGGAAAAAGTCGGGAGTCCCCTCCGATGCCCCGCTGGCTCCCACTATCAAACGATAAAGATTATTAAGCCGGCCTGAATTCATCGTACCCGCAGGCCGGATATCTTGACGGCACCCCGATGATATCCATCGGGAAATAATTTTTCTAATTCGTCAATACTGAGGCGCAAGTACTCGCAAGTTTCATATATGGTGGGGATTCGATGGTTCTTCTTGAATGATTCCCTCAGAAATCTGATAACCTGCCAGTGTCCCTCGGTCAGTTTTTCCGGCATTTTCATTTCATAGGCTTTGAAAATGGCAAATTGCTCGTCCCAGTCGTGCGGGTCAATCAGAAAACCCCGGACATCGACTTCATAACTCTTTTCAGCGGTACCGTCATGGTCGGGTTTCTCCCCTTCCGACGGGAACCCCTCCATAAACCCTTCCCGGTAACTGATTCCGGCAAGTTTACAGGCGCCGCGCAGATAGCCGGTAGGAAAGAGCGCTTTCAATTCCTTCAGATGTATGCCGTTCAATTTGCAGGTTTGATAAACCAGAGGACAGCGACCAATTTTCAGGTAAGTTTCGCGAATAAAATTGATAACGCGCCAGTGCTCGCCGGACAGACCATGGGGAATTTCCAGTTTTGGCGCCATTCCCTCGGCAAAATCGGAATCCCATTGAGCGGGATTAAGAAGGAAACCATCCTCATCAATTTTGTAATGTCGGTTGCGGTACACAAACTCGCCCATAGTCTCTCCCGGAATTCAGGAATTTATTGGATGTTACGATGAGCAAGCCTGTCGGGAGAATCAAGAGGAATCTTAGCCGTCACTAAGTTGTTATTAACCAGGAAGTTATCGAAAGACGTCTTTATAGGTTCCGGTAGTCCAGATTGAATTAAGGAGAAACTACAACCGGGCTGCGACGGTTTCAGAATATCAAAGAGAGATTCTTGCAGAGTTCGGTCAGGAAAACTCTGTCATCAATATCAAAATTGCCGGCTATATGAGAGTCAATATCCAGTTCCCCAACAATATTACCGTCGTGGAGAATCGGGAGGACAATTTCCGACCTGACAAAGGGGCTGCAGGAAAGGTAATTGGTTTCCCGGGTGACATCATCGACCACGAAGACCTCTTTGTTTGCGGCAGCCTGGCCACAGATTCCTTTGCCGAAAGGAATCCTGATATGTTCGGTCGGCGCGCCGACAAAAGGTCCCAGTAGAAGTTCGCGCGGATGGGCTGGATTGACCAGATAAAATCCCACCCAGTCATAGTGCGGCAGTCGCTCGTTTAAGATTTTGCAGATGCCAGCAAGTTTCTGGTCGCGGGAGCCGGCGTCCGAAAGGAGAAGGTCGATTTCCTTTTTGATGCTGTCGAAAATCTCTCTCTTTGTGTTCATAGGTCTGGGGTCCTCTATTTAGCAGTAGCCGTTTGCTGGAGGTCATCCCACGCCTGAAGAGCCCGTCGCATATGGGGGATGACAATGGAGCCGCCGACTATCAGGGCGACAGAGGTCGCCTCCTCTATTTCTTCACTACTTATTCCCAACTGATGACATTGAAGGAGATGATACAAAATGCAGTCGTCGCATCGCAGAACCATCGACGCCACAAACCCGAGAAGTTCTTTGGTTTTTGCCGGAAGAGCGCCATCTTTGTAAACCTGCCAGTCAATATTGTAAAACCGCTTGATATTGGTGCCGGCATATTTCATGACGATTTCGTTCAATCGCTCTCGCTCTTCACGGAATTTTTCAATCTTTTCTATGCCCATAATCTCCGCCTTTCGCCCGTTTTCCGACCTTAAATAAAGAGAGCGGGAATATAACTTCCCGCTCCTTAGAATTCAATCGTCTTTTCAGACTGACGATGCCTGTTTATTTTCTCTCGCCCAGGGCGCGGTCGAGCATAAGAAGTCCCTGGGGATGGTCATTGACCATTTTCAGCATCTCCACGACTTTGGAGACATTGGACTCTTCCTCAACCTGTTCCTCCACGAACCAGTGCAGGAAGATATGGGTGGCGTGGTCTTTCTCCGCCATCGCCATGTCGGTCAGATTGTGAATCAGTCCGGTGATCTTCTGCTCGTGCTTGTAAGCATCTTGAAAGGCTGCCAGAGGCGACGCCCAATCAGTCTGCGGTTTCTCCAGAGCGCCGAGGACCACTTTCCCCTGCTGCTCATTGATATACTCGTAGAACTTCATGGCGTGCCCTTTTTCCTCATCCGACTGTTTCATCATCCAGTTGGCGAAACCGTCAAGATTCCGTGAATGGAAGTAAGCCGCCATAGAGAGATAGAGATAGGATGAAAAGTACTCTTCGCGCAACTGGTCGTTGAGCGCTTTTTGCATCTTGTCGCTAATCATTGTTTTATCCTTTCTAATTTCAGTTCTGTGAGTCCTAAATTCTGCTTTCAAAATTGATTATTTAGCCAGTTCAGCCAGGGCGTTGAGAACCGCCTTATAGTCCGGCTCGTGACTGCCTTCGTTCACGCGCTGGATATATCTTATGACACCCTTGCTGTCCACGACAAAAACGGTCCGGGCGAGTAGATACAACTCTCTTATGAGGACGCCGTAATTTTTCCCGAAGGTGGCCTCTTTATAATCAGATAGAGTCTTTACTCGATTAATACCGGCGGTGCCGCACCATCTTTTCTGCGCAAACGGCAGGTCCATACTGATGGTCAATATGACGACATCGTCACCGAGTCTTTCCGCTTCCTGATTGAAACGGCGCGTTTCGATATCGCAGGTGGAGGTATCCAGCGAGGAGACTACCGAGAGAATGACGGTCTTTCCCGCTTGAGAGGAGAGACGGAACGGTTTCATATCGTTGTCGGTAAGTTCGAATTCGGGAGCCCTGTCGCCGACTCTGAGTTCCGGTCCCACCATGGTAAACGGCTTGCCGCCGAAGGTGAATTGCCCTGTTCTTTCCTGCATATTCTTGTCCTTTCTCAATGAGTCACTGACTATTCGCTTTAAACATTGATTTCTCTATCAACGCTTGCAACGCCGCAGGGGCAAGATTTGTTTCCGTCAAAATCTGCTTTTGGCAATTCCTGACCGGGCAGTACAGGTCGGTCAGTCAAAAATAGAGATTATACGAAATTCGGCGCAACCGTTGAGAATGCCGCAAATGTGGATAACTTTGATGCTATTTGGAAGCAATGTAAGGTTGACAAAGAAATTCAATTTCATTAATCTTGACATAAGTCAATGAATTGAGATTGATTTTATCTATTTTGCGGCGATTTATATCTGAGAAATAATCTTACTTACTTGTGGCGGCGGTGAAAATCGCCCGAAGGAGGTAACGTGTTGGGAACAAGAAGGTACAATATTGGAACGGCGATGGTACTTTTGGCATTTTTTCTGGCAGTCGTACCATCAGAAATATCAGCGCAGAGTTCAAGCGGCGAAGCATGTATCACGTGTCACCGGACCATCTCCCCGGGGATTGTGGGCCAGTGGGAAAAATCGAAACATAATGAGGCCGGTGTGACCTGTATAGATTGCCATCAGGCCGGCAAGGATGATGTCGATGGTTTCCTGCACAATGGGGAGCGGATAGCGATAATCGTATCACCCAAAGACTGCGCGCAGTGCCATGAGAAAGAATACTCGGAGCAGAAAGGGTCTCATCATGCTAAAGCGGCGCAGATTCTCGGCTCCCTTGATAATCTTCTGGGAGAAGTGGTCGGCGGCGAGCCGGCTGTGGCGGTGGGATGCCGTCAATGTCACGGTTCCATTGTAAAAGTCGACGCCAACGGACGTCCCACTCCCGATACCTGGCCTAACACCGGCATGGGAAGAATTAATCCTGACGGTTCCTGGGGCTCCTGTTCGGCCTGCCATGCCCGGCATGAGTTTTCGGTGAAGCAGGCACGTCAGCCGGAAGCCTGCGGCAAGTGTCATCTCGGTCCCGACCATCCTCAAATCGAGGTCTGGAACGAATCAAAACATGGCGTTCTCTACCATGCCAATCGCGAGGAGCTGAATCTCGATGCGAAGCCGTGGCGCGCCGGCAAGGAATATTTCACGGGACCAACCTGCGCTTCATGCCATATGTCGGAGGCGGGGAAAGAAGGGGTTACGCACGATGTCGGCGAGAGAATCTCCTGGACACTGCGGCCGCCGATTTCAGTGAAGTTGAATATGGTGGTATATGAAGATGATTCCAAAGAGGATATTCTGGGGGATGCTCCTTTGCTTCCGCAGGCGGGCGAAATGCACAGCCTCGGCGAAGGCGAAAAGAAAAAAGTAAAGCAGACCCTGTCCTGGCAGGAGCGGCGGCAGAAGATGCAAAATGTCTGTACGCAATGTCATGAGAAAACTTTTGTGGAAGGCGCCTACGCCCAGTTCGATGATTTAGTGGTGTTGTACAACGAGAAATTTGCCCGCCCCGGCAAAGCGATTATCGATGAACTGAAAGCGGCCGGAAAAATCACACCGCCGGACTTTGACGACCCGATCGAATGGACCTGGTACGAGATATGGCATCATGAGGGACGGCGGGCGCGTCACGGCGCTTCTATGCAGGGACCTGATTACGCCTGGTGGCACGGATTGTATGAAGTCGGAAAGCATTTTTACACCAAATTTATCCCGGAACTGAAAGAAGTCGCCGGCGAAGAGATGGCAAAAGAATTGATGGATAAATATCTCTATGAGATTCCGGGACACCAGTGGCACCGCGATGGCATGGGCAAAGATGCGCTGGAAAAAATCAAGAAGTTCTATGAAAAACGGTACGGCGAATAGCCTGAACGATTTTGCTGTTGAAAAATCCGCCGCTATTTTCTATAATACCGGACAAGAACGGTTATATTTGTGAAATTCTGTTGGAGGATTCTTGGACGAAATCAGAGATGATAGAAGAAACTTCCTGAACTGGCTGATTGGCGGAGGATTGGTTGCCTTTCTCGGGTCGGTCTTCTATCCCGTTTATAGATATGTCATTCCTCCCCCTTCCGGAGAGGCAAATGTTTCGCAGGTAAAACTCCCTTTCAAACTGAAGGAACTTCAGGAGGATGAAAAAAAATCACGGATATTCAAGTTCGGCAGAAATGTTGGCATCATCTTGATTACTCCAGAGAATGAATTGAAAGCCTTTAATGCCGTCTGCACCCATCTTGACTGTACGGTGCAGTATCGCAAAGACCTGTCGATAATCTGGTGTGCCTGTCATAACGGCCGCTACGACCTGGAAGGGCGCAACATTTCGGGACCGCCGCCGCGACCGCTCACTGCTTATACCGTGCATCTGGATAATGCCACCGGCGACATCTTTGTCGCGGAAGCGAAAGGTTAATCTTGGCAGACAAAATCGCCAGAGAGAATCGTCTTTTCCACTGGGTCGATGAGCGTCTGCATATTCAGACGCTGGTCGATTATATGTCGCACAAGGTGGTGCCGCAGCATTCTCATTCCTTTTGGTACTACTTCGGGGGCATCTCCCTCTTTTTCTTTGTGGTGCAGGTGGTGACCGGAATATTATTGCTCCTTTATTACCGCCCCGGCGCCGATTCGGCTTATGAGTCGGTCAAATTCATTATTTCGGAAGTTTCCTTTGGCTGGCTCATTCGTTCCATCCATTCCTGGTCAGCCAACCTGATGATTCTGGCGGCTTTCATACATATGTTTTCGGTCTTTTTCACGCATGCCTATCGCAAGCCGCGCGAGATGACCTGGGTTACCGGAATATTTCTTCTGGCGCTGGCGCTGGCTTTTGGATTTTCCGGTTATCTTCTTCCCTGGAACGAATTGTCATTCTTCGCCACGCGTGTCGGCACCGGTATGGCGGGGGCCATTCCCGGTGTAGGGGATTTTCTGATGAAATTGATGCGCGGCGGCGAGGATGTCACCGGCGCCACTATCGGAAGATTTTTCGGTCTGCATGTGGCGGTACTTCCCGGAGTATTCGCGGTGCTTTTGTCATTGCATCTCTTTTTCATTCAGCGTCAGGGGATGTCGGAGCCTTTGGAATGGGCGGCGAACCCGCAATTCAAAAAATATCGCCCCTTTTTCCCTAACTTCATCATGCGGGAATTACTGGTCTGGCTTATTATGCTGAACCTGCTGGCGGTCCTGGCAGTCTTTTTCCCGGATGGCATCGGGGTGGTTCATTGGCCCCTGGGTCAGAAGGCGGACCCCTTTGCGCCGCCGCCGCCGGTTATCAGGCCGGAATGGTATTTCATGTTCGCCTTTCAGGCGCTAAAAGTCCTGCCAGCGCACCTTCTCTTTATCGAAGGTGAACTGGCCGGCATTATAATCCTCACAGCGGGCGGGATTGTCTGGACATTGATTCCTTTTCTTGCGGGGAAATTTTCCTCCGGCAAGAAACCGACCCTGATTATCGCCTTCGGGTGGGCGGTGTTGGCTTTTATTGCGGTACTAACCATACTGGGATATATACTCGAATGAAAACAAATTCCGGTCTCAGAAACGTTTTGATTCTTCTTCCGCTCTGGCTGGGGGTATTGACCGTGGCCGCTCTTGCCGCCGACCAGTGTCTGGAATGCCATAGTTCTTGGGAGGAAGGTCTTGACGCCCCCTCAGTACAGTTCCAGCAAGATATTCACAGCAAAGCGGGGCTGAGTTGCGCTTCCTGCCATGGCGGCGACCCGACTCTCGACGATATGGACGCTGTCCGCAAGAGCAAAGGGTATAAAGGCGTTCCCGGAGCCAAAGAGGTCAATCAGTTCTGCGCCTCCTGCCACAGCAATCCGGCTTACATGGTTAAATTCAATCCCTCACTTCCGACCGACCAGTTGGACAAGTACAAAACTTCAGTACACGGTAAGAGGCTTTTTGAACAGGGGGATACCAAAGTAGCGACCTGCATTTCCTGTCATACGGCTCACAGCATCCAGCCGGCGGCGGAGCCGACCTCAGCGGTGTACCCGATAAATATTCCCAAGACCTGCGCCAATTGTCACGCTGACGCCGACTATATGAGCGGTTACGGCATTACGACCGACCAGCATGAGAAATATATCCGGTCGGTCCACGGCAGGGCGTTACTGGACAAGAAAGATATTAGCGCGCCGGCGTGCAACGACTGCCACGGAAATCACGGCGCCACTCCGCCCGGGGTGACATCGCTGTCGGCCGTCTGCGGGCTCTGTCACACCTTGATTGCCGATAACTTCGCCAAGTCGCCGCATAAAGAAGCCTTTGACGCCATGGGATATCCCGAATGTGAGACCTGTCATTCCAATCATCTTATTGAGAAGCCTAAGATGCACTGGGTCGGCGTCTCTGATTCATCGCTCTGCGTGCAGTGCCATGCCCCTGACGACGGCACCGGCGGTTATGTTGCCGCCGCCAGAATTTATGAGACGCTGGTTAACATCAATTCCATCTATAATGCCGCCCTTGCCAGGATTGATACCGCGGATATGAAAGGGATGCTGGTGACCGACGAGCGTTTTGCGCTCAATGAAGTCAAGCAGGCGATTATTCAGACCGGCACGGCGGTTCATACTTTCGACCCGGAAGCGGTGTCTAAAGTCGCCGAACCGGGCATAACCTCAGCGCAGAATATCGCCATTCAGGGGGAAAAGAAGATTGAGGAGTATTATTTCCGGCGCAAAGGGCTCGGAATCGCCACTCTTCTGATTACAATTCTGGTAATAGCCATTTATCTCCGAATAAAATCAATTGAAAAATAACTGAATTTGAGTAGATTAAACCCCGCTGTAATTTGTTAAGGGTCCTTTTGCGAGGTTAACTATGCGCGATATAAAACTGCCCCGTTTAGTATACAACTGGCTCAGCACCGCCGGAGTATTTATTGCCGTTATTGCGGCGCTTTTGATGCTGATACTTCTCGCCATCGCCGCCTACCGCGAGGATACCAATCCTTACTTCGGGATGTTTCTATATATGGTCCTCCCGCCGATACTCCTTTTCGGTTTGCTCCTGATTCCCATAGGGATGTTCCGCACCTGGCGAAAATGGAAACGGGAGGGACAGGAATCGGTGCCGAAATGGCCTTATATCGACTTGAATAAAAGAAGTCATAGGAATGCCACTTTCATTTTCTTTTTCGGAACCATAATATTTCTGGCACTTAGCGCAGTGGGCAGTTACGAAGCATATCATTACAGTGAATCGGTCACCTTCTGCGGCAAGACCTGTCATTCGGTGATGAAACCGGAATATGTGGCATACCAGAACTCGCCGCACGCCCGTGTCGCCTGCACCGCCTGTCATGTCGGTCCCGGCGCGGGGTGGTATGCCAAGTCGAAACTCTCGGGCGCTTACCAGGTTTACGCCACAGCCGCAAACAAATATCCTCGGCCGATTCCGACGCCGATAAAGAACCTTCGCCCGGCGCAGGAAACCTGTGAGCAGTGCCACTGGCCCGGAAAATTCTTCGGGGCGCAACAGCGGCAGTTTAATCATTACATGTATGATAGCGCCAATACTTCCTGGCCTATAAATATGCTGATTAAAACCGGCGGAGGCGACCCCAAGACGGGACAAACCGCCGGCATTCACTGGCATATGAATATCGGAGTCAGGGTGGAATATATTGTCCGCGATGAGCGCCGTCAGGAAGTCCCCTGGGTGCGAATTACCGATTTACAGACTGGGCGGGTCACGACCTACCAGGACTCGCAGAATCCTCTCTCTGAAGAAGAGATTGCCCAGGCGGAGAAGCGAATAATGGACTGTATGGATTGCCATAATCGTCCCAGTCATGTGTATAATTCTCCTGACCATATGATAGACTTAGCCATCCTGACGGGGAAAATAGACCGGGGGCTTCCTGACGCAAAGCGAGTAGCGGTGGAGGCGATGGCGACGATATACGATACAGAGGAAGAGGGGCTTCAGAAGATTGCCAATTATATCACCGATTATTACCGCAAGAGTTACCCGGAATTATACCAGCAGAAGCGAGTCCGGGTGGATGAAGCAGTAATTGCCACGCAGGAGGCGTTTGCGCAAAATATCTTCCCCGAGATGAAAGTTCGCTGGGAAGGGTATCCGAATAATATCGGGCATTTTGCCTATCCCGGCTGTATGCGCTGTCACGCCGGAAATCATACCAGCGAGGATGGTTTGACTATCACCCGTGACTGCAACGCCTGCCATACTATACTTTCACAGGGGAGCGGCGAACGAGCCCAGGTGGCGACCACTCAGGAAGGTCTGGAGTTTGTCCATCCCGATGAAGTGACCGGCGAAGCCTGGAAAGAGATGGGCTGCTTCGACTGCCATACCGGCGTCGCGCCGTGACGTCTTATCGGCAGCTCTGAAATAAATTTGGTCCGTCAGGCCGAAGCCTTGTGTACGGCATTATGGAAACAAAAGGCAGATATTATCCCCGTTTGTGGCGAAGAACTTTGCGCACAGTGCTGAGGAGCGCCATATTATGAAACGGTTTACTGAAGTAACCATCGGCGCCGGCCGCTATGGTATCGTGGGTAGAATAATTGCCGGGATAACCGGTGATAAGTATGACCGGAATATCGGGGTACTGCGATTTTACGCTGCCGAGAAGGTCGAGACCTGACATCCCCGGCATCATTATATCTGTGACAACCAGATCGATTTTCTGATTCTTTATCAACCCCATCGCTTCATCCCCGCGAGAGGCGGTAACGACCCGAAACCGTTCCAGTTCCAGAATCTGCTGTAGAATATCGCGAATACCTTCTTCATCGTCCACCACCAGAATTCGGGGCGCTCCCTGTGACAGCAGTTGGCGGACACGTGTAATAAATTTTTCCGGTTCGATGGGAAGCGCCATAATGTCAGTAGCGCCCGATTGAATAGCCGCCTGGACAGATTCGGCGGTCCACTTTTTGGACGTGACGACAATGGGAAGCCAGAAAAATCGCTCTAACCGCTTGAGATACTCGGCAAAGGTCTGTCCATGAGAATTCTTGACGGAGGCGTCGACAAAGATGATTTCAATCTGGGGGTCGGATTCAATCCGATTAAGTCCGTCGCTGAAGGAATGCGCCAGTGTGGTTGAGACCGTGCGGCATTCGCTCAGAAGGGCTTCAATTTCCACCGCGGTCTGGTCAGCCGGCTGAACCAAAAGTGCTTTCATCAAAATTCCCGATATATCTTAGACCGTTTCTTCTATATATCGGAATTTTCACGAAAACCTTTCCAATTTAGTTCGCAGACTCTCGTAATAGGCGGAATTCATTTCCTCAATTGAGAGATTTATCTCGTCGTTAATTTTGAGGAACCTGCCGCCGACACGTCCGATAGCGGCTATCGGCAAGCCGGCAGCGGCAAAATGGTCAACCAGTTTTTCTCCAGTCGTCTCAGAAGCGGTAATTATGATACGGGATTGGGTCTCGCCAAAAAGAAGAGCATCGGGGCGGATGTTATCGTCAAGATAAATCTCAGCGCCAATCATTCTGTCCCGATTGGAAATTGCCCCTTCTGCAAGGGCAACCGCCAGTCCTCCGTCAGAGCAGTCGTGAGCCGATTTTACCCATCCGGCTTTGATGGCGGCAAGGAGCGCATCCTGCAGCAATTTCTCAAAAGTGAGATCTAACTGCGGCACCGGTCCGACATTCTTGCCGAATATGGTGTGGAGATATTCTGAAGCGCCCAGTTCTTCCCGGTTTTCGCCGACCAGGAAAATCAGGTCGCCTTCATCTTTGAACCATTGTGTGGTAATGTCGGAGATATCATCGACGATGCCGAGCATCCCAATTACCGGAGTTGGGAAGACCGCATGGTCCGGGTCTTCGTTGTAAAAACTGACATTGCCTCCCGTAACGGGAGTGCCGAATATCCGACAGGCCTCCCCCATGCCGGCAACCGCTTCGGCGAAGCCATAATAGATTTCCGGCTTATAGGGATTTCCGAAATTGAGGCAGTTGGTAATGGCGACAGGGCGGGCCCCGGAACAGACGACATTGCGGGCCGCTTCCGCCACCGCCTGCTGGGCTCCCACGCGAGGGTCAAGATAGCAGTACCGGCCGTTGCAATCGGTGGTGAAGGCGATAGCCTTCCGCGTCTTGCGGATGCGCATGACCGCGGCGTCTGAGCCGGGTCCAAGCGCCGTATTGGTACGGACCATTGAATCGTACTGGTTATATACCCAATCTTTATTGCAGATATTGGGAGAGGCAAGCAGGCTCAGAAGGTCTTTATTCCAGTCGCGGCTGAGAGGAAAGTCCGCGAGATTCAGATGCGCCGGTTGCTCGATACGCTCGGGCTTTCTGGTTTCTCTTGTATAGACCGGCGCGCCCCCCCCCAGCACCAGAGATTCCGAGGGAATCTCGGCAACGGTTTCGCCGTTTAGACGGACGCGGAATATCCCGCTGCTGTTGGTTTCGCCAATAATGGCTGAATTCAGTTCCCATTTCCTGAAAATCTCTTCAACTTCTTTTTCTTTCCCTTTCTTGACACAAACCAGCATCCGCTCCTGCGACTCCGAAAGGAGAATTTCGTAAGGAGTCATACCCGGTTCGCGCACCGGCACTTTTTCGATATCTATCGTGACCCCGGAATTGCCGCGGGCGGACATTTCGGAGCAACTGCAGGTGATACCGGCCGCACCCATATCCTGAATGCCGACCGCCAGTCCTTTATCAATCACCTCCAAAGTCGCTTCCAACAGAAGTTTCTCGGTGAAAGGGTCGCCAATCTGGACGGAAGGTCTTTTTGATTCCGATTTTTCGGAAATCTCTTCCGAAGCGAAAGTAGCGCCATGAATGCCATCACGTCCCGTCTTGGAACCGACAATCATTACCGGATTGCCGTCTCCTTTGATGACCGCGGAAATCATCTTGTCGGTTTTAACGATACCGGCCGCCATGGCATTTACCAGAGGATTGCCGGTATATGCCTCGTCGAAATAAGTTTCGCCGGCAACGGTTGGAACGCCGAAGGAGTTACCGTAATCACCGATACCGCGGACGACGCCGTCAATCAGATAGCGGACACGGGGATTTTCGGGAGAACCGAAGCGAAGTGAATTAAGGGAAGCGATGGGGCGCGCCCCCATAGTAAAGATATCGCGCAAAATTCCGCCGACACCGGTCGCGGCGCCCTGATACGGCTCAACCGCCGACGGGTGATTGTGTGATTCAATCTTGAAAACGACTGCCAGCCCGTCACCGATATCAACGGCGCCAGCGTTCTCCTCGCCCGCTTTTGCCAGAAGACAATCGCCGTCGCGCGGCAGAGTTTTCAGCAAAGCGATGGAGTTCTTGTAAGAGCAATGCTCCGACCACATTACGGAAAAGATTCCCAGTTCCGTGTAGTTTGGTTCGCGCCCCAGTATCTTTATTATCACTTTATATTCGTCATCAGACAACCCGTGGTCTTTCACCATTTGCGGGGTTACATTCGGCTGTTTCATCAAATCCTCCGGCAATTGAAAAGGCGAATATAGCGACTGGCAATAATGGTGTCAATCGGAGATTACCTGTTGAGTTTGCCGCGTCGGGAAACTATAATTACATCATGCAGTTGGATGACAGGATTGAAGAATTTATCAGACGATTGGGACTTATTGAGAGAGGCGACCGGGTATTGATTGCTTTCTCCGGCGGGCCAGATTCGACCGCGTTGCTCTATCTTCTCCGGCAAATTTCGGCCCGGTTGAAATTCCGGCTTTGCGCTGCATATATCAATCACCAGATACGTCCACGGGCCGCGGTGAAAGAACTGCGATATTGCGCGGAACTCTGTCACCGTCTCGGTATCGATTTTGTCGCGGGAGAATCTGATGTTCCGCGATTTGCCAGGAAAAACTCACTTTCGCTGGAAGAAGCGGCGCGGAAGGCGCGCTATGCGCTTCTTGAAGAGATAGCGCGAGAGGAGAAGTGCAACAAAATCGCACTGGGACATCATGCCGACGACGCCGTAGAAACGATTTTTTTTAGACTCTTGCGTGGGACCGGTCCTCAGGGGCTGGAGCCGATGAAGCCGCGGAACGGCAAGTATATTAGACCATTGCTTGAAGTCGAGCGGTGCGAGATTGAGACCTATCTAAGACAGATGAAAATCAGTTATCTTCTGGACCATACCAATTTCAGGGTGGACTATAGCCGTAACTATATAAGGAACAAAGTGTTGCCAGTTATTGAAAAGCACTTTGGGGCGGGATATCGCAAAACGGTCCGGCAATTCGCCGAAATTGCAGTCAAACAGGACCGGTTCCTTTTAGGTATCGCTCAGGCGGAATTTGACCGGATATCTCAAATTACTCCGGCCGGGAAAATACTGCTTGATTTGAATAAATTGAGGGTATATGATGAGGCGCTGAGGGATCGTGTCTTGAAAATAGCCATGGAGAAGATGATGAATCAGGCCGGGGCGGGGAGTTCGGCTGAAATCACCGCCATAAATAAGATAATATCGGGCAACAGGTTAGCGGTCTCATTGAAGCGGGGGGCAAGAGTCGTAAGAGAACGCGAATTGCTGATATTTTCTGCTCCGTCGTCTAAGATGAGCGGCATCCCGCTTGAAGTTGGCTCAAGATTCAAAATCCCCGGGTTCCGATTGGAATTCTCCTGCAAACTAATACCTAAAAAGACGGCAAAAGTGGGACTGCAAAAAGGGGGAGCAAAGATAAATATCGACTATGATAAGATTGTCTTGCCGCTTCTGGTCCGACATCTGCGCGCCGGTGACAGTTTTCAGCCGCTGGGAATGAAGGGAACCAAGAAGGTCGGCGACTTCCTGACCGATTGGAAAGTCCCCCGCTTTTTGCGCGAGGAGATTTTGGTCGTGACCGATACGCGCGGGATTGTCTGGGTGACGGGCTATCAGATTGATGATAAATATAAGTTAGATAGAGAGACAAGGAAGGTGCTGCAAATTGAAATCATCAGAAGAATGGGTTAAGGAGACACGCAAGTTTGAACTGCTTTATCCGCAGGATAAGATTTCCCAGAGGATCAAAGAGTTGGGTCAGGAAATATCGCATGACTATGCCGAACGGGACCCGATCATTATTGGAGTCCTGAAAGGGTGCGTCATATTTCTTGCCGACCTGATTCGAAACATCTCCATTCCGGTGGAACTGGAATTTATATCGGCTTCCAGTTACAATGAACATCTTCGAGCCAATGACGAGGTTTTGATGACCGGAGGACCAAAGGTATCGATTTCCGGCAGGCATATTCTTTTGGTCGAAGGCGTTGTTGATTCCGGGCAAACGGTGCGGGCGATAATTGACCGTCTCAGATTTCTGGAACCGGCCACCATTGCGGTTGTTACACTGCTTGATAAGCCGGGATGCCGGAAAGTGGAAGTCGATATAGCCTATAGAGGATTTGAGACCGGTAATGATTTCGTAATCGGTTTCGGTCTGGATGCGGCGCAACGTTATCGTAATCTTCCTTTTATAGGCCGGGTCATAGAGTAAATTCCTTCAACAATTTCCGGGCCATTCTGTCGACAATTGTGTATATTACTGGTAAGGATTTATTGAAATGAATAGTGCCGAAGATAAAGACAAATTTTCCTCACAAAATCCAAAAAGGTCCGGACGTCCCTCCAAAGAGGACCCGGACGGGAGAGACTCATTTTCCTGGAAAGGACCTGCCAAGTCACTGGCGTTCTGGCTGGTAATCATACTGGCATTCATTCTAATTTACAGCGTTTATAGTTCTTCCAGCAAAGATGTGGCGGAAATCAGTTACAGCGAATTTCTGAAGCAACTGGAAAATGACAACATTGCATCGGTGACCTTTATCGAGCGAGAGATTGAGGGAAAATTGAAAGCGGAGACCGCTCTGGTTTCGGGGAATACTCCGGGACGCTTCACCAAATTTAAAGCGCGCATTCCATTTGAAGATAACAGTTTTACTTTGGTGGACCGACTGGAGAAAGCCGGTGTCACTATCTCTGCCAAGACTGAGGGACCAAATTACTTTTCGGTCCTTATATCTATTGCTCCCTGGTTTCTGTTAATATTTATCTGGCTTTTTTTCCTGCGGCAGATGCAGGGTGGCGGGGGACCGCGAGGACTTTTCTCTTTCGGTAAGAGCCGCGCCAAACTTCTCACGGATGAGCGGCCTAAAGTCACTTTCAATGATGTCGCCGGGGTGGATGAAGCCAAAGAAGAATTGCGCGAAATTATAGAGTTCTTGAAAGACCCCGGTAAATTTCAGAAACTGGGGGGAAAAATTCCCAAAGGGGCCTTGCTTCTGGGACCTCCCGGTTCCGGGAAAACTCTTCTGGCGCGGGCGGTTGCCGGTGAAGCCGGGGTACCGTTCTTCTCGATGTCCGGCTCAGATTTTGTGGAGATGTTTGTAGGTGTCGGAGCCAGCCGCGTCCGCGACCTCTTTGAGCAGGGAAAGAAAAATGCTCCCTGCATTATATTTATAGATGAAATTGACGCTGTCGGCCGTCACCGCGGCGCCGGACTGGGCGGCGGCCATGACGAGCGGGAGCAGACTCTTAATCAACTGCTGGTCGAGATGGATGGTTTTGAATCAAATGACGGTGTCATACTGATTGCCGCTACCAACCGTCCCGATATCCTCGACCCGGCGCTGACCCGCCCGGGCCGGTTTGACCGTCAGATAGTAGTGGACTCCCCGGATGTGCGAGGCCGCGAGGGGATTTTGCGGGTTCACGCCAAGAAAATTAAACTCAGCGAAGATATAAACATGGAAATCCTTGCCCGAGGCACGCCGGGGATGTCCGGCGCCGATTTAGCCAATATGGTTAACGAAGCGGCTCTTCTGGCAGCGCGAAAGAATCGTGACGCCGTTACCATGCAGGATTTCGAGGAAGCAAAAGATAAAGTCATGATGGGCGCCGAGCGACGCTCCCTGGTTATTCCGGAAGTAGAGAAGAAAATCATCGCATATCACGAAGCAGGACACGCCCTCGTTTCCAAATTTCTGCCGAACGCCGACCCGGTTCATAAAGTGACGATTATTCCGCGTGGTCTGGCGCTGGGGGTGACACATTATCTCCCGCTTGACGAGCGCCGTACCCACTCAAAAGAGTACCTGGAGACGCGGCTGGTTTATGCCATGGGCGGTCGGATTGCCGAGAAAGTGATTTTTGACCAACTCTCTACCGGCGCCTCCGATGACCTGCGCCGCATAACCGAGATTGCGCGGAATATGGTCTGCCGCTGGGGGATGTCGGATAAATTGGGACCTCTGACATTCGGCAAGCGCGAGGAGCAGATTTTCCTGGGGCGGGAGATTGCCCAGCATCGGGATTATTCCGAGGAGACGGCCCGTTTAATTGATGAAGAAGTGCGCGCGATTGTCCTAAAGGCGGAGAACCGGGCTATGGAAATTCTGACCAAGAACCGCGCCCTTCTCGATAAGGTTGCCGAGGCCCTTCTGGAGAAAGAAGTTCTTGATGGTCATCAGTTGGATGAAATCATTGGGGCGGCCGGTCCGGAAAACGTGATGGAACCGGAAGCGGCGCCGCAACCCTGATGGATAAGAATAAGATTACAAAGGGGGTTCGGATGATTCTGGAGGGAATCGGCGAAGACCCCGAGCGAGAAGGACTCAAAAGGACACCGGAACGGATTTTCGAGTTCTACCAGCAGGTGCTGTCGGGATTGAAAGCCCGTCCGGAAAAGACGCTAAAATTATATTCATCCAGTAACAAGGACGAATTAATCATACTTCGGGATATTTCCTTCTATTCTCTCTGCGAGCATCATCTTCTCCCCTTCTTCGGCAAAGTACATATCGCCTATATTCCGCAGAGAAACAAAATCACCGGTTTCTCCAATCTGGTGAATATTGTCGAAGTCCTCTCTCATCGTCCCACAGTACAGGAGAATCTGACCTCGGCGATCGCCGATACCATCGGAGAGATAATCGCGCCCAAGGGGATTCTGGTGATAATCGAAGCGGAACATCTCTGCCTGACAATGATAGGGGTCAAAAAGCCCGGTTCGAAAACGGTGACCTCGGCCATCCGGGGAGTACTGCGCAAAGATGCCACCCGCGCCGAAGCGATGGCGTTGATAAAGCAGTAGTGTCTGGAACGACTATCGCCGCTGCTATCATCTGCCGGCGCGCTCCATAAATATATTGCCAACATTTTTTGCCGGCTCTATATTGAGATTCGGAAATTACTGAATAAACTATGCCGAGTATTACGTCCTCAAAGTCGAAAAAGATTGTTTTACAGGGTCCGCGTCGGCTCGAATTCGAGACTCCGGCGATTATGGGAATCCTGAATATCACGCCCGATTCATTTTCTGACGGCGGTCGGTATTTCAGTTGGAGCGCCGCATTGAATCGAGCGAAGGAGATAATTCAGGAAGGAGCGGACATAATTGATGTTGGCGGAGAGTCATCCCGTCCCGGCTCGGAACCGGTCAGCCTTGAAGATGAACTGCAGCGGGTTGTCCCGATGGTGAAAGCGCTGCGGCAGTTTTCGCAGACGGCGATTTCGGTCGATACGACCAAAGCGGAGGTCGCCCGTCGGTCCGTGGAAGCAGGGGCTGATGTTATAAATGACATTTCGGCACTTCGCTTTGACCGGGAGATGGTGGCGGTGGTTCGGGATTTCAGAGCGGTGGTGGTGCTGATGCATATGCTGGGGGAGCCGAAGACGATGCAGCAAGCCCCCTATTATGACGATTGCGTGGCGGAAATATGCCGATTCTTCGAGGAACGGGTGGAGTTCTGTCTCGGTCAGGGAATCAGCCGCGACCGTATCATTCTTGACCCCGGCATCGGGTTCGGCAAGAGGCTTGAGGACAATATTGAAATTCTGAATCATCTGGAGCGGTTCCGGCAGATAGGCTTTCCGCTGATGATAGGGACATCGCGAAAGTCGTTTTTAGGACTTATAACCGGTGTCAAAGACCCGCCGGAAAAACGTATCGGCGGCTCTATTGCCTCGGCGCTTCTGGGGATGCAGAACGGCGTCGATGTATTGCGTGTGCATGATGTGGCGGCGACTATAGAGGCGATAAAAGTATTCGAAGCGATAACCAAGGCGGATTAAGATGGAGCTCTTTCATTTCGGATTTCTAACATTCAGGCTAATTGACCTACTTGATATTATTATCGTCTCCCTGATTATTTATCAACTGTTGGCGCTTATGAAGGGGACAAGGGCGGCTCAAATGGTAACGGGCCTGGTCCTTATTTTTGTTGTCGCCTTTATCGCCTTCTGGTTTCAACTGGAAGGACTTTCCTGGCTTTTCTCCAACCTGGCTACTATCGGATTCATCATTCTCGTCGTTGTTTTCCAGCCGGAATTGCGCTCGGCTCTGGCGCATATGGGGCACTCCCGCTTCATCCGCTACCTTTTCCGCGTAGAGGAACAGAAATCGGTGGAAGAGGTTTCCCGGGCAGTGATTCGCCTTTCGGAGCTGCGCTACGGTGGACTAATCGTGTTTGAGCGCGGGGTAGGACTCAGAAATTACATCGAAACCGGCAAGGAGTTGAATGCCCAGATATCGGCGGAGGTGATTTCGACTTTGTTCACCCCCTATACTCCGCTTCATGACGGCGCTATAATTCTGACCGGTGACGTTATCGCCGCAGCGGCATGCACTCTGCCGCTGTCGCAGAATCCACAGTTTCGCAAGTTGTACGGGATGCGGCATAAGGCCGCTATTGGGGTGACGGAGGTATCCGACTCCGTGGCGGTAGTTGTTTCGGAAGAAACCGGCGCGATTTCTATCGCCTTTGACGGGCAGATGGAGCAGGATATTGACCGCGCCGAGTTCAAGCAGAAACTGGCTCAATATATCAAGCGATAATTTTTCGGTTTGACTGCGGGGCTTATCTTGGTTGTCGGCTATCTTTTTCTTATATTGCCACCTGTTTGCACTAATTGAGATAATCATGTTTATAGATTACGCCAAAATTGAGGTGAGCGCGGGCCATGGCGGTCCGGGAGCGATATCATTTCGTCACGAGAAATATGTCCCCAAAGGGGGACCTGACGGCGGCAATGGCGGCCGCGGTGGAAATGTCATTTTCAGAGCCGACTGCAACCTGGCGACGCTTCTCGACTTCCGTTACAAGAAAGTTTATAAGGCGGAGAACGGGCAGCCGGGGCAGGGCGGATTGAAGACTGGTCGCGACGGTGAAGATATAATAATTCGAGTTCCGGTCGGCACCCTGATGAGCAATCTGGAAACCGGCCAGCCGATAGCGGACCTGAGCCAGGAAGGAAAGGAAGTTCTGGTCGCGAAGGGGGGAATCGGCGGTCGCGGCAATGCCCAGTTTAAATCATCAGTTAATCAGGCGCCGCGACATGCCGAAAAGGGACGCCCCGGCGAAACCGTCAAGTTAGCCCTGGAACTGAAACTACTGGCCGATGTAGGGCTGGTCGGTCTTCCCAACGCCGGCAAATCGACCCTGCTGTCTCGATTATCCGATGCCCGCCCCAAAATTGCCGATTATCCCTTTACAACTCTGGTTCCCAATCTTGGCATCGTTCGTCTGCGTGAATTCAAATCTTTCGTGCTGGCTGATATCCCCGGAATAATTGAAGGCGCCTCCGAGGGAAAAGGGCTCGGTATCCAGTTCCTGAAACATATTCAGAGGACGAGGGTCATCATTTACCTGATTGACATATTTACGGCTAAGGATATTGAAAAGACGCTCGATATCTTGAAAAGTGAACTGCACCAATTCGACCGGAAACTTCTCAAGAGACCCCATCTGGTAGTATTGAATAAGATTGACTTGCTGGAAGCAAAGGCATTGAAGGTGATATCAAAGAAGGTTTCGCCTGATTATATTCTCTGCTCGGCGCAGTCTGGTGTCGGCATAAAAGAACTTTTGGATAGAATAGAGCATGAACTTGACCGACAGCGATAGAAAAGAGAAATTAGCGGAACTCATTAATCTATCTCTGATTCCTGGCATTGGGCCCTCCCGGTTCTATCAACTGGTAAGCGCCTTTGACTCGATTTCTTCGATACTGGGGGCGTCGGAATCAACTCTTGCATCCCTGCCCGGCTTCGGCTCTGAAATATCCAGGCGAATCAGAAACGGCCAGAATCTATTAAGCGCCCGCAAGATCGCGGATGAAATTGAAAAATTGGGATGGCGGTATTTTCTTTATGACGATTCCGATTATCCTTCTCCTCTAAAAGAAATACCGGACCGTCCGCCGTACCTGTTCTATCTGGGTGAATATCGCAACGCGGACAATCTTGCCATAGCGATTGTAGGTTCGCGCTCCACATCGGAAGAGGGACGTCTCTTCGCTGAGAACCTCGCCGGTACCCTTGCCGAAAACGGAGTGACAGTGATTTCAGGGATGGCCCGCGGCACCGATATCTCGGCGCATCGGGGAGCGCTGAACGGCGGCGGGCGCACCATTGCGGTCTTCGGCTGTTCACTGGAGATTGTTTATCCGCCCGAAGGAAGAGAACTGGCCAAAAAAATAGTCGATAATGGAGCGATTTTCTCGGAATATTTGCCTGGTACGGTTCCGTATGGACCTAATTTCCCCAAGCGAAACCGGATAATATCAGGTCTCTCGCAGGGGGTGATAATTATTGAGGCGGCGGAGCGCTCCGGGGCGCTTTCGACAGCCGGGCATGCCCTTTCGCAGAACCGCGAAGTCTTCGCCGTCCCCGGTTCACCGCGGCTGGAAACGAGCAAAGGGACCAATCGCTTGATAAAAGAAGGCGCTAAACTCCTGACGTCAGTGGAAGATATATTCTCAGAACTTCCGCGACTTAAAGGGGAGGTCAAAGCGCAGCAGGCTCGTCTTGCCGCCGAATTGACTGAAACCGAGAGGAAGGTCATCCAGTTATTTGCGTCGGGACCGGTGCATCTTGATGCCCTGTCGCGCCAGATGAATACGCCCGTTACCGAACTGATGCCGATTCTTCTGGCGCTGGAACTGAAAGGTTTGATTAGGGAATTAGCGGGGAAACGATATATATTGAGCTGATTCTATGGTGCAGCAGTCGGTCAGAATTGTTAATCGCCTGGGAATGCATGCGCGCCCCTCGGCAATGTTTGTCAGCCATGCCTCCAAATATGAATCAGATATTTTCGTGGAAAAACAAGGGTTGAAGGTGAATGGCAAATCGATAATGGGGGTGATGATGTTAGCCGCCGAGCAGGGCAGCGAACTGATTATCTACGCTGAGGGAGAGGACGAGCAGAGCGCTCTGGAGGATTTGGTGAAACTGGTCGGCTCCGGTTTCGGCGACCTCAAAGATTTATAATTGAGTTGCTTTTGATGTTAGATACCGCTATTTTTTGACAGAACACTGAGAATTAATCCAATGACGACACTGAAAAAGAGCCTATTGTTGAAGGGAATCCCGGCATCAGGGGGATTCGCATTCGGAGAAGCCCGCATTATATTCAAATGGGTGCAGTCAATCGAGGAACATCTGATACCGGAATCGCAGGTAGATAATGAAATCGAGAAACTGGACAACGCTGTCGATGAGACTCTGGTGGAACTGGAGAAATGGCGGAAATCGGCTGGGCAGAAGATAGGCGGGCCGGTCGCCAAAATTTTTGACTCGCAGATGATGATTGCCTCCGACCGGGAATTTTTGAAGCGGGTGAAAGAGGAAATTAAGTCTGACCGGAAGAACGCCGCGTATGTTTACAGCCGCCTGATTGAGGAGACCGTGTCTCCCCTGCGGGTCTCGCCTGACCCGTATATGCGCCAGATGGTCTATGATATCGAAGCGGTGTCGCAGCGAATAATCAATCATCTTGCAGGACTGGGAGAACATCAGGAAGCGGTTTTCCCGCCCGATTGCGTATTTGTCGCCAAAGAGTTCACACCAGGAGAGGTTCTCTCGCTATATGAAAGGAAGGCGGCGGCAATTGTTACCACCGGCGGAAGCGCTGTGACGCATATGGCTCTGATTGCCCGCTCGCTTCTCATACCTGCCGTAGTGGGCGTTGAGCAGGCGCATCTCAAAATAAGGTCAGGCGACCGGGTGGTCGTTGACGGGGATGAGGGGATTGTGCGGGTCAATCTGCCGGCGGAGGAATGGAGTGAACTTCGCCGTCGCAAAGTGAAACTGACCGGCCGGCATATTGAGCGGCTGCAGAAACTTCCCCAGTTTCCGCCCCGCACCGCTGACAACAAGGAAATTGAACTGGCCGCCAATATTGACCTCCCCGGTCCGATTGACGATATTCTGGCGTCGAAAAAAATCGGCGTCGGCTTGTACCGCACAGAGTTTCTTTATCTTCAAAACGGCAAATTTCCCTCGGAGGACCAGCAGTTTGAAGTATATGACCGTGTCGCGGCACGATATCACCCGCAAGCGGTAGTGATTCGGACATTTGACCTCGGCTCCGACAAATATTTCTCCGATGATCGTCAGTTGAGAGAAAGCAATCCCGCTCTCGGCTGGCGCGGGATAAGAGCGGCGCTGGATATGCCAAAAATTTTCCGCGACCAGTTGCGAGCCATACTGAGGGCGTCGAAACGGGGAAATATCAGAATTCTCCTGCCGATGATAGCCGACATTGCCGAGTTGCGCAAAGCGATGAGCCTTCTGCGGCGCTCCATGGTTGACTTGCGCAAAGAGAAAATGGCGTTTGACCAGGAAATAAAAGTGGGTGTAATGATTGAGGTGCCCTCGGCGGCGGTAGCGGCCGAGGCTCTCGCCGAGAGAGTATCTTTCTTTTCTATCGGCTCCAATGACCTGACCCAGTACACTCTTGCCGCCGACCGCGACAATGAGCGACTGGCAAAAATTTTCAATCCTCTCCATCCGGCGGTTTTGCGGCTTATCAAGTTGTCCATCGATGCCGCCCGGAGCCATAATATACCGATTGCTGTTTGCGGTGAAATGTCCGGCGACCCGCTCAATATTCCACTTTTGGTTGGAATGGGTATCAATCAGTTGTCGATGAGTCCTTCCCGCCTATTCAACGCCTGCCAGATAGTTTCTAAAATGCGCTGTGACGACGCCGTGCGACTGGCCGATGAAGTCCTGAGAATGAAGAATCTGAAAGAAGTCGAAGGACGACTTCTCGAATACAATATGTCTTTACAATAACGTGCAGGGAGTGCCATGGACTTGCTTAATGATATCGAGAAAATGAAAGAACTCGACCCCCAGGGGATGTATGAAAAAATCTATTGTTTTCCGGAACAGATTGAGCAGGCAATGCAGATCGGGAAAGGGATAAAGATTGACAGGAAAGAATATGCAGGTATCAGCAACGTCATAGTCGCGGGCATGGGCGGTTCTGCCATTGGAGGCGACCTGGTCCGCTCTTATCTGCAAGGGTCATTCAAGATACCCTTCTATATCTGCCGGCACTATCGTCTCCCGGCTTTTGCCAATAATAAGTCACTGGTGGTGATTTCTTCGTATTCCGGGAATACCGAAGAGACTCTTTCGGCGATGAATGAGGCGATGAAAAAGAAAGCCAGAATCGCCTGTATCACCTCCGGGGGAAAGGTGGCGGAGATAGCCCGCAAGAAGAAATACCCGCTGGTGGAACTTCCGAAAGGATACCCGCCGCGCGCGGCTCTGGGGTTTTCTTTTGTGCCGCTGCTTTATCTTTTGGCGAAACTGGGGCTGACCGGCAAGGTCGACGGCGACATTGAGGAACTGGCGATGGGGCTGAAGGCGTATCGCGACCGTTACGCCGTCGAAGTAGGTACCGACAAGAATCCGGCAAAGGCGCTGGCATGGAAACTTCACAATCGGCTCCCGATCGTATATTCGGGTCCGGAACTGACTGACGCCGTCGGCACCCGCTGGAAGGGGCAAATCTGCGAAAACGCCAAGTGTCTTGCCTTCAATAATCAGTTTGCAGAGTTCAATCATAACGAACTGGTCGGGTGGAATGTTATCGAGCCATATCGAGATAAACTGATAGTCGTTTACCTTCGTGATAACGACGACCACGACCGGATAAAGCGACGGATGGAGATTGTCCGCCAGATTATCGAGAATACCCGGATAGAAGTAGTCGATATATTTTCACACGGCGATTTCACGCTGGGAAGGCTTTTTTCGCTGATACAGTTGGGCGATTTTATGTCTTTCTATTTGGCTGTGTTGAACAACGTTGACCCGACGCCGGTGAAAGTGATTGATTTTCTTAAAGCGGAATTAGAGAAATAGCGGCGCTTTATCGGGGCGTTGATGCGACGGCACTTTCACCGAAGGCAGAAGGTCTCCACGAGGTTGAGACCGTTTTTCAGGACTTCATATTGGGGGATAATTCTTTCTTCCAGCAAAATGCCTCCGAATCCGTAAAAGCGGATATTTAGGTCATAGGTTCCAGGGGGGAGTTCAAAATCTGCCGCATAGATTTTTCCCGGAAGCATCCGGCAGCATCGCAAATCGGCATTTTCGGATACGTCGGAGGCGACATCAATCGCCGCCTTCTTGAGCCATCCGCCCAGGCCTCCGGTATCAGCCTTTTTCTTCATTTTGTGCGTTGCCAGCCCCTTGGTGACGGCGCGAGCGATAGTGCGAAGATAAATCAGAGATTTTTTGGCTTCGAAAGTTTCCTGCGCTACCTTTCCCACATCTTCAAGCAGATGCAGTTCTCCTAATAGACGATCATTGGCAGTGATCTCAATTCTCTCTATCGCAGAGGGTCTTGACACAATCTCCGGTATGGAGAACTTGAAGTAGTAATCTTCACCAATTGGCGCCGGGACGTGGCCATATTCGGTTTCCTGCCGCTCGGGGTCGGTGTAAAAGACCTGAATCAGGTCGAGGTCCTTATCGGTTCGAAGCCGCAGCGCCAGTTCTTCCTTGACAGGCGACAACCCTGTCAAACCAATAATGCTTAATATCCCCTGCTTGGAGCGGTACTGCACCGGAGGAGGCTCGAAATTGTAGATATGGGGCTGTTCCAGAAAAGCGTTCTGAAGGAATTCGTGGTCAATGCGGGCGTCATCCATCTTGCCGGCGGCGGCGTACATATGCATACTCAGATATCGGGCAAAGGCGGAATTGTTGAAGCGAATTTTTTTTGCCTGATACTCCAGCCTTATTTTTGCCGTGTCGGTATTAAGGCCGGCATTATATTGTCGCGCCGCCTCGTTGTACTTGGCTTCCAGCAGATTCAGTTTTTCATTAGCCCGCAGGATTTCAACAAAGGCTCCCTCACTGTTGTTCTTGGCAATGAAATTGAGCGCCTTGAAGAGATTGGTGTAGAGGACTTCATAATCTTCGCCGGCGTACTCCAGAGCATTGTCGTTCAGAATCATGGAGAGAGCGGCCCGTGAGATGCTTCGCGTAAATAGTTCCTCCGCGGCATTTTCGGCATCAGTTAAGCGGCTGATGCTGGAGTCGAATTCAAAGGCATAATGATACCCGAAACCGGCTTCGGCATAGTAGAGGAAGCGGTCTTTACCGTCATACTTCCCCTCTGCCTTAGCCTTTTCCAGTTGTTGCACGGCAGCGGCATAATTGCCGTTTTGAAGTTCGAGCGCAATCGGGTCATAGAATCCCTTGCGGGTCGCCATAGAGCCGCAGCCGGAAAAGAAATAGCTAACCAGGAGCAGGAAAACCGCTCCTGCTCCTGCAGCAACGCGCTTTTGAACGGCGGAGTTTACCACTTGGTCTTGCTGCGCGAGATCTCTTTCTTGATTTTCTTGGTGCCTATCCAGACCTTTTCCATGCTTTCGATGTTGACCATCTCCAGGTCGGTCTGATAGAATACAACCCGCACCCCTTCCACTTCGTCAACGATGCTTTTGATGCCGCCGAGAAGTATGAAATCGGCGCCGGTTTCGGCACGAATCTGCTTCATGGTCTCGGGAGAGGCGAATTCCTGCTGGTCGAAACGCTCCTCGCGAATCTCCTGTTTCTGGTCGCGACTGGCGACAAAACGAACCTGCCCGCTGTTGATTAATTCTCTTTCAAAATCGGTGGTGAAAACTTCCGTATCGATATGCTCACTGCTGTTATTGCGAATGGTGCCGACCGTTACCACCGGCCTGGCTCCTTTGGCGGCCGCAAATTCGGTCAGCCAGGGGCGCGATACACAGTCTCGAATCATCTCCTCGGCAACCAGACGGGCATCGGTGTCGTTCCATCTCCCGCTCAGATCGGTAACTGTCCCCGGCTCAATACGATAGACTTTCTTGGAGGAACCGCATCCTGCCGCCAGTAGTCCTAACAGAAGGACTAAGAGAGTCTTTTTCACAATTTCTCCTTTCATATTGTTTCCCTTCTATTGTCCTGTAATGAAACCAAACTTCATAGATTTCAATCTATTACGCAACTGTTTTTTATCTTATCGGCTGATTTGCCCATTACTATGAGACCTGACCTATTGACTTAGTCAGGGGCAAATATATATTCAACGGCATATAATGAGACTATATTCTGCAACATTATCGCAGGCGGTACCGTTTGGTGCGACACCTCCGGTTGTTATGTCGCGTTACCGACCCAAAGATTCCTCCGGACTTCAGGATGAATGAGCCTTCAGTTTGAAAGGGAAGGCATTAGTCTGAATTTGAATTGAATCGATGAGAGGAAATTATGACTGTAGTACTAAATGGCAGCGGATTAAACATAGAAAAACTGAGTTCTATTGCCCGGAATAACGAAGAAGTTCGGCTGGCTCCGGAAGCGCTGGAGCGAATAAAGCGGTGCCGGGCGATGCTCGAGAAAAAAATCGAAGCCCGTGAGATAATGTATGGTATAAATACCGGTATCGGGGAGTTTTCTGAGGTGGTCCTGACTGACGACCAGGTTGAGGAGTTCCAGAAGTATCTGGTATATAACCATGCCGCCGGTATCGGGGACCCGGCGCCGTTAGAATATGTCCGGGGGGCGCTGGCATCGAGAATTAACGTGCACGCCAAGGGGCATTCCGGTATCCGTCCCGAAATTACTCTAACCATGGTGGAGATGCTGAACCGGGGGGTGATCCCTTATGTTTGTCAGAAAGGCTCGGTGGGGGCCTGCGGTGACCTGGCTCCGATGGCGCAGATGGCGCTACTGATGATGGGTGAGGGGAAAGCATACTACAAAGGGGAACTCCTGGAAGGAAAAATGGCGTTTGAAAGAGCCGGAATACCGGTTCCCGGTCTGAAGGCGCGCGACGGGCTGGGATTTATAAACGGCTCAAATATGCTGACCGCGATGAGCGCCATCCTACTGGTTGACGCCGACAGGTGGTTGCGCCAGGCGGAAATCGCCACCGCAATGTCGTTGGAGGCGCTCCAGGCGAATATGAAACCGTATCACCCCAAGATTCACGAGGTGAGAGGATTCCCCGGCGCTATCCGCTCCGCCCGGGCGATACGGAAATGTGTCGAGGGAGGCGACCTCGCCGAGGGTCGAAGAAAATGCAAGGTTCAGGACGCTTATTCTATGCGCTCCTCGCCGCAGGTTATCGGAGCGGCGCATGACGCCCTGGCATATGCCCGCTCACAGGTGGAAATCGAGCTCAACGGGGTAGGCGACAACCCGATATTCTTTGCCGATGAAAACCTGCATCTCTCCGGAGCCAATTTCCAGGGGACGCCGGTTTCTCTGCCAATGGATATGGTGGGAGCGGCTATTACCATGGTCTCCGTTCTGTCGGAGAGAAGAATGAACCGCCTGAATAACCCCGCTCTCAGTGTCGGTCTGCCGCCGTTTCTGACAAAGGGAGCCGGCATGTTTTCGGGCCTGATGCTGAGCCAGTACACGGCCGATTCGCTCATAGTCGAACAGAGAATTCTCTCCATGCCGGCGTCGATTCAGTCGATTCCGGCCGCGGCTGACCAGGAGGATTTTGTCTCAATGGGAATGAACACCGCCATAAAGAATTTTCAGATTCTGGATAACGGTTACGGGGTATTGGGAATTGAGATGATGGCGGCGGCGCAGGCGCTCGACCTTCGGGATTACAAGTTCGGGAAAGGCACCAGCAAGGCGAAGGAAGTGATTCGGCGCTGTGTCGAATTTCTGGATATTGACCGTCCCCTCTACCCCGATCATACCAGAATGAAAGAACTGGTTGAAACGGGCGAGATTTTGAGAGAAGTGGAAGGGGTAGTCGGGCCGCTTGAATAGAGTTTGGAAACTCGCGGCGATTTCAGAAGGCGGCGATAAGCCGCCTTTTTTTGGACTGTCCGGTTAATCCCTCTATTTCTTCGATGTAAGCAGTATCACCAGCCCGACCAGGAAAAAGGCGGCATTGATGCCCCATGCCGCGATGTCGGGAGAGAGTTTTTCGTTATAACCGAAAGACTGCGTCAATTTAAAGGCAACAAAGTAGAGAAGGGCAATGCCGGCGCCCATGGCAAAAGATACGGCGATTCCCCCCCGCTTGGGATTGGAGGCGATCGGGACGCATATCAGGATGACTATAAACGAAGAAAAGGGGAATGCCAGTTTGATTTTGAGGTCAACCAGTTCACGGCGGTAAGGTCCCCCGGTCCGTTTCATCAGTTCAATATACCGCTCCAGTTCCCGGTATCCCATATCCTCAGGTTTTCCCAGCGGCACTTCGAAATCGGACGGTTTGTCTTGAATATAGGCGGCCGAGAGCGAATCAAAAGTAAAATATGCTTCAGAACTGTCTCCAAAAACCCTGCGGACGCCGTCGTAAAGCATCCAATTGTTCTCGGTATATCTGATCTTTTTGGCGGTAGTGAATTCCGTCAGACGGTTATCCACCGAACGATACAGTTTGATATCGGCTCCTTCGCGGGCGGCGACATTATAGGTGTTTATAATGAAAAAAAGGTCTTTGCTGACCTGGCGATAGATATTGCGGGAGGTTTCGCGTGATTCGCGGGGGCGCTTTTTGATGGTGTATTCTTTCATTTCCACCCGCTTCTTATTCGGTTCCGGGAAAACAAATTCGTTGTAATAGATATGCCCGAGACTGAGAAGAAACGAAAAGAGGAGAAGCGGCGCCGCGATCCGATAAAGCGATAGGCCGCTGGTTTTCATGGCCAGAATCTCATTGCGACGGGCCAGAATTCCGATTGAAATCAGCGCCGCCAGAAGGACGAAGACCGGCAGGAACGATTTGAGAATCCAACCGGCGAAATAGGCATAGTAAGTGACAACTTCAAGCAGCGGCACTCGGTTATCGATGAAATCGCGCAACTCTTCAATCATATTGATAATGACAATCAGGATGCCGAAGGCAAAAGCGACCAACAGCAGCGCGGAGAGAAAGTAGCGAAGGAGATAGCGGTCAACGACTTTAAGCATTTCATCTCCGGAAGAAGGCGAATAAGGGACGCTCGGTAATCACTTTTACCAGAAGATAGAGCCCGATTCCCCCGACCAGTATATTAGCCGACCACATCGCCCAGAACGGCGAAATATAGCCCCGGTCAGAGAGGTCTTCACCCCCAATCAAAAATGCCCAATAGACGGTAAATAGGAGCAGTGAAATGGTCACAGCGACTCCCATCCCCCCCCGACGCGACAGAATTCCCAGGGGTGCACCGATCAAAATGAAGGCAAACGATGCGGCCGGTATGGAGTACTTTTTATAAATCTCAATCTGGTATTTGTGCACCGTCTTCTTCTGTTCGTTAATCTGCTCCCCTTCCCGCTTCAGTTTCAGGTATAGACTCTGCATATCGACCTTGAGAAGAGTCAGCGCCGCGGAATCTGTAAGCGTCGAATCATATGGATATTTCAAGGAATCGGAGAACAGGAAATTCAATTTATTCTCAATGCTCTTCTCGGTCCGCTGACGAAACGGCATGATAGCGCTATCAGCCCTTACCACCACTTCTTTCATCTGGGCAATATTCATCTCCCGGTCGGTGCGGAAGGTCGATTCCGAACGCCGTAGTTCCGAACCAACCCCGCCGACATTTATAACCTGCTCTTTGAAGTCAATTTTGCGATAATTGGCAGGGTCGCGGGCATCGAGCATATGCAGCTCGCCGTTGTAAAGAGTAAATTGCACGGTCTGCCCGTTGTCGATGAATTTCATCAAGCCTGATTCCGCCACAATAAGGCGCGGCTGCCGGGGATCTTTGGAATCGGTGATACGCACCCCCTCAACCTCCGATGTCGTGTGGTTGATTTTATTAATGAGGATAATATAGCCGGAGACATCGGTAATAAAGACCCCCGGTCTGAAGGTCAGGGTGGGGCGCATGGAACGGATATCGCCGGTTAGCACTCTTGCCCGGTGATTCCAGTCCGGCAGGACTTTGTCGTTAAATTCAATCATGGCTGCGGTCAAAAGGGCCGCCGCTATCATAAGCGGAAAGAGAATCCGCATCAAATTTATACCAGAAGTCTTGATGGCGACTATCTCTGAATCGGAGGTCAACCGCCCGAACGCCAGAAGCGTAGCGACCAGCACCGCCATCGGCACCGAAAGCGCTATCATCCAGGCAAGGTTGAGAAATATCAGTTCAAAGACCACCCCGGCTGAAATATTCTTATCAATGACCATCTCCACTATCTTGGGAATCGTCTCCAGCACCAGAACAAAGGTGATGATGAAGACGGAAAAGAAAAATGGCGGGATATGCTCGGTCAGGATATATCGATTCAGGATTTTAATCATATCGTTCAATATAAAATCTCAAGCGCCGGGGCAAAAGAAAAATCGCTTTGCCTTCGCAAGGAATCTCTTTATTTTACAGTGCGGGATGTACCCCGGACCAGATTTATGATAAAAGATTTTGTTCTCAATGACACGGTCACCGCCTATCTCAGCATTCGCAAGGCGGAATTGAAGGAATATTCCGGGAATAATTTTATGACCTTTGAGTTCGGCGATGCCTCCGGTCGTATCTCGGGAGTATGGTGGGAACCGGAACTTCCGGCGCTGGAAGAACTGAAAGAGGGGGAAGTGGTCAAAGTCAAGGGAGTCGTCGGTGATTATCGGGGCAAACCGCAACTGAAGGTAGTCAAAATCAGGCTGGCAAAAAGTGATGAGTATGACCTGGCGCAGATTCTTCCCCGTTCCCGTTTTTCCGAAGAGGAACTGCGGGGGAAAGTTCTCGCTTTGAGCGAAAGGGTAGAGAATGGGCACCTGCGGAAACTGCTGAACAGTTTTTGGGGAGACGAACTGTTCTTCAAAGCCTATCTGACGGCGGCCGCCGGTAAACTATGGCATCATGCCTGCATCGGCGGTCTTGCCGAGCACTCTGTCAATGTCGCCGAACTCTGCCTCGATATCTCCCTGCGCTATCCCCGGCTCGATAAAGACCTGCTAATATGCGGCGGACTGTTTCACGATATGGGGAAGATTTCTCAGTACAAGATTACGTCCTTCATCGACTATTCCGATGAGGGGCGATTGATTGGGCATATCTGCTGGGCGGACCATATCGTGGCGAGACGCGCCGAGCAGATGGAGTCGTTTCCGCCCAACCTGCTGATGCGCCTGCGCCATATGATTCTCTCGCATCAGGGGATGCTTGAATACGCCTCGCCGGTGGTGCCTCAGATTCCGGAAGCCTTCATTCTGTTTTATGCCGATGAAATAGATTCCAAGATGGGCGCCATC
>DYGG01000075.1 GCA_020724775.1 Ignavibacterium sp. | reverse complement strand
ATTCGCGAGCCAATCCTTCCTGAGAAATCCACCGACAGCAAAACTGCCTTCGTCGACCTCGAGACCGAAAAATTCCGCAACCCGGAATTCCTTCTCTCCCTCTCCAAATCGTTCGATAAACTCCGCATCGTCGGTGTCGCCGAATCCCCCTCAATCGATGAGACCGTTGAAGTCGCCAAACTCGGTGTCGCCGAAATCCTCAATCTCGAGCAATTCTTAAAACGCCTTGAAAACGGTCTCAAAAAGAAAGAGACTCCCCCGGTTCCGGAAATCCCCGCGGCCAATGCCGACCCTTTTTCCGTTTCAACTATCATAGGTCATTCGCCCCGGATGCTGGAAATAAAGAAGATGATTGAGCATCTCTCTGACGTCGATTACCCCAATGCCATCTTCTTCGGCGAAACCGGCACCGGCAAAGACCTGCTGGCGAAAGTGATGCATTACAGCGGCGTTCGCCAGGACAAGAACTTCATTGAGGTCAACTGCTCGGCTATCCCCGATGAACTCTTCGAATCGGAACTGTTTGGCCATAAGAAAGGGGCTTTCACCGACGCCAAAAACGACAAGATCGGTCTCTTTGAGTTCGCCCATAACGGCACCATCTTCCTTGATGAGGTTGGCAATCTCACTTCCTCGGCGCAGGCAAAACTCCTCAAGATTCTCGAGAACCGCAAACTCCGTCCTCTCGGCGGGGTCGAAGAAAAAGATATCAATGTCCGCGTTCTTGCCGCCACCAATATTAATCTTGAGCAGGCGGTCAGGGATGGGCGGTTTCGGGAGGATTTGCTTTTCCGCCTTAATCTGATTTCGATTCATCTTCCGCCGCTGCGGGAGCGAAAAGAGGATATTCTCGATTTGGCGCTTTATAATTTCGACTTCTACCGCACGCTTTACAACAAGAGGCTTCTCTGCATCCGGGATGACGCTCTTGAGTCTCTTCAAGCCCATAACTGGCCCGGGAATGTCCGCGAACTGCGCAATGTGATAGAGCGGGCGGTGCTTCTCGCTTCCACCGGCGAACTGACCGCCCCGATGATGCGCGAGGCTATCAAGAACGGACGGGTCACCGCTCGCGAGCGACGTCAAATCACAATTGAGATTCCGGAGGCCGGTCTCCCGCTTAAAGCCATCGAGCGTCAGGTGATTCTCGAGATTCTAAACATGGTTGGCTGGAACCGCACTCAGGCCGCCTCGCTTCTGAAAATATCCCGTGCCCGACTCCGCAGGATTATGGAAGAGAACAACTTGCGCGATGACCGACGGGGTACGGACTGAGCCGGTCTAAAATGTGCCGCCGGGATGACTTCCGGCAATCTCATATTCAATACCATCTTACCTGAGTTTCAAGCGACCGCTGAAAATATCGGCTGGCTCATTTTGTGCCGATAACGCCCATCGGCCGACCAAGTGGCTCCCTTCCGTTTCTTCCCTTGCTGAACTCAATCTCATGCCGAGCATAGAGTTCCATCATTTGTGCACCAGTTGGCACCCCTTTTGACTGTAATCTCTTCAGAATTATGATTCACGAAACCCAGAAAGGAGAGAGGATAATGTCAAGACTCAACAATCATCGTTTTCTCAGCGGGGCTATTATCGCCGTAGCGGCGATATTCCTGATCGCTCTGGTCGGCTGCTCCAAGTCTCCGACCGTGAGTGATGAGCCCTCCCAGCCGAAACTTCTGAAACGAACGGCGTCGGCTCAGAAGTTACTGGAAGGGTCGGCTTATGTCGATACCGTGCTGACTGCCAAAGAGGGAGGGGTGGTGTCGTTAGTTGACGTCCATCTCTCATTTCCTCCCGGCGCGCTGCCGTCCGATACCCTGGTCTTTATCGAAATCGCTGACCTCAGTGTTTTCGAGAACCATTTCGGCACCGACGGCCTGGTCTTCAATCTGCCGGTCAAAGTTGTCATGAGTTATCGTGACGCCGACCTGAGCGGCATTGTCGAGACCTCCATTACTCTTGCCTGGTTCAATGAGTATACGGGCCAGTGGAACCGGATGCCCTGTGTTCTCGACATCTTCAACAAAACCGTCACTGGATACGTCAACCATTTCTCCGCTTACGCTCTGATTTCGGATGACAATTGAACCGATAATATCTGAAGATGGAAGGTCAAGCGATAATTATGAAAACGGTAACAGTAACAAACGGTGCGCCTCTCACCAGCGACGGCCAGCATCTGCTGGCGCTGGCAAGAGAGTGGATGAAGCAGGGAAACACCGCCGTTGCCTTCCAGTTACTCAATCAGGCTCTCAAACTTAAGGAGACTGACGAGAACAAGGTTCTTAAAGGAGAACTTTCGAAAGAAGTAGGCCGTGTCTTTATGCAGAGCGGTCAGTGGGACCGGGCGGAGGAAGCCTATAATATGGCGCAGTCGATATTCCTGGAAAGCGGACATCTGCGGGGAGCGGCCGAATCGGCCCGTAACCTCGCCAACATGAAATTCCAGCAGGGGCAATTTGATGTTTCCAATGCCCTCTGTGAAACCGCCATTGAATGGGCCACCAAGACCGGTGATTTCCAGTTGCGGGCGACCATTCTAAATACACAGGGCGCCATCAAATCTATTGAAGGAAAACAGAAGGAATCGATTCAGGTATTCCGCCTCTGTCTCTCCGACTTTCGTCGCTCCGGCAATAAACTGCGGCAGGCTTATGTTCTGCATAACATCGGCGTTGCCCAGACCGAGGTCGGTCAATTTACCGAGGCGAAAACCTCATTTGAAGAGGCCCTTACTCTGGCGCTTGAGAATCGCGACCCCAACCTGGTGACCCTCTGCTATATCAATATGGCGAAAATGTATCTGCAAAACGGCGACCTCATTGCCGCCCGCTCACTGCTGAAAGCGGCCCAGGACCTCCTTGACAGCGTCAAGTCACCGCAGATGCAGGTTGATTTCGAAATCGTTCAAGCCGACTCCTGCCGGCGATGCGGCGACCTGGATAAAGCGGAGCAGATTCTCAACCGGGCACTGGCGCGGGCGCGCGAGCATAACCTTATTCAACATGAGGCGGAAATCCTTTATTACGCCGGCCTGACCGCATCTGACCGGGGCAGTCTGGACCTCGCCCGCTCGCGTTTAGAGGCTTCTATTGTTCTCTTTAAGAAATCCGGCGGCGGCGGACTTAAAAAAGCCGTCGAAAGGCTAAAGGCAATTGAAAATGCGGCGAATAATAATAATAACCGGGACTGAAGAAAGCAGCCAGGGTGACCAGTATGAACGAAACGCCCGAACGATACGAACTCGACTTATCCGGAAACAAGTGGGCCTCCACCCTCAGCAATCTGCTTGAATTAGCCCGAAAGGCGGCCGACAATTTCAATTACGAACGAGCCTTAAGACATCTCAATACCATGGAAGAGCTTTGGCTGTCCAAGGCTCTTCCTCATTATTCCCTCGAACTCAAAATAAATATGCATCACGAGAAAGGGCGCGTTCTTTCCAAACTGGGGCGGTACGCCGAGGCTATCGCCGAATACGAAAAGATCCTCCCCATTTGTCACGACAAAAGATTTCAACCGCGCCGCGCCGAAATCTTTCTCGAAATCGGTCAACTCCAGGCGAAATCGGGCGAACTTGACCGCGCCCTGGGGCAGTTGCACCGTGCCCTCGGATTATACCGGCGACTCAATGACCCGCTCGGTATCTGCAAGAGCCTGCGCAACCTCGGTGTCATCTATATCGAACTGGGTGACTTTGAAGATGCCGAACTCGCCTACGGCGAAGCGATTCAAATCGCCTCCGATGAAAAGCAAAACATGCTTTATGCCGACCTCTACAACAATCTCGGCGCCATCAAAAATATGAAAGGAGACTGGACCGCCGCCCTGGACTGTTATAACATCGCCCGCGAAGTCTATGAAAAAGAAGGCGAGGTGCGCAAGAACGCCTACACCCTCAACAATATCGGCATCACTCTACTGGAACTGGGGCAGTTCGACTCCTCCCTGAAGAGTTTTATCTCCTCGCTCCAGGTAGCCGATACTATCAAGGATGCTTCGCTGAGCCTTATCCTGAATATTAATCTCACCGATTTGTATCTCAAACGGCACGAGCCGGAGGAAGCCAAAATCTATTGTCAGAACGCGGTGCGCTATCTGGAAGCCGAGCGGCTCCGTAACGGGCAACTGGTCGAAATCAGGAAACTGGCGGGGAAAATCGCCGTCATGGAAAAAGACTTCCAAACCGCGCAGGAGAATTTCTCCCGGGCAATGAGCCTCGCGGAAGAACTCGGTCTGCAGTTCTCGCAGGCGGAAATACTTTATGAACAGGGGCAGTTATTTGTGGAAACCGACCGGCATATGGAAGCCCTGCAGTCTCTGGAAAAATCGTTGCGGATTTTCGCCCAGTTAAACGCCTCCGGTCGCGCTGAGAAGACTGAAAATCTGATTGATTCAATTGAAGGCTTGTATCTGCGGGTTTTTGAAGCGATGGCTTTCAGCGTGGATCAGAAAGACCCTTACACCAAAGGTCACTCCGACCGCGTGGCGCATCTTTCGCTGGTTCTGGCGCAGGCATTGAATCTGCCGGAAATCGATATCAAGACCATCGCTGCCGGCGCCCTCCTGCATGATATCGGAAAACTCGATATTCCCGATGATATCCTCAAAAAAACCGGAAAACTGCTGCCGGAGGAATTTGAACAGATAAAAAGACATCCCGACCTCGGCGTTCAACGTCTTTCCGGTGTTCGCTTTCCCTGGGATTTCATGGCTCTTATCCGACACCATCACGAGCAGATTAACGGCCATGGCTACCCCGGCGGACTCAGCGGCGAAACTATCCCGCTCGGCGCCAGAATCGTATCCGTTGCCGATGTCTTTGACGCTCTCACCTCCGAACGCCCCTACCGCGCCGCCTTTGACCCCGCCCGGGCTCTGAAAGTAATGAGCGAGGAGATGAACGGGGCATTTGACCCGGTCATCCTCGATACTCTCATTTCGCTGGTGCGGGCAGGACAATTAGACCATATCATCAACCGCCAGACCCGCCCTGATGAACTGATTCATATCTGGGCGCAATGCCGTTTCCGTCCCGAACAAACAACCGTCGATTCCGACAGCGCCCCGGTTCCTTCATCAATCTGAAAAAAAATTCTGGCCGCCCAAAAGTAAAAACCCCCATCACCAGCCCTGCCTGGCAATAGGGGTTTCTCGACCGGCTGTCAAAGGGCGTTATCTCGCCAGGATATTCTTATGAATCCAAATCGACGTCTTCAGATTCGGATAAGTCTCAAATACTACACAGTCGTCGGTTTCCTTTATCCGAAGTTCCATTGTTCGATTGATAGTCTTGCGAAAGAAATTCCCCTGCTCCGACTCCTCCAGCCATCGAAAAACATCAGCCGAGGTCACGGTCGGCGCCTTCTTTTTCGGCACAAACTCCGTTGTCGCCTCGGTGGCGGCCGCCTCCAGCAGTTGCGGGTACATCTTCGCAAATAAAAGCGGGCTTTGATACAGGTCGGCGCAACTCAGTTTGCCGTTGACGGCGAAAATCAGTCCGACCGCGTCGTCGCGCAGACGAATTTTCCCGCGAAAGTATTCGAGGTAATCCTCCACCCGCGAGCGCACCATTTCGTCCTCCTGCATTATCTGAAGGCTGCTGGAATGATATCTCCCGCCATCGGCTTCGCCGCGGACGTTGCTTTTTATTGCCTCTCCCAAATCGGCTATCTTGAGCCACACCTGCTCTTGCGACTCAGCCGCTTTCGCCGCCATTTTTATCTTCCGATGCGGCACCAGTTTTGCCGCCGAACTGAAACGGTCAGCGCTCTCCTTGCCACGAGCGGTCCAGCGCCCTTGCTCCACGCAGAACGACGGCAGCGGCACCCGCCCCGATTTTGCCGGAATTATTATGTCAAAGCGCAATACCCGGTCCTGCCTGCCCCCTTTGACTATCATTCCGGATTGAATATAGACCGGGTAAGCGGAGAAGTTCTCTATCGCCAGTTCCCCCACCTGACCGGTTTCGAAGACCGTCACATACCCTTTATCCAGCGCCTCGTTGAGAGTGAGCATGTTGCTGACATCCGCTTCCAGATCGCTGTGGGCGATGAAAATGGTCAGATTCTGAAACTGATAAGGACCGGAAAGACGATAGTCGCTGGCCGCTTGAGCGACACCGCCCATGAACACCGCGGC
>DYGG01000028.1 GCA_020724775.1 Ignavibacterium sp. | reverse complement strand
GCGCCGCAGGTCAAAATCCCCCCGAACCACTTGTCCATCGCGCGTGACGAGCGGGGGTTTTGACAGCCAAGGTAGTTCCTAAGACTAATTGACTTCGCCTGTCGCAGTGAGAGTGCCTGCTCTCTCTGCTGTCATTCCCGCGAAACTTGTCCTCGCGAAAGCGGGGAGCGGGAATCCAGAGAGTGGCTTGATATGGCAATGACGCACCGTAAGTCATTCCCCTGAGTCCGGTGTCCACTGCGTGTCACGAGCGGCGGTTTTGACACTCTGTTATTCCCGCGTCATTGCGAGGAGCCGCTCGGCTTCCCCGCTACCGTTGCGGCAGGTCTTGCCCCCGACTCCTGTCGGGGGTGTGACCTGCCGCCATTTTGTGCGCGGGCAGCCTCTCCTCATCTGCCCGCTCTCCCTCTGATTAACCGAGGTAATCCCAAAAACATTCAGACCTTCCTCCCGGGCCAACCGCCCGAACCCGTTGAGGGAAAGGCGGTTCCCACTATCGCACTCCTGTCCTTAAATCGTTGTGACAGCGCCTGTCACCGCCCTCCCGCCGCATAGTACAATTTTCATACAGCAAGCCGAAAAGATGGCTCCTCCCAATCAAGCCTCCTAATAGTACAACCGATATAGCTTAATACCAAGCATCCTGGGTTTGAAAATCATATAAAGAGCACGCATTATCTATGTTGGCCCCAAAAGGCCGAAAGGAAGGTCTTTATGAACGAAGTATTTGACCCTGTTCAGGCTTTCGCCGAATCGAGAAGCCGACGTGTTCGTCAGTTCCGGATTATGTTTTCCATCTTCTTCCTGCTGGTTGCCGTTGGATATGCCCAGTCAGTCGGCGTCCTGCCCGGCAAGTACATGGATATCGAATATGCTTATATCGCGGCCGCGATTCTAACTCTGGGAGGATTGGCATACACTCTCTCCCAGTGGCGCTGCCCCGGATGTCGCAAACTTCTCTGGCACAGACTTAATCCAAAACATTGTCCCGGCTGCGGTATTGAACTGACAAAGTAATCGACAGGGCAAAAGACAACGCCGGCAAAACGACGGCGTTTTCTGACCATCGCTATTGCCCGATCTGAATTGACCTTAAATAAAGGAGCCGAGTCATCGGGGCAGGGTGGCATTAGTTCTATCTCGGTGAACGACGATGGAAAAGGTCTTAAGCAAAGAAAAGAGAAAATTAGCCCGCTGGAGAACATCATACTTCTTCCGTCCGGGGCATAAATACGAGCGAAGTTATTTTGAAGTCTTCGACGTCAAGACCAGCAAATCGATAGGGCATCTGATTGATTTGACTCTGGAAGGTATGAAAACTCTGGGTCCAATTGAAGTCAACAGGGATGAAATCTACAGTTTCCGAATCGACCTTCCCAAAGAGGTCCAGGGCGTGCAAAAAATAACGGTTGAGGCCCGCTGTGTCTGGTCGGAGAAAGATATCAATCCTGAATTCTACTCGGCCGGTTATAAGATTATCTATATCTCGCCTCCCTTCAGCGAGATTATTGAAACTCTGATTAACGGGTAGAGTCCAACACCTCACTTCGGATAAAGCGCTTGCGAAATATTTCACAAAGCCTATCCGCTTTGCCTATCATTTAGGTTGAATTCCTCCTGATTTTTTTCTATATTTTTGCCATGAGATATTAATCCTTTCCAATTTCAGGAGGAACCATGCCTTTCAACAAAGTGGAATATATCTGGATGAACGGAAAATTCGTGAAATGGGATGATGCCAAAATCCATGTGTTGTCTCATGTTGTTCATTATGGCTCATCGCTCTTCGAAGGGCAGAGGTGCTACAAAACCCCCAAAGGTCCCGCCTGTTTCCGTCTGCAAGAACATGTCGACCGCCTCTGGAACTCCTGCAAAGTTTACCGGATGGATATCCCCTTTACTAAGCAGCAAATTTTCGATGCCATCCTGGAACTGATTGCCATCAATAATCTGGAAGAATGTTACATCCGTCCCGTGGTGTTCCGCGGCTACGATTCTCTTGGCGTCAACCCGCTGACCTGCCCGGTCGATGTCGCCATCGCCGCATGGAACTGGGGAAAATATCTCGGTCCGGAAGCGCTGGAGCAGGGTGTCAAAGTCTGCGTCTCCTCCTGGAATCGAAACGCCCCGAACACTACTCCGATGATGGCAAAAGCGGGCGCCAACTATATGAATGGCGCTCTTATCAAGATGGAGGCGCTCGCCCGCGGCTGTGTCGAAGGAATCGCCCTCGATATTTATGGAAATGTCTCGGAAGGCTCCGGCGAAAATATCTTTATCGTCCGAAACGGCGTTCTGGTTACGCCGCCATTCTCCGCATCGATTCTTCCCGGCATCACCCGCCGCTCCGTGATTCGTCTCGCCGAAGATATGGGTATCAAAGTAATCGAAGAAAATATTCCCCGTGAGGCGCTCTATATCGCCGATGAAGTCTTTTTCACCGGCTCCGCCGCCGAGATAACGCCGATAGCCGAAATTGACGGCATCATTATCGGAAGTGGCCGCCGCGGACCGATTACCGAAAAATTGCAGATACGATTCTTCGACATTCTGGAAGGACGAGCCGAAGACAAATACGGCTGGCTGACTTTTATCCCCGCTAAGAAGACTGCCGCAGCCGCCAAAAGGTAATATGAAAATCGCTCTCGGCTCCGATCATGCCGGATATGAATTGAAGGAGAAAGTAAAAAAAATCCTTCAGAAATTGGGGCATACCGTTGTCGATTTCGGAACTGACAGCAAAGGCTCGGTCGATTACCCCGATTTTGGCATCAAGGTGGCCCAGTCCGTGGCGCAGGGTGAGACCGACAGGGGAGTCGCAGTCTGCTGGACCGGCAATGGAATGTCTATCGCTGCCAACAAGGTCAAGGGGATTCGGGCGACTCTCGCTCTTAACAAAGATATGGCATATTACGCCCGCTTCCATAACGATTCCAATCTGCTCACCCTTTCGCAGAAATACACTTCCGAAGCCGAATTGGAGGATATTGTCAAAACCTGGCTGGAAACCGCATTCGAAGGGGGGCGCCATATTAGAAGATTACAGAAGATAGAGGACCTCGAGAGAAAGTGAGAAGATAGGTGCTGAAATGTCATATCTAAAACAGACCGACCCGGAAATCTACAATGCCATTGTCGGCGAAGTAAACCGGGAGTCCGACAAATTGGAATTAATCGCATCGGAAAATTTCGTTTCAGAAGCAGTTCTGGAGGCGGCCGGCGGCGTCATGACCAACAAGTACGCTGAAGGATACCCCGGCAAGCGGTATTACGGCGGTTGCGAGTTTGTGGACATTGCCGAGAATCTTGCCCGCGAGCGCGCCCGGCAACTCTTCGGGTGCGAGCATGTCAATGTCCAACCCCATTCCGGCTCACAGGCAAATATGGCCGTCTATTTCACCGTCCTGGAGCCGGGTGACAAAGTGATGGGCCTTGACCTCTCCCACGGCGGCCATCTGACCCATGGCCACCCGATTAATTTCTCCGGCAAACTATTCAAGTTCTTTTCCTATCAGGTGGAAAAAGATACTGAAGTCATCGACTACGATAAACTGGTCGCCCAGGCGAAAGAGATTAAACCGAAAATGATTGTCGCCGGCGCCTCGGCTTACCCCCGCTTTCTTGACTTCAAGAGATTCCGCGATGCCTGTGACGCCTGCGGGGCATTCCTCATGGTCGATATCGCCCATATCGCCGGGCTGGTCGCCACCGGTTTGCACCCGTCACCGATTCCCTACGCCGATTTTGTCACCACCACCACCCATAAAACCCTCCGCGGTCCCCGCGGCGGCATGGTGATGTGCCAGGAAAAGTATGCCGCCGACCTCGACCGCACCGTTATGCCGGGCATTCAAGGGGGACCCTTGATGCATATCATCGCCGCCAAGGCGGTCGCCCTGAAAGAAGCCCTCAGTGACGACTTCATAGCGTACCAAAAGAGAATTGTCGAGAATGCCGCCGTGCTGGCTCAGGAACTTAAATCCAGGGGGTACCATATTGTCTCCGGAGGCACTGATACTCACCTGATGCTGGTCTCATTCATTGAAATCGGCTTAACCGGCAAGAAAGTTGAAAAGGCGCTCGACAGCGCCGGTATTACAGTCAACAAAAATACCGTTCCTTTTGACCCCCAGAAACCGTTTGTTACTTCCGGCATCCGTATCGGGACACCCGCTATCACCACTCGGGGAATGGGACTATCGGAGATGAAAATTATCGCCGGCTTCATAGACCGCGTTATCAAAAATCTCGACAACGAGGAACTGCTCAAAGGGATTGCTGGGGAAGTGAAATCCCTCTGCGAGAAATTTCCCCTCTATTCGCAGCGGAAAGATTAGCCTTGATTTCCGGCGATATCTGTCCGATAAATAAATACCGGCGACTGACAACCGCCGGTTTTTTATTATTGCATTATGAGAGGATTTTTGAATAAATTTATCTCTTGAAGTAAACTCTCTCAATGAAATTGTGATATGCTGATACAGTTTTCAATGTTTCCGGTCGGGAAAAAAGAATCGGCTTCCTCTGAGGTCGCCAAAATCATCGACCTCATCGACAAATCGGGACTGCCCTATAGAACCTCGTCGATGTCCACCGTCATCGAAGGGGAATGGGACGAGATTATGCCCCTCATAAACCGCTGCCGCTTGAGACTGCGGAAGTCGAACAATCGTATTTATATGGTTCTCACAATGGATGACCGCAAAGGGGCAAGGAACCGTCTGACCGGAAAGGTTCGCTCTCTGGAAAAAAGACTTGGAAAAAAACTCAAATCTTAGATGGAGGTGAATATATGTCCGCCTTTAGAGTTGTCTTTGTAACGGTGCAGCGCGACAAAGCCCGGGCTCTGGCTACCGAGATAGTTGAGAACAGGCTCGCCGCCTGCGTCAATATTGTCGATACCGTCCGCTCTATTTATCGCTGGAAAGGGAAGATTACCTCCGATGACGAAGCGCTTTTAGTCATCAAGACCGCCACCAAGAAGGTGGAAAATCTTATTAAATACGTCAAAGAGAATCATTCTTATGATATTCCCGAGGTGGTCTCTTTGAATATCGCTGAAGGTAATCCCGATTACCTTGACTGGCTCGACGAGGAAACCAAATAATGAATTTTCGTAAGGTTGAAGGTGGCTACCTGATTCGTCTCGATGAAGGTGATGAAGTCATAAGTTCACTGGAGAGTTTTGTCAAGGAGCATAAGATTCAGGCCGCTTTTTTGACCGGGATGGGCGCTCTGGGACAGGCCACTATCGGTTTCTACAACATTCCCGACAACAGTTATATGACACGGGTCTTTAAGGATACCCTTGACGTCGGCAACCTCACCGGCAATGTGGCCTTTCGCGAGGATACCGATGAGCCGTTTATTCATTGCCATGTAACCGTGGCTGACAGCGTTATGCAGACTTACACCGGACATTTATTCAACGGCAACGTGCTGGTCACCCTGGAAATTTATATGCGGGTATTCAGCGAAAAACTCGTCCGGGGAAGAGACCCCAAAATCGGCTATAATCAGTGGCGGTTGTAAGAACGGAGCGACCCATTATCACCCTGACCTCCGATTTCGGATGGCAGGATAACTATGTCGCCTTGATGAAAGCGGTCATTGCCGGCATTAATCCGGCATCAGTGACCATTGACATTACCCACGATATCCCCTCCTTCGGAATCAAAGCCGCCGCTTATGTTCTGGAATCCTCTTACCGATATTTTCCCTCCGGCGCCATTCATCTGGCGGTGGTTGACCCCGGGGTCGGAATCGAACGTCGCCCCCTTCTCATTGAGACCCTCAATCACTTTTTCATCGGACCGGATAACGGACTCTTCAGTTTTCTCGACCCGACCGAGATAGTCGGAGTCTATCAATTAAACAAGAAGAAATATCACCTGAAAATTGTCTCCCGAACATTCCACGGTCGCGATATATTCGCGCCGGCCGCGGCTTACCTCTCGCTCGGCATTATTCCGCAGGAACTGGGCACGTCGGTGCGCCATCCCACTTGGTCGGAAAGTTTCTTAGTCAAGAAAATCGGGAATAAAGTAATCGGTGAATTGATTTATATCGATAAATTCGGCAATCTGGTCAGTTCCATCAGGGAGTCCGACCTTCCCTTAAGACGTTTCACAGTCTATCTCAATCGCACCAAGATAGGCCCTCTCAGCGGCACCTTTGGCGATCTGGCGGAAGGCAAAGCGCTCGCTTATATCAACTCCGCCGGCTACCTGGAAATCGGAGTACGCGAAGCCTCCGCCGCCGAAAAGTTTGATATCGACTACGAAAAGGGCGCCAAAATTTTGATTGCGCCGGAATAGAAATTACTTGTACATTACGGCGCCATGAGCCAGAATCAAAACTATCATCGTCCCTCCTGGAACGAATATTTTATGCGGATTGCGATGCTGGCCGCCACCCGCTCCACCTGCCTGCGGCGGCAGGTCGGCGCTGTCATTGTCAAAAGCAAAAAAGTCCTCGCCACCGGATATAACGGCTCCCCCTCGGGACTGAAACATTGCCTCGATATCGGCTGCCTGCGTGAAGAACTGGGGATACCTTCGGGACAACGTCACGAACTCTGTCGCGCTATCCACGCCGAACAGAACGCCATCATCCAGGCCGCAACCTCGGGGATTTCTATCGAGGGAAGTATCCTCTATTCGACCACCTTCCCCTGTATCCTCTGCGCCAAAATGCTCATTAACGCCGGCATAAGGGAAATCTATATTACCGAAGGGTACCCCGATGACCTTTCCCGCCAGATGCTGGATGAAGCCGGGGTCGAAGTGCATCATCTGGTCCTCGCGAAATCGTCTCCTGTAATTGAGGATACACCCCTATGAAATGCCCCTTCTGCGGACATGAGGAGGACAAAGTGGTTGATTCCCGCGCCGCTCAGGATGGTCGAGCGGTGCGGCGACGACGGGAATGTCTCAACTGCAAAGAGCGCTTCACTACCTACGAATATATCGAAAACGTGGCATTAACCGTCATCAAGTCGGATGACCGCCGGGAGCCGTTTGACCGCCAGAAATTGATTCATGGCATCAAACTGGCATGCAACAAACGCCCCGTTTCCGGCAAAAAGATTGAAGCGATTGTCGATGAAATCGAAGCCCGCCTGCAGGAACTCTCCAAAAGCGAAGTCACCAGCAAATTCATAGGGGAGATGGTGATGGAGAAATTGAAAGAAGTCGATGAAGTCGCCTATGTCCGCTTTGCCTCGGTTTATCGAAAATTCCAGGATAAGGCGGAATTCTTCGAAGAACTCAAAAAACTGCTCGGATAACCCCTCCGGCCGCCAATAGAATTCAATTGACCTCCCCCGATTTTTTCTCTTAATTCCGCCCTGACATGGAAAAAAGCCCCGATATCGATGATACCGCCCCGCCGCGCAAAAAAGGGGGGGATATGCCCTTTCTGGAGCATATCGAGGAACTCCGCTGGCGTCTGATTACGTCGGTTGTCGCCGTTACCGTGGCGGCCGTGGTCGCTTTCATATTTGCCGAAGAAATATACAAATTTATCATCTATCCCTTGGGGGATATCAAACTTCATTTTACCGAAATAACCGGCTCCTTTTATGCCTATCTCAAAATCGCCTTCTATACCGGAATAATGGGGGCATCCCCGATTGTGCTTTATCAACTATGGAAATTTATCGCCCCCGGACTTTATGCCAAAGAAAAGAAAGTCATCCTGCCGCTCGTCTTCAGCTCCACTATGCTCTTTCTTATTGGGGCATCCTTCTGTTTCTATCTCGTCTTGCCCTTTGCCATTAAATTCCTTGTAGGTTACGGCGAAGGGGAGATGATACCGATTATTACCGTCAACAGTTACATCTCCTTCACCGGTATGATGATTCTTGCCTTTGGACTCTCTTTTCAACTTCCCGTGATAGGGTACTTTTTCGGAAAAATCGGTCTTCTCTCCGACCGGACCCTGGCTAAAGGACGCCCCTATGCGGTGGTGATTATTCTGGTAGTGGCGGCGGTCCTGACACCAACCCCGGACATCTTCACCCAACTTCTCCTGGCGGTGCCGCTTTATTTCCTCTATGAACTGACCATCATGATTATAAAGTTTACCGGCAAGAAAAGAGAGCCGCAAACTTAGATTTCCGCTTCTCGAGATAATATGCGTATAATTAGTTTGACAAATGCTCATTGGAGGATATAAAGGATGAACCCTGTCAAGAAATGGATAATCGCTATTCGCGCCCCCTTCTTTACCGGCATAATCATGCCGATACTAATCGGCGCCACGCTGGCCTTTTATGAGACCGGAGAGTTTCACTGGGGACTGTTCTTTATTACCCTGCTGGGGGGGATATTCGCTCATGCCGGGGCAAACCTGGCTAATGATTATTATGACCATAAGACCGGCGATGACGAAGCCAACAAAAATTTCACCCCGTTTTCCGGCGGCAGTCGCGTTATTCAGAATAAACTGGTTTCCCCGACGGGAGTGCTGACTGCAGCGCTGTTCTTCTATGGGCTGGCATTAGGCGCCGGAATCTACCTTACAACTCAAACCCCCGGCTACTGGGTGCTGATTCTGGCGGTGGCCGGTTTTATCGGCGGCTATTTCTATACGGCTGGGAAATTCGCTTTCTCCTATAACGGCTTCGGCGAACTGATGATTCTCATCAATTTCGGCATTCTGCCGGTCATGGGAGCCTACTACGTCCAGACCGGTTACTTCAGCCTTTCCTCTTTCCTGGCTTCTTTTCCAATCGGCTTCCTCATAACGGCGATTCTTTATATCAACGAGTACCCCGACTACGATGCAGATAAATCAGTCGGCAAGAATCATCTGGTCGTAGCCTGGGGCAGGAAAAAAGCGGCGGCGGGGTATTATTTTCTGATTTTCGGCAATTATGCCCTCCTGATTGTTGCCGTCGCAACCGGATATCTTACGCCGTTTGCTCTGCTGGCGCTTCTTACTTTCCCGCTGGCGCTGAAAACCGTGAAGCATTTCGCCCGTAACATGGAAAAAGTGCCCGATATTGTCCCGGCTCAGGCCCGCACAATTCAAATTCACGCCCTCGTCGGCCTGCTAATCTCTATTGGCTGCATCACCGGGGCGTTGCTCAAAGGCTAAGACAAAGGGCTTGACTTATAGTAGAATCCGGAGTAGATTTTAACCGCGTTTGTACGCGGGCGTAATTCAGCGGTAGAATGCAAGCTTCCCAAGCTTGACGTCGTGGGTTCGACTCCCATCGCCCGCTTTTTTTATTATGAAAATATCGGCTGTTGACCCCGCATCCCCGCTTTTCGGCAAAGTTCGTCCCGGTTATTCCCTTATCCATGTCAACGGCGAATCTGTCCGCGATATTATTGACTTTCACTACCGTATCTCTGACGACCACGTCCGTCTCGAATTTGAAGATACGCAAGGGGAAAGGCTTAACTTTCATTTCCGTAATCATGATGCCTCCGACCTCGGCCTCAGTTTCGAAGACGACCCGGTGATGATTTGCAAGAACAAATGCCCCTTCTGCTTTGTCCACCAGCAGCCGCGGGGAATGCGCCGCGCTCTTTATATAAAAGACGATGATTACCGGCTCTCTTTCACACACGGCAATTTTATCACTCTGTCCAACCTCTCCGATGACGATATCCGGAGAATTGTTGAGCAACGCTTGTCGCCCCTATATGTCTCGGTGCATGTCACTGATGACCAACTGCGACGATGCATTTTCCAGAACGAAAAACTCCCTTCCCTCCTCCCGCAACTGAAATTTCTCATCGCCAGCGGCATAAAATTCCATACGCAGGTCGTTTTGTCCCCCGGATTTAATGACGGTCCCTACCTGGAGAGGACTATAGATGACCTGAGCCAGATATATCCGGGAGTGATGACTCTCGCAGTCGTCCCGGTCGGCTTGACCAAATACCGGGAGAAACTGCCTTCACTGCGGACATACCGTCGCGATGAATCCGCTGAGATCGTCAATTATGTTCACGGTCGCCAGAAAGAATTTCTGAAGAAACTTCATACCCGTTTTGTCTTTGTCGCCGATGAGTTCTATATCCTTGCCGGGAAACCCTTCCCCTCCATCAGCGAGTACGAAGAGATGGCGCAATTTGAAAACGGGGTCGGCATGATTCGCCACACCCTCACCGATTTCAACCGCCGCAAACGCCGTTTGCCGAATCAGTCTCGTGAAAAGAGAATCGTTATGTTGACCGGCGAATCAGCCTTCGAAATTCTCAACCGCGAAATCGTTCTAAAACTCAAGGACTTCGCTTTCAGGATTGACCTGCAGGCGGTAAAAAACGATTTCTGGGGGGAGACGGTCACCGTCAGCGGACTCCTCACCGGCGGTGACCTCTGCCAGTCTCTGAAGAAATTTGAGGGAAATTATGATGTTGCTCTTCTGCCTCCAAATTGCTTAAATAAAGAGTCCCTCTTTCTGGATAATCTGTCGTTGGATGATTTGAGGAGTAAGGTGAATATGAAAGTTCTGGTAGGGAAATACAGCATTGTTGACTCTATCTGCGAGGCTCTTGTTTGAGCCTCCCGATAGTTGCCATCATCGGGCGGCCCAATGTCGGCAAATCATCTCTTTTTAACCGTTTCCTGCGCAAAAAAATCGCCATAGTTGATGACCGCCCCGGGATAACCCGCGACCGCAATTACGCCGCCTGCGAGTGGCAGGGGAGAACTTTCTATCTTGTTGACACCGGCGGCATGCTCCCCGGCGCCAAACTCGAAATGGAAAGATTGATTCTCTCGCAGGCCGAAATCGCCATCGAGCAGGCCGACTTGATTCTGCTTGTCGTCGATGCCCAGACCGGTGTGGACTCAATCGATGCCCGCATTGCCGACAGCCTGCATCGCTCCGGACGCAAGGTTCTGCTTCTTGCCAATAAGGCCGACAGCGCCCTGCAGGAATCGGAACGATTCCAGTTCCTGAAATTGGGACTGGGCGAACCGTTGCCGATATCGGCAACCGGGGGCAGAGGTATCGGCGAAGCTCTGGATGAGATCGTCGCCTTGCTCCCCTCCGAATCTCCTGCGGAAGCCGAAGATGAGCCTTTGCGCCTGGCCGTTATCGGGCGCCCCAATGTCGGAAAATCATCCTTTGTCAATCGACTCCTCGGCGCCGAGCGGGCCATCGTTTCTCCTCTGCCCGGCACCACCCGCGACGCGGTCGATACTCCTTTTGAGTTTTCCGGCAAGAAATATATCCTCACCGATACCGCGGGACTCCGCAAACGGGCGCGAGTGAGCGACAATCTCGAATATTACACCACCCTGCGGACACTGCGGGCTATCGAAAACAGCCATGTGGCGTTGCTTCTGCTTGATGCCTCCCAGGGATTCCTTGCTCAAGATATTCAGATTCTAACCGATGCCGTCGAAGCCCAGCGGGCAATGGTTCTGGTGGTTAACAAATGGGACCTGGTCGAAAAAGATTCAAAGACCGCCGACCAGATTACGCTCAGCATTAAAAACGCCATCGCGACTCTCGCCTATATTCCGGTCGTTTTTATCTCTTCACTTACCGGACTCAGAGTCACCCGGGCGCTCGAAAGCGCCGACACGGTTTTTGAAAACTGGAATCGCCAGATAGCCACCGCTGAATTCAACAGCCTCCTCGAAGAAATCATTCAGAAACAGCCACCGGCCTCTGTCCATGGGAAATATATCAAAATATATTATGGACTTCAGGTCGGAGTCCGTCCTCCAACCTTCCAACTCTTCTGTAATCACCCTGAACTATTGAAGAAAAACTATCTTCGCTTTATTGAAAATCAGATACGGCAGAGATATGATTTTGAGGGAACTCCGCTGAAGTTCGCTCTGCGGCGACGAAATTAACCGGCTTGCCGTTAAGGCTTGGCGCTCCTGCGCCTCAACCAGCCAAGACCAAGCGAACCAAGACCCAGAAGTGTCAAAGTGGTCGGCTCCGGTACCGGGGCGGGTCCGTCAGGGCTGGAGTCATTGTCGCCCGGCGAGGTGGGGGCAACGTCCTGAAGAATCAGTTTCCCCTCCAACTTACTGCTGCCCTCATCGCTATACGACGCATAGTCGCCGGTCCCAACTGTCCCAATCAAGGAATACCCGGCATTATTCCCTTTATACGTAGTATGATTCAGGGGACCTGCCAGGGATATTGAACAGACTCCCAGAACTAATGCGATAATGATAAATGCTCTAACTTTCATATAATCCTGCTCGAACTAAGATGTTACTTCAGTAGGGAATGAAGCAGAAATTATGCCCCTTATTTCTTTGGATGACCGCAGCCGCCTGACAGATAAAGCATTGAAAATGTAAGATTCACTGACTCAACATCTTCGATGTCCAAAGGGATTGGATATGGAAGATTCCAACTGAAGAAGAAGCCTCTGTGACAATATATTGTTCAATCCTTGCGCAAAGTATGGTCGGAAGCAAATAGAATTGCAGCAAACAATAGCGGTTTCTTCCGGTTGAAAATTGATGGAAAGGTAATGACGTCCTGTCAGGCGGAATTTATTTGCAGAATCAAGTATCTATACGTTCAATTCTCTGCAGTTCTATGAAGGGGCTAACAGATGTTTTGATCAAGCAAAAACGGGAGACAGTCAACTGTCTCCCGTGGTAATTTCATCAGGAATTACGATTACTTCTTGCGAAGCCGTCTCACCAGCCCCATCCCCAGCCCGCCAAGTCCCAGTAGAGTCAACGTTCCCGGTTCCGGAACGACTCCGTGAGATTCACCATCGTGAGAGAAAGGAGCAAATTTTATCCTGGTTTTCTGTTGCTGATTCTGAAAATAGAAATAAGCGTCAAAATGGCTGAAATCAGCGCCCGAGAGGGCAATACTGAAACGCTTGTACTCGCCCAGAGTGTTCGAATTAGCCAGATATCCCATGGTCGAGGGGTCGTAGAACTCCCCGTCGTTGGTGTTGCCTACGCCGCCAACCAATCCAAAATCACCGGCATTAAACTCGGAATACCACGCTGGATAGATATCATGAGGAGGTAGAAGATAAGGGGTACCGTAGGTCCAGCTGCCGTAGGTGTCGCTATTAACATCAACACTAACAGAGCCGTTTGGGTCGGTTGACTCCGGCAGATTGAGCGCCATACTGACCATGACATCACTGAGAGCCTCGTTCGCGGAGATGATATACAGGTCAAATGTGCTCGAAGAAACAACCCAGGTCTCGGTTTCAGTATCATATGTGCCGCCCGCCACAAAAACCTGCAAGGTCGGAACGGCAAAAGCCGGACTTGAAAGTATCACCATCGTCAGGAAAGTAAGTAGGATTCTCTTATTCATATTTCTCTCTTAAACAGGTTAATTCTCGAATATATTTGAATCGAAAATAAGCAAAAAACATACCTTTTTTCGTCATAGGGTTGACCGTACTAATCAAAATCACCCATTTTTTGTATACTTTCTTTCCCCTCTTAATATAAACAAATAACCGGCCTTCCTAAGCCATGTTATCGTATTTTATATCAATAACTTACTGATGTCTGTCTTAACCGGCTAAAATCATCAGAAAGATTATTTTTGACCTTCCAGTTGCCATTTATGCAAAGTCATAATCTAAAGAATCTGTGCTCGACGCACTCGCCAAGTATCCCCCCAGGCAAAAATTATTAGATTTCCTGCATCGCTCTGCATACTGAATATCGAGCCGGTGCAGTGTCTGCCACTGATAACCGACAGGCAGCCATGAATTCCATTCGGTTTTCATTCTTCAAGTTAAATATAGAAATGCCGAATATCCAATTGTGGAATTATCTGTCAATGACAACCGAATCTTTGAACTGGAAGGCCGCCTGTCGGCAACCTGGCTAAAACTGCGCGACCTTGCCACAATGGGGGCATTGATTACCTCCATCCTCGATATGGAGACCATTCTGTCGGTCGTTATGGAGATGTCTATCCGGACTGTGGAAGGAGAGGTCGGTTTAATCCAGTTAGCCGAAGGGGAGGAACTGGTTCCCAAAATCACCTGGGGTGTGGAGGTGGGTCTTGTCAAAAACATCAAGTACGAAAACGATATCGATATTGCCACTTACTGCTTTACCCGGCAGGTTTCAGCGGTGATGAACAAATCCGATAAATCGCTTGAACTTGGCCCCAACGTAAATTCAGTCTTGGCTCTCCCGATTAAGTCGCGCGCCCGATGCCACGGCACGATAGTTATCATCAACAAGACCACCGGCGAAAATTTCACCGAGGAAGACCGCGAAAGTCTTGAAATTGTCATTAATTACGCCGCGGTCGCTATCGAGAATTCGCTCCTTGTTGAGGAATCGCTGCAGAAGCAAAAACTGGAGCAGGAACTGGGCATTGCCCGTCAGGTGCAGGAGACAATTCTTCCCGACTGCGAAATCAAAATCAAAGGGGTTGACCTCGGCGCTCTCTATTTTCCCGCCCGGTTTGTCGGCGGTGACTTCTATGATATAATTACTCCCGATGACGACAACTTCCTGATGATCATCGGTGATGTCTCCAATAAAGGGATTCCCGCCGCCATGGTAATGGCTGCCACTACCGCTATTATCCGCACCAAATTGACCGAGTCGCCCGACATCAGCCCTTCTCAACTGATGTTCATTCTCAACAATGTTCTAAGTGACGGCATTATCCGCTCACACGATATGTTTGTAACGCTTTTCATAGGCCGCTTCAGCCTTAGTCAGAAGAAAGTGACCTATTGCAACGCCGGTCACCTTCCGCCGCTCTACTGGGATGCCTCGCGACGTCAGGTTTCCGAACTGAGCATGGGGGGGACCTTTGTCGGGCAGTTTCCCGGAACCGCTTATATCGAGGGGGAACTGGAATTACACCACGGTGACCGGTTTTTTGCTTTCACTGATGGTTTGACGGAAGCGACCGATATTAAAGGAAGAATGTTCGGTGTCGAAAAAGTGAAACAGGTATTTATGACAGAAAAGGAACTTCCCGCCGCCCGCTTCTGCGAGCGGGTCAAAAACTGGGTGGACCGGTTTACGGAAGGCGCCTCGGCTGATTCCCGCGATGATTTCACCATATTGAAACTGCGCATTTTGCCGGAGGGGGCATGAAAGAATTCAAATTCAAATATCGTTCTCTGCTCGAATCGGAAGGAGTGGCGTATGAAGATGCCAAAAGAACGCTGCAAACCGCCGGTTTCGAGTCGAAACGGATGTTCCGCATACTTCTGGCTATTTCCGAAGCGTTTACAAACGCCCTGGTGCATGGCAATCAATTCAATTCCGATAAATATGTCTTTGTCAATATTACCGTTAATGATAGCGGCATCACTGCCGATATAATTGATGAAGGTGTCGGCTTTGACACCCCTGGAAGCTCGGAACGGTTTGATGACCTTCAGGCCGAAAGCGGACGCGGGATGGGACTGATGAAATCAATCGCCGACCGCTTCGAATTGAGAAAATCGCCGAATACCGGCGGCACGGTCATCTCGATGTTTTTCGCCGCCGTGCCGGATTCAAATAGACAGCCTAAAAAAGACAAAATGGAGGAAAATATGGATACATCGAAGAAAGACGAAGGAAATGTCGTGGTTCTCAGCCTCTCGGGACGACTCGACCTCGGAAGCGGCAACAAATTAAAAGAAGAAATCAAGAGCATTCTTGCCGGCGGAAGAAACGCCATTCATCTCAACTTGCGAAATGTCGAATTCGTCAACAGCTCCGGGCTGGGCGCTCTGGTTTCTATCATGAAAGAGATTCGAATCCATCGCGGCCGCCTGACCCTCTCCGATATGGCTGACTATGTCCGCGAAATCTTCGATATTACCCAACTCTCGCATATCTTCGAGATTTTTGCGACCGAGCAGGAAGCCATCAATTCCTATACCCTGGTTGTCAACGGCTGAACGACCGTTCAGGAAGGGGGAAGACCAAATGGCTGATAGCAAGGACCGTCGCAGTATAATCATCATCGATGACGAACTTCTCATCCGCGATTTGCTCTACGATTTCTTTGCCGAAAAAAACTGGCAGGTCACGGTAGCGGAATCAGGAAGCAAAAGCCTCGAAATTCTCAAATCCCGCTCTTATGATGTCGCTCTGGTCGATATCAAAATGCCGGAAATGGATGGTCTGGAGTTTATTCGCAAACTGCGCGACCTCTATCCGTCTATGCCGGTGGTCCTGATGACCGGTTTCCCCAGCGTCGAAACCGCCATCGAGGGGATTCGACTGCGGGTGGAGGATTATTTTGTAAAACCGTTTAATATAAACAAACTGTTCAAGCGGCTGGAGCAAATCGCTTCCGGCAAAAAAGGGGTCGAAGAGCCGCGCGCCGTGGACATAAATTTCCGTACCTATCCCGAAAATATCTGAAAAAATCTGCTTAAATTCATCCCACCTGTAGGATTCTCCCACCTTTAATTTTTTGTTGCTTGTCATCCTTATTCTCGATTAATTTCCGTCACACAGGAGTTGTGATGGAAGAAAAAGAAACTGCCCCGGTCGAAATTACCGATGACATAGGTCGCTTTGCCGAAACCTATTCCTCTTTTAACAATATCATCAATCAGATTCAGCGGCAGTATCTTTCGCTCAGGGAAACCTATGAAGAGCAGAGCGCCCGGCTGCAGGAAGTCAACCTGGCGCTGCAAAAGGCTATTTCCGATAACCGTATCGTCAGCGAATTCTTAAGTCGCATCCTGACCTCGCTGAACTCAGGCATCATGGCTGTAAACCAAAAGGGCGAAATTACCCATATCAATCCGGCGGCACAGAAGATTCTGGGTCTCCAAAAGAATCTCCCTCTTGAAAAACCGCTCTCCTACCAAGCGCTCTTTGAAATCGTGGACGGAAACGATTACTCTGCGGAAACTGCCGCCGCCGGAGGGCAAACCTGCCTCAATGCCGAAAAGAAAATTAAGACCTGCGACGGGCGGTCCGTCACCCTTCTTACCTCTACTTCTGTCCTCAGTGATGAATCCGGCGCCGTCATCGGTGCTGTGGAAATTTTCCAGGATATTACCAATATCAAAAGGATGGAAGAGGAACTGTCACGGACGCGCGTCCTTGCCGGGCTGGGGGAGATGGCGGCATCGATCGCCCATGAGGTCCGCAATCCCCTGGTGGCCATTGGCGGTTTTGCCGCCCTGCTTGCCCGCGACCTTCAGGCACAGCCCGATAAGTTATCTATGGCCGAGAAAATTGTCGCCGGCGTCAACAACATCAACCGCACCATCGAAACCTTGCTGGTTTTTGCCCGACGGGAAGAAATCAGCAAAGTGCCGGTTGACCTGAAAGAATTTCTGGAAATGGTCATCTCCGGCATTATTGAAGAATATTCTCTGCAGGGACAAAAAGTCAATATTCATCTCAATCGGGGCGACACCGAAGGAAAACGTCTGCTGATTGACCCTCATCTCTTCCGTCAGGCGCTATACAATCTCGCCAAAAACGGTATCGAGGCAAATCCCGACAATCCTTCGATTACCATTCGCTGCGCCGTCTTCAATTCTTCTGAGGCGGCACACCTGGCCGAAAAATCGGAGGAGACCATTCCCCAGGACGATTATCTACTGATAGCCGTAGATGACTTCGGCCGTGGCATCCCCAAATCTGATCTCTCGAAAATATTCTCACCTTTTTACTCGACCAAGACTAACGGCACCGGCCTGGGACTTTCAATCGCCTGGAAAATTATCAAGGCGCACGGGGGAGAGATTCAAGCCTCCTCCCGACCCGGTCACGGAACAACCTTTTCCATTTTGCTTCCGCTCAATCAGGAGGTTCAAAGATGAAACTGAGTGTTTTAATCGTTGATGATGACCGTCTGGTGAACGATTTCCTCACCGAGACACTCACCCGGGCCGGCTTCCTGGTCAGTTCCGCATCCTCCGGCGAGGAAGCCTTTGAAATGTTTGAAGAGAAAGAGTACGACGTTGTCTTCTCCGATATAAAAATGAAGGAGATGGATGGGCTGGAGTTGTTGCAGCGGTTAAGAGAGCAGAGAACCGACCAGTTGGTGGTAATGATTACCGCCTACGGCACCATCGAAAGCGCCGTCAAAGCGATGAAACTGGGCGCCTACGATTACCTGACCAAGCCGATTTCTCCCGATTCCATTGAACTGCTCATGCGGAAAGTTACCGAACTGGTTCATTTGCGCGCCGAAAATAAACGGCTCCGCTCCGACCTGGCCGCTCGTTATCAGAACATTGTCGGCAAATCTCCCAAAATGAAAGAAGTTTACGACCTGATTGAAACTACCGCGGATGCCCGCTCTACCGTGCTGATCACCGGCGAATCCGGAACCGGCAAAGAGTTGGTCGCCCGCGCCGTTCATTATGCCTCCTGCCGCCGTGAAAAACCGTTTGTCACTCTCAACTGCGCCGCCCTGCCCGAAAATCTGGTGGAAGCGGAATTGTTCGGCTACGAAAAAGGGGCCTTTACCGGCGCCGTTCGCCAGCATAAAGGACGGTTCGAAATGGCTAATAACGGCACCTTGCTGCTCGATGAAATTTCCGAAATGCCGATTAACCTGCAATCCAAACTCCTCCGTGTTCTGCAGGAGAGAGTCTTCGAGCGAGTCGGCTCCAGTCTCCCGATTGAAGTTGACGTTCGTATCATTGCCACCTCCAATCGAAACCTGAAAGAAGAAATTCGGCAGAAACAGTTTCGCGAGGACCTCTTCTACCGCCTCAATGTAATAAATATTCATCTCGTGCCGCTGCGAGAAAGATTGGAAGATATCCCCCTACTGGTCAACCATTTCATTCAGAAATACAATGAGGAAAACCGGAAAAAAGTCGAGGCTGTTGAGGATTCCGTTCTGCATCTCTTTATGAAATACCACTGGCCCGGCAATGTGCGTGAACTGGAGAACTACATTGAGCGGGCCGTCGTCACCAATTCAGCAAAGATTTTGAAAATTACCGATTTTCCCGGCGACCTGGCGCTGGGGAAACTGGCCGATGAAATCCCCCAGTTCAGCGCCGGTATGACTCTGGCGGAGGGTGAAAAATTTCTTATCTTGAAAACCCTCGAGCGCTTCGATGGAAATAAAACCAAAGCGGCCGAAGCGCTGAATGTCACCCCCCGCACTATCCGTAACAAACTGGCGGAATACAATATCCAGGACACGGACTGACCTGAGATTTCCTGATATTTGCCAATAATCTGTCTGCCGGCGGTTCAAAAATCTCCGTAATTGCCGATATCTCTACTGATTGGGGTGAATGCTGTTCCGCCCGGAAAGCATCCATCTCTATGAGCAGGAATATTATGGATATAGCAACTATTGGCGGCCTTATTATAGGCTTAGGCGCAGTCATTGTATCGTTTATTCTCGAAGGGGGACACCTCGGTGCAATTATTCAGGGTCCAGCCATGCTTATTGTAATAGGCGGAACTATCGGCGCCTCCACCATTTCCACCTCCATCAGAACCCTCGCCAATGTCCCCAGTTTTCTGAAACTGGCTTTCTTTACCCGGCCGGTTGACCCGCTTAGAACCATCGACACTCTCGTGAAAATGTCGGAAAAGGCCCGTCGCGAAGGAATCCTCGGCTTGGAAAATGACCTCCGTAGTATCAAAGACCCTTTCTTCCGCAAAGCCATCCAACTTGTCATTGACGGCTCAGAAATCACCGTCTTGAAAACTATATTGGAAACCGAAATCGCTTATATCGAAGACCGCCACAAGAAGGGAATTCTCTTTTTCCAGAAGATGGGCGGTTTCTCTCCCACCCTCGGCATTCTCGGGACCGTTCTCGGTCTAATTCATACTTTGAGCAACACCGCCAACGCCGACCGGATGGCCGAAGCCATCGCCAGCGCCTTCATCGCTACGCTCTGGGGTGTCGGACTGGCGAACCTCTGCTACCTTCCCATCAGCGACAAACTGAAAATGCGCCACGAAGAAGAACTGGCGACCCTCGACCTCATTATGGAGGGGGTTATTTCAATACAATCGGGCGACAACCCGCGCGTCGTCAAAACGAAACTTCTCTCCTTTATCGCTCCCTGGATGCGCGGCGGAGAGGAATAGTCTCTATGCCTCGCCGCAGAAAGCATGATGAGCATGAGAACCTGGAGCGGTGGCTGCTCACCTACGCCGACCTGATTACCCTGCTTCTGGCTTTCTTCATTGTCATGTATTCCATGTCGAAAGTCGATGCCAAGCGGTTCGGCAAAATGCAGGAGGCGCTCGCCGGCGTCCTGAAGGGCGGAAGTATCGCCATCAAGAAAGGCAATGAGGTTGGCGCCATGCCCGGTCAGGGCGTTCTCGAAATCGGGCATCTCAAATCTCTCGGGCAGAAAATTGAAGAGAGCGTCCTCAAGTCGGGCAATGAAAAGATGATTAGCACCGAGATGACTGAGCGCGGTCTGGTCATTCATATTATGGAATCGGCGCTGTTTCGTGAAGGCTCCGCCGAACTGGAGCCGCGCGCCAGGCAGACCCTCGATTTAGTGGCGAAAGACATAGGAACTATCCCGAACCATATCCGCATTGAAGGGCATACCGACAACAAACCGATCAATACCGTCCGTTTCCCTTCCAACTGGGAACTCTCATCGGCGCGCGCCACCGAAGTGGTGCGCTATCTTGTCGAAACACACGGCGTTCAATCCGACCGGATTTCTGCCCTCGGCTACGGAGAATTTCGACCCATGGTTTCCAATGATACCGATGAGGGTCGCTCAAAGAACCGGCGAGTCGATATTGTCGTTCTAACCATGGAAATGTCAGCCACCGAACCGACCTCCGACCTGTACACCCCCAAGACCTGATTTCCGGAAAATCTTTCTTAGATATCTGGAAACATCTTCCATCATTCTATCCGTCCGGTAATTGACTGATACTTTCAAGATACAGTCATTTAACAACTTGCGCTGACCCGAATACTTTGGCATACCCCTTGCTCAAATCTCGGCGGATAATGGTATGTCTGATTTAATTAAAAAAGCGGTCTTCGACAAAAGCGGTATCCCCATCCTGCAGAAATTTCTGGATATGGCCTCCCTTCGCCATAAACTGATTGCCGGAAATATTGCCAATATCTCCACACCGCAATACCAGAGCAAAGATATCGATTTCCATGCCGCCCTGAAGAACGCCATCGATAACCGACGCCATGTCGCCGGAATTCTGACTCACCCGTCGCATATTCCGGTCGGCAAACATAAGGACCAAGCCCCCGAAATCGAAGTCAATCAGTCTCGGGAGGGAAACGGCATTAATAATGTCAACGCTGATAAGGAAGTCGCTAATCTCGCCACCAATCAACTCTACTTCAGCATTGGAACGACCCTGCTCGCCAAAAAATTCGAAGGCTTAAGAAACGCTATTAAGAGCAAGTGAGGATATTATGTCAGGACTGTTTAACTCGATAGAAATTTCGGCAACCGGAATGACGCTCCAGCGGCAGAAAATGGATGTCGTCTCTCAGAATATCGCCAATGTTGATACCACCCGCACCGACAAGGGAGGTCCCTATCGTCGCCGGCGGGTGATGGTCGCCGCCGCCGAAGAAGCCGTCCCTTTCAAAAATATGATCAGCAAATCTCGAACAGAACTTGCCCGCACCGACGTGGGGCACCTCGGCGGAACCGTTCGAAGCCGGCAGGAAACGATTGAAGTCGCCCGGGCCGAAGGAAAAGAAGTCGAAGACCCAGCGTCATCTTATCGACTGGTTCATGACCCCGGTCATCCTGACGCCGATGAGAAAGGGTTTGTAAAGGTCCCCGATATTGAAATCATAAACGAGATGGTAGATATGATTTCCGCTTCGCGCGCCTACGAGGCGAACACCACCGCCGTCCTGGCCGCAAAAGAAATGGCAAAAAACGCGCTGTCGATATAAGAGAAAGGAATTATTGAAATGAAAATCAATTCCATAGGAATTAACGCTTACCGGCAGACAGTAACCGAAAACCAAACGCGAATTCCGACCCCGGGAGAGAATGCGGCGGCTAAAGCGGCTGACCGCGTCCTAATTCCCGGGCAGGAAAACAGCATATCGTCCAAACTGGCCGTGCAACTCCAGCACGGGAAGTTCGCCGATATGCTGACCCCGGAAGAACGTCAGGCGCTGGAACTGATATTTGAAAAATTCCGCCTGGCCGGACTCGGAGATGAGCATTATGGACAGAAAGCCGTTCAGAAGTCCGAACATCTCGGAAAGGTGGTTGACGTCAAGTTATGAGCGCCCCTGTCAATCAAATCACCCGCCTTATTCCGTCCTTCCAGGGACAACCCCCGGCCGGGGCGGAGAAAGCCGACGGGGCTCATTTCATCGAACTTCTGGAACAGATGATCGGTTCAGTCAATAATTTTCAAAGCGAAGCGGCCCAGGCGCAACAACTGGCCGCCACCGGCGAAGCCGCTGATTTGCATCAGGTGATGATTGCCGTCGAAGAAGCCGGTATAACAATGAACCTGTTACTGGAGATTAGAAATCGATTGGTCGATGCATATCAATCGCTCATACAGATGCCTATCTAAGAAATTCAATATTTTTTCTGATACCATAGGATTGGTGTCAGTCGATAAATAGGAATTGGCATGGATTACTTTAAACAACTCTTCCGCAATATCTCCGCCGTCCTGAAGGCGATGTCGCCCGGGCAGGCGGTCGTTCTCGTGGCGGTCATCGCCGGTCTCATTGTCGGTATTGCCGTCGTCGGCAACTGGGTCAAAACCGTCAATTACTCCATACTCTATTCGAATCTGGAACCGGCCGAAGCCGGCGAAATTGTCAGCCAACTTACCGAGCAGAAAGTCCCTTACAAATTAGAAGACGGCGGCACCACCATTCTGGTCCCTTCCGGCGACGTCTACAAAACCCGCATCACTCTGGCATCAGAGGGAATTCCCCGCTCCGGGAATATCGGCTATTCCATATTTGACAAATCCAATCTCGGTATGACCGAATTCCTGCAGAATCTCAACTTCCGGAGAGCGCTCGAAGGAGAACTGACCCGCACCATTATGCAACTTGCCGATGTGCAGGCGGCGCGGGTGCATATTGTCATGCCCAAAGACCGCCTCTTTAAAGCCGACAAGCAGGAAGCGACGGCATCAATAGTGTTGAAACTCCGCACCCCCGGCGGGCTCTCCAAATCGCAACTTGCCGGCATCACCCATCTTGTCGCCTGTTCTGTGGAAGGTCTAAAGCCGCAAAATATCTCTATCATTGATTATAACGGAGAACTTCTGTCCTCGCAGACCGGCTCCGACCCGCTGGCAGGAATGAGCGCCTCACAACTTGATGTCCGCAAAAATGTGGAGCAATACCTGGAAAAGAAAGCCCAGAGCATGCTCGATGGCGTCATTGGGCAGGGAAAATCAATTGTCCGCGTTACCGCCGAACTTGATTTCCAGCAGATGGAAAAAACCTCGGAAATATACGACCCCAATTCCGCCGTTGTCCGCAGCGAGGAAAAAACCGAAGAAACGAAAACATCTTCGGATAAGGGAGAGGATAGCAGCGAAACCCGTGACGATAACAAGGTGGAAACCGCCGTTACCAATTATGAAATCAACAAGACGGTAGAACATATCATAAATTCTGTCGGCAATATCAAACGTCTATCCGTGGCGGTTTTGGTTGACGGCATCTATCGCAGAGCCGATGCCGCCGGCGGCGGCGCGGCCGAGCCGGCTTATGAGCCGCGCAGCCAGGAAGAAATCAACCGGATTGCCGCCCTGGTGAGAAACGCCGTAGGATTCGATAACCAGCGCAACGACCAGATAGAAGTAGTCAATCTGGCGTTTGACCGCACCTCTATGGAATTCGAGCAGCAGAAAATCGACCAGGTGATTCAGCAGGAATTTTATTACGATATCGGCAAGAAAGTCTTGTTAGTCATTCTTGCTGTTCTGGCATTCCTCTATTTGCGCAAGATGCTTAAGAAATTTTTTGGCTCCCTGGGAAGAATCCTTCCTCCGGCTTTGCCGACTCGCTCGGGGCAGGGTATCGGCTCCTATGAAGGCATGCCTGGCGAGGAGCAGAACGCGGTGCCGCCAATCGTTCCGGAGAACCGGCGTCCACGCTTGATTGACCAGATGCAGGCCGCCGCCAAGGGACGTCCCGAAGAGATTGCCAAAGTCATTAAGACCATGATGATAGAATAAGGCGGGATTTTATGGAATACGAGCAACTCAATCCCTTGCAAAAAGCAGCCATTGCCCTGGTGGCATTTGGCACCGAAGTCTCCGCGCTGGTCATGAAAAGCCTTTCCGAAACCGATATGGAGAAACTAACTGTCGAAATCGCCAACCTGCGTGATGTCCCGCCGGCCGTTGAAGAGAAGGTCATCAGTGACTGTTACCAGATTTTCATGGCGCGTCAGTATATCTCACAGGGCGGTGTCGATTTTGCCCGCGAAATACTGGAAAAGGCTGTCGGAAAAGAGAAGGCGTCTATCATAATTTCACGTCTGGAATCATCCTTCAAAACTTCCGGCTTCAACCTTCTCAAAAATATCGATTCCCGTCAACTGGTCGGGTTCATCCAGAACGAACATCCGCAAACAATTGCGCTCATCCTGTCACAACTGACCGCCCAGCAGGCGGCGGCGGTACTTTCGGAATTACCGTCAGAGTTGCAGGCCGAAGTCGCCCTCCGCATCGCCACCATGGAGAAAATCTCACCCGATATTCTCAAAGAGATTGAATCGACATTGGAGGGGCATTTCGATGCCTCCGCCGAAGGCGACCTTTCCGTCTCCGGGGGCGCCAAAACCATGGCCGAGATTCTCAACGTCATTGACAGCGCCGCCGAGAAAAATATCCTCCAGTCCCTCGAAGCCGATAATCCCGACCTTGCCGCTGAAATCAAGAATATGATGTTTGTCTTCGACGATATCGTTCTGCTTGATGACCGCTCCGTCCAGCGGCTGCTCAAAGAAGTCGAAACCAAAGACCTTTCCATCGCTCTCAAAGCCGCCTCCGAGGAGGTCAAATCGAAGATTTATGCCAATGTTTCCGAACGTGTGGCGGTGATGATAAAAGAAGAGATGGAGTTTATGGGACCGATGCGTCTTTCCGACGTCGAAGCCGCCCAGCAGCGCATTGTCGAGGCGGTCCGCAAACTTGAAGAAGACGGCCAGATTGTCGTCTCCGGTCGCGGCGGCAAGGAGGATATCATTGTCTAAACTCCTGCAATATACCGTCACCGACGAACGAGTTATTATCGGAGAATACCGGGCGGATATTGAAGCCGACTGCATAGCCGAAAAACAACTCGCCTCCCGGTTCCCCGATATCCAGGTTACCACTTCCATTGAAGGGCGAAAACTTATCCCGATTCAAGAGATTTTCAAAATTGAAGAACGGATGCGCCGTGATGCCGAACAACAGCGGCAGAAAGGGTTTGAAGAGGGGTACAAGAATGGTCTCACCGAAGGACAGAAGGAGGCGCGCAAAGTTGTCGCCAACTTCTCCAGTCTGATTACCGATGCCGTCCTCCAGCGCGAATTACTGTATGAAGATGCCCGCCGCAAAATACTGGAATTGGTACTGCAAATCGCCCGCAAAGTAACTTTTGATGCCGCCCGCATCGACCCCGATATAACTGCCGAAATTATCGCCGGAACTATAAAGAAACTTACCGACAAAACCAAAATAAAGGTCAAAGTCCACCCCGACCATCTCCCGCATATAGAGCAACAACTCGACCGTTTCAAGGGAGATTCCACCGTCATCAAAGATATTGTTATCGAAGCCGACAGCCGCGTTCGCTGTGGCGGCTGCTTTATCGAAACGCCGACCGGCGATGTTGACGCCCGCGTCGATTCCCAACTCGAAATTATCACCGAAGCGATGAATGAAGTCGAAGGCGCGTCGTGAAACCTGTCCCATACCATCTTTACTCCGGTCGTATCGACCGTCTTAGCGCCATCAAGCAATCAGGCCGCGTTGCGCAGGTGGTCGGGCTGGTGGTAGAATCAGTCGGACCGGCCGTCTCCGTCGGCGACCTCTGTCGTATCGAAAACCCGGAATCGGGTGAAAAAATCAAAGCCGAGGTAGTCGGTTTTCGCGACAACCGAATTCTGCTCATGCCGCTGGGTTCCATCAGCGGCATCACTCCCGGTTCGATTGTTGTCTCCACCGGCGAACAACTCCGGGTGCCGGTTGGAGAAGAACTGATTGGAAGAATTCTTGGCGGCTTGGGACAACCGATCGACGACAAAGGTCCTTTACTCTGCACCAAAACCCGCGTAGTCGAAAGCGCTCCCATTCCGGCTCTCAAAAGAAAACTAATCACCGGTCCCGTATGGACCGGCATAAAAGCGATTGACATCATGGCAGCATGCGGTCAGGGACAAAGAATGGGCATCTTCGCCGGCTCCGGCGTCGGTAAGTCAGTCCTGCTCGGCATGATTGCCCGCGGCTCCTCTGCCGACATCAATGTCATTGCCCTGGTCGGGGAACGGGGGAGAGAGGTCCGTGAATTTATTGAAAAAGACCTGGGTGAAGAAGGATTGAAACGGTCCGTGGTCATCGTGGTGACCTCCGACCAGCCCTCGCTGATCAGAATAAAAGGGGCATATGTCGCCAGCGCCATCGCCGAATATTTTCGCGACCAGGGCAGGAATGTCATGTTGCTGATGGATTCTGTTACTCGCATTGCTATCGCCCAGCGCGAAATTGGTCTGGCCGTCGGAGAACCACCCGCTACCAAAGGATTTACCCCCTCCGTTTTCGCCCTTCTCCCGCGATTACTTGAGAGAGCGGGCAATAACGATAAAGGCTCCATCACCGGACTGTACACCGTCCTTGTCGAAGGTGACGATTTCAACGAGCCCATCTCCGATGCCGTTCGCTCCATACTCGATGGTCATGTTTCGCTGTCGAGACGTCTGGCATCTTTGAATCAATATCCGGCCGTCGACCTTCTTGATTCCATCAGCCGACTTATGCTCGATGTCACCTCTCCGGAGCATCAGACCCTGGCTGCCAAAGTCCGTGAAATTGTAGCCACCTACCGGGAATCGGAAGACCTTATCAATATCGGAGCCTATGTGAAAGGCTCCTCGCCTCGCATCGATTACGCCATATCCAAAATAGATGATATCAACCGTTTCTTCCGGCAGGGAATAACGGAATTGTGCCCGTTTGAGTCGGCCCTGAGCGACCTGAACGCCATCTTCACGCCGGCCGAAAGCAGAAAAAACACCCATGAAAAAGTTCAAGTTCCGGCTGGAGCCGCTTCTGCGGCTTAAAGAACATCAGGAAAAAGATAAACAGAAATCTCTGGCATTTGCCGCTCAAAAAGTCTTCGCCCAGGAAGAACAACTCCGCCAGATTGCCCATAAGAGATTTGAAACGCAGGAAAGTCAACGAGAGTCTCTGACCGGGCGGCTGAACGCAGGGCACCTTCTGGTATGTTCCCGCTACCTGGGAAAACTGAAAATGAACGAACTTACGGGACGGGAAATTCTCAAAGCATTTATCGCCGACCGCGAGAGAAAACGGCTGGAATTGGTCGAAGCCACCAAACAGAAGAAAATTTTCGAAAAACTCAAAGAACGACGGCGAAATAACTATATGGCCCACAACGAAAGAATAATGCAAAAAGAGCAGGACGATATCGCCGCCAAATTATTCCTCCAAAATAAAGGCTCCCGTTCAACACGGGAGCCCTGGGGATGAATGAATCTGTGCTCGCAAAAAGTTACTTTACCATTACCATGACCCTGCTGTCGGCAAATTCGCCCGCCTTGAGGCGATATAAATAGATGCCGGAAGCAAGCGGCTGGTCGTCATCACCTCTTCCGTCAAAAGTTACTCTATAAATTCCGGCCGGCATATGCCGGTCAACCAGTGTTCTGATCTTCTGCCCCAGAATGTTGTAAACATCAAGCCGAACTTCGGTTGCTTTCGGCAGTTCAAACTTTATAGTTGTTGAGGGGTTGAACGGATTGGGAGCATTCTGGCGCAGAGCAAAATCCTGCGGCAAAATCCGTTGCTCCTCCGTCTTGATATCAGTACTCGCCTTGATTTCCACATAGCCGCGATGAAAATACGGTCCAAAAGGAGCCCCGCTGCTCGGCACAAATTCTAATCCCTGCAGACCGAGGTAACTGACGCTGTCTATTATGACCAGTTCGTCCGGAGCCGTCGGCGCAACATCGAACAGAACGGTTGCCAGTAAGCCCGAGTCCGGAGGCAACGGAACCAGTAACGTGTAACTCAAATCAATTAGAATCTGTCGCTCCTGCGCGCTGGAGTTGACCACCCGGCTCGATGCCGTCAGTCCGCGGGAATTATCGAATATGACGGTGTCAAAAGTAAGGCTGGGGGAAGAATACACCAGCGCCAGACGGACCTGAACCAGTTCCTCCTGATTGAAACCGTAAATATTTACCGCAACCTTCTGTCCCGGCGCCGCCGTCACACTGTCCACCCAGACTGAGTCGTTATTCGGCGGCAGGGCTCCGACCGCTATCTTCCCCGCTACGAACTGCGGAACAAAACTTGTCATCGATAAACTGTCAACAAAGACAGTGCGAAATATAACCATCCCGCCCAGAACTCGCTGCGATGAATCAATTACAAAGGTCTGGTTCGCCGCCGAATCAAATACCGAGAAAAAAAGATTGCCGAAAAGTCCGTTTCCGCGGGGAATCCAGCCGAGATTATCGACTATAGCGATATCGACTACACTGTCCTGCTCAACTATATAGACACTGCCGTCGGGAATATAATCCAGGCGCCCTCCGGTCAGCGATACGGAATCGAAACTGAGATAAGTGGTACTATACTTGAATACCAGTTCCACCGCACTCAGCACCTCATCGTTGTAGAAATAAACCGGCAACGACGCCACGCTCCTCGGGACTACACTCACAGAGTCTATCCGCAACGTATCCGGAGTTCCGGGGTCAGCCTGAGCGGCGCCGGCAACAGTCAGCGAAAGAATCAAAATAAGACCTATGCTCTTCATAAATTATTTTCCTGCTCTGATTTCCTTCTCCTGATAGAGCAAATAAGGTGCGAGAGGCATAACTTTTTCCATGGACAATGAACAGACCGGCATTTCGGCAGTAAACGGTTATATGCCAATATAATCAGCCTCACGGCGACAATCAAGTGAATTCTGGAAAGCCCCTATACCTATGAATTATACTGCATAATTTCAAATCTCTTCCGCCTCGACCGAAATCACAACTGGAATACTTTCCGAACAACAACCTTGGAACTAATCGCCTTCCAATACGGAAAGTTTTTCCATTAATTCACGTTTCCAAAATCTCCACAATAAATCTATTACTTTATCAATCTGTCGCAATCTTCTGCTACGCAATATTATACAAATCGTGCCATTGGATAGGCTCGCGGCGGCACAGCGGTTGCATCCAAGTACACCGGAGAAAAAACGTCATGATAAAAGGTTTGTATCGTTCTGCCTCGGCAATGGTGCCCAGGGTAAAAATGCAGGAAATCACTGCCAACAACCTGGCCAACGCCTCCTCGCCCGGTTTCAAGCGTGACCTGTTATTTACCCGAGAACTCTCCCGTGCTCAGGCTCAACAGGTGCCCCGAAAATCGGACTGGGAGACGCCCATGATTGACCAGGTCTATACCGAATTTGAAGCCGGCACTCTTGAAAAGACCGACAACCCTCTCAATCTGGCAATTGAAGGTGACGGCTTCTTTGTCGTCGAGACCGATGCCGGCGAGGCTGCCCTGACCCGTTCCGGCATTTTCAGCGTCAATCCGGCCGGCTTCCTGGTCAATGGCGATGGCCATCGTCTCTTAAGTGACGGAGGACCGATCGCGGTTGGTGATGGCGCTCTATCGGTGGCCGAATCCGGACAGGTCGAAATTAACGGCACACCTATCGGTACCCTGCGAATCGTGACCGTTCCCGACCGTCAAATCTTGAAAAAAATCGGCGACAACGAATTCGTTACTCCCGATGATATCGAGCCGCTCGCCGCGCTCAACTATGCCGTTCGGCAGGGGTATCTCGAAGCCTCCAATGTCAATGCCATAAAAGAAATGGTCAGCATGATTATCTCCTTCAGAAACTATGAAGCCGACGCCCAGGCTCTGAAAACGCAGGATGAAACCCTTGAAAAACTAATCGATAACGTCGGCCGGGTGCGATGATCTGAAATCAGTGAGGTGAATTTATGATAAAAGCCATGCGAACCGCCGCCTCCGGAATGGTGGCGCAACAGATGAATGTCGATAACATCGCCAACAATCTTTCCAACGTCAATACCACCGGCTTCAAGAAAAGCAAGATTGAATTTCAGGACGTTCTGTACCAGAACTTCCGCAAAGCCGGTACTGCTACCGCTATCGGCACCGCCGCACCGACCGGTCTGGATATCGGTTACGGCACCCGCGCTGTCGCTACCGTCCGCGAATTCTCAGTCGGCAATCTGCAGATGACCGGAAACCCCCTTGACATGGCAATCTCCGGCGACGGCTTCTTCCAGATTCAGATGCCCGATGGCACCATCAGTTACACTCGAGACGGCGCCTTTAAAGCGTCAGCCGAAGGGCGAGTCGTTACTTCCGACGGCTTCTTTCTCTTTCCCGAGATAACCATTCCGGAAGATGCCACCTCTGTTGCGGTCAGTATTGACGGCGACGTTTCGGTGCTTCTGGTCGGAAATGACGAACCGCAGTCTATCGGTCGCATTGAACTGGCGCGCTTTATCAATCCGGCCGGGTTGGCTGCCGTCGGTCACAATCTATATAATCCCACCTCCGCATCGGGAAGTCCCATCATCGGGGAGCCGACTCAGGATGGATTGGGGAAGATTGACCAGGGATACCTCGAACTCTCCAATGTCGATGTCGTCGATGAAATGGTCAATATGATAGTCGCCCAGCGCGCTTATGAAATTAACTCCAAAGTTATCCAGACCAGCGAGGATATGACTCAAATAGTCAATAACCTGAAACGATAGGACCTGCTTTTTAATGAAAGATAAATGGATTTATCTATCACTCCTGCTTCTGCTTTTCATGGCCTTGAATGTCGTCGCCGAGCCCGACATCGAGAAGAGTATTGTCACTTTTATCCAGTCACGATATCAACTCGATTCCGCTAAGACCGTAATCGAACTCGACCGCTTCTCACCGCCGGTCAATCTCGGTCGTTACGACAGTCTGAAAATCACGGCACTTTCCGAGGCTCCGCCGCGCGGTTCAATACCGCTCCTGATTGAATATTTCAATGAGAACGCGCCTGTCGGCAGATGTCAGGCTCGTGTAAGAATCTCTTATTTCGCCGAGGTCCTAACCGCCGTCTGCCGCTTAAAGCGGGGAGAAGCCCTCGCCCCCGAGCAGTTTGCTCTGCAGAAACAAAATGTGACATCCCTGACCGAAAAACCGCTTGCTTCTTTTGCCTCTCTAAAAAACAAGGCCGCCCTCCGCAACATTAATATCGGGCAGGTCTTACTTGAAAACATGCTCGAAGATATCCCCGATATCAAACCGGGGCAGGAGATTCAAATCAAATACAATTCAGGAGCGCTGTCGGTCTCTGTAATCGGCGTGGCTCTCAGCAAAGGCCATATCGGCGATACTATCAAAGTTCGCAGCAAACAAACAGGAAAAATAATCAAGTGCGTCGTCATCGATTCCAATTCTGTGGCGCTCGCCCAACTCTGAGGAATTTATGAATATCAGGAAAATTCTCTTCTTCATTCTAATCTTACTGCTCCTGCCCTTCGGACTTCGGGTCTGGTCCGGCGATTTCGGAAGAGCCAATTCTCTTTATACCGATATCAAAGCCAACCGGGTCGGTGACGTACTGACTGTCTTAATATATGAAGCCTCCAACGCCAGCAGTCAGGCCGAAACCAAAACCGAAAAAAACGGCTCCTATTCCACCGAGGGGGGACCCGGTATCGGGTCGCTTGATTTTATTCCCCTCTTTGGCGCCTCCGGGGAGCACAGCAACTCCTATGACGGCAAAGGGGAGAACCTCCGTCAGCAATCGCTGCGGGCAAAAATGTCCGTAACCGTCATCAGTGTCAAAGACAACGGCGACCTGGTCGTCAAGGGAAGCCGCACCGTCGGCATTTCTAAAGATAAAGAAACCATGACCCTTACCGGCGTCGTCCGGCAGAAAGATATCAAACCCGACAACAGCGTCGATTCCTATCTGATCGCTGATGCCGAAATCAACTACACCGGTCGCGGCGCCACCAATAACGCCAGCCGTCCGGGGCTCATCGCCCGCTTCTTCAACTGGCTCTTTTAGGAGTTGCTATGGGAAAGATATACTGCCTCAGAATCTCATTGCCGTCGCTGATACTCCCTTTGTTGCTCTTGACCTTCCAACTTTTTCCGCCCGACAGCGAAGCGGCGGCGCGCATCAAAGATATCACCCGCATTCATGGTGAAAACGAATTCGACCTCATGGGGTACGGCCTCGTCATCGGTCTCGATGGCACCGGCGACAGCAAGGGAACCCAGTTCACTGTGCAATCGCTCGCCAATATGATGCAGCGCCTCGGACTCACCGTCGAACCGGACAAACTCAAAATAAAAAACGTCGCCGCCGTCATTGTCACTGCCAAACTCAGTTCTAATAATCAGGTCGGCGACAAAATCGATGTCACCGTCTCCTCCCTCGGTGATGCCACCTCTCTTCAGGGGGGGATGCTTCTTTTCACCCAACTGGCATCATCAAACGGTGAAGTCTTCGCCGTCGCCCAGGGACCGGTCTCCATCGGCGGTTTCAATGTGCAGGTGGAAGACGGCAATAAAATTATCAACAACTATACCCTTGTCGGCCGCGTTCCCAGCGGCGGAACCGTCCAGCGACCGGTCGAAAGCCAGGCGGCAACCAATGAAATCGCCCTGTCGCTTCAGACTCCTGATTATTCCACCGCCGCAAGGATTGCCCATATGATCAACGCCAAATACGGCACCGTCGCCTTTGTCGATAATCCCGCGATAATCAGAATAATTGTCCCGGACTCCCTTTCATATCGCAATGAACGGGCGCGCTTCATCGCCGATATCGGCGCCATGATGATCGAGCCCGACCAGGTGGCGCGGGTCGTCATCAATGAACGAACCGGAACCATTGTCGCCGGTTCCCATGTGAGCATTGCGCCGGTCGCCATTGCGCACGGCAATATCACGGTCAATATTAAATCAATGCCGGTCATCTCGCAGCCGGAGCCCTTCTCCCGCGGCGAAACCGTGGTTGTCCCTGAGTATCAGATATCAGTCGATAACGAAAAAGCGCGTGTCATACATATGGAAGAAACGGTGTCGCTTGCCGACGTGGCTTCGGCTCTAAACAAAATCGGCGCCGCCCCGCGCGATATCATTGCAATTTTTGAAGCCCTGCGCCAGGCCGGCGCTTTGCGCGCGGAACTGGTGATTATCTAATATGCGTATCGGCGCCCCCACATTTCAACTCCCGAAGGCTTCTCCCCAAAGCCCCACGCCCCTTAAAAAAGGTACCAATCTTGAAACGGAAAAGAAAAAACTGCTCGAAACCGCCAAAGAACTGGAGTCGCTCTTCTTGTACCATGTTCTAAAAGCGATGAGAAGCAGCATTCCCAAAGCCGCCAATGAATCGGCGCTCGGTCTGGGAGGAGGTATGGGGAAAGATATCTTCACCCAGATATTTGATGAAGAACTGGCAAAGAAAATCTCCGGCAACGGCGACCGAAGTCTCGCCGCAATTCTTTATCGCAATCTCGAAAAAACTCTGGAACGGAGTCACGCCTCCCCGGAAACAGCCAAACCGCCAACCGAGGCGCCACCTTTTCCGGTCAAGCAAAGCATACCGGTGCCGCCATTTGTTAAACTTGAGCCGATTTCTCTCACTGCCGAACCTCCGCTGACAAATTTATCCGAGTCGGCCACGTCGCCGCTGCCGGCGAAAACAACCGACACCGCCGCCCCGGCTCTTTTCATCAACAGTTCAAGGCCGATACAGGCATCCTCGCCATCGAATGGCATTAAATCGCTGCGTCCCAAAGAAGCGGCAATTTCAGCCGCTGATGATGAAATCATGGGTCGGTTCGGCGAACTGATTACCCGCACCTCCGCCAAATACCAACTCGACCCGCAACTTCTTTCCGCTGTCATCGAAGCCGAATCGGGCGGCGACCCCCAAGCGGTCTCACCGGCCGGAGCCAAAGGGTTAATGCAGTTGATTGATTCCACCGCGGCTGAGATGGGTGTTAAGGACTCCTTAAATCCTGAAGAAAATGTCGAGGGAGGGGCGCGATACCTTAGAATTCTCCTGGATACGTTCGGCGACCTCAAAAAGGCGCTTGCCGCATACAATGCCGGACCGGCCACAGTAAAAAAATATGGGGGAATCCCGCCATACCGCGAGACCAAAAACTATGTCGACAAAATTATGAAGAGTCTGCGATCTATACAGGAACCGGCGCAATAAATAGATGCGCTAAAGGAATTTCGCCAAATGCCGAAAGATTTTATGACAGGAAGTTCAATTTCTGAACTGGTGCAACAGTTGATTGAAATCTTAAAGAGGGAAGCGTCCCTATTTGAAACATTCCTGACTCTGAGCGCCAGGCAACAGGCGGCCCTGGTAAAAAATGACCTCAACGAGTTGAACGCCGCCACCGAGCAACTTCGAGAGAAAGTCGTCGAAGCCAACCTGGCCGCAAAGAAGAGGGAAGAACTGATAAGGAATATTTCGGCCGATATGGGAAGTCGCGAAAATCTGACCATCACCAAACTGATGCAAGCGGTATCCTCGGGGCAAGCCGAGACTCTCGGCAAACTTCGCCATACCCTTCTGGACTTCCAGCAGAAAATCGCGAAAATAAATTCACAGAATGAGATGCTTATCAACCATTCCCGCGAAAATATCATGAAGACGATGGAACTTCTGGCGCGCTTGAGCGCCAATGATAAAAGTTATGTCAATGACGGCAAACCGTCGGCGACACAGACCAGTTTAACATTGGACAGGAGAGCCTGATGGCCGGTTTATTCGATGGCTTGGAGATGGGGAAAAGGGCGCTTTCGACGCATCAGTTGTCCCTGAACACAGTCGGGCATAACATCTCAAACGTCAATACTCCCGGTTACACCCGGCAGCGGGTCAATACCACCACGACCCACCCTCAGAAACATCCCTCCGGTCTGGTCGGCACCGGCGTCAAGGCGGTCGATATCGTCCAGATACGCGACCTCTTTCTGAACCGCCAGTTCCGCGAAAATAACAAAGCCTTGGGACAGTGGACCTCGATGGAAAAAACTCTGACCCAGATTGAATCGATTTTTACCGAACCCAATAAAGATTCTCTGAGCGACCTGCTTGACCAGTTCTGGACCTCCTGGTCTGACTTGGCTAATAATCCGGAATCAATGGCGGCTCGCACCGCCCTGGTGGAGCATTCTAATCTTCTCACCAGCGGATTCAATCGCCTGTACCGGCAGATGTCCGACCTGTCCAAGAGCGTTGACAATGACGTCGTCATGACGGTCCAGAAAGTCAATGACCTCGCTGAGGAAATCGCCTCCTTGAATCAGCAGATCGCCCGCGCCGAACTGGGGGGACAAAAAGCCAATGACCTGCGCGACAAACGCGACCTTATCATCGATGAACTGTCACAATATGTTGACGTCAATTCCGTAGAGCAGAAGAATAATACCACCACCGTCTATATCGGCTCGCTGGCAATAGTTGATGGCGTCACTTCCTTCAAAATCGGAACCCGCAAAACAGTGGCAGGCGAATCTACTGCCAGCGCTATCGTCTGGGCCGGGACAACTAAAGAAATAAAAAATCTCAACGGGGAACTGCTGGGAATGGTAGAAACCCGCGACCGGATTCTCCCGGATTACATGGCGAAACTTGACGAAATGGCGCAGGCGCTTATTGCCCAGGTAAACGGTTTGCATCAGACTGGGTTTGGACTGGATGGCTCCACCGGGCTTAACTTCTTTGACCCGCTGAAAAACGGCGCCGCCACCATTGCTATCAATTTCAGTATCGCCAACAACGTAAATAAAATCGCCGCTTCTCAGGGTGGGGAAGTAGGCGACAATCTCAACGCCCTGGCTATCGCCGACCTGCGCTATTCCCAGGTGCTGAGTCGCGGCACCGCCACCTTAAGCGAGTTCTATAATTCGCTGATTGGCGAACTCGGTATCGATTCGTCAAAAGCCCAGGGCTTAAAAGAAAATTTCGAATTGCTCTTAAATCAAATCGAAAACGCGCGCCAGGCTGTGCAGGGTGTCTCGCTTGATGAAGAGATGGCGCAGATGATAAAATTCCAGCATGCCTTTGATGCCGCCGCCAGGGTAATTACGACCATGGATGAAGCCCTGGTGACTGTCATCCAGGATATGGGATTGGTTGGAAATTAATTGAGGATGATGTCCTGAACACTAACTGACCACGGAGGGTATTTTGTTAATTCTGACAAGGAAGTTAGGGGAGTCCATAACCATTGGAGATGATATTAAGGTTACAGTCCTGGGGGTCTTTGGCCGCCAGGTGCGAATCGGAATCGATGCGCCTCCGCGAGTGGTCGTCCACCGCGAAGAAATATACGTGAAAATCCAGCAGGAAAACCGCAAGGCGGCAAAATCTGTCAAACAGGATTTGGCTACGGTGGTGAAACTGCTGAAAGATAAGATATCCGGCGACTCCCGCAAAAAGAAGAAAACTCCGGATATCAAGTACAAGAAATCGCATCCTAAACCGCCTCTGGATGAGAAAAAAGGAGAATAAGTCTTCCGCCACGGCGGATAACTGCCCTTAAGATTTGGGACGCCTATGAGAGTCACATCTAAAATGATAAACGACCAGGTTATCTATAACCTGAACCGTTCTCTCTCCGGTTTCATGCGCCTGCAGAGCATGCTTTCGACCGGGCGAAGAATCAATACTCCTTCCGATGACCCTATCGGCACCCAGAAAGACCTGTCATACCGCAAGGTCCTGACCGAAATAGCCCAATTCAAGAAGAACACCTCCTCCGGCCTGACCGTGCTCTCCACCTACGACACTCTGATGGGCGATATGAAAGACGCCGTTTCTTCCGCCTACGAAATCGCCGTCGCTCTCTCTAACGACACCTACGATGCCACCGCCCGAACCGGCGCCGCCACGGAAGTCGAATCCCTGTTCCGTCAGATGGTTGACCTGGCCAATACGCAACTTGAAGAACGCTACATTTTTTCCGGTTTTCGAACCCAGACCAAACCGCTGGTAACATCTTCCAACGGTGTTGAATATGTCGGAGACCAGGGAATCTTCCAGGTCGAGGTCGAAGCGACCACCAAAATGAGCATCAATATGTCCGGCTCCGACCTTCTCTTCCGGCGTCTCTCCGTCCTGGGCGAAGATGCCAATCTTAAGGTTGGGGTAGATACAGCAACCCTCCTTGCCGACCTGCATCTCGGCAGCAGCATTGACCAGGCCCCGGGAACCTTTACCGTTACCGACAACAACCTCGGCATTCAGGTCACCGTTGATGTCAGCGCCGCCGTAACCCTCAATGATATCGTCACCCAGATTAATTCTCAACTGACAGCCGGCGGCATAACCAATCTCACCGCCGATTTCGGTCTGGAGGGGAACAATCTCCGCTGGGTATCCGTGCCTAACGGCCTGGTTTCGGGCGGAACACTGCTCTCCAATTTGAATCAGGGCAGTGGTGTCGATATGTCTTCCGGCAAAATAGCCGTGCATACCGGCGACAATTCCATCTATGTCGAAATTGACCTTTCAGGAGCCTCCAATATCAACGATGTTCTCAACACCATTAATGCGACCCTGGCCGCGCAGGGTGTCAATAATGTCACCGCTGCGCTCAACGCCGCCGGCACCGGCATCGATATTACCGATTCCAACGCCGTTCCGCTGGGACTGCGCATAGATGATGTCTCCACCGTCAGTCGTCTTGCCGCCGACCTCGGCATTGTCGGCGCCATCGACCCCGTTCTCTCCGGTACCGACCTCGCTCCCCGTCTCGATTTCACCGTCGCCGAGTCTTCCGTCGGCGAAACAACCGCGTCTGACCTCGGTCTGCTCGGGTCGTCATTTATTTCACTGAGTGGACAGTCTCTGGATGCCCGTCTTACCATGAATACTCCTCTGAGTCTTCTTAATAACGGCTTGGGCTTCGATTTGGGTCAGGTCAAAATTACCAAAGGGCGCGCCATGGCTTATTTTGATTTTGCCAACTCCGCCTATAGTACAGTCGGCGACTTAATCAATGCTCTCAATGCCACCGGCATCGATATGACCGCATCCATCAATCCCGCCCAGACCGGAATTCAGATCGTCCCCAATGACAATAACAGCACTTTCATTATAGAGGAACTTGATGGCGGCCGCACCGCCCACCAATTCGGCATTTTCGGCTCCTCTGACCTGCTCGGCTCCATGCTTGTTCTGGTGCGCGCGCTCCAGACCAACGACCGCGAAGTCACCGGCGCGCTTATCGATAATCTGAACGATGGTATGCAACTCCTTCTGGAAAACCGCGCCTACGTCGGCGCCAAGGTGAAACGACTCGAAACCACCAACGTCCGGCTCGCGCAACTGGAAAACAACTTTACCGCTCTGCTGAGCGAAGTCGAGGATGCCGACCTCACCAAAACCATCAGCGACCTCTCAATGAAAGAAAATGCATACCAGGCGGCTTTAATCGCTTCCGCCAAAATCATTCAGCCGTCTTTATTGGATTTTTTGAAATAGGGAATTTAAGATAAAGGTTTTTCCGATGAAAATCACATCACTCAGGTTCGGAACTCTCGAAATCCCCGAGGATAAAATCATCAGCATGCCGAAACCGATTCTCGGTTTCGAACAACTAACCCGCTATTGCATTATCGAGCGGGAAGACAGCGAACCGTTCCTCTGGTATCAGTCCGTCGAGGACCCCTCGGTCGCCTTCATCGTCGTCAATCCCCTTTTCTTCTATCCCGATTATCGGATCGAAGTTAATCCCAAGGAGATTGAGGAACTCAAGGTTTCCGACGTCCGCGCCGTCGAGACTTATGTCATCGTCACCATTCCGACTGACCCGAGAAACATGACCGCCAATCTTCAGGGTCCGATTCTTATCAACACCGAAACTCGCCTGGCTAAGCAGATGATTCTGGTCAATTCCGATTATCGCGTCAAGCATTTTATCCTCGGTCAGACCGAGCGCGATGAAATCGAATCAGAAACGAGACTGGAGCAGGAAACGCCGGTAACCGTTTAAGATGACCGCCGCAAAGAAAAAGAACCGTTCGCGGCCCCCGGCTGGGAAGAATGCCCGTCGTTCCTCCGGCCGAAAAACCGTTAGTGCCAAGAGTGATTCGACGTCCGATATCACCTCCCGTCTCATGGACGCGGTCAGTCTCTATCATGAAAAGGAATTTGACGCCGCCTATAATATCTGGAGCGAAATGGACGGCAATGCGGAACCGGGAGAATGGCAGGTAGAATACTGTCGTCTCGGTTCATATCTTCTTGCTCACCGTGGGCGCTTTGTCGAATCAGAACAAAATGCGCTCCGGGGTCTCCAATTGGCTCCCGACCATCCCGATTTTCACTTTGTCCTGGCTTATATTTATGTGACCCTCCGCGATTACGGAAAATGCGTTCGCCATGCCCACGCCTATCTGGAACTCCCCCGCCGCGGACAACAATCAACCTGGAGCGCCCCCGATGAGTATCTTATTCATAACTACCTCGGAACCGCCCTGCAGGCTCTGGATGACTTAGTGGAAGCCGAATCCGCCTTTCGTAAGGCGATGGAACTTGCTCCTTCTTACCACCATCCCTATGTCAACCTGGCAAATCTCTACATTCGAGCGCGCAAGTTTACCGAGGCCGACAGTGTCATAAAAGCCGGACTGCAGAAATGCTCCCAGGTACAGGAGTTGCGACTTCTTAAGAAATCTCTGGAAAATCGCGCTACCGTCTCGGCCTGCATGATTGTCAAAAACGAGGAGGAATTTCTCCCTAATTGCCTGGAATCAATCCGCAGTTGGGTCGATGAGATCATCGTGGTCGATACCGGCTCCACCGACCGCACCGTCGAAATCGCTCAGTCTTACGGGGCAAAAGTATTTCATCAGGCATGGGAGGGTGATTTCTCCAAAGCCCGCAATTTTTCTCTGGCTCAAGCAACCAAAGAGTGGATTTTTATAATCGACGCCGACGAAGAATTTGTCGCCGAAGATATTCCCCTCATTCGCCAGGTTATGGCGCAAAACCAGTTCCGCTTGGTCTCTATCAATGTCTATAACGTCAACCGGGAGACCGGCGATGTGACCTCATTTCTCCCCTCATACCGACTTTATCGCCGTGACGCCGGCTTTTATTATGATGGCATCGTCCATAACCAGTTGAAATATGCTCCTGATGAAGCGGCTCTCCGCGTTGGTGTCCGGCTCAAGCATTATGGCTATAGTCTGTCCCCCGAAAGAATGAAACAGAAACTCGCCCGGTCGCGCTCCCTTCTCGAGCAGCAGATTGCCGCCAACCCCGATGACCCCTATCCCCATTTCAATTATGCCCAACTCTTGCGCGGGACCGGCATAAACCTCGATAAGGAAACATGCGACCTGATTATCAAACATGCCTCACTGGCGGTCGCCATGACCGTCGGTGTCGAAAAGTATGTTCACGTGCATCTTATGTCGCTGCATCAACTGATTACCACCCATCTCTGTTTAAAGAATTACGAAGAGGCGGAAAAACTCTGTCATTCGGCGCTGGCTATAAGAAGCGATTACCTTGATGCCGTTATGTCGCTCGGGCATCTCTATACTCATATGCGCCGTTTCGCCGATGCCCGCAAATATTTCGAGAAATATCTCGAATTGCAGGCGCAATATGATGAATCGAAGGAAACATCGAACCTGATTCTGCTCTACCTGCGCGCCCGCCATATCGCTCATTACGGCTTGGGCTTGATTGCTCAGGCGGAAGGCAATAGGGAAGAAGCCTTCAAATATTATCTCAAAGTGGCATCAGAATATGGTCGCTACCTCGACACCTTTCTGCGCCTCGCCCGTATTGCTCTTCACAGCAATCAATTGTCGGTGGCGTTAGATTTCGCCCGGCAGGAACTTCAATGGCACCCCGATTCCGCCCTGGCTAAAGTCTATCTGGGCGAGGCTTATGTCGGTGTCAATGACCAAACTAAAGCGGTTGAATATTATGGCCAGGCGCTGCAGAGCAGTGCCGACAATCCCGAGGTCTTCGAACGCGCCGGCTGTTTCTTTGCCAACTGCGGTAGGGTCGATGTCGCCCTGGCGGCTTTCAAAAAACTAAATTCCCTTGTCCCCAATTATCCGACCGGATTGAAACTGCAAGCCAAAGCGGCTTTTGATGCCCAGGACTACGCTACCGCCTTAGATTCCTACGAGAGGCTGCTCGAAATCGGACCGGCCGAGCCGGAAGTGCTAAACGATATCGCCAACTGCTATTACCGACTCAACGACCTCGAAAAGGCGGAAGAATACTATCAGAAGGCGCTTGCCACCGGCGCCAATCTTGCCGTTGCCTACCGCAATCTCGGTCTGGTCAAAATGAAAACGGCGAAACTGGATGAAGCCTTCTCCCTTTTTGAAACATATCTGAAAGCAGCGCCCGACGACCATGAAATCCAGTTAGCCACCGCCGCCCTCGCCGTCAAAGCCGGTCGATTCGGTGACGCCATCCCGCTTTATGAGAAATATCTCAAATTTAATCCTGGTTCCGTTGAAGGGCTCTATGGTATCTCGGAATGCTACTTCAATTTGGGACATATCGATTCTGCCGCAATAGGTTACAACCAGGTACTTAAACTCAATCCTGATTTCCAGCCGGCCCGAGAGCGTCTCCGGCAAATCCACGCCGTCGGCACACCCGCTTAATCTACTACTGTTTATCCACGTTAAAATTGTCCATTTTAGTCACCCGGCTTAAGTTTTGACCACTTCTGCCGATTAAATCTATCATGAAAATGTGCCTTTATCAGGCTTAAACTTTAATGCAATCAAGGGGAGGTGCATAACAAAAAAATCACTTTCGCTGCAATAGGAATGGTGACATCGGATGTGGTCCCGACTGAGGACCGAACATTGTGTGCAGGGTAAGGATACCCTCTGAACAATTCAAGGAGGAAATGACAGATGTCACTCCGCATCAACAACAACATTGCCGCAATAAATGCTCACCGTAACCTGGTGCTGACGACTTCCAGCCTTTCCAAGACTATGGAAAAACTGTCGTCCGGTTACCGGATTAACCGCGCCGCCGACAATCCGGCCGGTCTGGTTATTTCCGAGCAGTTCCGCGCTCAGATTGCCGGCTTGAATCGTGCTATTGACAACTCCGAGGGGTCAATCAACATGATTCAGACCGCTGAAGGCGCCCTCACCGAACTGAACAACCTCTTGATCTCCATGAGAGAACTGGCCATCCACGCCGCCAACGAAGGCTTCAATGATGCCAATCAGTTGGCTGCCGACCAGGCCGAAATCGACAATGCCATTAAGACCATCGACCGCATTGCCGCCAATACCCAGTTCGGTACAAAGAAACTTCTTGATGGCAGCAAAGCCAATATTGCCACCATCACCACCTCCAATTCTTCTTTGGTGACAATTAAAGAGAGCTTCCTCTCGACCGGCTCGCACTCCATCTCCGCCAACAAAACGTCCG
>DYGG01000074.1 GCA_020724775.1 Ignavibacterium sp. | reverse complement strand
GAGAATGAAAAGCCCCACCCACCTGCAGCGGAATCACTCTCTTTGCCCCGGCCTCTTTGCAGAGGCGGCCGGCTTCTTCCAACCCCTCCACAGAGCCGGATATTACAATCTGATTAGAGGAATTAAAATTCGCCGGGACTACCACTCCTTTGGCCGAGGCCCGTTTGCAGATATTGACAATCTGCTCCTCATCAAGCCCCATGACTGCCGCCATCGTCCCCGGATTCCTACGGCACGCCTCTTCCATAAGTGTCGCCCGCCGGATAACCGCCAGAACGGAATCTTCGTAACTAATAATTCCCGACAGCGCCAGGGAGGCGTATTCGCCGAGAGAGTGCCCCGCTGTCAGCGCCGCCGCGGGAACATCGTCATTCATCACTGTCAGAACCGAAAGCGAATGCAGCAGTATCGCCGGTTGGGTGAACCGTGTTTCTTTAAGCCGCTCTGCCGGACCTTCAAATGAGAGCCTTGCGATATCTTCACCGAGGTTATTGGATGCAACATCGTACAACTTACGGACGCGAGCATCAGATTCGTACAGATCGCGCCCCATCCCCACATATTGCGAAGCCTGACCCGGAAAAACGATTCCAATTCTATTCATATATTTACCACCTGACAACGGCCGCCGACCAGGTCAATCCTCCGCCGAATGCCGCCATCAGTATAATGTCATTCTCTTTTACTTTGCCGTTTCGCAGCGCTTCATTCAGCGCCAGAGGGACCGATGCCGCCGACGTGTTGCCATAATATGCAATGTTGAGGTACACTTTTTCCATTGGAATTCCGACCCGCCTGGCGGTCGATTCTATGATACGAATATTTGCCTGATGCGGCACCATCAGGGTGACATCTTCACCCTTCAGACCGGCAGATTCCAGAACCTTCAAAGAGGCTTCCCCCATCATCCGGACAGCATGTTTGAAAATCTCGCTGCCGTTCATTTTTATATAGACTCGCGGGTCGCTTCCGTTGAGACTTTGATAGGGGTATTTGGAGCCACCGTCCGGAATCCAGAGAAGTTCCGTATAGCGGCCATCGGACTTCAAAAATGTTGATAAAATGCCGCGCTCACCTTCCGTCGGTTCGATAATGGCGGCGCCGGCGCCATCGCCAAAAAGGACACAGGTATTCCGGTCCCGATAATCGGTTACAGACGAGAGTTTTTCGGCGCCGATTACCAGTATTTTGCGGAACTGCCCCGACTTTATATAGGCGTCGGCTATGGAAAGACCATTCAGAAATCCGGCGCAGGCGGCGGCTATATCCATCGCCGCGGCGTTTTTCATCCCCATCTTCTTCTGCACGATGCATGCCTGGGAGGGGAGACGGTAATCCGGCGTTACCGTGGCAATGAGAATCAGATCGATATCCTCCGGCGCCGCATGCGCCATATCCATTGCCTGACGGGCGGCAGCGACGGCCATATCGGACGCCTCATCTTCAGGTTTACTGACCCGTCGCTCCACGATCCCGGTACGGGTCTTAATCCACTCGTCCGACGTCTCAACCATCTTCTCGAAATCGAGATTAGTCAGTCGATGAGTTGGAGCGAAGGAACCTAACCCGGTTATTCTGCTTTTTATTTTCCTGGTCATTGTTGTTTCCATTACTGCTGTTAACCATTTCCTCCCGGATGTTATCCGCAATGCGGTGCCGTACCATTTCCATGCTGGCAATAACGGCATTCTTGATAGCCCGAGGGGAGGAACTTCCATGACATATTATTGATACGCCGTCCACACCCAGAAGCGGCGCGCCGCCATATTCGGCGTAATCGAAAGTCTTCCGCAGACGACGAAGGAAGGGGGAAAGAAGTCCCGCCCCGAGACGCGAGAAGATATTAGTCTGCACCTGGCGCTTGATAGATGTCGTCAGAAATCCTTCCACTGATTCGGCGAATTTTAGAAGAACATTTCCCACAAAACCATCGGTGGCAACCACGTCAACTTTACCGTTGAGAATATCCCGTCCCTCCACATTGCCGATAAAGTTGAGGTCGGACGCGGCAAACAGTTCATGCGTCTGGAGCACCGTTTCGTTTCCTTTGGAGCGCTCTTCGCCGATAGAGAGCAGTCCCACACGGGGTGAGGTCCGGCTGTACATGAGCGAAGCATAAATGGAGCCCATCAGTCCGAACTGATACAAATGAACCGGTTTGCAGTCAACATTGGCGCCGACATCGAGCACCAGGGTAGGCTTGCCGGTAACGGAAGGAAAGAATGAGACTATCGCCGGACGGCTGACTCCTTCTATTCGCCCCAGAGTGAGCAGTGACGCCGCCATCACGGCGCCGGTATTGCCCGGTGACACAAATGCGTCCGCCCGATTCTCCTTCTGCATCGCCAACGCCACGGCAATAGATGAGGTCTTTTTCTTCAGAACTTCCGTCGGCGCGTCACTCATGGCAATCGCGTGCGGAGCATTTTCAATGGAGACATTATCCGGCAATTGGTGATGTTTCTTGAGGTAATCATTGATTACTTCTACTTTACCGACCAGAACCAGATGAAGGCTGTTGCCCATCTCCTGAGCCGCCAGCAGTCCCCCCCCGACTATCGATTCGGGAGAGACATCGGCGCCCATAACGTCAAGGGCGACCGTAACGGCGCTACCGTCATTGTGCATAGAATAATGTAACCGCGCTTAAATTACGCTTCTTTAGGGGTTGTTATCTGAATGCCCTTGTAATATCCGCAATGAGGGCAGATATGATGCGGCAGTTTGGGCTGATGACAGTGCGCGCATTCCATCACATTAGGCGCCGTGAGTTTCCAGTGAGTTCGTCTCTTGCGACCGCGCGTGTGAGAGTGTCTTCGTTTTGGTAGTGGCATATTATTTCCTTCGCAAACTAAAGTGTCTATTCCAAAAGGTCCTTAAGCCCGTCCCATCGCTCATCAGTATCCTCCAGCCGGCATTCGCAGGTCTCTTCATTCAGATTAGCCCCGCAATTGGGGCAGAGACCGCGACAATCCTCACTGCAGAGCGGTTTCATAGGTATCGCCAGCACCAGTGATTGACGAATGGTATCGGTCAGCTCGATTACCGGCTCATGGGTGTTAATATAAATCATTTCATCTTCTGCGACCGTGGCCGCATCAACCTCCGGCGAACCGGTCTTTACTATAAAACTGAAATCACCCGAAAGTTCCGCGTCGAATAAATTAAGACAGCGGGAACATTCCTCTTCCACCGGCAACCTGACCATCCCCTGGCAGTAATATTCTTCTTTCACCTTGTGTATATTCATCTTCACCGTCATCAGATCACGAACCGTAATCCCCTGCAACTCGTATTCCTGGGCATCGGCTTCAGATTCGATTGTCAGGTCGACCGGGAAGACCCTAAAGTCTCTCAGGTCTAAATTCATAGCCTACAAAATTATGCCCCCACGGCAACAAAGTCAAGCCAAAAAAAGGGTTCCAAACCCCTTGACACTTTGAAGATTAGGAGATATATGCCCTGAATTAGTCCACTCTTTATTCGCCACGCGACTGGGCTATCGCAATCCGGTTGCGAGCACGCTCCAGCGCTCGCTCGGCGCGCGGGATATCGATATTCCCCGCTTTGTCCGCCAGTCTCTGACGAGCCCGCTCCATCGCCTTGCGGGCTCTATCCACATCGATGTTCGAGGCAAACTCGGCCGAGTCCACCAGAAGAGTCCCATGATTGGCGGAAATCTCAAAAAATCCAAACGACACCGCCAGAAGCAGAGTATTCTGCGATTTGTCGCGGATGGTCAATTTCCCCGGCTTAATCGACGTAATAAGAGGGGCATGGTCGGTCAGAACACCCAGGTATCCTTCACCTCCGGGGAGAATGACGGACGTAATCTCTCCTTCGTAAAAAATCTTTTCCGGCGTAACTATGGAAAGTGTAAACATGGCTGTCGGCTATTTCATCTTCTCGTAATTAGCCAGCACCTCATCCAGACCACCTGCCATATAGAACGCCTGCTCCGGAATATAATCAAGTTCGCCTTTTATCAGTTTGCCGAAACCTTTGACAGTGTCTTCAATCTTGACATATTTCCCGGGCCGACCGGTAAATTCCTGAGCCACAAAGAACGGCTGGGAAAGGAATTTCTGAATCTTGCGGGCGCGGCTGACAATCAACTTGTCATCCTCGGAAAGTTCATCAATACCTAAAATGGCGATAATATCCTGAAGGTCTTTGTAGCGCTGCAGGGTCAACTGTACTGAACGGGCGACATTATAATGCTCTTCGCCGACCACATTGGCGTCAAGAATTCGAGAGGTGGATGCCAGAGGGTCCACCGCAGGATAAATTCCCAGCTCGGCAATCTGGCGCGACAACACCGTCGTTGCGTCAAGGTGCGAAAAGGTGGTCGCCGGGGCCGGGTCGGTGAGGTCGTCGGCCGGAACATAAATCGCCTGCACCGAAGTGATGGAGCCGGAAGTGGTAGAAGTAATCCGCTCCTGCAGGGCGCCCATCTCGGTACCGAGAGTCGGTTGGTAACCGACGGCCGAAGGCATTCTTCCCAGAAGGGCCGATACTTCCGAACCGGCCTGCACAAAGCGGAAAATGTTGTCTATGAATATCAGTACATCCTGATGTTCTTCATCGCGAAAATATTCAGCCATCGTCAGACCGGAAAGTCCCACCCGCAGTCTCGCTCCGGGCGGTTCGTTCATCTGTCCGAAAACCATCACGGTCTTGGCGATAACGCCGGAATGTTTCATCTCCAGCCAGAGGTCATTACCTTCACGCGTTCTTTCGCCGACACCGCAGAACACGGAATAGCCGCCATGCTCGGTGGCGATATTGCGAATCAATTCCTGAATGATAACAGTCTTGCCGACACCGGCGCCGCCGAAAAGACCGACCTTTCCGCCTTTGGGATACGGTTCGAGGAGGTCGATAACTTTAATTCCCGTCTCAAACATGCGGGTCATGGTATCCTGCTCTTCAAATTTTGGCGAAGGACGGTGGATGGGGTACCGCTTCATATCGGACGGCAGTTTTTCGAGTTCATCAATGGGATTTCCCAGCAGATTGAAAACGCGACCGAGGGTTTTCACGCCGACCGGCACCGTTATGGGGCTTCCGGTATCGACCGCTTTCATTCCCCGGACAAGACCGTCAGTCGAAGCCAGAGCGACACAGCGGACGATATTGTCGCCGATATGCATCGAGGCTTCTACGGTAAGATTGATATTCTTTTCGGTATCTTCAATCTTGATAGCATTCAGTATCTGGGGCAGTTTATCCGAATCAAACTCACAGTCCACCGTCGGACCTATCACCTGCACCACTTTTCCGATATTCTCAGCCATTGACTAACTCCATCTATAGCAAATTCATTTTTTCCAAATTTACCCTTTAAGGGCTTCCGCTCCCGAGACAATCTCCAGCAGTTCTTTGGTAATGGCGGCCTGACGGGCTTTATTGTATTGCAATGTCAAAGTGTCTATCATCTCACCGGCGTTCTTGGTCGCCGCTCCCATCGCAATCATGCGGGTGCCATGCTCCGAAGCGAAAGAATCAGCCAGGGCGGTAATCATCTTGGTCAGAGCATAGCGGGGCATCAATCCCGCAAAAATCTGTTCCGGGGAGGGTTCAAAAATATATTCAAAATGGCTCGTCGGGGCTTCCGATGAAGCCGGCTTCTCGACCGGCAGGTAAATCTTCTCGGTTATGCGGTACCGGACAGTCGAAAGGAACTGCGTGTATATCAGGACTATCTGGTCGGTCTCACCATTCAAGAATCTCTGGGTCAGAAAATCGACCATCTCACGGGCACGGGTGTAATTCAAGTTGCCGGACCAGTCAAGATATTTTGCGGCAATCTTCCACTTGCGCCGTTTGAAGAAATCAAAGGCCTTCTTGCCGACGACGACAATTTCAACCTCTTCCGGCTTTTTATCCTGAAGCCATTCCGAGGCGCGGCGAATCAGGTTGGTATTGAAGGAGCCGCAGAGGCCACGATCGGAAGTGATAAGAACCAGCGTTTGTTTGTGCACCGGTCTTTTTTCAAAGAAGGGGTGGCTCAGTTCGCCCGAAGCCGCCGCCGAAAGATGCTGCAGTATATGGTCCAGTTTCTCCGAATAAGGGCGAACCTGAAATATCTTCATCTGCGCCTTGCGCAGTTTCGCCGCCGCCACCATCTCCATCGCCTTGGTAATCTGCCGCGTGGAGACAACGGAACGGATTCTCTTTTTTACATCTCGTAGTGCCGGCATCTTGACTTACTTACTCGTGAACTGCGCCTTGAATTGTT
>DYGG01000027.1 GCA_020724775.1 Ignavibacterium sp. | reverse complement strand
CTCTCTGGAAGAAATCAATGCCCGTAAAGAGGCTGCCCATGCCAATTATCTTCAGGCGGAAGAAGAGTATGAGCGGCAGAAGCAACTCTATGAAAGGAAATTGACCTCTGAAACCGTTTTCAAGAATGCGGAGTATGCCCATCTCAATTATAAGTACAATTATGAAGCGATGGCCAGTCAGGCAAAACAGGGCAACGCTCTTTACGAAAAAGCTCTGGATAATCTTCGCAAGACCGAAATCCGCGCCCCTATGGACGGCGTAGTGACTTTCCTTGATGTCGAAGTGGGCGAAATAGCGCAGGCACAGACGGCTTTCACGCAGGGCAAGACGCTCATGATTATCTCCAATCTCGACGCTTTTGAAGCGGAAGTCGATGTTGACGAAACGGAGATTACCAAGATTCAGAACAAGCAACTGGCACATATTGAAATCGATGCCTTCCCTGATTCCGTTTTTGAGGGTGAAGTGACGGAAATCGGCAATACCGCCGTGAAGAGCAATATGGGCGCCGACCAGTCAACCAATTTCAAGGTCAAAGTTCTCTTTAAGGGGAGCCAGGAGAATATCAGACCCGGTATGTCGGCCTCAGTCGATATTTTGACCAATAAACGGGAGCAGGTTCTATCGGTGGCATATGGCGCCATCGTGATGCGCCCCCCGGAAGTTCTTGACTCAAGCGTTGTCGCATCTAAGAGCGAACCGGTAGTCGGCACAGAAGCGGTTTATGCTTCCTCCGATACTCCTCAGGTCGCGACCGGTTCCAAGAAGGAAGAAAAGCCAAAAGATATTAAAGGGGTTTTTGTATTGCGGGAGGGGAAGGCGGTCTTCCTTCCGGTCGAAACCGGTATTGCGGACCAGAAGAATATAGAGGTAATTTCAGGACTGACTGAGAGTGATACGGTCATAACCGGACCATTCAAAGTCCTCAGAAGTATCAAAAACGGAGACCCGGTTGAAATAGAAAAGAAAACTGCCCTGGGAGAGCTAAGATAATGGTTCTCATTGAAACGAGAAATATCTGGAAGACCTACGAGATGGGCGCGGCTATAGTCCATGCGCTTCAGGATGTATCGATTAAGATCGAGAAGGGGGATTATGTTGCAATAATGGGTCCCTCCGGTTCCGGCAAATCAACTCTGATGAATCTCATCGGTTGCCTGGACACTCCCACCCAGGGCGAATATTATTTCAACGGCAAACAGGTGAGCCAGTTGGACGATGACGAACTGGCGGTCATTCGGAATCGGGAAATCGGATTTGTCTTCCAGACTTTCAATTTAATGCCGCGCGCTACGGCGCTTCATAATGTCGAGTTGCCTCTTATATATAATGGCACACCCAGAGAGCAGCGGCTGGAAAAAGCGCGCAAGGCGCTTGCAATCGTGGACCTCTCTGACCGGATGCTGCATAAGCCGAACGAACTCTCGGGTGGGCAGCGCCAGCGGGTGGCGATTGCACGGGCGCTGGTTAATGAGCCGTCCCTGTTGTTGGCTGATGAACCGACCGGCAATCTCGATACCAAAACCGGAATGGAGATTATGCAACTTTTCTCCCGATTGCATCGCGCCGGAAATACCATAATAATCGTAACCCACGAGCAGGATATCGCAACTTACGCGGACCGAGTGCTTCATATTCGCGACGGAAGAATTGACCGCGATGAGAAGATCACAGCCGAACAGAAGGTCGCCAACGGCACCAAGTTATGATTATCTGGGAAATATTCAAGATGGCCCTTCATGCCTTGAGGGCAAATAAACTCAGGACATCTTTGACTCTTCTGGGTGTTGTAATCGGTGTCTCATCTGTTATTACGATAGTATCGGCTCTGGAAGGGCTCTCGCAGTCAATCAAGTCGGAACTCGAGAGTTTGGGCCCTTCAACTTTCATAATTACTCGCTTCGGAATCATCATGAATGAAGATGCTTTCTTCGAAGCCTTGAAGAGGAAACCGCTGGAATACCGGTATATGGAAGAAATCGAAGCCGCTTGCGGCACTTGCGAAAAGGTGGCGGCGCGGGTTTACACCGCCGCGGAAGTCAGAAGGGAAAATCGCAGGATTCGCAATGTCATGATTGGGGGGGCGACCGCTAATATTCTGGAAATCGTCGATATCGAACTGGGACAGGGGCGACATTTCACCCATGAGGAAGACCGCACGGGTAGTCGTCTGGCATTTATAGGAGCCACCATCGCGGAGGAATTGTTCCCCGGTGTCGACCCGATAGGAAAATCGATGAAAATCAATAATGTCAAGTACGACATTATTGGGATTGCCAAGAAACGGGGCTCGGCCTTCGGCGAGGACCATGATCGTTTTGTATTTGTTCCTTATCATGCCTTTGTTAAAGACCTGGGGGAGCAGAGAAATAACCTTGATATTTTTGTCAAGGCGGTTTCCGTTGAAAAACTGGCGGAAGCGATGGATGAAGCCCGGGTGGTGCTGCGCGCCATCAGGAATGTCCCCTACAACAAGGATGACGATTTTGGAATGGTTACTGCGGATGCCGTCATGGCGGCTTTGAACGATATCACCAAATATATCCGATTTGGACTGGTGGCTATATCTTCTATAGCCCTTATCGTCGGGGGCATCATTATCATGAATATTATGATGGTTTCCGTAACCGAAAGAACCCGGGAGATCGGCATTCGCAAATCAATCGGAGCGAAGCAGAAAAATATTCTTCTGCAGTTCCTTTTCGAGTCTCTCGTTCTTTCCCTTGCGGGAGGAATCATTGGAATAACGATAGGGGTGGTGCTGGGTGACATTCTGATAAACTTGATAAATATGAATATGACACCCTCTCTCTTTGCCATCGGCATTGGCCTGGTCATTTCAACCGGCACCGGACTGTTTTTCGGTATTTACCCGGCGATGAAAGCGGCGCGCCTTCAGCCGGTTAAGGCACTGAGTTACGAGTGAAAGGCAGCCAATGACTATTATGGAAATGAAAGAGGGCATTTCGCTGGCGCTGCACTCACTTCTTTCCAATAAATTCCGCTCTTCGCTGACTATCCTGGGTGTGCTAATCGGTGTCTGGTCGGTGATTGCGATGTCGTCACTCATCAAAGGATTGGATAACGCCGTTCAAGGTTCTATCGATGAATTGGGCAGTAATATACTCTTTGTATCCAAATACCCTCCCGAAGTTGACTATGATGATTTGAGTGACGAAGAGCGAAATCGCAAAGGGATAACGATAGAAGAGGCGATGGCGATTGAGCAGAACTGCCCATCGGTAGCGGCGGTATCGCCGGAGAACCATTATTGGGCGCCCTCCGGAAATATTATCAAGTACAAAGGGCGCAAGGCGAACCGTCCGGCCGTCGTCGGGGTTCTTCCTGAATATTTGAAAGTGCGGGTCACCCCGCTTACCGCCGGAAGATTCATAAGCCAACTGGATAATGAAACCAGGGCAGCAGTCTGTGTGATCGGTTCCGATGTCAAAGCGGCCCTGTTCCCCGACCAGGACCCGTTAGGGGAGCAGATTCGTGTCAATAACAATCGATTCACAGTGATAGGCATTTTCGAGAAAAAAGAATCGATGTTCGATGACGGAGAGAATAATAAGGTGGCAATTCCGTTAGAGACACTTATGAAGCATTATCCCTGGGATGAAGAATTAACTCTTGCCGTCAGCACCAAATCTCTGGACAAGATTGATGCCGCGCGGGAAGAAATCACCCTGGCTCTGAGGAAACTGCGCAAGGTGCCGTACGACAAAGATAACGACTTTGCAATTTATGGTCAGGAAAACCTCAGAGAAATGGTGGGAAACATCACGAAGTACATCTACATTGCAATGATAGTAATATCATCGGTAGGACTGATGGTAGGAGGGGTCGGCGTAATGAACATAATGCTGGTTTCAGTAACGGAACGGACCCGTGAAATCGGCGTCAGAAAGGCGATTGGCGCCCGTCGACGAAATATCCTCTGGCAGTTTCTGATTGAAGCAATGACCCTTTCCGGTTCCGGCGGCATACTGGGAATATTGGCCGGGATATTGACCGCCCTGTTAATAGGCGCCGCCTCACCTCTGCCTTTTGGCGTCTCCCCCCTGTATGTAACACTTGGCTTTGTCGTAGCGGTCTCAGTCGGACTGGTCGCTGGTATGTATCCCGCATATCGTGCGGCAAGCGTAGATCCAATAGAGTCATTGCGTTACGAGTAACACAGTTTGCTGTTGCCAATTTCCCTGCATCGCCATAGATTGTCATACGTATATTCATATAGGTGAATATGTTAACTAAATTAAAGCATCTTCTCTACAGTCCGGCGATTTTCCTTCTGGTCTTCTTGGCAACTCCTGAAGTGATGGCACAAGGTGTTTTCCCTGACCACAGCGCTGTTATCCGGCCCGACCTCCAGGTTGACTACGCCCAGTTTCGGTCTGAAAATGAGGGGATGGTTCGTCTGGAAGTCTACTATCGCATCTTTAACAAGAATCTCCTTTTTGTCAGAAAGGACAACGGCTATCAGGCGAATTTTGAAATCAATGTAACAGTCAATGACAATGACAATCGACAGGTCACGGCGCAGAGTCGCAGCCGCAGTTTTTTGGCCGCCTCCTACGAAAAAACGATCTCCGAACGAGATTTTCAAGTTAGCCAAATAAATCTCGACCTGCCGCCGGGAAAGTACAGAGTGGAGTGTGTTCTTAGCGACCAGAACGCGCAGCAATCAAATAAAAAAGCCTTCAAACTCGACCTTAACAAATATGACCGGAAGACCCCGCAAATCTCCGGCATTGAGTTCGTTTCAGTCGTCGACACCGTATTCCACGACTCTCTGTTTCTTAAAGGCGACAAGACCATGATTCCGGCTGTCGGACGGGACTACGGCGGCGATTCCTCGGCGGCGATTCTTTATTACCAGGAACTATACCAGGGCACCGGTGAAAGGGAAGATGTTTTCATCGAAACCCAGGTTCTGGATTACAAATTGAATACCGTATATCGCGATACTCTCACCTCAGTGTTTGATACCGATGTTATAAGGCAGATACGGAGGATAAATCTTTCCGGTCTGAAAGCCGGGCAGTATTCTCTGGACATAATCCTCAGGGGACGCCGGGGTCGAATAATAGATAATATTAGAGAGCCTTTCAACCTGCATTGGTCACCGGATGCCATGGTTCGTTACGACTTTGACAAGGCGGTTACGCAGTTGAAATATATTGCCAGTGATGCGGAAATGAAGGCTTTTAAGAATGCCCCGAATTCGGAGGAAAAACTCAAACTCTGGAATGATTTCTGGTACTCTCGTGACCCTACCCCGGGAACCAGGGAGAATGAAATCAAGCGGGAGTATTATCGCAAGATTGAGTTCGCCAACCGGTATTTTTCAATAATGAGAAAAGAAGGCTGGCTGACCGACCGGGGGAGGATTTATATCACTTACGGAGAGCCCGACCAGATTGAAGATTTTCCTTTCGAACTGGACCGGAAAGCCTATCAGATCTGGCATTATTTTCAGACCGACCGTGTACGGCGCTTTCTTTTTGTTGACGATTGGGGTGACGGCGATTATCGCCTGCAATACCCTTATGACGGTATTTTTCGATAATCAATCAGGGAGGATTTCTCATAAATGAAACTGTTTTTCATTCTAATTGTATTGCTGGTCGGACTGGGCGGCTTGGTCTCTCTTGAGGCGCAGACCGCACAGAACGGCCCGCTGTCGATTCAAGCCGGAATCTATCTGTTTGGTTCCCCCGATACCGGACCGGATATCTATGTCGAATTCCCCTTTTCTGCCAGTAGAAATCAGTTTACCTTCCAACCATACGACAGCGCTTCACCAGACCTGCGGGCGGCGCTGTTTGCGGAGGTGGTGATGACAGATACGCTTGGATTCGCGGTCGATTCCGTCAGTACCTACTTTTATTCCAAAGCCATCGACACTTTCGATGCCCAGAGGGATAATATCAGGCTCTTTAATAAACTTAGTATGATGCTGCCGTCCGGGGTATATAAGGGTAAACTTACTGTTATTGATGTTTCCAGCAAGAGGGAAGGTGCTTTTCTCTATGACCGTGTAGAAATTCCCCCGGTCAATTATGAACGACTTACTCTTAGTAGTTTGGAACTGGCATCTCGGATTGAAACAGTCGCTGATTCTACCGGAAGATACAACAGCCGCCTGGTCAAGAATGGCTATGAAATCATTCCTAATCCGATGGGTATATACTCGGAGGATGATAGCGTTGTCTATGTTTATGCGGAATTATATAATCTCGACTACGATAGTTTGTCGGAGCAGACCTTCAAAGTATCATATCGGGCGTATCGCAGCGATGGTTCTTTGATTCAGGATTTCGGCGAAATCGTCAAAGAGAAGCCGGGAGAGTCCTCGGTTATCGCCAATGCCTTGAGCATTAACAATTGGCCTGCCGGACGATATCTCTTGAATCTGACAGCCACTGACCCTTCGAATAACGCGGTGGCGTCGGCAAACAGCCGTTTCATGATTTTTCCCCGAAGTGGCGTTCTTCCGGAGGCGGTCAAATACACTCTGAAATCGCCGCTGGACACAGCCTCTCTGGAGACGAAATCGAATCTGGTACGATACCTCTTTACGCCCCAGGAGTTGGCAGTCTTTAATGGTCTCAACGACACAGGGAAGGTGCGTTATATCAACCAGTTTTTTAAGGATAAGGACCCGACTCCCGGAACCGAGCAGAACGATTATCTTGATGAAGCCTTGCGGAGATTCAATTATGCTAATCAGAATTTCTCTCTGCGACCGGAAAAGCGAGATGGATGGAGAACTGACCGCGGTCGGGTCCTGATGCAGTACGGGCAGTGGGATGACCGTGAGGAAATAGTAGCGCCTGCATACAGTAATCCCTGGGAGCGATGGTACTACCGTTCTGTCGGCGGCGGCTCTCTTTTCATTTTCGAAGATGCCACCGGGTATGGAGATTTTCGTTTGGTGCACTCTACCGCCCCCGGTGAGATTTTTGACAAAGACTGGAATGCCAAAGTAAAAGATGAGAATCTTGAAATCTATTAGTCAGATTTATAAAAAGGCTGAAATAGAAAACCCGGATTTCTTTGAATCCGGGTTTCTTGATTTATCAGACAGTTCTTAATGTCCCTGTCGGGCCGGTTTCCCCGGTGTCGCTGTCGATGTCTGCGGCGCCCCCGGAATCCGTATGGTTCGTTTGACTGGCACCGTGAATCTGGTCTTGGCATTATCGTTAAGTTCGATGGTAACCGACTTCTCAAATTCTTTCGGAATATACTCTTTCTGAAGGGCAAACTTTCCTTTGGCAGTTTCGCCCGCTTTAATCTTCTTGGGCAATGTTACCTTGAACATATTTGCCGGCATATCAATCAGGGCGAGTTCCAGGTCGAGGTCTGAGACGTTCTGAATGGTAAAGTCCATGGAACTGCGCTCTTTTTCGCCGAACTGGGAGATATCGAACTTGTACGGCTTGATGATTATAGGGTACGTTGAATCAGGGTTAATCACAACGTCGCACAAAATCTGAACGCTCTTAAGTTCCGGACCTTCATTGGTGCTTATGGTCGGTCTCTTCGACTGGCGTTTGGTATAATGTCCGGTCGAGAATACAATCTCAAGTTGTGTGCTGTCACCGACAGCAAGCTCCTGTTTTGAAAGCGGAGCCTGTGTGCATCCTCAGCCGGGGGTGACTTTAAGGATTTTCAACGTATCGGTGCCGGTCGAGTGAAGCCAGAAGATATGGCTTATCTTGGAATTCTGAGGCACAAAACCGAAATCAAAAATCGAATTGGGAATCGACATCTTCGGCTGAGCATCAGCAATCCCGGCCGCGCCGAAAAGTATAATTGCAATGATGGTGGCTATTTTCATTTTAAGCATACTACCTCCAGATGACTCACTGCGAAGTCGCTCTTGCCAATATGATATAAAAAAACCTCATCCGGTCAAACGGTTATTTGCTAAATTCTTTCAATTATTATCGGCAAACTCTCACTTTTTATAGATTCTACGCAAAACAGGCACAGTATGACTCACTTTTTGCCCGGAATTCTCATGATACTCAAAGGTAAAGGATTTGGCAAATTCCTGCCTAACGCCCTCGGGCGTCAGCACTACCTCCCCGGTGACGGTAGCGCCTGCCGGAATCTCGTCGGGAAGTCTCACGGCGAAGAATTCGCTGTCATTATAGAGTAGTGTCAGCGGCACAGGAGCCGTCCCCGTGTTAATCATTTCAAATCTGAAGCGGAGGTTATAGTGGTCTTTGGGGTCCGACGCCAGCACCCGGAACGGCTTTACCGTAATTGGCTTAATGCTGTACATATCAGCCGCAGTTATTGTCTTGACTGCAATCCGATAGGGCTCTTTTCGTGCATTGGTATAGATATAGGGGTAGCGGTCTTTAATGCCGACATTTAATTCCGAATCATAAATCACTTCAACTTCGAGACTATCTCCCGGCGCGATTCGCCGTCTGTCAAGAGCGAGTTTTATACAGTCACAGGTGGTGTTTATATCATTAATCACAAGAGTATCCGTACCCACCGAATAAAAAATCGTACTTCGCGTCGCCGTTGATTTGGTGGGCAGATATCCGAAATTGGTCAGGCTGTCCCTGACTACAAGAGATGCCTCCCCACGGACAGACGGTATCACGCCAATCAGTAACAGAAAAAGAACAGGCAGATTTCTCATAGGCTAATCTTAGAGTTATAAATCTCCTCAGTATAAATAGTTCCCTGAAAAAGGCAAGAAAATTTCATTGGAGCCGGCTTATCTTATTGATTTTTATGGTAGTTATACGTATTATCTCCATTGATTTTACGAGTTTTATACTTCTTGGCTGGGTTGAGGTCAAGAGGCACGGAAAAGTCGTTCAACGTACTTCATTTCATACGAGGAGCCCATGAATCCCAGGGAATTTTTAGATAGCAAGAAGGAGGTCAGGTTAGAGGAACTAAAGGCGTTCCTCCGCTTCCCGTCAGTGTCGGCTAAGAGCGAACATGCCAAAGATATCTTAGCCTGCGCCGAATGGCTGGCGAAGCATATGGAAAAAATCGGGTTTAATACTAAAATTATGCCGACCGGGGGACATCCGGTTGTATATGCCGAGTATATCAAGCCTGGCAACCGGACCACCATCCTGTATTATGGACATTACGATGTTCAGCCGGCAGAGCCGTTTGAACTCTGGAAGACCAGTCCCTTTGAGCCGATCGTGGAGAACGGGTATATAATAGCCCGTGGCTCGACCGACGACAAAGGGCAACTTTTGACCCATATTAAGGCTGTTGAGGCGTATCTCGCCACAGGGCAGCAGTTGCCGGTAAACATGAAATTTCTGATTGAAGGGGAAGAGGAATCGGGGTCAGAAAACCTGGAAAAATTTATCAATGACAATAGCGCCCTGCTGAAAGCAGATGTCGTCGTCGTTTCCGATACGGCACAGTACGGCAGGAATAGTCCGGCTGTTACTTACGGATTGCGCGGTATCGCCTTTATGGAAGTGAAACTTATCGGTCCGGACCGCGACCTCCACTCCGGTTCTTTTGGTGGCGCCATCCCCAATCCGATAAATGTCCTGGCGAAAGTTATTGCCTCTCTGCATGATGAGAGTCGGCATGTTACCATAGAGGGGTTCTACGATGATGTCCTTCCGATTTCCGAATGGGAAAAAAAGCAGATTGCCCGACTCCCTTTTGATGAGAAGGAGTTTCTGGAAAAGACCGGGGCAAAGGGACTGATGGGCGAGAGAGGTTTCTCCGTTTTGGAGCAACTCTGGAGCCGTCCGACCCTGGATATCAACGGCATAAGGGGCGGATATCAAGGGGAAGGCGGCAAAACCATAATTCCCTCATGGGCTACCTGCAAGATTACGATGCGGTTGGTTCCGAATCAGAATCCGAAGGATATACTGGATAAGGCGGAACGATATATTAGGAAATTGTGCCCCCCGTCGGTAAAGTGTGAGATAATCAAGCATGGTGGCGCCCCCGGGGTAGTGGTGCCGACAGATGGTCCCTGGCTGGAAGCGGCAGGCCGCGCTATTAAGACCGGTTTCGGGCTCGAGCCGGTATTTATTAAGGAAGGGGGAAGTATCCCGGTTGTCTCCACCTTTAAGCGAGTTCTCGGGCTCGACACGTTGCTGTTGGGCTGGGGGCAGAGCGATGATAATGCCCACTCACCCAATGAGAGATTCGCCATCGCCGACTTCGAACGCGGCTGTTACAGCGCCCTTGCCTTGATTGACGAACTCTCCAGACTGTCCCGATAATTATGGAATTGGGACTTACTGACAAGGTCGCTTTTGTCACCGGCGCCTCTGCCGGTATCGGTTTCGCCGTAGCAATGGAATTGGCGCGGGAAGGGGCTAAAGTGGCTATTAATTCCCGTTCTCCGGAAAACATCGGCCATGCCGCCAGTAATATCCAGAATGCCGTAGGGACAGTCCCCTTAGTCTTACCGGGCGATATTTCTCACCAAGGTGTGCCGGAGACATTAGTTGACCACGTCCGTGAAAAACTTGGTCCTGTTGAGATTCTGGTGGTCAACGCCGGAGGTCCTCCGCCGGGACTTTTTATGTCCCATTCAAAGGAGGCCTGGTTTGATGCCGCCGACCTGACTCTTTTCTCGGCAATTAACTTATGCCGCGCGGCAGTACCCGACATGATAGGGAAGAAATGGGGCAGGCTCATTTTTATTACTTCAATCGCGGTTAAACAGCCGGTCGACAATCTGGTGCTATCCAATACCCTTCGGGCGGGCGTAACCGGTCTGGCAAAGTCACTTTCCAATGAACTGGCGCGCTATGGCATCACGGTCAACACCGTCTGTCCCGGCTATACCGAGACCGACCGTCTCCGCAGTCTGGCTCAAAATGAAGCCCAGAAAGAAGGGAAAAAGGCTGAGGATATTCTGAGGGTATATCGAGAACGCGTTCCTGCGGGGCGACTGGGCCGCCCCGATGAACTTGCCGCGCTGGTGGCATTTCTGGCTTCAGAGCGAGCCTCCTATATTACCGGCTCTTCGATATTGGTCGACGGCGGACTTTATAAAGGGTTACTTTAGGTGATGGCGTTAGGTCGCTATATTGATTTATCTTAGAGAATATCAACGTGCGCCTTATCGGTCCTGCTAAACTCTTCGCCGAGACTGTTGAAACCTCCCGCCCGGCGGTCGGCAGAATTTACTCCATAATCTTTCTCCACCAATTTGTTTCGTCATTTGCCTACCCGGTTGCCAAACTGGGACTAAACCATTTAGATCCGTTCGTATATGCCTTCTTTCGATTCCTCTTTACCTCCGCGATATTCAGTGTCATCCTCCTTTTTCGCGCTTCCAGAATTCCTATTCCGCCGAAAGACCACCTGAGGATCCTACTGGTTGGAATAGTGTTGATTCCCGCCAATCAATTGTTGTTTCTTGTGGGGCAATCGCTGACAACGGCGAGCCATGCCAGTTTGCTCTTCGCCACCACACCGATTTTCATATATCTACTTGCTATTGTCATCTTGAGAGAAAAGGCGACCATTCGAAGAACCATCGGCATCATTATCGCAACGGCCGGTGTATATCTGATTCTGACAGCGGGAAAAGTAAGATTTGGGACTGAACATCTGCTGGGCAACCTTCTGATAATCGCCGCGGTTGTTTCCTGGGCGCTGGGAACCATCATCGGCAAGCCGCTGGCGCAAAAATATGGGGCGTTACGGGTGACCGGGTTGGCGCTGACTTACGGTTCCCTGCTTTATTTCCCTTTCGGGATATACAAAACGGTTAATTATCCGCTTTCGGCGGTGCCCTGGATCGGATGGTTTTCGGTCGTTTATATGGCGGTGGTAGTTTCTACCTTTGCCTATGTCCTCTGGTATTGGATATTAAAATATATGGAGGCCTCCCGAGTGGCCGTTATTCAGAATTTGCAGCCGATTGTAGCCAGCGCCGTTGCGGTCGTACTGCTGGGAGAACCGATAACAAAGCACTTTGTGATTGGTGGTGTTATTATTCTGGGTGGTGTCCTCTTGACCGAAATTGAGTAAGTGGTATAATTAGAAGCGGAAAAATGTCGATTATTAGAAGACAGATGAAAACGGGAACAAGAATATGAATGAAATCAAAAGAAATGACACTCAAGCGGAGACCTGGTCGATATTCAGAATAATGTCGGAATTTGTTGACGGCTTTGAGACGCTCCGTGCACTGCATCCGGCTGTCTCCATATTCGGCTCATCCGTGCTTAGAGAAGACTCCCCTTACTATAAGTTAGCCCGCGAAATCGCGCGCAAACTCTCCAATTCCGGATTCGCGGTGATTACCGGCGGCGGACCCGGCATAATGGAAGCCGCCAACTGGGGCGCGCAGGAGGGAATATCGAAATCGGTCGGCTTGAACATTGAAATTCCCCACGAGCAGAAACCGAATCGCTATCAGGATATCTCGCTGAGTTTTCGCTACTTTTTTGCGCGCAAGGTAATGTTCGTAAAATATGCCTCAGCCTTTGTGATTATGCCGGGCGGATTTGGAACCCTCGATGAATTGTTTGAAGCCCTGACACTGATTCAGACAAAAAAGATTTTTGAATTCCCGGTAATACTGGTCGGTTCCGAATTCTGGGGCGGACTGGTGGATTGGATTCTCTCCAGCCCGATTCGAGTTGGGACTCTCTCCAAAGAGGACCTCAATTACTTCTCACTGACGGATGATCCGGATGAAGTGGTCCGCATCATAAAAGAAGGATATGAAAAGGTTCGGCGGTCCCGCGCCATCTAAAAGAAATGATAACCGGGGCATTCGCCCCGGTATCTTTAACGGAAGCGTTCTAATCTCCAAGATTATCTTCTGAAAACGCCCGTTCCAGGGCCGGATCAGTAAAAATGCCGTCCTTACGAATCAACTTGTCATCAAAATAGATCTCTCCGCCGCCATATTCTTTTCTTTGAATTAAAACCAGGTCCCAGTGAACTGCGGAGCGGTTGCCGTTGTCGGCTTCATCATAACAGCATCCGGGCGTAAAGTGGAGCGAGCCTCGTATTTTTTCATCAAAGAGTGTGTCCTTCATCGGATGCAGAATGAAGGGATTAAGACCGAGAGAGAATTCGCCGACATATCGAGCGTTTTCATCGGTATCCAGTGTCTTGTTCAATTTTTCTTCGTAGGCAGACGAAGTCGCTTTAATAATCTTACCGTCTTTGAATGTGAGGGTTATGTCATTATAGACAAAACCGTCTTTCAGCGATGGGGTATTGAACTTTATGGTGCCGTTCACTGATTCTCTGACCGGAGCGGTATAAACTTCGCCGTCCGGTATATTCCGAAGCCCGTCACACTTGACGACTCCGATATTCTTGATGGAAAAGGTCAAGTCGGTTCCGGGGCTGACCAGCCGTACCCGGTCGGTTTTCTGCATTAAGGCAACCAGCGGGTCCATGGCCTGCGACATCTTCCGGTAATTGAGATTACAGACCTGATAATAGAAGTCAGCGAATTTCTCCCGGGAGGTCTCGGCTAGTTGCGCCATGGCGTTATTGGGATAGCGCAAGACCACCCACTTGGTATGCTTGACACGTTGCTCCAGATGAACCGGCTTGTAGAATATCCGTTGAAATCTTTCCATCTGGCGACTGTCGATATCGGAAAGGTCGAAGGGGTTGTCGGAGCCACGCAGGCCGATATAGGCGGCTGATTGCTGCATCAGTCGAAGATGGACCTCCGCCAGTTTTGCGAATTGTTCCTCGGTGGCATGTTTGAGGAAATGTCTCAAGAGAGATTCATCACTGTAGAACCAGAAAACGGTTCCCCCTTTAGCCGTGGCATGTTCTATGATTTCCTGCGACAAATCAAGAGCCTCTTTTCCTTTGATTTCAAGATAAAGCAGTTCACCCGGTTTCAGCGAGACCGAGTAATCGATAAGATTGTGCGCCAGTTTACTGTTTCGCGGGTCTTTCATCGGATGGTCCTCTGCGTTTTTTTTGACCGACAAAATAACAGATTTTGGCACCCGGCGCAAGAAACCGAATATTTTTCTCTTGCCTGAACCTTTTGCCATAATCGTTGTTTCCCGCTATATATGGCAGGCAATAATTTCGGGAAAGTACTGATAGGAACCTCCGGGTACAGTTATAATGACTGGCTGGGGAATTTCTATCCTCAGTTCTGCTCTCCAAAAGATTTTCTCCGTTTTTATGCTTCGGTCTTTAAGACTGTCGAAATAGACGCCACTTTCTACAAGATTCCTACTGCCGAAACGGTCAGGAAATGGCGGCAGTGCACGCCCGAAGGATTTGTCTTTGCCGCGAAATTTCCCCAGATTGTGACTCACGAGGGGGAGATGGCTTCGCGCCTTTCGGCAGCGCAAGCCTTTATCGATGTGATGAGGAATCTGGAGACAAAGTTAGGACCGTTGTTGCTGCAGTTCCCTTACAGTTTCAAACCGGATGAGCATCGGGATATCCTCACCGCCCTGGTCGAGGCGATGCCGGGTGACATAAAGATATCAGTGGAAGTGCGCAATAAGAAATGGCTATCAGAATCTTTCTATCGATTACTCGCGGAAAGGAAGATTTCATTATGTCTGATAGACCACCCCTGGATGCCCCGGCGAACGGAGTTTACCTCCAGTTTCGCCTACATCCGCTTTCTCGGAGACCACAAGAAGATTGAATCAGACTATTCTTACGAGCGTCTGGAACGAACCGAGGAACTGCAATGGTGGAAAGACCTGATTGAGGAATTCAGCATAAGCCGGGGAGAAGTTTACGCTTACTTTAATAATCACTACAGCGGACATTCCCCCACGACCGCCCGACGACTGCTTCAAATGCTCGACGCCGCCGATAAATAATTGATATAAGTCGTTAATAATTATTGCAATAGAACTAATTTATAACGTACTAATTTACCTTAATATTTGTTGCCACGTGGTATAAAATCTTTAATATTACTCAAGAATATACCGAAGATTAGACTAATGAAGAATTCCGATAAGCCGAGACAGTTTCTAGTCGCGCAGGTATCATCAAGGCTGGTGGCTATTGACCTGCAGCAAGTAGCAGAGGTCGTTTCCTCCGGTTGTGGTTCTGACGGCGAGAATAGAGGGGGGACGGAGAGAATTCAGGTCCGGGATTGTTCCTATACGCTGGTGTATCCAGCCGAAGCGCTCTTCGGTTCGCCGGAGCCAGTTCCGTCTTCATATCGAGTGCTTCTATTAGGTCCCCTGAATTCCGGGAACGCCCTGGCAGTTGATTCGGTTGAAAGTATTATTCGGATAGGTGCAAGCGAGGTTAAAGCCTATTCGGGGATAACCGATGGCCCGGCGCCGGAATTTGTGAGTGGGGTCATTCTTCAAAATGAGCAACCGGTTTATATTCTGAATCCGGACAAATTCTGCCGTCCTCAAAGCAAGAAAAAGCCGGCCCGGAGTAAATCTCGTTAGACTTTTCGCAGTGTCTCAATATCTTCTTTTTTGCCCAGTAACAGGAGAATATCGCTATCTTTGAATTTATAGTCGGGGGATGGCACAAAGATCAGCCGGTCCGGGACCACCTCCTTTACCGCCAGAAGTTGGACATTGTATTTATTGCGTAGCTGGACTTCGGCAAGGCTTTTACCCATCATAATTTCGCTGGGGGAGATTTCCGCCACAATATACTCTTCCGACAGGGGGACAAAGTCAATCATATTCGGTGTCGCCAGCGACTTGGCGCTTTTAATCGCCATCTCCTTTTCCGGGATTATCACCTGGTCCGCACCCACTTTTTCCAGCACGCGGGCATGCTCCTCCGAGATAGCCTTGGCGACCACATTGAGAGCGCCTAATTCTTTCAAAAACATCGTCACCAGAATCGAATATTGTATGCTGTCGCCGGTCGAAACAATAACCGCTTCAGTTTCAGCCAATCCCAGTTTTTTCAAGAGTTCAATATCGGTGGCATCGCCCACCACCGCCATATCCACAAATTCAGAGACTTTCTGCACCTTGACCGGGTCACGGTCAATGGCGATTACTTCGCACTTCTCTTCAGCGAGAGTTCGGGCAATGTAGAAGCCGAAATTTCCCAGACCTATTACACCAAATCTTTTCATAGAGTTATCCTATCATAATGCTTTCTTCAGCATATATAATTTCCGTTTTGCCTTTGGGAGCGGTCAGGCTGTGGGCGATTGACAGAATCCCTACTTTTCCTATAAGCATGGTCATTATTATGATAATCTTTCCCGGTGCTGTCAAGTGAGGGGTTAGCCCCAGCGAAAGGCCGACCGTCCCCAGCGCCGAAACTACCTCGAAAATTGCCATTTTGAAAATTTCTTCCGAGCCGTATGCACCGACAGGGTAGAAGATTATGATCCCGAATGCACTGCCTACGACAACCAGTATCCCCAGAATGAAGACTCCGACCGCCCGGTAGATATCAGCCTGAGGGATAGTCCTCTTGAAGAGGGAGACGCGCGACTTGCCTAAAGCCCGGGCGGAAGCGAATGCCGCCACGAGCAAGAAGGCGGTGGTTTTTATGCCCCCGCCGGTCGAGCCGGGAGAAGCTCCAATAAACATCATAATTAACAGAATGATTATTGCGGCGTTGGAAAGCGCCGCGATATCAACCGTATTGAAACCGGCGGTGCGGGAGGTTATCGACTGAAATAAGGCTTCGGTAAAACTAACATCCCCAGCGGCGTACAACGCCGTCGCGCCTGCGATAATCAGGATTATGGTTACGGTCAGAGCCGATTTGGCATGAACCGAAAGTTTTCTGAAAGGGGAGACCATATGCGGATGCAGGAGTTCCATCATGACAAAATAACCGAGTCCGCCCAGAACTATGAGGGTCATCACAGAAGAACAGATGATATTATTCGAGGCAAATGCCGTCATATTTCCGGAGAAGATGGAAAAGCCGGCGTTGCAGAAAGCCGCAATGGAGTGGAAAATCCCGCTCCAAATAGCCTGTATGAGCGGCATATGGGCCCAGAAACCCATGGTTAAAAGGACGGCGCCGATCGCTTCAATAATAGCAGTGTACACAAAAATTCTTCTGAGAATATAAAGGACATCCTGGAATTTGCCGACCGCTACTGACTCGTGAAAGAAGAGACGTTCCCCCGCCGAAATTCTGCGGCCCGCCGAGACAAAAATGATCGTAGCAATGGTCATAATTCCCAGTCCGCCCAGTTGAACAAGAAGCAGAATAGCCAGTTGCCCCCAGAATGTCCAGGCGGTGGCGGTATCGACAGTGATAAGGCCGGTTACGCAGACGGCTGACGCCGATGTGAAAAGGGCATCAATAAATGAAATCTCCGTATTCTGGCATGGTGGCAGTAAGAGTACAAGAGAGCCAATGAAAATCAGGACGAGATAAGCCAGAAGCATCAGGATTCCGGGGCGAATCCCCATAAGACGATAAAACGCCTTTTTCATAAGCGGAATAATTCAAAATTCATATATTTTATGCAACATAAAGTTAGTAATCCGGTCAGGAGTTAGTTGGCTTGATAAATGCAGTTTATCTTGAAATAGGGAGGGGGCATCCTTTTTACCTCGATGGCGTTCTTGAAGCGCTGAACAGGCGGGGTATCTCATATACCAGGACTGATGTGGCAGATATCTCACGGGGGGTGGCAGGAATTGGCTGGAAACTGGTCAACAGAGCCTATGAACTTGGAGCGCGGGGCGGTCTGACCAGCAGTCTCTACCATAAGGCTCGTCAGAGACGAAAACCGGAAAATTACGGGATATTGGAAAGGACCTTAGCCAGAGAAATTCGCGCTTTGAGCAGGGCGACTCCCGGTCTCTATCTTGTCTCCCACCCTCTGCTGGTGCCGATGATTTCTCCGCAAAGGCAGGTTTTCTATGTTCATGGCGAGATTGCCGCTCCTGGTGAAGCCGCAATCTCCCGCGCGGAAATAATATTTGTACCGCTGCAGGAAACGAAAGCCTCTTTCGTAGAAATTGGACTTGACCCTTCCAGAATCATAGTTACCGGGCTATGTTTAGAGCCGGGACTGACTGAGAAGACGAAAGACAGTTTTGAAAAGCGATGCGAACGACTTGCCCGGAACGAGGTTCTTACCGGCGCCTTTTTCTCATCGGGGGCGGAACCTCCGCTGCATATTCGCAAGATAGCAAAAGCCCTGAAGTCGCTGAGAGAGTCGGGGCAGTCGGCAATAGTATTCTGTAAAGCAGGGGGAAGACTTGAGAAGGAGATTAGGGACCGTCTGAAAATAAAGCCGCTATTGGCGTCAAGTCCATTATCCGAATTATGTGACGACATGCCCAATAACCAAATCAGGGCATTTTCTTTCAGTAGTCGGGAAGAGGAGAGTGCACTGACGGCAAAATTGTTTGAGCAGTTTGACTATCTGCTTGCGCCGTCTCATGAGCGCACCAACTGGGCGCTTGGGCTGGGGCTTCCTTTTTTTATTTTGTATCCCTTAATCGGTCCGTACGCGCCTTTGAACAGAAGGTTTTTGCTCGATGCGGGGGCGGCAAAGGAGTTGCGTGACGACCGTTCCGCCGAGTCATTGGGACGGTTTATCAGCGTGAAGTATAATCGAGAGGCTTTATTACAGATGGCTAAGAGCAACTTCGGGAAATATAATATTGATGGATTTAACGCCATAGCAGATTATATTGGCGCAATGGAAAAGACGGCCAAGTGATATTTCGATATTTCAAAAGGCATGATTCGCGTCTCTGGATTCTTGCCACCGGCTGGTTCATTTCCTCGGTTGGGTTTGCCCTTGCCATTCCTTTTATCTCGATATATTTCCACTCCGAATTAGGGATGAGCCTCACTCAGATTGGGCTCTTTTTCGGTGTCGCCGCGGTTGTTCGTTCGATATCGCATTCGCTGGGAGGAGAACTGTCCGACCGCTGGGGCAGGTTTCGTCTGATGACATGGGCTCAATATTTGCGCTCGGTCACGTTTCTGGGTATTGCTTACTCCATTTATGCCGGGTGGGGATTTTTCGAAATGGCCGTCATGATTTTAGTCAACTTTGTTTTTGGTTCCGTATTTCAGCCGGCGGCCAATGCCGCCGTCGCTGACCTGGTTCCTCCGGACAAGAGAAGTGAGGGGTATGCCATTGTGCGGATTGCCGGAAATCTGGGATGGGCGGCCGGTCCGGCGATTGGGGGATATATTGCTGCCAGTTCTTATTCTGCCTTGTTCATTCTCTCGGCTATCATGACACTCATATCTGGCACCATTATTTCCTTGTTTCTCAGACGGGTCGAATTTGCAAACAATTCGGAAAATCAGGGCAGTTGGCGTGACATGCTCATAGTTAAAGGCAATGAGAACATTCTCCGTCACGCCGCCATTGTGTTTCTTCTTTATCTGGTAATAGCCCAGATGATAGCCCCGTTTTCCCTCTATTCGGTCGAATTCAGAGGGATATCGAAAAGCCAACTGGGATTCCTATTTACGCTGAATGGGCTTCTGGTGGCTTTTTTCCAACTTCCCATAACCAATCTCATGCGACGGGCGCGTCTGAGCCAGCAACTGGTAATCGGCGCGGCCATTTATGCGGCAGGATTTCTTTTAATCGGATTCTCTCAGTCTTTCGTTCTTTTTATTGTGGCATTTGTGGTCATTACCACGGCGGAGAATTTTGTTTCGCCTCCGGCTTTAACCATCAGCGCCAATCTGGCGCCGGAAGGAAAGATTGGGCGATATATGGGAATCTACGGCTTCGCTGTTACTGCCGGATGGTCGCTGGGACCCCTGCTGGGTGGAATCCTTCTGGACTGGGCAAAACCGCACTTTTTTTATATGTGGGCCGTAATAGCATGCCTGTCGTTATTGGCAGGATTGGGTTTTGGACTGGCGGCAAAGAGAATTCCTCCGGAACTAAACCTCCGAAGGGATTGATTATTTTATAATCACCAGTTTTCCAATCTGGTTGCCCATCTCGGATTCGACAGAAAAGTAATAGATACCGGATGTTACCAGCATGGTGTTGCGGGATATCAAATCCCATGATTCATGCATGCTGCCGGCCTGGCCCGGGGCGAAATTATGGTCTATCTCCCGCACCAGGTCGCCGTCAAGTGTGAAAATCCTGATAACGCACTTGTTGGGAAGGTTGGTGAAATGAATTGCCATCGTTCTTTCCGCCGGTAAATCGGGGCGTTCCCATCCTTCAAATCTCTCCCGATAGCCGGCATCAAGTTTGTACGGATTGGGATAAACCACAACACTCAAACCCTTTTCTTTGACCAATTCGCTGGAGTTCTGGGCGAACTCTCGCTGAGCATTGAGGGTCGGGTCGGTTTCGAGAGGCCGCAACCGCCGTCCCGGGAAGCCGTGGTCAAAGGTGGTTACAGAGACATAATACTGTTGAGATGGCAGCAAATTGCGCAGGACATACCGATACTCGAAATATTTGAGGTCACCTTCCGGGGTCAGTTCATTCGGATAGAACATGGCGGCGCTGTCCAGGTCGAGCGTTGAGGGATAAGGCTGGTTGGGGTAAACTTTATGGATATTTGTGGTGTCACGGTAGTCCGATTGATTCCAATCGTGACGGGTGAAAAAGTATGAGTCATACTTACGAGTTTCATAATTATAGATGGCAAAGAGCCGGTCGGAAGTAGGATAATCATCCGGGTCGAAATCATTGCCGTATAACCACCGCAACGTCTGGCGCGTGAATGGCTGCTGGTTGATGACCCAGGCTTTCTGCCAGATGTCATACTCCCAGCGGTCAAAATTCTCGACGTCATAAGATGAGATCATAGAATAGTCATAGACCCGTCCCGTCAGGGAGGTGTAGATGCGATATCCCTCGAAATCAGACTGCTGACTGAATTGGTCAAGCGATGTTTCAGAAAGCCGTCCATTCCAGCGCACATCGATCTCTCCGTGATTCAGAGCGTCAATCCGGGGATACAAGCGGACTTTGGGACTCGGCGGTGGCGCCGCCCCTTTGAAATCAGGCACGCCATCGCCCTTGTAATAAAGAGTGTCGACATAAATGCTTCCCCAGATGGTATCAAAAAGAGTGTCGGTGGGGCGAATAATAGTGTCTATGGCAATAATGGTCGAATCATATCTGAATATATGAAACTTGCCTTTGTAACCGTCGCCGTCAGTGTCAATACCGGGGTTGTCGAAAATCCAGTCAGCCCAGAGCGCGCTCAGGCCGATATTGGCGAAGTTCCCGCCCGGATGGAAATCTTGCCCGGCTACCAGCGCGAAAGTAAATGGCGCAACTCCTCCGGGACCCAAATCGAAAGGTCCTATGGACAGACAGTACTTGATATCGCCGCCATACGAAATCTGCGCCGCATTGGGTGGAGGTGGCAGCCATCCCTCGAAAGTATGGTCAAATCTTGTTTCGGTCTGGTCGTAATCGATTTCCTTCTGAGCCATCATATAGTACTTGTTTTTATCTCCTACCGGGGTCCCGAGAAAGCCATCAAAGGACCTGAAGGGTTCGCCAAAGGGAGGATTTCGCCGTGGTCCCCAGTCGTACTGCGGATTGTAATCGGAAACCCACCAGTTGAAAGAGACTTCTGATGAATCGGTTGGGCCGCGCAGGAAACGGATACCGGCTGCCGACGTCGGAGAAAAGAAGCCGAAATAACTTCCCGAGACCGGGTCAGGGTCGCCATCGTTATCGGCCGCCCAGGCCAGATTTATTGTATCTATCAGTTTGGGAATATATCTTGACGGCACTGTCGCTTTGAATCCGCAGATGTCATCGTAAGAATTATAGGTATAATCTCTGCCGATATCGTTATCCAGGTAGATTCCAATATAGACTTCCTTTATGGTCTTGAAACTCATATTCCCCAATTCGCAGTCGAAAATCACAAAATCATCGGCATAATCATATCCCCAGGCATAACTGCGCTGGGTGATTTTGATATTCATCGGTTTGTGGAATCGACGCGAATAGTAATCGTACCCGGTATAACTGGCATCAGTCAGGGTGTCGAAAAATACGGCAATGAAATCCTGCTGAGAAATTGAACTGTCAAATTCCGGCGCCTCCGGGTCCTTTGATGAGCGGTAACGAATGTCCCCTTCCGGGTAGGTTTTGGGCCAGAACTCTCTGACGCCGTACGATGCTCCGCCGCCGGTCGAAACCAGGGTATCATTGCCGAGTCTGCCACCAATCCAGTACGCCCCTTCATAGAGATAATTTAGACCATATCCCTTCAAATATGTCATAGATGGTATATTCTGCCCGGTTACCGGGTCGGGGATGTTTTCATCGGAACCACGGCCAAGGGTGCCAAAATTGGTCACTGTCAGCGCCATCAGTCCGACATTATGAACGGCAACTGTAACATAGGGGACGCTGTCAATCTGGACGCCCGGCTTCAGGACATCAGCATTATATAGCGCTCTCCCGAAACTGTTAGCCCCTGTCAGCAGTAACAAAAACAGAAAAAATGTATGTGCTCTTCTCATCTCTGGCTATTCAGCAGTTGTTACAATATAATAACTATCTTGCCTATCTGGTTCCCAAATTCCGATTCGACGGAATAATAATAGATACCTGATGCCACTGCCTGGGTATTACGGGTAATAAGGTCCCATTTGTCATGCATACACTGGGGAGAACCGGGGGCACAGTCATGATTAATTTCCCGTACGAGGTCGCCGTCAATAGAGAATATCCGGATAATGCATTTATGGGGTAGATTGGTGAAATGTATGGCGCGGGTTCGTTCCGCCGGTAACTCTTCCTGTCCGCGCCCTTCAAAGCCGCCTCCTTCGACACTGCGGTAATTCCGGTCAATCCGATAGGGATTAGGATAAACTACCACATTCAATCCCTGCCTCTCCACCGTTGCCACATCGTTCTGAGGATATTCCGCCACCATATTTATGGTTGGCTTGGTTTCCAGGGCCGTGAGGCCATGCCCCGGCGAGCCATAATCAAAGGCTGTGACCGATATATAGTACAACTGCGATGGTAACAATTTCCTGAGGACATATTGATATTCGAAGTACTTGAAGTATCCCTCATCGGTAAGTTCTTCCGGAAAGTAAATCCTTGCCGTATCAGGATTCAGAGTCGAAGGAAACGGCTCATCGGGGAATCTCTTATGAATGCGAATGGTGTCCCGAAGACCGGACTGATTCCAATCCTGCGCCACAAAATGAAATACAGAATCCGGCTCACCCATAACCGGTACATGTAGAGGATGGTCATAGGGATAATTGGCGGGGTCGAAATATTCTCCGTAAATTGCTCTCAGGGAATCGAGAGAAAAGGGAAGGTCTAAAAGGCGCCATGCCTGACGGGTGCGGTCCCATATATAGCGATTGAAATTCTCCCGGTCATAAGACGATACCAGGGCGAATTCTCTTAAGACAGGCGACAAGGATTGATAAACGCGGTACCCTTCAAAATCAAGCGTTCCACTAAAAGCATCTTCCTCCATCTCACTTTTCAAACCGTTCCACCTGATTACCAGTTCGCCGGCGTTGAATTGATTCAATCTTGGAAGTATTCGGACCACCGGCGGTGTTGGAGGAGATGCCCCTTTAAAATCAGGGACGCCGTCTCCCTCATAGTAACTTACATCGGCATATTTAATCCAGCCGTCCTCGACAAAGACTGTATCTCTCATCCCTTTGCCGACAATCTCCGGAGGACGTTTGCCGAGGGTGTCGGGAATTGAATCATAAACGCAGACTCTGAACTTTCCGCGATAGCCGTTGCCGTCGGTATCCACCCCGGGATTGTCATAAACCCAGGATGCCCACCGGGAATTTTCGGCTACACTGGAAAAATCGAGCGAGGCGTAAAATCTCTCCGGCTGATAGGGACTGAAAAGATTCCTGAAATTGGTCGGCACCGTATGCAGATTGTCGCCGCAGATAAAAGCAAAAGTGACCGGCAGGACTTCACCGGGATATATGGAAAAGGGGCCAAACGAAAGAAGATATCGGGCATCAAAGCCATCCGACATATCTACAGCGTTTGCCGGGCTCGGCAACCAGCCGTCGGCGGTATGGCCTTTTGCGGCGAACATCTGGTCGTAATCAAACTCCGGATGTCTCATGACATAATACTTGTTGCGGTCGCCCAAAGGCGTTCCCAGAACGCCTAACATATCTCGGAAGGGGTCATCGGGCGTTCCGGCCCGTCGAGGACCGAAATCATCGGCGGCGTTGTAGTTGGTTGCCCACCAGTTAAAAGAATAAGCCAGTGAATCCGAAGGAGTCCGGACAACCTTTACACCGGCAGCACCTCGCGCCGAGGTACTGCTCCAGGAAGTCTGGTCGCTGGGGTCGCCGTCATTATCCATAATGTAAGCGTAATTGACGGTGTCAGTATAGGGGCAGATGTCATCGACGGGATAAGTTCTCTTAAATCCGCATAAATCTTCGCCATATCCTTCCTCGCCAGGGCGCGAAGTATGATGAACATCGCCATCAACATAAATGCCCATATAGACTTTGTCCAGCGTCTTTCGACCTATATTCTTGATGGAATAATCGAACAGGATAAAATCATGTGCATATTCATAACTCCAGGCATAACTTCTCTGAGTGATTTCGATATTGAGCGGGATGTGCGGCCGACCATCATAGGTATCAATATTAACCAATGAGGGGTCGGTGACAGTGTCGGTGTAGACGGCGATTATGTCCTGCTCACTGATGGCATCGTCGGTAAAGAACTGGCTGGACGGCTGTATCGATTTTCTTTCGATATTTCCAATGGGAGGCGGGTCAGGCCAGAGTTCAATGACATTATAATAGTCATCAACGCCACAGGAGACCAGCGTGTCTCGTCCCACGACGGCGCCTATCCAGAAGGAACCGACATACATATAGTTGATATTGGAACCGGTAGGGAAGATGCAGGAGGGAGCCTGATTACCGGTAACCGGGTCAACCTGTGCCCCCAGGTATCCGGTTCCGAATTGGCCGATATTGGAAACGGTCAGAGCGACGTTCCCGATATTATGAACAGCAATTTCGGGGATCGGTCGGTCACCAACAGCCGACCGGTAAGAAATACGGTAGGCTCGCTCTTCAGGAGTCAGTTTGTAAATCGCCCGGGACAGAGCCGTTGGCGCCAGAAGCAGACCGACGGCAAGAACAACAAGTATAATCATTCAACGAACATGCTCTCTTCAGATGCCAATCCGGGCTTTACATCTATGTCCAGCCTGCTCTGGCTTTCTTACATTATAATTACCAGCTTACCGATTTGATTTCCCTGACTCGATTCCACCGAGTAATAGTAAATACCGGAGACTACCGCCTGCGTGTTACGGGTTATCATATCCCATTCCGCATGCATGCTTCCCGGGGAGTCTTTTGGTTTGTCGTGGTCGATTTCGCGAATCAGGTCGCCGTCAATCGAGAAAATTCTAATTTTGCACTTGTGGGGAAGATTGGTAAAATGAACCCTTTGTACTTGGTCATTGCGAAGGTCAGCGAGATTCCGTCCAAATGGATCAAAACCGCGACCCTCGAAACCGAGTTCGCGATATTTGCCATCACCTATATAAGGATTGGGATAGGCGACAACGTTCAGCCCCTTAGCCTCCGCCACTGAGTTCTGGTGCTGAGCGTATTCGGCTACGTAATTATCACGCTTTCTGGTCTCCAGAAATGCTAAACCGCTTGAAGGCGAGCCAAAATCGAATGCCGTCACGGAAATGTAATAAAGTTGCGACGGCAGCAGATGCTTGAGAGTATATTCATATTCGAAATATTTGAAAAGCGAATCCTCAACCAGGGCATCCGGGCAATGGAACTTTGCGGAATCCGGGTCCAGCGTGCAGGGGAAAGGTTCATTGGGAAATCTCTTATGAATCAAGGTAGTGTCGGTTAAGTCCGACTGATTCCATTCCTGCTGGGCGAAAAAGAATAGAGAATCCTGCCAGGAAAAGGGATTGTTTCTACTATAGAGGTCAGGGTCAAAGCCATCACCATACAGGTCCTTAAGCGAATCAAGTGTGAAGGGGGGGTCTAAGAGAACAAAGATACCGCGGTTACGATTCCAGATCCATTTATTGAAATCATCTTTATCATACGATGAAACCATGACAAAGTCGTTCTCCACAGGCGAAAGCGATGTCCAGACACGGTAACCTTCAAAATCGAGTAACCCGCTGAAAACATCTTCGACAGTTTCCGTGCCTCTCTCGGCGCCGTTCCAGCGAATGGTAATTTCTCCCTCATTGAATTCGTTTATGCGCGGAAAAAGCCTCAATCGGGGAGCCGGCGGCGGCGAAGCGCCTTTGAAATCAGGAACACCGTCGCCTTCGTAAAATGTAACTTCGGCAAACTTGATCCAGCCGTCTTCAATTATTACGGTGTCTCGCATCCCCTTTCTGACGGTCGGACCCGGGATTATTTTCCCGGCGCCAGATGTATCGGGAATTGAATCATAAACACATATGCGGTATTTGCCATAGAACCCGTTTCCGTCAGTATCTACGCCGGGATTGTCATAAATCCAGGATGCCCAGATAGCATTCAGTCCCAGGTCGTTGAACTTCAAATAGTTGTAATATGCTTCAGGGAAATCAGGATTCCAAATTCTATCCTGATATTCACAGTCGGTGAGGAAATCCTCTCCGGCGATATAGGCGAAACTAATTGGCAGAACCTCTCCCGGCGAAATATCAAACGGTCCGAACGATAGGAGATACCGGGTATCAAATCCATCTGCGAAAATTCGTGCCTGTGAAGGAGGAGGTAGCCAGCCGTCGGCCGTGTTGTCCTTAGCGGTGAAAAGCTGGTCATAGTCAAACTCTTCGTGCCGCATAATATAGTATTTGTTGCGGTCGCCTTCAGGTGTCCCCAAATATCCTCCAAAATCGCGGAACGGGTCCTCGGGAGTACCGGCTTTTCTCGGACCAAAATCAAGGGAGGCAGTTCCGTTGGAGATCCACCAGTTGAAAGAATATTTGAGCGAATCTGATGGTGTTCTTACAACCCGCGTGCCCGTCACCGATGTCAGCGCATTGGTCGCTTCCGGCCTCCAGCAGTCATCAGAATCCTGGTCCTTGCCGTCAAAGTCAGAAATCCAGGCAACTCGAATGGTATCAACAAAATCACACTGCGATTCAAAAGGAGAAGGAACCGACCATCGGAACCCGCAAATATCATCATTATAGCCTTCCTCGGAATTCTTGAGTTGGACATCTGCGTCCACATAAATTCCCATATAGACTTTGTTGAGGTCTTTTCTGCCAATGTTCTTAATGGCATAATCAAAGAGAATAAAATCTTCGGCATAGGCGTAACTCCAGGCAAAACTCCTCTGGGTCACTTCGATGCCAAGAGGCCGATGCGGCCGTCCATCTTTCGTGTCCTGGGAAACATAACTGGGGTTAGTAACCGTGTCGGTGTAAATGCAGATAATATCCTGCTCCGAAATAGCATCCGGGTCATTCTCATTCTTAATAGTTCTGCGAATCACCTGGGCATTTGGCGACCCTTCTTCATCAGGCCACATCTCCCGTGTCCGCTGCCAGCCATCGGCGCCCACCGAAACCAGAGTGTCACGACCAGATATTGCCCCAATCCAAAATGCCCCGGAGAAGAGATACTCCAACTGACTTGGGTAGGGATATTCACAGGATGGCGCCTGAACGCCAAGAACAGGGTCAACGAAAGGCCCTATGAAACCGGTGCCGAAATTTCCCTGATTGGTGACGGAAAGACCGATTTTCCCAACATTGTGAACCGCCCCTAACGCTATATGTGCCGCATGGACTTTTGATGGACGCCAGGAACCCTCCGTATCGTACAATGCCCTGCCAAAGCCAATATCTGGCATCGTAATTAATAGTGAAACAACCGATGCAGCCGCCGCAAGTCTCGAAAACTTCATATATCCCTCATAATAGTATATATATCTTTCACTTTTAGTAACGTTTTAACAGCCCAATTTACCAAAAAGAAAATTAATTCGCAATAGTCAAATTGCGATTTTTTTGAAGGCTCGGTTCCGTTTGTTGCGGCGGATAAGATGGCGCAAAATATGCGCTTAGCCCGGTCTAACGGCTAATAAAACCGGGCGACTTTTTTGGAGTCGCCCGTCTAATTCGGTACCTGAAATGACAATTACTGCGGCTTTGAGAACAGAGATTCATCCACAGAGGGATTTATCTGATACTCTTTGATTTTCAGTTCTACCAACCTGTTGCCATCGGCTTCGACCAGTACTGAGTGGGGAATTTTGACCCCGGAAACATCGCGATAATCATCATATGTTTCCGTCAGATTCCCCGGACCGGTCATCGTCTGCCCAAAATACATTTTTGCCAGAGGCAAATGGCTGGTGGCATCCAGCGCCAGTTTAAAACTTTGAGAACCGTCAGCGGAACTGATTTCCAGAATATTGGCAGATTTCCCTTTAAAGGGCTCCGTTCCGATATAAGCAATACTGAAATCCGGATTCTCCGCCTTCTGGAATGCCAATAACAGATTACGGAAGATGTCCTTTTTGGCATCATCCAGATCTTCTGCCGATGCCGGCATCACCGCCGGACCCTGTTTAGCCCACCCTTCCGAGCCGTTGCGGATGTTTATCATCTCACCCATCGGCGTAATAATTACATCCCGACTCTTATCGGGGAAGAGATTGAACGAGTTGCTCTCAAAGGTGAACTCTCCCTGGGGAAGAGAGATATTCATCGCCGCCTTATAGGAATTGCCTTTGATTTTCTTAAAGTTTTCCACTCCGCCACTCGCTTTTGCCGCCAGAGCAAACAGTTGTTTGCCTTTGGCGAGCATCTCGGGAGTCACTTCGGCGGTGGCCTTCTTTTCTCCCGTCGGAATGGTCACATCAATTGAATCAACGGCCCCGAAAACGGTGAGAGGTTCATCAAATTCGGCGCCCTTGCCCACAATTACAATCTGCAGGGCTTCGGGACGCAACCATTTCCTGGCTACCTCCTGAACATCCGCCGGCGTGACTTTTTCCACATTAGCCTTTACTTTGAATAGGAAATCGTTGGGAAACTCAAAGTAATCATATTCCATCATCCGGTTGATGATGTCCCCTTTGTCTTCAAAATTGAAGACGAAAGAGTTAAGATAGCCATTTTTTGCCATTCGCATTTCTTCCGGAGTCGGCAGTTCTGTCTGAATCCTCTTAATTTCATCAATTACACTGCGGGTGGCTTTGACCGTTGATTCTGACTTGGTGAAACAGTAACTGTAATAAACCCCCGGGTAAACAATGTTGGAGGTATAGGCGCCGCCGACGGAGTAAGCCAGCCCCAGTTTGCTCCGGACATTGTTAAACAATCGTCCACCAAAACTGCTGTTCAAGACATTGTTCATAACCAGCAGCGCGAAATAATCGGGGTCGCCGGTGTAGCCTCCGATATGCCCCAACAATATGTATGATTGCGTAACATTGTCCTTGTTTACAAAATGTATGCCCGGTTTGAAATCGTATTTGACGTCGGGAAGTTTCGGCACCTTTCCTTCGCCTTTAGGCCAATCGCCAAAATGCTGCTTAATTTTCGCCAGCATTTCGTTCTTGTCAAAATCACCCCAGATCGCCAGCATGGCATTCTCGGGAGAAATATATTTTTTGTGAAAAGCCACCAGGTCGTCTCGGCTGATGTTATCAACGGTGAAATACTCGGTATGGCGGGCATAGGGGGACTCTTTGCCGTAGATAATTTTGCGGAACTCCCGAAGGCAGATATCCAGCGGTTCGTCATTACGGCGGGCGATACCGCTTCTTAGCGCCGTCTTTTTCAAATCAATTTTATCCTGGGCAAAGACCGGACGACGGAGTATATCAGCGAGCAGTTGCAATCCCGTATCGGTGTATTCGGACAGAATATTCATACTTGCCGAGCCGCTGGTATTGCCGATATTGACTTCGATGGAGGCTCCGATTGCCTCCAGCGCAGCGTCAATTTCATCTCCGGTCATTTTCTCGGTGCCGCCGGTTCGCATCACTTCACCCATGATATTCGCCAGGCCAATTTTCTCTGAGGGGGATAAATATTCACCGGCCGCCAGCCTTACCCGGGCGTTAACGAGAGGAAGTTCCCTGTCCTCCAGCAGATAGATGGTCAGGCCGCTTTCCAGCACAACTTTCTCAATAGCCGGCATCTTCGCCTCATTCAGAGGCGGGAATTTGATCTTGTCGATGGTTTTCTGGGCTCCAAATACCGTTAGAGCCGAGGAAACGAGGAAAACCGTCACAAATAATATGGTAAAGAATCTCCGGTTCATTTTGGTCACTCCCTCCTAATTGCTTTCTTCCGGCTCGAGCATGCCAACAGTCCGGCGGTTGGCATCCAGGTAATTATTGGCAACACGCTTGATGTCTTCCGGAGTTATGGCTTCGACTTTTTCCATAGCGTTGAACAATTTCCTCCATCCGCCATTGACGACTTCATAGGTCGCCAGCGCCATCGCCAGGTCCTCGTTGCCGGTCATGCTGTTTATCAGATTCGCTTTGGCGCGGGCTTTTATCTTTTCTACTTCATCTACCGGAATCAATTCGCCTTTGACCTTTTCGATAATAGCAAGAATTTCTTGTTCGTTTTCGGCGTTGGTCTTGTCCTTCGCCGGCATGGCGTAGATTCCAAACAGTGAAGGATATTTTACGCCCGGGAAACCGGCAAAAGCGACCGCCTGTACTGCCAGTTTCTTCTCCTTGACCAGACCCTTATAAAGTTGTGAGGTGCGTCCCTGCCCCAAATAATCGGCGAGGGCCTCCAGCGCCGGCATGTCGGGATGGGTCGAATAGGGAATAGGAAATCCGCAAATGTAAACCGGCTGCGCCTTATCTCGAACCGTGACTCTTCTTTCCGAAATCTGAGGAGGTTCTTGCGTCAAAATTGGCGCCGGTTTGGGACCGGTGGGAATCCTGCCCAGGTATTTTTCCGCCAATTGCCGCACATTTTCAGGCTGGACGTCGCCCACGATGACCACGACCATGTTGGATGGCACATAGTACTTTTTGAAGAACTGAAGAGCATCCATCCGATTGTAGTTCATGATGTCGGACATATGTCCCACCAGGGAGTTATGATAAGGGTGTGCTTTATAAGCGGCGCTGATGAACTCCTCGACCAACTTACCCTGCGGAGAGGATTCGGTGCGCATGCGCCGCTCTTCCGCGATGACATGTTTCTCTTTATAGACTTCCCGAAGCACCGGGTTTGAGAACCGGTCGGCTTCCATTGCCATCCATAGTTCCAGACGGTTCGCAGGAAAGCTCATATGGTATGCAGTTACGTCATAACTGGTAAAAGCGTTCAAACCAACGCCCCCTTCACGTTCCACTATCTGGCCATACTCATTGGGCACGACATACTGTCCCGCGGAATCGCTGGCTTTACTCAGTTCTTCTTCGAGTCTTGCCAGAAGGGCCGTATCGGCGGCGGCTCCTTTAGCCTTCTCTTCAAAAATCTGCTTGAAGATTCTGTCTTCTTCCGCCATCCATTTCAATTCTTTGTTCAAGTTGCTGGTGCCGATTTCCTTGGTTCCTTTGAATGCCATATGCTCGAATAGGTGGGCGATACCGGTACTCCCTTTAGGGTCATCGGCGCCACCGACATTCACCATGGTGACAAAAGATGCCACCGGCGCATCATCCCTCGGCAACACTATCACCATTAGTCCATTATTAAGACGATACTCCACCACCCGATTCTCGATATCCGAGAAATCGAATGCCGATACCGCTCCCGCCACCATCAGAAGCAGGAACAGTAGCATAACTGCCCGGCGCGTGATTGACTTCATCCTTATCCTCCTGATATGATTCATACTGACAGACTTGATTTCAACCGGCGATGTTAAATTAATTCCTCTCTGGTTTCTGCTCAATCAAACTTGAGTCATTGAATTCCGAAAGACAAAATATTATCCCTCGACTCAAGAATGTCAAGGGATAGTCTCCATTAATTTGGCCCGAATTCCGCTAAATCTACCGATATCTCTATTTTTTCCCGACTATCGAAAGATAAGTCTTCTCCGGCGGCAAATGGGCTTTGATATAATCATTGACTTCATCAATTCGGATTTTATCGGCTTCCTTAATAAGTTCTCCGGGCAATCGATAACCATATCCAAGATATTCGTATAAAGCCATGAAGTTGGCGCGAACCCCTTTACGGTCTATTTGATAAATCATCCGGTTCTTTAGATTAACCCGGGCATCAGCCAGTTCCGGTGCCGTAATCCCTTCTTGGTACAGTATTGACAGTTCCCGTTTCAGTGAAGCCAGTGCGGTCTGCACTTTGGCAGTATCTGTGCCGATGGCAGCGCGAAAAACGGCGCCGAATTTGCCGAATATCGCCTGAGTATAAACGGAATAGGCTAACTGCTCTTTCTGGCGCAGATACCACAACCGCGAGCCAACATTGGCGCCCATGATTTCGTTGAGGATACCGATAATGGCTAACTCTTTTTTTGTCGGGTAGGGGAGAGGGAAACCCATGAAAACAAAAGACTGGTTGCGGTCAAAAGGCAAAAATCCTTCCCGTGACACCGGAGCATTCCCTTCCGGGAGATTGACAGTAGTCGATTGCGATGGGAGATCGTTCAAGATGGAGACTAATTCACCAAACCTCTGCTCGGGCAAATCGGTCGATATGGCGATGATGATATTGTTTCCGCCAATCAACTTCTTATAATGGGATTTAATATCCGATGCGGTTATTCTATTAATCGCCTGCACGGTGCCGAGTATAGGTAAGCCGTAACCGCTGTTGCCGTACGCCGTTCTCCAAAAGAGGTTACTCGATGACTGTGTCTGATTGTCGTTTTCAGTTTTTATCAATCCCTCAACCTCGACTTTCAATTTCTGGAGTTCCTCTTCGGGAAATTGCGGCGCCAAAAGCGAGCGGTTGACTATCTCCATTACTTCGGGAAGATTCTCGGAAAGCGCCACAATCGATAGGGCCGAATAATCGCGATAGCAGTCGGCTGAGACCTGCGCCCCAAGGAATTCCAGACGCGCTGCAATCTGGTCGGCGGTCATCCGGTCGTTTCCTTTCAGGAGGAGTTTGGTCATCAGATTGGTGATGCCGCTGATATTTTCATTTTCGGTCAATATCCCCCCGGTAATCAGAATGCGAAGTCCGCTGAGCGAAGTGGTATTATCATAGTTATACAGCAATTTGATTCCGTTTGGTAATGTTGCCCGGCTAAAATTGTCGCCGTCACTTGTAAAATTCAGTTCTGCCTCAAAAGCGGTAAGCGGGGTAAGGGCGATTGTCGCTGCCAGCGCCAAAATTTTCAGATTTGCTTTCATTGCGGCACCACTGTGGTTACAGTGTAGTTGTCCGTATTCAGATAGCGCCTTGCCGCCGCATTGACCTCGGCGAGGGAAGTCTTTTCAATCATCTCAGGATAATTCTGAATGAATTCGTAACCGATGAAAGAGTCGTACTGGGCATAACTATCCGCCATATCCAACCCCCGTTCGTGATTTATATAATAACGCGTTCTTATATTGTTTTTGGCCTTGAGGAGTTCCTCATCCGTGAAGCCGTCGGTTTTTGCCGCTACCAGAATTTCGCGGATTTTCTCTTCGGCCAGGGCGAGGTTTTTCGGCTCAAGAACCGCCGACGCCATAACCGGACCTTCATATTTGGAAGTATAGAATTCAAATGACGTCGAGTAAACGATGCCGAGTTCGTCTTTGAGACGTTTCCACAGACGGCTGGTTTCGCCGCTTCCCAGGATAGTAGCCATCAGGTCCACCGCGTACTGGTCAGGGCTGTCCGACTTGGGCCCGACCATCCCAATCTGGAGATATGCCTGGTTTACATCCTTTTTGATTTCCAGACGGGAAATCTCCTGTAACGGTTGAGGAGGGTGGTACTGGTCAACCGGCAGTTCGCCGCGCGGAAAGGAGTCGAAATATTTCTTCACCAGTTGCAGAGTGGATGCGGCATCCAGGTCGCCCACGATGACCATAGTCATATTGTTGGGGGCATAATATCTCTTATAATAGGTGAATACAGAATCGCGGGGCACATTGCTTACCCGTTCCTTGGTGCCGAGGACATTTTTTTCATAAGGATGTCCCTTAAATAGTTGTCCCAGCATGGTCCGATAGACTTTGGACTGAGGACGGTCCTCACTTATGTTAATCTCTTCCAGAACCGCCTGCCGTTCTTCATCCATGGCCTCTGAACTGAAATTGGAACGAAAGAGCATATCGGCGTGAATGGAGAAAGCAAACTCCAGATGCTCACGCGGCAACGATATGACGAAATCGGTCCAGTCCTGGGAGGTATAACCGTTAAAATAGGCGCCATGTTTTTTCATCGCCTCACCGACCTCTTCACCGCTCATCTTCTCCGTACCACGGAATAAAATCAGATGTTCCAATAGATGAGTGGCGCCGTCATAGAATGCGGTCTCATTCTTGGCACCAACTTTTACAGTCGTCGAGATATTCACCTGCGGCACCTGATGATACTCGCGAATCATTACTTTCAGACCGTTATCAAGGGTAGTAACAGTCCATTCATCTTTTGCGAGTGCCGATGTTGTCATGAAAATAAGAATCAGCGCGCTGTAAACTAAACGCATTGAGGACTCCTTATATTTTTGTTCTAATTGATATGTAACGAAACAAAGCGGCTACTTGTTGCAACCGCCAAGGCAGATATTGAAGATTTTATGGTCAAAGCCCGTGGTAATTCGGACGGTCGGATTACCACCATTTAATCAGTTTAGGTAGACGGTTGTGCACCAGGTTTAGATTGTTGGGCATGATGCGAGCGGCGACCCCGAAGCGCCCGGAATTCTTACAGGTAACCTCTGTCTTGTAAAAGTATTGTCCCGGAGCGAGAGGCGCTAAATCGTCAGACTTGTTTGCCGGCACCGTTTCATAGTTGTTCATCTGCTCCAGTGAGTTCAGATTCCCCGCGGCGACTTCCACCAGGACATCTTCCGGCTTGATGTCGCCCAGGTTTACCTTGAGAATAATGGGAATCCGTTCGCCAACTTTCGGCGAATCGCTGACACCTGGTGTCTCAATACTTTCGATTCCGACATTATCCCATTTGGCGCTGATATTGGAAAGCCAGTGAGAAGTAGAGCGGGCAACATTGAAACCTTCACCGGAAAGTTTATGGTAAGCGTTGATGGCCGGAACGTAGAATTTACGGGTATAATCTTTCAGCATCCGATGCGAACTGAACTGTTTGCCGGCCATGGCAATAGAATTTTTCATCATCGTCACCCATTTATAGGGGAGATAGGCTCCATTTCTCTTATAGAAAAGCGGCACCGCTTCCCGCTCCAGCACATCATACAGGAACTGGCTTTCAAGATTATCCTGATATTCGGCATTATCATAGATTTCGCCGTTTCCGATTTTGAAGCCGACATCGGGGTTGTACCCTTCACACCACCAGCCATCAAGTATAGAAACATTAACGGCGCCGTTTATCGCCGCCTTCATGCCGCTGGTACCGGAGGCCTCCTGGGGACGGCGGGGATTATTTAGCCAGATATCTACTCCCTGAACCAGGTATCGGGCGATGTTTATATCGTAATCTTCGAGGAAGACAATCCGGCGGCGGAACTCCTCTTTACTGGCAATTTGAAGAATATGCTTTATGATTTCCTTACCGGGATTGTCCAGAGGATGGGCTTTGCCGGCTATAATAAACTGCACCGGCATTTCCGCATTGTTAACGATTCGTCTCAGTCTCTCGACGTCGCGGAACAGCAGGAAAGCCCTCTTGTAGGAAGAGAAGCGGCGGGCAAAGCCAATTGTCAGAATCTGGGGGTCGAGAACTTCCTCCGCCAGTTTTACATCGACGGCCGAGGCTCCGCGCCGGGTCAATTGCGTTACCAGTCGTTTCCGGGCAAAAAAGACCAGTCGCTCGCGGCGTCTCTGGTGAACTCTCCAGAGTTCGGCATCCGGTATCTTATGTATATTATCCCATTCGTCGAAGGTCGTCGGCTGACGGGTGAACTTGGGTCCAAAGTACGTGTCAAAAAGGTCCACCATATCATGGCTCAACCATGACCGCAGATGTACTCCGTTAGTGACATGACCGATTGGGACCTCCTCCACCGGCAAATTGGGCCAGATATTATGCCACATTTCGCGCGTAACCTTGCCGTGCAGTTCCGAAACTCCGTTATTGAAAGCGGAAAGTTTCAGCGCCGCTACCGTCATGCAGAAAGGCTCATTGTCATCGGCAGGGAAGACTCGTCCCAGAGAGAGGAATTGATGCCAGGTAAGACCGATGCCTTCCACATACCCTTTCAGATATCTTTCCAGCAATTTCGGGTCAAAAGTTTCATTCCCCGCAGGAACCGGCGTATGGGAGGTAAAAACCGTAGTGGGCCAAACCGCCTGTACCGCCTCCTGAAAAGATAATTTTTCAGTTTCAATCAGATTCTTGATTCTTTCCAGAAGAAGGAACATCGAATGCCCTTCATTCAGGTGGTACACGGCCGGCTTAATGCCAAGACAACGCAACGCCTTCACGCCGCCGATGCCGAGAAGGATTTCCTGTTTCAAACGGGTATCTTTGTCGCCACTGTAGAGCACCGAGGTGATTTCCCGGTACTTGCTGGAGTTATCCGGTATATTTGTATCCAAAAGGTACAACGGGGTGATGCCGACCATCACTTTCCATATCTGCACATAGACCGGCGTTCCAGAGAAATCAACGGTAAATTTCAGAGGGTTGCCATTCTGGTCTCTTTCGAGGGTTACCGGCATATGATACCAGTCGTTTTCTTCATACCGCTCCTGCTGCCAGCCATCGGATGAAAGAAACTGACGAAAATAGCCGTAGCGATAAAGCAGGCCGATGGCGACCAGGGGAACGCCCAGGTCGCTGGCGGCTTTTAGATGGTCGCCGGACAGAAGCCCCAATCCTCCGGAATAAACCGGCAGGCCGGTATCAATCCCGTATTCACAGGAAAAGTAGGCGATTTGGGCTTCTCTCTGTTCGGGATAAGTTTTTTCGAACCATCTTTTCGCTTTCAAGTAGTCCTGAAAGTCGGCGTAGGCACGATCCAGGCTGGCAAGGAAGGCTTCATCCTGCGCCACCTCTTCCAGTTTCGCCTGCGGGAGGTAGGCTAACATTTCTATCGGGTTCTGATAAGATTTCTCCCAGAGTTCGGAGTCGATTCTTATAAACAACTTCACTATATTCCAATTCCACGAAAACCAGAGATTCATCGCTAATTCGCGAAGCCGGGAGATTCGTTCCGGCAGGTTCGGGAGCACTAAGAACTGCTTGACACGCATATATCATCCATAAGAAAAATGGTTCTCACAAACTTCCTGTTTGTATAAACTATTACAGTCGTATTGCCTGTATATCGGAAAAATTTATAACAAAAAAAGCCCTTAATCAATAATATTTAGAGAAGTGCAATACAAAACCAAAAAGATATGCCGAAATAGATATTACTATCCTCTATTGTGGAAAGGAAAATTGTCTCATGAATACTCGAGAACTGTCGTCTTACGGCTTGACCAACCTCGGGTCAGTTAAATGGAATCTGCCTACCCCGGCTCTGTACGAGGAAATAATACGGAATCACGAAGGATTTGTCGCTCACCTGGGGCCTCTGGTCGTACGAACCGGCCAGCATACCGGGCGCTCGCCCAAGGATAAGTTTATTGTCAGGGAATCGAACTCGGAGAATAAGATCTGGTGGAGCCAAGCCAATCAGCCGTTTGAGCGCGAGAGATTTGACGCCCTCTTTTCGCGCATCCTGGCATACCTTCAAGGGCGGCATCTTTATGTTCAGGATTGTTTCGCCGGGGCTGACCGCAATTATCGTATGCCGGTTCGGGTGATAAATGAGACAGCGTGGCATAATCTGTTTGTACGCAACATGTTCATCAGGGCGTCCGACAAAAAAGAACTGGAAAATTTCGAGCCGCAGTTCACCGTGTTTCATATCCCCAATTTCCATGCCCTGCCGAGCCTGGACGGCACCAACTCCGAATCATTCGTCATTCTCAACTTTGAAAAGAGAATGGTCCTTATTGGCGGAACCAGTTACGCTGGCGAAATCAAGAAGGCGATTTTTACGGTCATGAATTATTTCCTGCCTCAGAAAAATGTCCTGTCGATGCACTGCTCTGCTAACATGGGGAGCGATGGCGACACGGCGATCTTCTTTGGACTCTCCGGAACGGGAAAGACTACTCTCTCGACTGACCCGGAAAGGAAGTTAATCGGTGATGACGAACATGGGTGGAGTGACGATGGAGTATTTAATTTTGAAGGAGGATGTTACGCCAAGGTGATTCGTCTTTCATCCACCGGCGAGCCTGAAATCTATGAAACCACCCGGAAGTTCGGTACGATTCTGGAAAATGTCGCCATCAATTCCGAGAGTCGAAAGATTAATCTTGACGACAATTCTCTTACCGAGAACACCCGTGCTGCTTATCCCATCTCTCATATTAAAGATATCGTTCCCGGTGGTGTCGGCGGTCATCCCGATAACATCATTCTGCTCACGGCTGATGCCTTTGGTATTCTGCCGCCAGTAGCCCGTCTGACTCCTGAGATTACTCATCGATATTTTCTAATAGGTTATACGGCGAAACTGGCCGGTACCGAATTAGGCGTGACCGAACCGAAGGCGACTTTCAGCGCCTGTTTTGGCGCCCCTTTTATGGCACTGGAGCCCTCCGTATATGCCAACCTGCTCTTAGAGAAGGTAAGAAAACATAAAGTTGACTGCTGGCTAGTCAATACCGGCTGGATTAATGGACCGTACGGAACCGGCGAAAGGATAAGTATCGCCTATACCCGCGCCATTATCAGAAATATTTTGAGCGGTCATCTCAAAAAAGTTGCCTATCGCCAGGATAAAGTATTCGGGCTGGATATTCCGCTCAGTTGTCCCGATGTACCATCGGATATTCTTGACCCCTCGGGCGGCTGGAAATCAGAAGGGCAGTACATGTCAGAAGCGCAAAAACTTGCATCGGCTTTTGAAAAAGTGTATCTTGAATTCAAGAAGGATAAGGAACTGGAAAAGATAACCTCGCTGGAGTAACCAGAGGAATATATGTCAGAGAAAATGAAGATTGGAGTCTTAACGGGCGGCGGCGACTGCCCCGGGCTCAACGCCGTTATCAGGGCGGTGGTCAAAACCGCCATAAACGACTATGGAATGGAAGTGGTTGGTTTTCTTGACGGATACGAGGGACTGATTGAAAACAGATACAGAAAATTGACCTCCAACGATGTCTCCGGCATCCTGACTCTCGGAGGTACCATTCTCGGCACCTCCAACCGGGCGGACCCGTTTCATTTTCCGGTTCTTCAAGATGATGAATATATCTATATTGACCGCTCTTCTCAGGCAGTGCAGAATTTCGAGCGTCTCGGGCTCGATGTTTTGATCGCCATCGGCGGTGATGGCACCATGGCGGCATCGGCCGGAATGACCAAGAAAGGGATACAGATAATTGGTGTCCCGAAAACCATTGACAATGACCTTTACGGCACCGACCAGACGTTTGGTTTCGATTCGGCGGTGACCACGGCTACGGAAGCAATCGACAAGGTTCATTCCACCGCCCAGGCGCATCACCGGGTAATGATTGTAGAGGTTATGGGGCGCTATGCCGGCTGGTTGGCGCTGGCTTCCGGCGTTGCCAGCGGCGGCGATATTTTCCTCATACCGGAAATTCCGTATGAAATAGATGTCATCTGCGACAAGATCAAAACGCGCAATCGCGACGGAAGGAATTTTTCGATTATTGTCATTGGCGAAGGGGCTAAACCTGAGGGGGGAGAGATGGTCGTGAAACGGCTAATCGCCAATAGCCCCGACAAGATCAGACTTGGCGGTATCTCGAATCAACTGGCCGCCCAGATAGAAGGTATCACCACTCTGGAAACACGGGTCACCATTCTGGGACATTTGTTGCGCGGTGGCACCCCGACCGCATTCGACCGGATTCTGGCAAGCCGTTTTGGCTCCGAAGCGGTTCATCTGGCATACCAGCGCAAATTCGGCAATATGGTCGCCCTTCAGGGGAATGCTATCTCCAGCATACCGATCGAACAGGTAGCCGGTAGACTTCGCAAAGTTGAGAAGCAAAATCCGCTCCTTCTTACGGCAATCTCACTTGGCACCTGCCTGGGGATCGAAAACTCCAAAATTCTCAGTCCGTCCGAAGTGACTATTCCATAAATTTATACTGAATTTCTCGCATATTATATCCTAACCCATTCTCGTGAGGGTCATTCCGCCCCTTGTAATGGATTGACTTTTCGCCGGCAAATTATTATTTTCACAAACTTGAATTGCACTCTTAATTAACGGGAGTAATCACCGATGCCGGAAAAAATGCTGGCGGCAATGAAATTAAGAAAAGCGGTCGGCGCTGAAATGGCGGAAATTCCCCTTCCCCGGCCGAAAGCGGATGAGGTTCTTCTCAAAATAAAAGCCTGTTCGATATGTGGAACCGACAAACATATCTACAATTGGGATAACTGGGCGCAGAATCGGATCAAACCGCCCCTGGTATTCGGGCATGAATGCTGCGGGGAAGTGATGGAAGTCGGACCGGCGGTTAAGAGCATTAAGGTCGGCGATTATATCACGGCCGAGACGCATATCCCCTGCCTGCACTGCTTTCAATGCCGAACCGGGAATATGCATCTCTGCCAGAATCTTTCCATTCTCGGAGTCGATGTTGACGGAATATTCGCCGAATACGCGGTGGTTCCGGAAGTCTGCTGCTGGAAGAATGACACCGCTCTTCCGGTAGAAATTGCCTGCATTCAGGAGCCTTTCGGGAACGCCGTTTACACCGTTATGGAAAGTAATGTCGGTGCCAAGAAGGTGGCGGTTATTGGGGACGGACCGACCGGGGCGTTTGCCTGCGGAGTAGCGCGGGCGGTCGGCGCAGTCAAGATTTACAATTTGGGGATGATTCCCTTCAATCTCGAAATCTGCCGCAAAATGGGGGCAGATGTCAGCGTCAATGTAGTCGAGGAGAAAAATTATCGGGAAAAAATTCTTGATGAGACTAACGGGGGAGTTGACGTAGTTATGGATATGGCCGGAAATAAGAATGCCGTGAGTGACGGTTTTGCCATTCTTCGCCGAACCGGAACATTTACCGCTTTTGGCATTGCCCCGGCTCCTTTCGAATTTGATATGGCGCAAAATATTGTTTTCAAAGGCGCCCGCGTGATTGGGATTAACGGACGAAAGATGTTTGATACGTGGTATCAGTTGAGGAATCTCCTCGACAGCGGCAAAGTCGATATTCGCCCCGTCATCAGTCACAAATTCCCCTTTACAGATTTTCTGAAAGCGTTTGAGACGGCAATCTCAACCACCACTCCTTCAGCCAAAGTGGTGCTGACGATGTGAACGCGAGGCAGGTCACCCAAGAAATTAATCCCCTTACACCATAGATTTAGGAATCGTCAGGAGGATAGAAAATGCCCAACATGGGTAGATACGAAGAAGTAGTCAATAGTTTCTCGTGGGAGATTTCCGAAAAGGAACTGGGATACCGCCCCGGTGATATTATAAATATCGGCGAGTATTGCAGCGACCGCAACCTTCGCCTGGGCAGGAAAGACCGCCCGGCGCTGATATGGGAAGGACACAGCGGCGAAGTCAAAAAATATACTTTCTATGAGATGTCGGTTCTGACCAATACTATTGCCGGATTTCTGAAGAACCTCGGATTGCAACCGGGCGACAGGATATGTCTGTTTATGGATCGTATCCCCGAATTATATTTTGGATTTCTCGGCATTCTGAAAATGGGTGGGATTGCTCAACCACTTTTTTCCGCATTTGGCTCGGAATCTCTGATTACCAGGCTGGAAGATGCCCAGACAGCGGCCATAATCACCCAGCGGAAACATCTCCCTAAAGTCCGCAATATTGTAGAGTCGCTCCCCTATCTGAAGCATATCATTGTTGTCGATGACGACGGTACCAAATCGCTTCGTGAAAAAGAAATTGCCTTTCATATGGATAAGGCGCCCCGTCTGGAGAAGTTTGATATTTATCCCTCCCGCGCGGAAACACCGTCGGTTCTCCATTATACGTCCGGTACGACCGGCAAGCCAAAGGGGGCGCAGCATGTCCACTATTCGCTGATTTCGCAGTACATCACCGCCCGCTATGTGCTCGATTTGCGGGAAAATGATATCTACTGGTGTACCGCCGACCCGGGCTGGGTGACCGGGACTTCCTACGGAATTATCGGTCCCTGGGCCAATGGAAATACCCAATGCGTTCTTGATGCCGGATTTAAAGCCGAAACCTGGTACCGTTTCATTGAGAAATATAAGATAACCGTCTGGTATTCCGCCCCGACTGCCATTCGTTCACTTATGAAGGAAGGGGAGGAGGCCGTGCGCCGCCGCAATCTATCATCGCTTCGACATCTCTGCTCGGTCGGCGAACCGCTCAATGCCGAAGCGGTGCACTGGTCAAAGAATGTTTTTGGATTGCCCTTTCATGACACTTTCTGGCAGACCGAGACCGGCAGCATCGTTATTTCCAACTATCCTGAGATGCCAGTCAAAGCCGGCTCGATGGGTAAGCCATTTCCCGGTGTCACCGCGACGGTTGTTGATCTCAAGACTTATCAACCGGTCAACAAACCGGGAGTTGTCGGGCTAATTGCCCTCAAGCCTGGCTGGCCCTCCATGTTTCGCACCTATTGGCGCAATGAAGCCACCTATCAGAGCAAATTCAAGAATGGGTGGTACATTTGCGGCGACCGCGCCAGTATTGATGAAGACGGATATTACTGGTTTGTCGGTAGAGATGATGATGTTATCAATACCGGAGGGCATCTTGTCGGGCCATTCGAGATAGAATCGGCGCTTCTGGAACATCCTGCGGTAGCCGAATCGGCAGTGGTCGGCAAGCCGGACCCGGTCAATATGGAGGTGGTAAAAGCATTCATTGCATTGAAACCGGGCAACAGCCCATCGCAGGAATTGGAACTCGACATAATGAATTTCATCCGCAAGAAACTCTCCCCCCTGGCAATGCCGCAGGAAATTGAATTTGTCGATTCTCTTCCCAAGACCAGAAGCGGGAAAATCATGCGCCGAGTTCTCCGCGCCAAAGAATGGGGCGAAGAAATCGGGGATACATCCACACTCGAAAACGATTGATTGTGATAAAGGAGTTGTTTTTATGGCAGAGGTTCGTGAGGTAATACTAAACTACGTAAAGAACGAGTATCTGGAGGAAGACGATGACCGTGAAGTCGGTTTTGATACTCCGCTCATTTCGGGTGGTATAGTTGACTCTTTCTCGATGGTCTCCCTGAAACGGTTTCTGGAAACAAGGTACAAGATTCAGATTCCGGATGCCAAAGCCACTCCAGAGGCATTTGACACGGTTAATAATATTGTGGCTCTTCTTAAAGAATTTAACGTGCAATAGGTGAAATATGGCATTTCCTGATTCAATAAGAGAACTCTACCGGGCGGAACTCGGCAATATTCGGGAATCTGGCATATTCAAGGAAGAACGAATAATTTGTGCTCCTCAGAATTCTGAGATAGAAGTCGAATTTCCGGCCGGCGCGGAGCGTAAGCGCGTTATTAATATGTGCGCCAATAATTACCTGGGGCTTTCGTCGCACCCCGAGGTTGTTGAGGCCGCCCGAAAGGGTCTCGATTTTCGCGGCTACGGTATGTCC
>DYGG01000087.1 GCA_020724775.1 Ignavibacterium sp. | reverse complement strand
GGATGCCGCTACATTTATGGTTTCGGCTGTCAACGACGCGCCGGTGGTGAGCGATATTCCTAATCAGACAATAGCCGAAGGGGCAGCCTTTGCTACGATTAGTCTCGACGACTATGTTACTGACATCGACAACACCGACAATGAAATCACCTGGACGGCAACAGGGGCAACGCAACTTTCCGTTGCAATTGTCTCCAGGGTTGCTACCATTACTATCCCTAATGCGGACTGGAACGGCTCCGAAACTATCACCTTCACCGCGACCGACCCGGGACTACTCTCCGACAGCGATCCGGCGACCTTTACGGTTACGGCTGTCAACGATGCGCCGGTAGTCCTTGATATCCCGAACCAGACAATTCCTGAAGGCTCCACCTTTACGCAGATGAATCTTGATAACTATGTGACCGATGTGGACAACACTCCGGCGCAGATGACCTGGACCAAGACCGGCAATGTCGAGTTACTGGTCGATATCTCCAATCGGGTCGCCACCATAATCATTCCGAATGCCGAATGGAGCGGCTCCGAGACTATTACTTTCCGGGCAACCGACCCGGGAACTCTCTTTGACGAAGATGTTGCCGTATTCACCGTCACCGCGGTAAATGACGCTCCGGTGGTGGCCGATATCCCCAACCAGACTATCGCCGAAGGTTCCAGTTTCACGACTATCAATCTTGATAATTATGTCAGCGACCTGGATAATACCGACGCCGAAATGACCTGGACCGCCTCCGGTCAGACTAATTTGACTGTCACCATTGATGCTTCCCGAATTGCCACAATCAGCGTTCCCAACGCTGACTGGTTTGGAGCGGAAACGATAACTTTTCGCGCCACCGACCCAGGCTTGCAATTCGATGAGGATGCGGCAACCTTTACGGTGACCAATATCAACGACGCGCCGGTGGTGGCAGATATTCCGGACCAGACTATTGCCGAAGGCTCAACTTTCGTTACGATAAATCTCGACAACTATGTCAGCGATATCGACAATGCCGACAACCAGATGGTCTGGAC
>DYGG01000026.1 GCA_020724775.1 Ignavibacterium sp. | reverse complement strand
AAACCTCCGCCCGCGACACGCGATGCACACATGGCTCGGGGGGATTTTGACCTACGGCGCTCTATACTAAGAACGGACATTATGCTCTTGATTGGGGAGAGAGCTAACAATGGGCGAACACATGGGTTCGCCTCTACGGAAGAATGTCAAAACCCCCACTCGCGCCGTGCTATGGACAAGTGGCTCGGGGGGATTTTGACCTACTCGGCTCATATCATTGGCAACCTGTTTAAGGGCGGTTCCGCGCCAATCTGTGGGCCATGAGAGCCGAATTCAGAACCATTTAATACAGAGCAATCTAAAGAAAACCGCCGCCCGATTACTAATATCAGGCGGCGAGTCTATATAGAATATCAGCAGGCTTATATTGGTCTATTTCGTCGCCGCTTTTCTCTCCACCGGTTTTGGCTCATCAAAAGGAATCCCCATCACATACTTGTGAATGGCGCGAGCGGCAACCTTTCCGGCGCCTGCCGCCAGAATCACGGTGGCGCCGCCGGTCACAATGTCGCCGCCGGCAAAAACACCGGGACGTGATGTAATCATGGTCGCTTCGTTCACCTCAATATTCCCCCATTTGTTAGTCTTGAGACCAGGAGTTGTCTGCGGGATGAGTGGATTCGAAGAATTCCCAACCGCTACCACCACGGTGTCAACCGGAAGAACGAAATTAGAGCCGGGAATTTCCACGGGGCGGCGACGACCGGAAGAATCAGGCTCACCCAACTCCATCTTGACACATTCCATCGCTTTCACCCAGCCGTCCTCATCACCAATATATCTGAGCGGATTGGTCAGGAACATGAACTGGACACCTTCCTGCTCGGCGTGGTGAACTTCTTCGAGACGAGCCGGCATTTCGGTGCGGCTTCGACGATAGACGATATAGGCATTCTTGGCGCCAAGGCGAAGGGAGGTGCGAACCGAATCCATGGCAGTATTGCCGCCGCCCAGAACGGCAACATTTTCGCCGACAAATATCGGGGTGTCGTGATGAGGGAAATCATACGCCGCCATCAAATTGCTGCGGGTCAGAAATTCATTGGCAGAATAGACGCCATTGAGATTCTCCCCTTCGATTTTCATAAAATTGGGCAGCCCCGCTCCAGTACCGATAAAGACTGCGTCAAACCCCATTTCAAACAGTTCATCGACCGTGTCAAGTTTTCCCACGACATAACTGGTATGAATCTCCACGCCGAGTTTTTGAAGATACTCCACCTCTGATTTCACGATGGCTTTCGGCAGGCGGAATTCCGGGATACCGTAAATCAGCACACCGCCCGGTTTATGCAGGGCTTCAAAGACGGTGACCTTATGTCCCATCTGCGCCAGGTCGGCGGCGACCGTAAGACCGGCGGGACCGGAGCCGACTACGGCAACCTTCTTGCCGGTGGAAGGAGGAAGTTTCGGAATCTCAATTTCACCCTGCTCCCGCTCAAAGTCGGCGACAAATCGCTCGAGATTACCAACGCCGACCGAATTATATTTCTTGGTCAGGATACAAAATTTCTCGCACTGCTCTTCCTGCGGGCAGACTCTTCCGCAGATGGCGGGGAGAGCGTTGGTTTCTTTTATCTTCTTGGCGGCGGCTACAAAATCACCTTCAGCAACCATCCGAATAAATTCCGGAATATCGACCTCCACCGGGCAGCCTTTAATGCAGGGAGGCTTGGGGCAGGCAAGACAGCGCTCGGCTTCCCGTATCGCCAGTTCCGGCGTTAATCCGTGCGGGACCTCTTTAAAATTTTTCACCCGGATTTCCGGCTCCTGCTCCGGCATCTTCTGCCGGGGGATTTTCATCCGCTCCTTCTTTTCGAGCGGATTTCCTTTTTTCTCTTCCGTCATTTCTTGCTCCCTGAAGTTTCGTTCATCGCTTTGACCTGCTTGCCCAGACGGCAGTCATCTTCGAGAAATCCTTCATACGCGATTTTTTCATAACGGACATACATTTTCATCCGCTTGGTCATCTCGTCAAAATCGACCTGATGGCCATCAAAGTCAGGACCATCGACACAGGCAAATCGGGTCCTGCCCCCCACCGTGACCCGGCAGGCGCCGCACATACCAGTACCATCGACCATAACAGGATTGAGGCTGACAAATGTCTTTATTTTAGGCTCACGCGTAGTATTAACCACCGCCTTCATCATCGGGACGGGACCGACACAGATGACCATATCGATTTTTTCACCATCGGTTATCAGTTTCTGAAGAACTGTCGTCACAAATCCGTGTGTGCCATAGGAGCCATCATCAGTGGAGATAAGAAGCCGGTCGGAGGCGGAGCGGAGTTCCTCGTCGAAAGTCAGAAGATTCGTTGACCGCGCGCCGATGATTGTGGTGACACTATTGCCGGCATCTTTAAGAGCCTGGGCGATTGGGTATATAGGGGGAATTCCAACACCGCCGCCTATGCAGATGCAATGGCCGAATTTTTCAATATGGGAGGGCAGTCCCAACGGACCGACCACATCGGCAAAATAATCGCCGGCTTTCATCCGGTTCATCGCAGCCGAAGTCTTGCCGACTTCCTGAATAACAACCGTCAGAATGCCGTTTTTCTTGTCGAGTCCGCCGATTGACATCGGCACCCGCTCGCCGGCTTCATCTTTGCGGAGGATGACGAATTGTCCCGCTTTAGCCTTCTGTACCAGACGCGGGGCAACGATGCGGAATTGATGCACCTTCTCACACAGTTCTCTCTTATCCAGTATCTTGAACAAAATGCCTCCAAATCTATCTTGTTTTCCAATGTCTGCTTTTGGGGATTTGTAAACTATCGGTCATTGTCAGGAATTTGTGATTAAGTTCTTGGTGTCGCGGGCAATGACCAACTCTTCGTTAGTAGGAATCGCCAGAATTTTCACGCGGGAATCATCCCGCGAGATAACCATCTCTTTACCGATGGCGGCGTTGTTACGCTCCTGGTCGATATCGGCGCCCAGGAATTCAAGTCCATGGCAGGTAAGTTCACGGACAACCGGCGAATTCTCGCCGACACCGGCAGTGAAAACAACCGCATCCAGTCCGTTCATGGCGGCGGCATAGGAGCCAATATATTTTCTCAAACGGTAACAATAGATATCGAGTCCTAATTTGGCGTTGGTATGCCCGGAACCAGAGGCATCGATAATCTCGCGCATATCGGATGATACACCCGAGATGCCAATAAGGCCGGAGTGCTTATTCAGCAGGGTGTTGGCTTCATGAAGAGACAATTCCTCGCGCCCCATAATATGCAGAATGACAGCCGGGTCGAGGTCACCGGAACGGGTGCCCATCAGCAGTCCTTCAAGCGGGGTAAATCCCATAGAAGTATCAACAGAGACACCGCGGTCGACAGCGGCAAGGGAAGCCCCATTGCCAAGATGACAGGTGATGACTTTGAGTTCGTCAAGCGGCTTGCCGATGATATCGGCGGCCCGCTGGGAAACAAAGTAGTGAGAGGTGCCGTGAAATCCGTAACGGCGAATGCCATATTTCTTGTAAAGAATATATGGAATGCCATAAATATAAGCCGAGGGAGGCATTTGATGATGAAACGCCGTATCGAATACCGCAACCTGGGGGATATTGGGAAGAGTCTTCTTGCAAGCCTGAATGCCCCGGATGTTGTGCGGATTGTGCAAGGGGGCAAGGTCGATAAGATTTCGAATTTCGCTTAAGACCTCATCGGTAATAAGCATCGATTGCGTGAAACGCTCGCCGCCATGAGCCACGCGATGACCTACGGCATTGATTTCTGATTTGTCTTTGATGACCCCGTGATTTGTCGAGAGAAGAATCGATATCACATAACTGGTCGCGACAATGTGGTCAAGAATCTCACCGGAAACTTTCACTTCGGGACGGTCGAATGGTTTGTGCGAAACGACCGCGCCGGTCATGCCGATACGGGCAACCATCCCTTTCGCCAGAGTAAATTCCCGGTCCATATCGAAGAATTGGTACTTGATTGATGATGAGCCGCAGTTGAGAACTAAGATATTCATTTTTCAACCCTCAAACCGACAAAAGAGGTCCCTTCATCGGGGATCCGATTCCCCTCTTTATCATATTTGAAAAATCCCTGTCCGGTCTTGACACCCAGTTGCCCGGCGCGGACCATCTTCCGCAGCAAAGGACAAGGATTATACTTGTGCTCGGAAAGTTCCGCCAGAAGGTTTTCCATCCAGGACATGACGACATCAAGTCCCATCATATCGGCAAGAGCCAGAGGACCCACATTGAAACCATAGCCAAGTTTCATGGCGGTGTCGATATCATCGGCCGTCGAAACGCCTTCCATCAGGACATGCATCGCTTCATTCAGCAGCGGCACAATGATTCGAGTGGTCACATAGCCGGGGTATTCATATACCAGCACCGGCGTTTTGCCGAGCATGTCGGCGAATTCGCGGGCCTTAAGGTAGGTGGAATCGGAAGTATTCAGTCCGCGGACAATTTCGACCACCGGAATTTTGGGCACGGGATTCAGAAAATGCATGCCGATAATTCTATCAGCACGGTTAGTAACTGCCGCCAGTTCTGTTATTGAAAGAGTGGCGGTGTTGGTAATGAAAATCGTATCTTCCGGACAGAGGTCATCAAGTTTCGCCAACAGTTCCCGTTTAAGGCGAATATTTTCCGGGATAGACTCGATTACCAGGTACGCTTCCTTAGCGACCTGCAAATCCGCGGAGGGGGTGATGCGTGATAATACTGCTCGCTTGTCTGACGCCGTCATCCCCCAGCGCTGAATGGCATGATCGAGACTATCGCCAATTCTATCGATACCTTCTTTAGCCATTTTGATAGTGCGGTCAAGCAATATCACTTCTTGACCGGTAGTGGCAATCGTCTCGGCTAAGCCTTGCCCCATTACCCCGGCGCCGACAATTACAATCTTATTATCAGGCATACCTTAAACCTCTGCCATTATGTGAAAAAAGTAACAATCACCTACAAATATATCATCTAAGAATTTACCCGCAACTATTTTCTGCGAAGAAATGAACTATTTGGGCATAAGGGGGATAAGCAGGATATTGACGCGCCGCCGTAAAATGGATAAATTTGCCGCATGAATCAGCTGCAAACTGGCAAGGTTTTGATATTGTTGGGGATAGGGCTAATTATCGCCGGAATTATTCTCATTTTGTCTGGAAAGATTCCATATCTGGGACGTCTGCCTGGCGACCTTAATTGGCGATTCGGCAACTTCAAAGTCTATTTTCCGATTGTGTCGATGCTTTTGATTTCATTGTTCCTTACGATGATTATGAATCTATTCAGAGGTGGAAAGTAAAAGAGACGCAATAATGGAAGCGACGATTTGCCGGGAACCCTTTTAGTCTGTTGTCTCTTAATATTTTGCTTGACATTAACGATATTAAGATATAAACTTTAAGGCTTAATGTGTTTGCCGAATTAAGCAGATTTTTGATTAGTGATTGGGCGATTAGCTCAGATGGTTAGAGTACTTGCTTGACATGCAAGGGGTCACTGGTTCGATTCCAGTATCGCCCACCATATTTGGCGGGAAATAAGCCGTATTAAGTATGGTTTGTTCCCGCTTATGATTATGAGACGAAATGAGTTCAGAGCAGATTAAGATAATATTTCCCGATGGCTCCGAGTGCCCCTTTCCGAAAGGGACATCTGGACGTGAGATTGCCGAAGCGATTTCGCCTCGCCTGGCAAAAGAGGCTATTGCGGTCAAAGTAAATGGCGCCGTGAAAGACCTTTCCTGCCGGATTGAGAGCGATGCGCCTATCGAGGTACTGACTTTTGAATCCCCCGAAGGGAAGCAGGTATTCTGGCATTCCACCGCCCATATTATGGCACAGGCGGTGCAGGAACTTTATCCGGGGGTAAAACTGGCCATCGGTCCGCCGATTGAGGAAGGTTTCTATTATGACTTTGAAGTGGAGAAACCGTTTTCGCCGGAAGATCTGCAGAAAATTGAAACCCGGATGGCGGAAATCATAAAGGAAAACGCCGAATTCAAACGGGAAGAGGTAAGCCGAGCAGAACGACTCAAGTATTATCGCCAGAAGGGGGAATCGTACAAAATCGAAATGCTGGAGCAGGATATTTTAGATGACCGGGTCTCGGTCTATAAGCATTCCAGTTTTGAAGATCTCTGTCGCGGTCCTCATATTCCGAACACCGGCGTTGTGAAGGCATTTAAACTGATTGCCTCATCCGGCGCTTACTGGCGCGGCGACGAAAGAAATCGGATGCTTCAGCGCATCTATGGCGTCTCATATCCCAAGAAAAGCATGCTCGATGAGTATCTTTTCCGTCTGGAAGAAGCCAGGCGTCGCGACCATCGCGAACTGGGAAAGCAGTTGGGATTATTTCATATCACCAACGAGGTTGGCGCCGGTCTGATTCTCTGGCTTCCCAAAGGCGCGGTTATGCGCAACGAGATAGAGAATTTCTGGCGCGAAGAGCACTTCAAGAGCGGATATAATATTGTCTATTCGCCTCATATTGCCAATCTGGACCTCTGGAAACGTTCCGGGCATACCGATTTTTACAAGGAAAATATGTATCATCCGATGGCCGTTGATGAGATGCAATTCCAGATTAAGCCGATGAATTGCCCATTTCATATCATGATGTATAAATCGCGGCGCTGGAGTTATCGGGAATTGCCCCTCCGCTGGGCTGAATTGGGGACGGTTTATCGGTATGAGATGCCGGGCGTGCTTCACGGCTTGATGCGAGTGCGTGGTTTCACCCAGGATGATGCTCATCATTTTGTGACTCCGGACAGGATGGAAGAAGAACTGGTCTGGCTGATAAAATTCTGCCTGCATATATTGGAGCCGTTTAAATTCAAGGATTATGACATTTATCTTTCGACTCGTCCAGCCGGCGCAATCGGCAAAGAAGAAGATTGGGTCAAGGCGGAGAACGGGCTTCGACGCGCCCTGGAGATTCTGGGGCTGAAGTATCTGGTTGACCAGGGTGGGGGAGCGTTTTACGGTCCCAAGATAGATATAAAGATAAAGGATGCCCTGGGGCGCTCCTGGCAATGCTCGACAATTCAGTTCGATTTCAATCTGCCGGAGCGATTTGACCTAGTCTTTGCCGATAAAGACGGTCAATTGAAGCGTCCCTATATGATTCATCGAGCATTGCTTGGTTCCATCGAGCGGTTTTTTGGAGTATTGATTGAGCATTATGCCGGTAATTTTCCGCTCTGGCTGTCGCCGATTCAGGCGCGGGTGCTTCCGATTACGGATGAATTCAATTCATATGGGGAGCAGGTTCTGGAGAGGCTGAAAGCGCATTCGATTCGGGCGGAACTTGATTCTCGCTCGGAAAAAATCGGGCACAAAATCAGAGAATCGGAGTTGCAGAAAGTTCCATATATGCTTATAATAGGCGCCAAAGAAAGAGAATCCGGCTCGGTGGCGCTGCGGATACATGGAAAAGGAGATAAGGGGAGTTTCGAGCTGGAGAAGCTGATTGAGATTATGAGAAGCGAAATACGTGAAAAGGCGATATCGCCTATAATATAAGGGAGGAAGTTATAGTCCAGAAAGGAATACGGGTTAACGAGCAGATTTCGATTTCGCCGGTCCGTTTGATAGGGGCAAGCGGCGAACAGATCGGGATAATCCCGATTCGGGAGGCCCTGGAGCGGGCGCGGGAAGCGAATCTTGACCTGGTCGAGGTCTCGCCGACAAGCCGACCGCCGGTCTGCCGGATAATGGATTTTGGAAAGTACAAGTATGAACTTGCCAAGAAGGCGAAGTTAGCCCGCAAGAAACAGCATGTGGTCCAGATGAAGGAGATGCGGTATCGTCCCAAAATAGACGAGCACGATTTTCAGTTCAAGACCAAACATGTTCGTGAATTTTTGATGCAGGGAAGTAAGGTCAAGGCTTTCGTGATGTTCAGCGGCCGGGAGATGGCGCACACGGAATACGGCTATAAACTTCTGGAACGAGTAGTTCAGGAATTGAGTGATATAAGTACGATAGAACAGACTGCGAAACTGGAGGGACGGAATCTTACGGTGATTCTGAACCCCAAGCCGCAGGCAATAAAAGCCAAAGCGAAGAGGCCAGAGAATGCCCAAGATAAAGACAAATCGGTCCGCAGCGAAACGGTTTCGGAAAACCGCGACGGGCAAGATTAAAAGGAAAAAGGCGTTCCATACGCACATTTTGACGAAGAAAACAACGAAGCGGAAAAGAAAACTTCGGAAATCGACATTGACCAGCAAGTCCGACCATAAGCGAGTCCGGCTGCTGATTCCGTACGCATGACTTTATTTTTGATTCAGGAGATTGAACGATGCCACGCGCGATGAATAATGTTGCCGCTCATAGAAGGCATAAGAAGATTCTTAAGAAAGCCAAAGGAAATTTCAGCGGTCGTTCGCGACTGTACCGGACAGCGATTGAGACGGTGCACAAGGGGATGGCGTACGCTTACCGCGACCGCAAGAATAAAAAGAGAGTATTCCGCAATCTTTGGATTGCACGCATTTCGGCGGCGGCCAAGATTCATGGCATAAATTATTCCACTTTTATAAGCGGATTGAAGAAAGCCGGCGTCAACCTCGATCGAAAAATCCTGGCGGATATAGCCGCCCGCGATGCGGCTACCTTCGGCCGTTTAGCCGAAATAGCCAGACAGAATTAAACCCGGATATAAATGAATGTCCGGGCTTGACCATATAGATGGCATTCTCCAGGAAGCACTGACCGCAATTGAAGGGGCGCGGTCGCCTCAGGAGTTAGAGGCGGTTGATGTAAAATATCTGGGCCGCAGGGGGGCAATAACGGCGGTTCTTAAAGGAATCAAGGACTTGCCGCCGGAAAGTCGCAAAGTGGTCGGAGCGGCCGCCAATCAAGCGCGGCTCCGTCTGGAAGAAGCCCTCATCTCGGCTCGTCAGAAGTTCGAGGGGGTCAAACAGGACTCGCCGTTCGATTATACCCTCCCTGGCATAAAACAGAGACAGGGATCGCTGCATCCAATCACCCGTGTAATCGACCGTATCTGTCAATCGTTCTACGGAATGGGTTTTTCCATTGCGCGCGGACCGGATATTGAAAACGACTACTATAATTTCGAGGCGCTCAATTTTCCTCCCGACCATCCCGCGCGAGATATGCAGGACACATTTTATCTCGATGGAGGTCTGCTCTTAAGAACCCATACCACACCGGTTCAGATAAGAGTACTGGAATCGAATAAGCCGCCGGTAAAAGTCATTACGCCAGGGAAAACATACCGCAACGAGGCGATTTCGACACGGTCGTACTGCGTATTTCATCAGGTTGATGGATTCTTAGTCGATGAAGGGATTACGATGGGAGACCTCAAAGGGGTGCTGGTGGCGTTCTGCCGGGATTTCTATGGAGAGGGACTGAAACTTCGTTTCCGACCCAGTTTCTTCCCATTCACAGAGCCTTCGGCGGAAGTAGATATATCCTGTCTCTTATGCAAAGGAAAAGGGTGCCAACTCTGCAAGTACGAAGGGTGGCTGGAGATTCTTGGCTGCGGCATGATTGACCCGAATGTGATGCGGAATGTCGGATACGATTCGGAGAAGTATACCGGATATGCGTTTGGAATGGGAGTGGAGAGAATTGCGCTGCTGAAATACCGTATTACCGATATTCGTTTACTCTATGAGAATGATATCCGTTTTATCAGGCAGTTTCATTAATGCAAATTCCCTATAGCTGGATAAAGGAACTGGTCGATATTACCTGGTCGCCGAAGGAACTGGCCGAGCGACTTACTCTCTGCGGAACGCAGGCTGAAGCGGCGCCGTTTGTCGAAACCAGTCTGGAAAGTATTGTAGTCGGCAGGATTGTGGAAATAAAACCGGTCAAGGGGACAGACCATTTGAGCACCGCTCAAGTTAATATAGGCAGCGAGGTCTTGCAGGTCATCTGCGGGGCACCGAATGCCCGCGCGGAGCAGAAGGTGGTTCTGGCAAAAGTGGGAGCGGTCCTTAAAGGGGTGGGGGAGATAAAGAAGGCAAAGATACGGGGAGTGGAATCGTACGGGATGATCTGCTCGGAACGGGAACTGGGACTGTCTGATGACCACTCCGGCATTATGGTTCTGGATAAGGATGCGCCGGTCGGCGAGCCGGTGGCCGGTTATCTTGGTATAGACGACTATCTTCTTAAATTCGACTTGACCCCAAACCGGGGCGATTCGCTCTCAGCGGTTGGAATAGCGCGGGATGCCGCAGTTTTAGCCGATAAGAGACTTCGAAAACCGGAATATATAATGGAAGAAATCCGCGAGCGGGCCGACAGTTGGGTCAAAATTTCAATCGCCGATTCGGAGGCTTGCCCGCGGTATGCGGCAAGGATTATCAAAGAGGTGAAAGTGGGACCATCTCCCTGGTGGATTAAGCGAAAACTGATTATCTCAGGAATTCGCCCCATTTCAAATGTGGTCGATATTACCAATTTGGTAATGCTCGAATTGGGGCATCCGCTCCACGCCTTTGATTACAATCTCTTCAGCGGCAAAGAGGTCCTGGTGCGCCGGGCTGAAGAAGGGGAGAAGTTCACTACTCTTGACGGAAAAGAGCATCAACTGAACAAAGAAGTTCTGCTTATCACAGATGGAAAGCAGGGTGTCGCCGCTGCCGGTGTGATGGGAGGATTAAATTCCGAGGTTTCTGATTCCACCAGCGAAATCCTTTTAGAGTCGGCATATTTCAATCCCATTACGATTCGCAGGAGCCGTCAGAGACTGGGCATAACCACGGAGTCGTCTGCCCGTTTCGAAAAAGGAGCCGACCCGAACATTGTGACCGAGGCGCTGAACCGCGCCGCCTATCTGATTCAGGAATATGCCGGCGGGCAGATACTTCAGGGAATCGTCGATTGCTATCCTCGGAAGATTTTTCCTCTCCGGATTAAACTGAGGGCGACACGGGTAAACAAAGTTCTGGGCACTAATATAACGGCAGAACGAATCAAGGAGATTCTCAAGGGGCTGGAGTTTGAGCCGATGGGAGATGAGACCCCGGAAGTGCTTGTACCGACTTTCCGCCCGGACATTACCAGAGAGATGGACTTAATTGAAGAGATTGCCAGGATTGAAGGGTACGACAAGATTCCAACCGCTGACCGGAATATAGGACCTCTTTTCACTCATCTGGCTGAGGATGATATCTTGCGGCAAGCGCTCAGGCAGATTATGACCGCGCAGGGATATGATGAAATCTACGGATCCGGAATGGCAGACCCGAGGCTTTTGGGGGTTGTCAGCGGTTTCCAACCGGCTGTTAAGATACTTAATCCGATAGCGGAAGAGATGTCGGTGCTCCAGAACAGCCTGATATACTCGCTTCTGCGGGCCGCCGCCCATAATTTCGCCCACCGTAATCTCGATATTCGATTGTTTGAGTTGGGCAAGGTTTTTCATCCTGCGGCTCAGGGCGCTCCGCCGGTCGAAACGGAGCAACTCGGAATTATAGTTTCGGGAAGTTCCGAAATGCACTGGTTTGCAAAAGAGAGAAAGTATGACTTTTTTGACCTGAAAGGGGCGCTGGAGGGCATTCTCGCCGCTGTTCCTCTGGAGGAAATAGAATTTCAACCTGATAATACGGTGCCTTTCGAGGCAGGAATTTCCTTCTCGCTGAGAATTGGCGGTAAAGAGGTCGGGAAGGCGGGAGAAATAGCGGCTGACATTCTTCGAATATTTGACATCAAACAGACCGGGTATGTGGCGGTCTTAGATTTCGAAGCGTTACTTGAATATCGTAAGCCGGCGGCGGAATATGAGCCGTTGCCCAAGTATCCCTCAGCACCGCGTGATGTCGCCCTGATTGTTGATGAAAGTGTCAAAGTAGCCGACCTGATGCAAGGGATTAAGACAACCGGCGGAAAACTTCTGGAAAAAGTAGTGCTATTTGACCTGTATCGGGGGAAACAGATCGGGGATGGGAAAAAATCGCTGGCTTTTGCGCTGACTTTTCGCTCTAACGAGCGAAGTTTGGAGAGCAAGGAAGTTTCTGATATATATGATAAAATCACAGATTACTTAAAGAATCAGTTTAAGGCGGAGATTCGGGAAGGATAGCGATATGGATGCCCTGGAACGGCTGGAAGAAAGGATTAACAAGGCGGTTGCCCTGATAGATAAACTAAAGGAAGATAATCAGATACTGAAGAACGAGAAGGATCGACTGGGAAAGGAACTGGCGGAGACAAAGGCTTGCTTAATGGAACTGGAGAGGAAAGATGCGGAGCGGGCAGACGCCATAAAGACCAAACTGGGAACTATACTTGACAAGTTGGGAATGCTGGAACAAGCATAACTGTCAATATTTTAGTTGACAGATTTTAATGCCGTGAATAATATTTTTGTATCGTATTTTTAAATAGACGAGAAGATAATTCGAGAAGAATTGAGGAAATCAATTTTAATGTCTGGTTTATCAGAGAAAATACAAACCGTAAAAGTTGTAATTTTAGGCGAAGAATATCCTATCCGGGGGTCAGCCGAACCCGAGTTTATTTTGCGAGTTGCCGAATATGTTGACCGTAAGATGCGGGACATAGCCTCCAAGTCAAAAAATAGATCGCCCGAGAAAGTGGCAGTATTAGCCGCCTTGAATATAGCGGGGGAATTACTTGAACTTGAAGCGCAGCGATCGGACAAAATATCCAGCGTCGAGGACCGGGCAAAAACAATTCTTGAGTTGCTGGAGAGCAAATTACCGGTAGGGGACGCCGACTGATATCCCTCAACTATCTCATTTAATTATCTTCATTTTCATCGACGGAACTTTTAGATAGATTGCCTTCATTTTTGAAGGCGAGGAGGTCGCATGAATGGCACGCTTTTGATAGTGCTGTTTTCGGTGCTGGCCGGAATTGCGGGGTTTGCCGTTGCCTGGCTGGTCCTGCGAAGAATAGCCAATACGCGGATTGCTAATGCCGAGGAACTTTCCAAAAAGATTATTTCAGAGGCGGAAAAAGAAGCGGAGATAAAAAAGAAAGAAGCGCTTCTGGAGGCCAAAGAAGAGTGGTATAAAGCCAAGTCCAACTTTGAAAGAGAACTTCAGAATAAACGAAACGATATCCAGAAAGTCGAAAAGCGGCTTCAGGACAAAGAAAGCAGCGTTGACAAACGACTGGAATCTCTCGCCAAGCGGGAGAAGGACATTCAGTTCCGGGAGCGGACTCTAAGTGGAAGGGAAAAAGGGATTACGTTGCGGGAGCAGGAACTGGAGAAGGCAATTCAGGTACAGAATGAAAAACTGGAGCGGATAGCCCAGATGACCGCCGAAGAAGCCAAGCGGGAACTAAAAGAGAACCTTATCAGCGAGGCGAAAGTGGAAGCGGCGGCTATGATAAAGGAGATAAAAGAGATCGCCGAGCGGAATGCTGAGAAAGATGCCCGCGAGTTAATCATACAGGCGATTTACCGCTGCGCAGCCGACCATGCGGTGGAATCAACAGTTTCGGTGGTTAATCTGCCCAACGAGGAGATGAAAGGGAGGATTATCGGACGCGAGGGACGAAATATTCGTTCCTTTGAAACCGCCACCGGAATCGACGTTATTGTCGATGATACTCCAGAGGCAGTGATTCTTTCGGGATATGACCCGATTCGTCGCGAGGTAGCGCGGATGGCGCTGGAGAAACTGATTACCGATGGAAGGATTCACCCGACGCGAATTGAAGAGATAGTAGAGAAGACACAGAAAGAGATGGAGATGCTGATTCGTGAAGCCGGCGAGCAAGCGGCGTTTGATGTTGGCGTTCAGGGGCTTCATGCCGAAGTGATTAAACTTCTGGGAAAACTGAAATATAGAACTTCTTACGGACAGAATGTTTTGCAGCATTCCAAAGAGGTGGCGATTCTGGCCGGGTTGATGGCGGCGGAACTGGGGCTAGACCCGAACCTGGCAAAGCGTTCGGGACTGCTCCACGACATCGGAAAAGCGATTGACCGTGAAACGGAAGGAACTCATACTGAAATCGGCGCCAATTTTCTATCCCGATTGGGGGAGAATCCGATTATAGTAAATGCGGTGGCGTCACATCACGGTGATGTTCCTCAGGAGACGCCCTACCCGGTGTTGGTTCAGGCGGCCGACGCCATTTCGGGAGCCCGTCCGGGCGCGCGACGGGAGCCGCTGGAAGCATATATCAAGCGGCTGGAGAAACTGGAAGAACTGGCGGATTCATTCAAGGGAGTTTCCAAGGCTTTTGCCATTCAGGCTGGTAGAGAAGTGCGAGTCATTGTAGAGTGCGAAACTATCGACGACCTGGCAACAACGATTCTGGCAGGCGATATCGCCAAGAAAATAGAACAGGAAATGGAATATCCCGGGCAGATTAAAGTGACTGTGATTCGAGAGACCAGAGCCACCGAGTTTGCCAAATAGGAGAATTTGATGGCTCTCATAAAAGTCTTGTTTTTTGCCGACCTGGTAGGCAAGCCGGGTCGGTTTGTGCTTTCTCAAATGTGCAAGTCACTTAAGGAAAAGTTTGGGGCTGATTATGTCATCGCCAATATCGAGAATGCCGCGGGCGGGTTTGGCATCACGCCGGAGATGTCACGAAAAATTTTTTCGTACGGGGTGAACTGCCAGACATCCGGGAATCATATCTGGGACCGGGCCGATATCCTTCAATATCTAAACGAACAACCCAGACTTCTCCGTCCCGCCAATTATCCTCCCGGCGTTCCGGGCAATGGCTTTCTTATTGACGATATCAATGGAACCAAACTGGCGGTCTTAAATCTCATGGGGCGGACCTATATGAAAGAGATTGATTGCCCGTTCCGGACCGCCGATCGGGAACTGCGCAAGATCCGTGAATCTACCGAGATTGTCATCATCGACTTTCATGCGGAAGTTACTTCCGAAAAACAGGCGCTGGCTTATTACCTGGATGGTAAGGTCTCGGCAATAATCGGGACGCATACTCATGTGCAGACAGCCGATGAAACCGTCTCGGAGAGAGGAACCGCCTATATTACAGACGTGGGGATGACCGGGCCACATGATTCTATCATCGGCATGGAAAAAGCGCCGTCTCTGGAGAGATTCTTGACCGGTATGCCTAAAAGGTTCGCCTGCGCCCGCAATGATATCAAAATCTCCGGAGTGGTAGTGACGATTGATACGGCTGACGGCGGCGCTGAGCATATTGAAAGATTCAAAATAGATTACAGTGGTGAAAGCCCGAAGGAAGATGATGTAAAGGGACTATGAGTCATGGAGACAGTATTAATCGACGGAAAAAAAATCTCGGACGAAATAAAAGACGAACTGAAAATTCGAGTCGAGCGGCTGCGCGGTGCCGGGGTTGTCCCGGGACTGGCCGCCGTACTGGTGGGGGATAATCCCGCTTCTATTACCTATGTGAACAGCAAGGCAAAAGCCTGTGAGAAAATTGGGATTTACTCGGAAGTAATAAAGAAGCCTAAGGAAATCTCACAAAAGGAACTGACCGCCGTCGTGCGGGACCTGAACGAGCGCCATGAAATTGACGGTATCCTGGTGCAATCGCCTTTGCCGTCACATCTTGATGAACATGCGGTAACGCTCCTTATTGAACCGGGAAAAGATGTCGATGGCTTCCACCCATATAATGTCGGTTTGACTCTAATCGGCAAACCATCCTTCCGGTCCTGCACCCCCTATGGCATCATTGAGTTGATGAGACGGTACAACATTGACCCTTCAGGGAAGGAAGTAGTAATCGTCGGTCGCTCCAATATTGTCGGCAAACCACTTATGGCGATGCTGATTCAGAAACAAAAGGGGGCCAATGCGACCGTTACAGTCTGCCACAGTGGGACAAAGAATATCGCCGAAATCTGCCATCGCGCCGACATTCTGATTGCGGCGATGGGAAGCCCGGCTTTCATAAAATCAGATATGGTTAAAGATGGTGCGGTTGTGATTGATGTCGGCATCAACAGGGTAGAGGATACCGGCTCATCCAAAGGATATAAACTTGTCGGCGATGTTGACTTTGAAGAGTGCCGTAAGAAAACGTCATTCATTACTCCCGTTCCGGGTGGCGTGGGCCCAATGACAATTGCCATGCTGCTATCCAACACCGTCCTTTCCGCCGAGAATCGGCTCAAGATACAGCCATAAAACGACCTTGCAATCTATTTCACATAGGACGCAGAATAATTCATAGTGACTTAGCCGTCAGCCTGTCGCCGCTGGACTTACTTTGTCAGTGATTGCGACTTTTCGCCAAGAATTAGTTATTGTCCAACTTAATTCTTTGTCATTTCGCAAGTTATAAGAATTCTTTAGTTCGCAACTCGAACAATTGGTATTTTAGTTGCCGTCTGGAAGATTGACAGGTTAAGGCATAATCTTTGCTGGAATCGGTGATACAGTTGATTTACCAAGTTATGAGAATTTTTACCCTATTTTTGTTCGCAGCCATAGTTCTATCTTCCACCGCCGTATCGGCAGTGGAGATAGAATATTCCATTCCTGATTCGCTTAAGGAGATCTTCTTCTGGAATCTGGAGGGGGAATTTGTAGGGGATATGGCGCTTTCGGTGACACCACCTCTGCCACGATTGCAGGTAATACCGGAGTCAGGAATCGTTGACCGACGGGAGCAGTACCAGTTAAAGATGACATTGCCAACGGGCGGTATTCCTAAACTGGGAGGAGTCTCTTTCAGTTTCCCGTCGTCGTTTGGCTTAAATCAGATAAGCGAGATTGAATATTCCGACACTTACAGTGGCGAAGATTTAGAGATAAGAAAAGTCTATATTCAGAACAATATTATTGTACTGTTCTTCAGATGGGGGATATCTCCGCCGGCCGGAACAGAAGTGACGTTCACCATACGCTCTATAAGGAATCCGGTAGCGGCCGGGAATTATCAGATCGCCGGATTGATATTCAACAAGTGGTATCGAGTGGAATTTGGCCCCACTCTGTCGGAAAGTTTTCCGATTTTGGCAGATGTCCCCTTTGCCTTGACCGTTTCACCGGACACGGCCGTAACTATTCGCGCCGGCCAGACTTTTTATTTCGCAGCTCTTGTTACTGACCGTTTCGGAAATCCCATAAATGATTCCTCGCTGGAGTGGAGCCTGACTGATGATTCCGACCCGATCGGTGAAGTGACTTCCGGTTATTTTTTTGCCACCGGGCTCGGACAAGGACAGGTGCAGGCGAGCCTGGAAAACTTGACTGCGATATCGGGGCTTATCACGGTTATCTCGGGAATAGTCGCAGATTTTGAGATAATTTCATATCCTCCGACTGTCAGAGCCGGAGAGATTTTTTCTGCTCCCGTGATGGTGCGCGCCGTGGACCTTTTCGGGAATCAGGTTCTTGATTATGATGGCGCCGTTTATTTCATCTCTTCCGATGAAGACGGCGAATTCTATTACAACGAATTGAACCAATATCAATTCGAAATTACCGATAGCGGACAGCATCTTTTTTCTGGAAATAATTTCATTCTCAAATCGTCCGGCTTCCAGACTATTTCCTGCACCGACGGAAGCATCTTGGGCACGAGTGGCCCGATAACAGTTCTTCCCGGGAAAATCTCCTCATTTGTACTTACAGGCAGGGGACCGGTTGCCGCCGGTGAGCGCCTGGAACTGCGGATTACGGAGGCAGTGGACCGCTTTGGCAATGCCGCTTCGGGCGTTGCGACGGTTACGCTTCTGACTAACGGCGTTTCCCCGCATGGATTCCCCCCGATTCTGAATGATATTTATGTCATAGACGGCGAAGGAGCGGCCGGGCAATATCTTTATCGTGCCGGTACCAATGTACTGAAAGCAGCGGTTGATTCGGTTGCCCGAGAATATGAGACAGCCGTTTTGCCCGGAGAACTGGGACGGATGGATTTGGTTATTCCTGCTACGCAGTTCCTCGGCAATCCGATTCTGGGAGAGGCGTCTCTTACCATGATTGACCGCTTTGGCAATCTGAAAACAGATTATGATGCCTCCGTAAACCCGGTCATATTCAGCGCCGACCACGGTTCGCTTCTAAATGGGGTTCTCGATGAGAAAGACGACTTTGAAATGGGAGTCGCTACGTCTGCGCTCAACGAGATTATTTACGACGGGCCGGCTGGAATAATTCATATCTATGCTTCTTCGGGGGATATTACCAGCAATATCGTTGACCTGTTCTATAATGGGCTTCATCTGGCTTTCCGAACCTCGCCGTCGGATACAATTTTCGCCGGGCAGCATCTTGACCTGAACCTGTCTATAATAAACGACGGCGACCTACCCCCCCAATCACCGGCGATTGTCACTTCACAGTTTCTTTCCTGTGGCGACTTGTGCAGTGACTCGCTGCTGGTGCTTAAGCCGCCACTGCCCGGTACAGACATATGTGTACGATTGCAGAAACATACGACCTATTTGATGCCCAACAGCGAAGATACCTTACAACTGGGAATTCTATCCCGATATATCTTGAACGGCGCCGAATATTTTGCGCGCCAGCATTTGACCCATCGAATATATCTGCTCGATTCGCTCCTTATCCAGTATATTCCTAACTCACTGACCCTTGATTCGGTCATTGCGCCATCTGTTACTCCTCCCTTCTCGTTGGAAATGGAATTGAACCACCCCATTGACCCGCTGCAGTACAGCATCAGCGCTCATTACTTCCTCAGGCGAAGCGATAGTACCGAAGTGGCAATAAGCGACTCCGGACAATCAGTCACGGTGTCCACAGATGGAAGAATTCTGACTCTATCCGGTGCTTATTTCCAGATTCCTGAGATAGAGGAAGAACTCGCCGTAGGATACAAGTACATCTCCGCTGACATAACCATGCGCTCGTCAGAAGGAATTGTCCTTCGTCAAAGAATATCCGACTTTGATTCATTATATGTTCTTCCCCGGGGGACGCTCTCATACAACAGATTTAGTTTGCTGCCACGAGTGATTCCGGCCGGGGAAACACGCCGTTTCGAGTTTAGCATTGAACTGGATGGTTCGACCGACCTTACTCTGGATTCGGCCCGGTCACTTTTTCAACTTATTGGATATGACCGAACTCTGGAGGCACGGCTTCAGGGAAATCCGATTGTGCTTCATCCGGGCCGCAACAAAATCACGACAGGAGAGATTTATATCTCTCTTGAATTGCTGGATCAGCAGTTGATACCGCGCCTGATAACCAGAGGAACGGAACTTTATACCACACGGATTGACACAATTGCCTTCAAAGGCGAAAATATCTTTGTGACCGGACTTCCGGAAATAAAGATAGTCTCGACCAAACTGGAGACAGTCAATCCCCCTTTTGTCAACTATGGGCAGGAGTTTCGGATTAAAACGACAGTACGCAATCTTTCCGATGCGCCAATATCAAATGTTACCCTCTGGATTGTTTCCGAGGATGGATTGGATACCCTGGCAACCAGTACCGGCAATAATCTGAATCCGATGCAGGATTTGGAGATTTCTCTTCCTCTGACGGCGGAATCTCTTTCGGTCCCGATAAAAATTTACCGCTCGGCGGTCCGCTCTCCTTTTGCCACAACTATACCATCGGATGATAATACCGCTGCAGTTTCGATACAATCGCCGGCGGAAATTGAGTTGGTCTATACCCTGAGTGGGGTTTATGAAGGGTACGTCGATTTTGGAGAAAATTTCGTCGTGGCGGCGCGACTTCGGAACCTGGGTGAAGCCGGCGCTCTGCCTGGAGAAATAACTCTTTCAACCGGCGGTGTCGATTTCGGAATTCCGGACCCCTCTTCTCAAACCGTAGAAATCGGCGGCATTGCCAACTTCAATATGATTGCGCCGTCTTTCTCGGTCAGTACAAACCTCCAATTGAGTTTGACAACAATTCCGATTGACCGGAACACCGGCCTGCCGGCGAAAGTAAAGGTCGGCTCGGCGGTAATTCCTATCCGGGTCGAGCCGGGCGATGCCGAGTTGGTGGTTTCAGGACAGGTGTTGCAGGGACCGCTTGTGATAGAGGGGTCGTCACCGATTCTTTTTGAACTGAAATTAAGAAACAATACCGACAATCCTCTCAATGTGGTGGGGCTTCTGGCGATAGAATTGATGTTTACCGACAATCGGGACAACCTGCTCGAGCCCGGCGCCATTTTGATACCGGAAAGTACAGCGTTTTTATCGAATGGCGCGGCAGTGGCGTACGGCGATACCGACGGCGGCTATATTCAGTTTCGCTTTGAGAACTTTCTGATGCATTCGCAGGAAGAGAAATTGTTAAGATTTAAGGCGCGTCTCAGAGATGAGATTGAAGTGAACGGTTTCGGATTAAGGCTGGAAAATCGTGACATTAGCGCCGTCTTTGCCTCCGGTCCCCGGATTACTCAACCGGTCCCGGTTCGAGGCGAATTCGACAGCAATTTTCGCCTTAGTGGAAATTTCATTATTACTCCCCCGTCACTGGGGCATTCGCTCATGGCGCGGAACAATCCTTTCAATCCCAATCGGGAAAGCGCTGAGATCGCTTACAGTCTGGCCGCTGACGAAACCGTTACCATGACGATCTACACCCTTAGTGGTGAAGAAGTCTTTGAAAAGGTCTTTGCCGCCGGAAGCGAAGGGGGTCGTCAAGGAGCCAACTATGTCACCTGGGATGGTCGGAATGACAAAGGGAAAATTGTACTCAATGGAGTCTATGTCGTTGTATTCAGGGAAGGGACATCCGGACAGAGTCACAAATTGAAAATGGCGGTGCTGAAATGAAGCGCATCGGCCTTCTGATTATCGTGTTTGCGGCGCTGATTATGGCGCCGGTACTGTCTATCACAGCCGGTGATGCCGGCCGGGAGTCGCAGTTTTCTATCGGTTCGGGAGCGCGGGCGCTCGGTATGGGGGGAGGGTTTGTAGGGCTGGGGGATGACGCCTCGGCGATATTCTGGAATCAGGCCGCCTTGACCCTTCTTGACCAGCAGGAGTTCAACTTGATGCATCTCAGCCTGTTCGAAGGGAGCATATACGACGTGGTATCTTATGTATATCCGCACGAGCGTTTCGGCGGATTCGGCGTCTCTTTCATGCGCCTGGGAACGGGGGATATTTTGAAACGGCGCGATTGGCGGGAGATGGGGGAATTTTCCTATTTCACCTGGCAGATGCTCTTTGGTTATGGGCGAAGGTTGGAGGGTGGATTTGCGGTCGGCTCCGCTCTTAAGATAGTCAATCAGACAATGGACAATAATTCCTCTTATGGCGCCGGGCTGGATATTTCGTTCTACCGGAATCTCTATCGATACTTAAACGCCGGCATTACTTTTCAAGACATTATATCACCCAAACTCCGGACAGGCGAAGAATCGGAAGTCACCCCCACCACGGTCATACTCGGAATAGGGGTGAAGGAGTTTCCGCTGGGACGAGACTTGTATCATAATCTCGGCATCTCACTTGAAAAGCCGGAAGAGCGAAGTCTCAAAGTCAGAATGGGTCTGGAGGCAGTTTACCGCCGAACCCTATCACTCCGCGCCGGATACGACCGGGACAATTTTACCTTCGGGCTGGGATTCCAGTATCAAAGGTTGCGGCTTGATTACGGCTATAAGTTTCTTGACGGCATAGATGATTCACATCGTTTGGGGCTTTCGTTTAAAGTGGGGATGTCGGTTTCGGAAAAAATCCAGCGGCAGAAGGAACTGGAGAGCGCCCGCGGCAGTACGTTGATACTGGACGACCGCCGGCGGCAGTTCCAGTTTTACAAAGGACTGGCGGACAAATATTACCGAAGCAATTCCATTGATTCGGCATATGTCTATTATCAACGTTCGCTGGCATATAATGAAAACGACCGTGATGTGCGTAACCGGATTGACCATATCGATGATATGCGGCGGATGATATCTGAGCGGGCGCAGAAAGAATTGGTACAGCGAGAAATGACCCAGCCGATTCTGGACAGTTATTTCTCTCAGGCAGAAGTTTTTTACAAGAAGGGTTCCTACGCGGCCGCACTTGACATTATCAATATCGGGCTGGGGATTTCGCCTGAAAATCAGAAATTTGTCGAACTGCGCAATCAGGTCTTTGAAGCCCGCGATTCTGAGATTCGCCGAATGATGGATAACGCCGCCAAGGCGGAACGAGAAGGCCGGTATGCTGATGCCGTAACATATTATAACCGGGTAATGGAACTCTCGCCGGGGAATGTGGCGGTGAAACAGATGATTGCCCGTAACGGAACCATACTGAATAATGCCCAACTCATAAGCAAGGGCGCCGAACTGTATGCCCTGGGGAATCTGTCCGACGCCAAAGCGCGATTTGAGGAAGTGTTGAAATCAGATCCCGGCAACCTGGTCGCCCAGGATTATATGAACCGGATATTAACCGAGATGAAGGAAGCGACCGAACTTGAAGACTTGCAGAAAGATGACCGTGTTTGGAAGATATATCTGGAGGCGCTGGAGCATTTCCGGAGTGCCGACTATGAAAAGGCGATAATTCTCTGGCAGGAAGTGCTCAAATATTACCCGGGCAACAAGAATACTATAAACAATATCGAACAGGCCCGTTTACGGATGCAGGGTAAGGAATAAACTAATCGTCGCAGAATGCCTGTTTTATATTGAAGGCGCCGCGATGAAGGTTTATTATTTTATCGATGTTCAACAAGCCGATAAAAGAAATTCATGCTGAATATCAGGCGGAAGAGCAGTTTCTGCCTTCGATTCAGAATCTAATTCGCGAGACCTGCATAAACGCCGGAATGACGCGCAAGGATGCCACGGCAGTCACCCTTGCCATCGAAGAAGGTGTAACAAATATCATCCGCCACGCCTACTTGTACGAAAAAGGTCTTGTCCGCATTCGGATAGTCATATACCAGCGGCGGATTGTGTTCTCCTTGATGGATACTGGACGCCCTTTCCAGCCGCATACCGACACCAAGTTGGATTTGAAGAAACTTGTCGAATCGGGTCGCAAGGGGGGGCTGGGTTTCTACATGATAAGCAAGATAATGGACTCGGTGGAGTACATATCTGCCCCCGGTTTCAACGAACTTCGCATGACCAAATTGATTTCGCGCCAGCCGGAGAAGGCGCGCCTGTTCATGGGGCGGATGTTCACCCTGCGGGTGAAATTCTCGGTTTACACCTTCGTCATTATGCTGACCATTATTGCCGGGGCATATATTCTCATCAACGAGCGAAGCGTGAAAGGAATCCGTGAGCATCTGCATGACACGGTCACGGCTCTTTCGAAAACGGTGGCGGCACAGGCATCGGGATTCGTTTTGAATCGGAGGTCCGATGTTGAATTTGACGAATTGGCGATTAGCTATATTGAAGCCAATCCCGAGTTGATCTGGCTGGTGATAACAGATTCATCAGGTAATATCCTTGCCGACACTCGTGATATCAGGAATCTCCATAAGAAATTTGAGCCGCCCGAAAATGTTGACGGTCAGGCAGCCGGCGTGCCGCAGAAATTCGGCAACGGCGAAAGAGAACTGTACTACCTTTACCGGGAGGTCAAGAGCGGGGAGATGAAAATGGGGGGTATCCAGATGGTTTACACCGGTGAGCTGTATTTGGCTGAAATCGATGCGGAAAGGCAGAGAATCATATTCTTGACTTTGATAGGGCTGGCTATCGGCATCGGCGGAATCTATCTGCTGTCCAATTATTTTGTAAGTCCCATTGTGCGCATTACCGAGAGAGTCCGCAAATTCAGTTCCGGAGATATCGAGACGGAACTTCCTCTGGAAGGTGTGGAAGAATATTTTGAAATATCCAAAGCGTTGAATGAAATGATGAGCCGATTGCGCCGCGACCGGGAAAATATCATAGAGCGGGAGCGGGTCGCCAAAGAAATAGAGGTGGCCGGGCAGATTCAAAAAATGCTCCTTCCCGGCAAACTGCCGGAGGTCCCCGGTCTGCAACTGGATGCTTTCTACCGGGCGGCGTCACGAATCGGCGGCGACCTCTATGATGTCTTTCCGATAGATAAGAGGCATTATTGCCTCCTGGTGGCCGATGTCTCAGGAAAAGGAATACCGGCGTCACTGGTGATGTCGGTGCTGCGAACCGTAATCAAGACCCAGGCAAAGGGAAAGGAAACTCCCCATGCGATTCTGGAGGCGGTCAATAATTTCATTCTCGACGATATTCCCCCGGGAATCTTTATTACCATTTGTCTTGGTGTCTTTAACAGCGAAAACCGAACCTTGAATTTTGTCTCTGCCGGGCATAATCCGCTTCTTTATTTCAAGAACCGCGAAAAGAAAGTGGAGCTGATTAATCCGTCCGGGGTGCCGCTTGGACTGCCCCTGGACCGGCCGGAGGATTTCGGTCTGAAATTACGGGAGCAGGCGATAGAACTTCAAGATGGCGACATTGTTTTTATTTACACCGACGGCATAACCGAATCGATGAGCCGCACCGGGGAGAAATATGGCATGGAGCGGCTCTTAAACCTGTTTCGGGAGCGGGTCGCCATGAATTCCTCGGTCAGTCCTAAGGAAGTTACCGCGCTGGTACTGGAGGATATTGACCGCCATGCCGGAATGGCGGTCCAGAATGACGATATAACTTTTGTCGCCCTGAAATGCTGCCCGCCGGTCGCGACAGAAAACGAAATTCGCATCGAAATAGAAAAGCACAACTGAATCGAATTACTCGCATTTTCTTCAATATTTTCTCTGTAATTTTTTAGTGCCATTTTGAGTTGGTATCGATTATAATTGCGGCTATGGAGAATATCAAAATTTCAGTCTCCGAGGGGGGGCGGGAAGATACCGTGTCGGTCGTCCGGGTGGACGGAGTTATCGATACCCTGACTGCATCGCAACTGGAAGAAGTGCTGGAGCGACTGCTGAAACGAGAGCGGTTCAATATCATTCTTGACCTTGCCGGAGTAGATTATATTTCGTCCGCGGGATGGGGTATTTTCATCTCCCGTATTAAAGAAGTCCGGGAGAACCGGGGTGACATAAAACTTGCCAATATGGTGCCGAATGTGAAGGAGATTTACGAACTCCTGGAGTTTGATAACATATTGACCAGTTATGAAAATCTCAGCAGCGCCAAATCCTCTTTCGGCGGCTCGGCGGGGACCGACCCGCTAAAAAAAAAAGAGCCGATAGCCCGCCTCTCCGGCACGACCATTGAGGAACTGCCTGGATTTACCTCTCGAGAAGGGGGCGGCACCGCTGCGGCTTCACGCCAGGCGACCTCCCGGTCTTATCTCGACGAGACTGAGGAACTGGTTCTTGGCGCTATCCGGCAAGACCCCTTCTATACCATCGGCGAACTAAAGATGGTATTGGAAGAAGCGCATCCCGGTCTGAAAATCGGCTGGTGGGGAATCTTCAAACTTCTCCGCAAGAATCATCTTGTCTCTCGCCGCGCCCGCTTCCGTTACGCCCGCCAGCGACATCATCAAGGCTGATATTTTAATTGACACAAAATTTTTATTGGGTACCTTAAAAGAGGAAGAGTGGATTATCTCAACTTTATGGCAGAGAAAGTCTTAATTATTGTCCTGGCGCTCCTGGTGGTCATTTTGGCGACCTTGATAATAATTCGCAAGATTCGGGACCGACGAACCATTCCTCTAAGAGAGGACGCCATCAACGAACTGCTGTCCGCCATAGCGAATAATATCAGAGAGGGAGCGGTGCAGGATATTGCCGGACGGGTTTCCAATATTCTGAAGAAATTTCTGGGGTGTGAGCGAATTCTATTTCTGCGGTATTACAAAGGTCGGTTGGAGGTAAACTACCTGCACGGGCTGATAAGAGTTGACCGGGCGGCGGTTTCGTTTAAGTTGACTCCGGAGATTCAGGGTCACCTAAAGAAATTTTCCCATCTGGAACGGACTGGGAATCTTCGCAAAATTCTGCCGGACTTGACATTGAAGACTATAGAAGCCCTGGAAATGTCGGCGTTCTTTCCGGTTTTTTTGCGAGAAAATCTATACGGAGTTTATTTCATCAAAACTTCTCTTCCTCTTGATGACCGCTCATTGAAATTTCTTTCCACCGCTCTGGCATTCAATCTTTCGGCAGCCTATCATATCGGTATTCAGGAGCAGCAGTTGAAGAAGTTCGAAGAGCGCGTGCGGGCATTGCAGTCCTCTCGGGACAAATCCTCAGCAACAAAAGCCGCCGCGCTTGAGGATGGGGGAGAGTATCGCACCGAAATGCCACGTCTGCTTCGGATAAAAAACTGCGAAAAGTTGGTCCCGGAACTGATCGCCGGGCTGCGAAAAGATTGCGGGTTTTCGAAAATGGCATTTTACGTTACTTCCGGCAAGGTCGATGATGTCGTCTTTGCGGTAAACTGGAATCTTCCGGAGGAAACAGACCGCATCCTGCGTGGCCAGTATGATTCTCTTCTCGCGGCGGTAAAGCCGGAAACGATAGTCGATTTTAAGGATAATAATAATCTGGGCTTGGACGCGGCGGAATCGAAGGCGATAAAATCGGGGAGTTTGCGATATCTGACAGCGCTTTCCTGGGTAGAAGACAGAAGAGCGTTGCTTCTCTGGAACGGAGAAAAATCTCCCGAAGAAGTCGCCGTGAAACTCCGACGTTTCCGCATGGAAGCGATGCCCTTGATCGAGAACGCCTATCACTTTGAGCAGATTGAAGCCTTGTCATATACCGATGGTCTGACCGGACTACACAATTTCCGTTATTTTCACCGACGACTGGAAGAAGAAATGCAGCGCGCCAAGAGGTATCATCGCACCCTGGCTTTGATGATTCTGGACATAGATAATTTGAAGAGCATTAACGACAGGTTCGGACATCTCGCCGGGGACGCCATTCTGAAAGCCTTTGGGAAGATATTGACGAAATCGGTGCGCGCCATAGATGTCGCGTCTCGATATGGCGGTGATGAATTTTGCCTCATAATTCCGGAGGCGGACCGGGATAAGGCGCTGCTGTTTATGGAGCGGTTCCGGGTGAAAATCGCTTCCGAGCATGCCGCCGGGGAGGGGATTTCCAGCGATTTCAAGTTTTCGGTCTCCATCGGGGCGGCCGTCTATCCGGAAGATGCCGAGGAAATTGACGAATTGATTAATGCGGCCGATATGGCGCTCTTGCAAGCCAAAGAAGAGGGAGGGAATCTTTCGCGAATGTATCAGCCTGATTATCGACGACCCGGGTACAGCCGCTAACTTAGAATTATTTGCCCAATATTTGATAAAAGAGAACCTAATATTAAAACTATGTCGATTCTAAAAGCGTTTAATATATTTGCCGATTAAGTATATAGCACTCTCGATTATTGGAGAATAGGTAATAATGACAGGAAATTTCAGGATGAAAATTGGGCTGCTGGCGGCAGTGGCGGCGATTCTGCTGTTTGGCGGTATGGCATACGGACAGGCTTATCAAATTGGACCGGGCGATGTTCTGGAAATTCGCTTCTGGCAGGACCGAACGCTCGACCAGGTGGTAAAAGTGCGGCAGGACGGAATGATATCGCTCGATATTGCAGGTGAAATCGAAGCCGCGGGACTGACAACACAGGAATTGGAGCGGCGGATAATCCGGCAGATTTCCCGCTTCAACAGCGCCATCTCTCAAACAGTCGTGCGGGTGGTCGAATACAATCACTTGAGGGTTTTTGTGTCGGGACAGGTGCGGACGCCCGGCAAATACGCCTTTGAGAAAATGCCGGACCTCTGGACAATTATCAATGAAGCCGGAGGAGCCACCGATATGGGCGACCTAAGCCGGGTAATGATTATCCGCGGCGGTTCCGATGCCGGCAAAGTCGAGGTGGTCAATGTCTCGGCGCTGGTGACATCGGGGAAACGAAACGAACTACCGGAAGTCCGTCCCGGCGACTCGATTGAGATTCCGGCGACCCCGGCGGGGCTCCCGGCGCGAACCCTGACCGACCAGATGGCGCAGAGGAATATCTTCTACGTAATGGGAGAGATTCTAAGGCCCGGACCGCTGTCGATGGAAAGTAATATTGATTTGCTTGACGCCATCGCGCTGGCCGGTGGACCGACCCAGTACGCTGACCTGAAGAATGTGACGGTTATTTCCAAGGATGGAACATCGGCGCAGGTGATTCAATATAACCTGAAAAGATACCAAAGCAGCGGCGCACCGGGACGGTATTTCCTCAAACCGGAGGATACCATAGTGCTTAACCGGCGAAGTCGAGGATTTTTGGGGATTGATTCGGTTACCGGCTGGCTGGGGGTTCTGGGTGGTATCGGCTCGGTCGTATTAATCGCTTACCAGTTGGAATTGTTCGGCCTGGGTAGCGAAAGCGGGCAATAGGCTCAATGGAATATGAGCGGAGTATTGCCCTGAATTTAAACCATTCGGGGGAGTGAAATGGACTCGTATCGTTTGGATAGTCGAATTGTTGACAATGAAAAAGAATACTTGATACAGACTGTCAATGATGTTCGCCAGGGGGTTATAAAGACGTCCTTTTTTGTCAACGGGGAGTTGATGGACGCCAGTATTATGCCTCATTCGGAAGAGATGAGCGAGAATGAGATATTAAATCTGGTTAAAACTACTCACGGCGACAAGAAATCGGAACTGGAATATCTTCTGAAGAGTTACCGCAATATTCTGGAGGAAGGGCGACCGGAAATGATGTATCATCTGGGGACGGCTCTTTTTTATCGTCGGATGTATCCGGAGGCGCGGCAGTTATTTCAGTGTGCAGTGAAGATTCGCCACGATTATCATGAGGCGTACTATTATCTTTCGCAGACGGAATTGATGTCGAATCATATCGATGCCGCCGTTAAAGCCGGATTAAAGGCGGTGGAAATTCGCCCTCAGTTCGCCGATTATCGCAATGTTCTGGGCGAGGCGTTTATGGCGGCCGGTTCCTGTCGCCGGGCGGTGATTGAATTCGAAGATGCCATCAAACTTAACATCTATTATGCCGACGCCTATTTCAATCTGGCGCTGGCCTACACTCTGAACGCTGTGACCAAGGAAGATTTTAACCTCTATACCGACCTCACGACCAAAACTATGGATTTGCTGAACAAGGCGGTCTTGATAAATCCCGACTATAAGACGTCGACTTTTGACGAGGCTGTGGCGGCGCTGACCAACGGGGAACTGAAACGGGCTTTTGCGCTGTTTAAGGGGGTGCGGGACGAAAAGAAAGAAAAGCAGCGTCAGGGAAAGGCGGCTCATTTTCATCGCTTCCTGATGTACACCGAATGGCTGTCGCAGAGTAACATTGATGACCGAATAAAGCAGTTGCAGAATGACATTGACCGCAATCCCGGCTATGTAGACCTCTATTACGAACTGGGCGCCTGTTACCTGCACCAGGCCAAATTTGCCTGGCAGAAAAGTATCGAGCAGTTTAAAAAGGCTCTGGAAATAAATCCGAGTCTGGCTAAAGCCAAACGATCCCTGGAACTGTCGGAAGAAAATTATCTGAAACTGACCGATGCCATTTTTGATATAACGGAAAAGTATGTCTGAACGGAGGAGACTTGGGAAAGGAAAAATATCTTAATTTAGTCGATTATTATGATGTAGAATCACCTGAGGCATCGGAGTTCCGGCGGCTATTGCATAATCTCAACGGGCTTAAGTCCCCCCAGAACAAACGGTCTATCATGATTACGTCCTCGATGGTTTCGGAGGGGAAATCCCTGATATCCTCATTTCTGGCAATGACGGCCGCCCGCCACAAAGGCAGGAAGACCCTTCTTATCGACTTCGACCTGCGCCGTCCGACCATACACAGATTGTTCGGATTATCGCGGGAAAAAGGGATAGCCGAGGTGCTTCTCGATGGAGCGGCTGTGCGCACGGTCGTTAAGCAGACGGCGCTGGAGAAGTTGGACATACTGACGGCCGGAAGGCATCTGGAAAATCCTTCGGACATTATAAACGGTCCGGCCATTCACAAACTTCTTGAGGAATTGAAATTTTACTACGAACTGATTTTGATTGACACATCTCCCGTGGTGCCGGTATCCGACCCGCTGATTTTAATGGATGAGGTGGACGGAGTATTATTGGTGGTGAAAGCCGGCTCCACTCCGCGTGGCGTCATAACCCGCACCACCGGCCTTCTCGCCCGCCAGAAAGAGAAGGTGTTAGGCGTGGTCGTCAACAATTTGACCCACTCTCTTCCGTATTACTATGATTACAGTTATTACGGTTACAATTATTCGCCTACCAAAGAATAGGCGCTCCGTATCTCCTTCATAATAAGAGAGGTAAGTCGGTGCCGACTAATATCCTGACCGTTGACCTGGAAGACTGGTTTGTCGTCGAAAATCTGAAAGAGAATATCGATTTTCGGGAGTGGGATGAACTGCCCTCGCGGGTGGTTGGCAATACCGAGCGACTGCTTGACTTATTTGAAAGGCATGAGGTTCGGGCGACCTTTTTTGTGCTGGGATGGGTCGCCGACCGGTTCCCCGCTTTAATAGATGAAATAGCCGCCGCGGGACATGAAATAGCCTGCCACAGTTATCGCCATCTCATGGTCAAAAAAGCCGACAAGGAACTATTTCGACTGGATACGGAAATGGCAATCAAGGCAATTCGAAACGCCTGCGGCATTGCGCCGGTAGGTTACCGGGCGCCAAGTTGGTCGATTGATTCCACTACCAAATGGGCGTTTGAAGTCCTTGCTGACCTCGGCTTTTCATACGATTCTTCACTTTTTCCTATCAAACATGATATCTATGGTGACCCCTCGGCGCCCAACGAGATTTTCAAGATGAAACTCGAGGATGGCCGGGTTTTGCACGAAATTCCCGCGTCAACTGTTAAAGTACTGGGGAAGAGGCTTCCTGTTTGCGGCGGCGGCTACCTTCGCCATTCACCCCTCTGGTACACGGCGGGAATTATAAGAAAAATGAATCGCCTGGGGCAGCCCGCCGTGCTTTATGTTCATCCCTGGGAACTCGATAATAATATGCCCCGCCTCAAAGGTCTGAGCCTGCTTCAGAAGTACCGTCAGTACGGCTCCATTTCCACTTTGCTGCGAAAATTAAATCACCTTCTCGGAGATTTTGAATTCTGCCCGGCGCGCGAATACCTCGAGACGCTGAATCGCAAACCGATTGGGTTTGAACGATGAGTGCACGAAGCCTCGTGGCGGTGCTGGATACATCGGCCACGACTGTAATAGAGGATTATCGCCGCCTTCTTCACCTTGTCGGCTATCAGAACATCATAAAGCCGGAACGGGAGACGATTCTTAAGTTGAATCTCTCCTGGACAAAATATTTCCCGGCTTGCTCCTCTCAACCCTGGCAACTGGAAGGGGTGGTGAAGACATTACTGGAAGACGGTTACGCGCCGGAAAGAATTATCCCGCTTGAAAACAAGACTGTGGTAACCGACCCGATAAAGGGGGCAAGAAACAATTGCTGGATGCCGGTATTAAATAAGTACGGCTTAGGATTCACGGCGTTGACCGATGTGGGATGGATTAAATATGAATTCAAAGAGAAATTGCTTCGGCTGAACAAGATTTTCCCCGAGGGGATTGAAATTCCGGCGCTCTACCCGGGGAAGCAGATTATTCATTTGCCGACGGTAAAAACTCACGGGCATTCAGTCACCACCGGCGCCATTAAGAATGCCTTTGGGGGACTCTTAAAAGAAGTTCGCCATTATGCGCACAAATATATCCATGAAGTTCTGGTCGATTTGATGATAATGCAGAAAGAATTGCACCCGTCGCTCCTTGCCGTAATGGATGGAACAGTTTGCGGCGATGGAGCCGGACCGCGAACAATGGTACCGCACGGGAAAAATATGCTGCTGGCGTCGGCTGATTCCGTGGCGATTGATGCCGTGGCGGCGCATCTGATGGGCTTTGAGCCGATGGAAATTCCTTATTTGCGTCTCTGTCACGACCGGGGACTGGGAGTTGCCGATATCAGAGAAATTGAGATTAAAGGGAAAGATATTAGCGGGATTAATTTCGGCTTCAAGACCAAGAAATCTTTTGTAATCTGGGGCGACCAGATGTTACGGCTGGGACCCTTGCGGTTTTTGGAAAAGATTGCGCTTCATTCGCCGCTGGTAGTCTGGGCCCCGATGGCGAGCAACTTCTATCATGACTGGCTCTGGTATCCCACTATCGGACGGTCGATTATAAGGAAATTCAGCAGGACAGAATGGGGACAATTATTCACTCAATATAAGCGGCGTCATAACATTTAGATACCACGACCGTTTCCTTTACCGGTTGGTATCAGTGGCAATGCGGTTCAATTATTAATGTACGGCAATATTTTTTTGAAATATTTCTTGACTACCAACTGTATAATTGATAAATAGTTATAAGCAATCTGGAGGTAGTGTAATGAAAAGGTTGATAATTGTCTTAGGGCTGGTTCTTCTGTATGTCGGGGATAGTGACGCCAGGAAGAAGGATCTTGCAGGCCAGGTAGATAAAAGCGTGTACACTGACAACGATTATGGTTTCGCACTGGCAATTCCGGCCGCCTGGGATTATTCTATCAAAAAAGCCAAAAGCCCGGTAAGACTGGTTTTGGTCAAGAAGCAGTACGATATCCCCCTTCATTTTCAGCATGCGCCTAATTACACTACGATACCCAAGGTAACCGTTTATGTTGATACATCTTCTCTGACACCGGACCAGTTTGCGGATTCGATGTTGTCGGAGGGGTTTAAGTCCAAACAGAAGAACAATATCTTTCAAGAATTTAAGAACATGTTCGGCAATTTTCAGTTGAAAAAGCGCTCACGGATGAATGCCGGCGAGATTCCCGGCGTGCGGATTTCGACCCAACTGCGCTATACCCTGGAAGTGCAGCGGGCCGGTTCCGAGTCGGACCGGGCCGATGTGGTTTCAGACTTTTATGGCGGCTCTATTTTATTTGCCAAGAAGGACAAACATATCATCATGCTCAACCTGGTCTGTGAATGGCGCTATTTCGACAGTATCGAAAAGGAATTTCTGGAGTTGCTGAACGGTCTGCAATTCACTGAAAGATAAGTGTGACATCGGGCGACGGCAGATAGACAATATTTATCTCATATTTAGAAACGGATTTTCTTCCAAGGAGGAAGTATGTGGGTGTTCAGGTCAATTCTGATCCTCATTATTATTTTGATAGTTGTCGGATTTGCCATCTATAATACAGGCCCGGCCAAAACCGTGGATGTTGACCTGATCTGGACTCAGCGCTATGATGTCCCTCTTATAACGGTGGTTTTCTGGTCTTTTGTGCTGGGAGCGCTGGTCTCGCTTCTGTTATTCATTACCGTTTATCTAAAACTGTCCAACCAATTGCGAGAATCTAACAGGGCGATTAAGGGGCTTCAGACGGAGGTAACGGCGCTTCGGAATAGGCCTATTGAAGAAGCCAAAAATCTTCTCAGCAAACCCGGGGACCATCAGGAGTAAAACATGGACAGCATTGTCATAATATTTATTTTGGCACTCTCGGCGCTTCTATTCATATATCTCTACTACGACCGTTTCAAGAAGGAGAAGAAAGGGAAAGATTTAACATCATATATCGAGGGGCTGAAGGCGTTGCTGGACGGCCGCGATGATGAGGCTTTTGGCAAATTCCGGGAGGCGGTTGCGGAAGACAGTGAAAACATCGACGCCTACGTCCGTATCGGCAATATTCTTCGAAAATACGGCAAGATCGATAAGGCGCTTCAGGTGCACAAAGACCTGACCATTAGACATGGTCTTTCGCCCGATGCTAAGCGGCTGATTCTCCGGGCGCTCTCTGAGGACTTTTTGGCGTTGAACGACAATGCCTCGGCTCTATCGGCGCTGCGGGAATTGATTTCAATTGGGGGTGACGACCGCTGGGCGGCGGAGAGACTTCTGGAACTGTATTCCCGCACCGGCGACTGGGAAGCGGCGTTTGAAATGAAAGAACGGCTGGTTAAAAGTGACGGAGCCAAGTCGAAAGGAGCCCTTGCGGTTTATAAGTTTCTCCAGGGCGAGAAACTCTACAATGAAAAGGAATATCACAAAGCGAGATTACTTTTCAAGGAAGCAATTAATCTGGATGCCGCCTGCATTCCGGCATACATTTTTATTGGCGACTCATACCTTGCTGAAAATCGAGAAGAAGATGCCGTTGAATTCTGGAAACGATTAATTAAGACGGTTCCGGAAGCGTCACACTTTGTGCTGGGGCGGTTGAAGAGAGCCCTCTTTGACTTGGGGAAATTCGGCGACATATATACGATATGTAACGAAATTCTGGAAACCTCGCCGAAAAATCTGGACGCCCGGCTGACGTTGGCGGAATATCATTACAAAAAGGGGGAATATGGCGACGCCATGGACCATCTGTCGGTCGCGATTGAAGACCATCCGGAGTCATATATGCCCGTACTTGACTTAGCCAAGATATCGCTGACAGTAGGAGATAAGAAGCGGCTGAGCGACCTGATAAACCGTCTGGAGCATCGTCGGGAGGCGGTAGAGAACGAGTATCACTGTACTCGCTGCGGATACAAATCGCGCACCAAAAAGTGGCAGTGTCCATCCTGCAAAGCGGTTGACAGTTTTGTGATCTGATGCGTTTTTTTCTTGTTTTACTGGCGGTTTTAGGGGGAGCGAGAGTAACTGGGGCCACCGATATCATTGAACTGATAAACTCCGGTAACTTGAGCGAAGCCCGACTGGAACTGAATCGTCAGGTCTCGGCGTCGCGCCGCGACGGTCTTCTGCTGCTGGGTCAGGCATTGCTGGAGACAGAAGGCCAAAAGTTGTCGCAGTTGCTGGAAACAGCCTCGCGAGCCGGGGTGCCTCCGAACTACGCCGAGTACTTTTTTAAGACAAAAGCCTACTTACTGCTGGCGGATGGGAATTTTGAGAGTCTTCTGCGAGTCACAGATGAATATTTGGGGGTATGGGAGGCCGGTAAGTACCGCGAGCAAATGATGTATCTTCGGGCGCTGGCGGTCGAAAGAAGCGGCGATAAGACGGTAGCCGCTAAACTGAAAGAGCAGATTATCAAAGAGGGGGCATCGGCGCAACTGATTAATCAGATTCGCTTGAGCCAGTCAAGCGAATTCCTGGCGAGAAAAAAATATGGCGAGGCGCAGAATTTATGCCGGAAAATTATAAAGTCAAAAGATGAAGAACTTTCCGCGGCGGCGATGTACCTGATGGCGTCGGCGGCGATTGAAACGGGACGAGTTGATGATGCAATCCATTACTATAATCTTCTGAAGGAGAGTTATCCCGGTTCAATCGGGCTGGAAGAACTTGCCGACCGGTTTGAAAGTTTTGAGCAAAGAAGCGTCGACCAGAAAGCGGAAACCTTGACCGGCACAGTCTATTCGTTGCAGACAGGCGTCTTCTCGCAAAAAGCCAACGCCGAAGCGCTTGCCGAACGGATGAAAAAATATAAGGCGCCGGTGGAAATTGACGCAAAAACCATCTCCGGCAGGAAATATTATGTGGTATACGTGGGACGTTTTCGCTCCACGGATAAAGCGATGGAATTCCGAGACCGCCTTGAAGATGAGGAAAAAGAGTCATACCAAGTGGTGGTGCGATGAGCACAGGTTCCCGAAAAGATGCCATGACACCCCTGATGCGTCAATATTACCGCATTAAGTCGCAGCATCCCGATAAAATACTGTTCTTCCGAATGGGGGATTTTTATGAAATGTTCGGGGATGACGCCATCAAGGCGGCGCCGATACTGAATGTAGCGCTGACCTCCCGCGGCAATATAGACGGGAAAAAAATTCCGTTGGCGGGGGTGCCGTATCATGCTATGGACAAATATATGGCGCGGCTTCTGGCGGCAGGGGAAAAAGTGGTTGTGGTGGAGCAGGTGGAAGACCCTAAATTAGCGCGGGGAGTGGTCAAGCGGGAAGTGGTTGAAATACTGACCCCGGGCACGGCTACTTTGGAAGGGATGACCGAAGCCAGCGCGCCGTTATATCTTGCCGCCGTTTGTGCCGAATCCGAGAAGAAGTTGGGACTGGCATATATTGACCTGACCACCGGAAAGATTTTTGTCTATGAAGGGCAGAGCGACGATTTGAGCCAGCGTCTCCAAATACTATCCCCGCGCGAGATTCTAATCCCGCAGAACTCCAATGGCTCCGCAGGAACGTCGCCAGTATCGCTTCTGTTGACACGAGCGTTGAATCGTCAGGTCACTCCGACCGAAGAACATAATTTCGACTACAGAAATGCGGTTTCAGAACTGCAGCAGTTTTTTGGGGTAAGCACGCTGGACGGTTTCGGGGTGGGACATTTCAGAGAGGGGCTCTCGGCCGCCGGAGCGATCTTCCGCTATCTGAAAGAGAATAATCGAACGAAACTGGACCATATCACGCAGATATCGCCGGCTGATTATGAACGGCATATGCTGCTTGATTACAATACTGTGCGCAATCTGGAACTGGTGCGAAACCTCTCCGACAATTCCGAGCAAGGCTCCCTGTTCCACTCCCTTAACCGCACCGCGACCGCGGCCGGCGCGCGACGACTCAGAGAGAGCATTCTCCGACCGTTCAAGTCGCGGGCGTTTATCGAAAGACGGATGGCGGGTGTAGCGGAACTGCACCAGAAACGGGAACCGGCCACGAAACTGGCAGATTTGTTAAAAGAACTTGCTGACTGGGAACGGCTTTGCGGCCGTTTGGGAATGCGCAAAATCAATCCTCGCCAACTGGCATTAATAGGAAGCGCTATCCGGATTGGAAACAATGTGATTGAACTGACTCGGGCGCTTGAGGCAGAAGTTTTTCGAGCCGGTAGCATTGCATATCCTGAATTGCGGGAAGTTGCGGAATTAATCGAAAAATCCATTGTCGATGAGCCTCCTCTTACATCGGCCAAGGGAGATATTGTCAAGCCGGGATATTCCAATGAATTGGACCGACTGATTGAGTCGATACGGGAGGCGCGGGAATATATAGCGTCGCTTCAGAAGATTGAACGGGAGAGAACCGGAATTGCCTCACTCAAGGTCGGATTCAACAAAGTCTTCGGCTATTACATCGAAATAACACGGAGCAATCTGGATAAGACTCCGGAAAATTATATCAGAAAGCAGACCCTGGTCAATGCGGAAAGATTCATAACCGAAGACCTCAAGGCAAAAGAGGAACTGATTCTGGCGGCAGAAGAGAAGATATTCTCACTGGAAGAGCGGCTGTTCAATGAACTGGTGGAAGCCGTAGCGCAGTCAATCAAGAGACAACTGGAGGCATCGGAGATTCTTGCCGAGTTTGACCTCATCGTTTCTTTGGCTAATCTGGCGGCGGAGAAAATGTATGTGCAGCCGGAAATCAGTGAGAGTCAGATTCTTGAAATAAAGGCGGGACGTCACCCGGTAATCGAGGAGATACTTCCGCCCGGAACATTCATACCGAATGAACTGAGTCTGGATTCGAACCGCGAACGAATCATGATTCTGACCGGCCCGAATATGTCAGGCAAGTCAACCTATCTTAGGCAGATCGGATTAATCGTAATAATGGCGCAGATAGGCTCCTTTGTGCCGGCGGAAAAGGCGACTATCGGTCTGGTTGACCGGGTCTTCACCAGAGTCGGAGCTGTAGATAATCTGGCGCGGGGGCAATCGACATTCCTGGTGGAAATGATTGAGGCGTCAAATATCCTGAACAATGCCACGGAGAGTTCTTTGATTCTTCTGGATGAGGTAGGCCGGGGGACTTCTACCTTTGACGGTCTCTCCATCGCCTGGGCGGTTGTTGAGTACATCAATGAAAATGTAAAAGCCCGCACAATATTCGCGACTCATTATCACGAACTGACCGGACTGGCGGCGTTATATGAAAGAGTGCGGAATTTTCAGGTGGCGGTTAAGAGATGGCAGGACCAGATAGTTTTCCTGCACAAGATTGTTCCCGGCGGGTGTGACGACTCGTATGGCATCGAAGTGGCTCGTTTGGCGGGTGTTCCGCGTAAAGTAATCGGACGGGCGCGCGACCTTTTGAAACTGCTTGAGTCGGGGAAATTCTCGCAATCAGAACTGGCGCGAGGGATTCAAAAGAATATTAATCAGCATTCCCTATTCGAGAAACCATCCTCGGAATTGGAGGAGGAATTGCGACGGCTCGAACTTAACAGCCTGACACCTCTTGAGGCGTTGCGGATTTTGAACAGATGGAAAGAGCGGCTTGATGAGCAATAGACCGTCACTAGCAACCCCGCGAAGGATTCGTCCGCTGCCGGAACGGCTGGTAAACAAAATTGCCGCCGGCGAGGTAATCGAGCGTCCCGCTGCCGTCCTCAAAGAACTGGTGGAAAATTCTCTTGATGCCGGCGCCACCCGGGTAGATATTATCATTGAAAAATCAGGCACAAAACTCATATCGGTCGCCGATAACGGGTGCGGCATTGCCGCCGAGCAGATTGAAGTCGCCTTTGCCCGTCACGCGACAAGCAAGATAAGCGATTTTTCCGACCTGGAAAAACTTGCCAGTTACGGGTTTCGCGGGGAGGCGCTGCCGTCAATAGCCTCCGTGTCACGGACTCGTCTGGTTTCAAAGACGGATGACGCCGACAGCGGGCGCGAAATAGTAATCGAGGGGGGAGTGGTTCAATATCTCAAGCCGATTGCGGCGCCGGTAGGCACCACGGTGGAAGTCTCCAATCTGTTCTTTAATACTCCCGCGCGACGGAAATTCCTAAAAGCGGAAGTTACCGAAGCGCGCCATTTGACCCGAACCGCCGTAGCGCTGGCTTTGAGCGCTCCGCATTTAAAATTCAGTTACCGCCTCAATAATAAAGAGGTTTATAATCTGGCTTCGGAAACAGATTCCAGTTTTCGACGGCGCATCTCCAATCTTCTCTTCTCGGGACAGGATAGCGGCCTTTTGGAATTGAAGTCGCAGATAGATGGTATCAACATCCTCGGTTATATCTCTATGCCGCAGAACGCCCGGCAAAACCAGTATGGGCTCTATCTTTTCATTAACGGCCGGTTCATTAAATCGACCAGCCTGATGCACGCTATTATCGCCGGGTACGGGGAAGCGCTGCCGCGTGGCTTCTATCCGGCCGGAGGGGTCAGTCTGCGCATTGAGCCCTCGCGGGTTGACGTAAATGTGCATCCCACCAAAGCGGAGGTGCGCCTCTCCGAAGAAAGTCAGGTGCATGACCTTCTTTTTCAGGCGGTGCGACGGGGGCTGCGCGAGTCCGGGCAACACACCGGCACAATCGCAACACCGAGCGTAACGGCGAACCCCGGAACTGCAACTAATCAGCCGTTCAACCGTGCTGACGCCTTTGCTTCAAGCAGTTATATCAAGAACGCGGAATTTTTGAAGCAACTGTACGGCGCAACTGATGCGGAGCAAATGGCAGGTTCTTCGTCAGTTGTAACCGGTGAGGGACAAGATGTAACCGGACCGGAGATGGTTGACGTCACTACCGGAGAGATGCTATCCGGCGGCGACTTCCTCTTTCTCGGGCAATTTGCCGACCTCTATTTAATTTTCAAAAATCGTGAAGAGCTATTTATTATTGACCAGCATACCGCTCATGAGAGAGTTCTTTATGAGGAGAATCTGGAAGTGATAAATCGAGGCTCGGGAGTGGCTCAGAATCTGCTGTTCCCGGTAACAATCCCCCTGGCGCCGGACCGATACGTCTTGTTTGAAGAAACCGAGCGGCTACTGCAGGCGGCCGGGTTTGTGGCTGAACCGTTCGGTCAGAGGACAGTACTGTTGTCGGCAGTACCATCGGTACTCTCCCGAAGATCACCCGAAAAAGTCTTCCTTCAGATTATCGACGACATTGGGGTGATTAAAGGAGCGCAGCATGATTTGAAAAAGGCGGTCGCCCAGTCGATTGCCTGCCGCTCCGCAGTCATGGCGGGGGACCGCCTTGGCGCCGACGAGGCTTTGAATCTCTTTAAACGTTTGCTGGCGGCTAAGGACAATTACTGCTGCCCTCACGGTCGCCCTACCATTTTTAGAATCAGTAAGAGTGAACTTGATTTCAAATTCGGACGAAAATAAGCCGACCGTGGCGGTTCTGACCGGACCGACCGGTTCCGGCAAGAGCGAGATACTGCTAAAGTTGTTCCGGGAATTCCCTGACCTGGAAGTGATTTCCGCCGATTCACGGCAGATCTATCGCGGACTCGATATCGGGACCGATAAGCCTACCCCCGAACAGAGGGAAAGATATCGGTTTCATCTGATTGATATCATTTCGCCGGGCGAGCGCTATACCGCTTTTGACTTCACCCGCGATGCGCGGCGACTTCTGGAGAAAATACAAAGCGAGGGACGAAAACCTTTGGTGTGCGGAGGTACCGGACTTTATATCCGTTCATTAGTGGAAGGAATAGCGGAAATTCCGGAAGGAGACTATCATTTTCGGGAGCAACTTCAAGAAGAAGTGGTGACCAAAGGACCGCAGTATCTTTATGAGCAACTTAAGGAGATCGACCCGGCTGAGGCGGATAAAATTCATCCCCATAATATCCGCCGGATTGTTAGAGCGCTGGAAATCTACAAGATTACCGGACGGCCGAAGTCATCGTTCTTGACCGATAGCCGGTCGGAAAGCAATTCCGACGTCGAATTTATGGTGATCTGCCTTATGCCGGATAGGGAGAGACTGTATAAGGCTATAGACGACCGGGTTGACAAAATGATGAAGGCAGGATTGCTGCGTGAAGTTGAAGGGCTCTATAACCGGGGGATGAAGGATGCTATTCTTTCAATTAATGTCATTGGATATAATGAGTTAATTGAATATCTGGACGATCGAATCAGCCTTGATACGGCGCTGACCCAGATAAAGCAGAACACTCGTCGGTTTGCCAAGCGGCAGATTACCTGGTTTAAAGGGATGGAAAAAATCAAATTTGCCCGAAATAATAAGGAAGTTATTGATATACTAAGGGTTCTCTGGAAAAAGGAAAAATAATCCCTTGACAGTCTTTTAAGCAGTTTTGTATATATCGCAATGAGTTAGCCTGATTTGAGTGTAAAGCAGATTTATTTGTCTGCCGATATATTCAAGACAGGGATATTAAAAATTTGGTAGGTAACAATGTATAAGCAGGCATTTCCGTTCTTGATTTTTGTGGCGACTGGATTGCTTTTATTCTCATGTACCAATCCTCGTCTGCAAAAGGCTGGTGATAAAGGGGAAGCCGGGCAACAGGGGCGAGCCGGTGAAAATGACTCTGATGAGATAGAAACATTTGGACTGGAATCGCTGGGCGATACCCCTCAGGAGGTAAACGATTCAGTGGCAATGGCATTCAACAGTGCCACTGCTATTGACGATTTCATATCGAGACGGCTTGATATCGCCCAGGAATACTGCACCATGGGAATATTGGCGAACCGGGAGACAGCCTGGGAGGAAGCCGAGTATTATTTTGAGAAATCGCTTTCCATCCTGGGTGAACTCGATATAGATACCGAGTCTGACTCACTGACCTCCGAAGGGATACGATATAATCGTCTTCTGGCGGAAATCACCGCCAACTACCGCACCACCCTGGTGTCGCTGGGACATCTGCCCGAGGATGTCTCGCCGGAGGCTCTGATATCACGGTTTTCCGAGATGAATAATCTCAAGTTTGATTCCTCAGAATACAAACGTCTTGAGATCTATACCCAGGAAAAACTGAGTTACGATATCCCGATTGTTTTTAATGACCGGGTCAAGAAATGTATTGTCTATTATCAAACTGTGGCGCGGGATGCGGTGAAACGTTATTTAGGGCGTTCCACGAAGTACAATCCGATGATTCTGCGGACATTCGCCGAATATGGATTGCCGCTGGATCTGTCCTATTTGGCTCTGGTGGAATCCGGATATAATCCGCACGCCTATTCCTGGGCACGCGCTATGGGTCTATGGCAATTTATTGCCTCTACCGGAAGGCTTTATAATCTTGACCGCACCTGGTGGTATGATGAAAGGAAGGACCCGGTCAAGGCGACCCACGCCGCGGCGCGGCATCTGAAGGATTTGTACAATGAGTTTAACAGTTGGGAACTGGCGCTGGCGGCGTACAATTGCGGTCCCGGACGGATTCGTACCGCCATAAAGAAAACGCGCAATGAGGATTTCTGGATGATGCGGCTTCCCAAACAGACAATGGATTATGTGCCGTTTTTTATGGCGGCGGTAATGATATGCAAGGACCCTGCCCGGTTTGGCTTTACTGATATCAACTATGAACCGGAGTGGAGATATGACGAGGTCAAGATTAACAAAAGTCTTGAACTGAAGACTGTCGCCAGGGCAATAGGTCGCACGGAGGAAGAACTCAAAGAACTGAATCCCGAATTGCTTCGTCAGCATACTCCACCCAACGTAAAGAATTACATGCTCAGAATTCCGGTGGGGACCAAAGATGCGTTTCTTGCCGCCTATGATGAAATGCCGTCATCAAAGCAGACCAGTTGGGTCTATCATAATATCAGGCGTGGGGAGTCGCTGTCGACCATTGCCCGCAAGTACGGGGTTTCGGTCTATGCCATAAGGGAGGCAAACAACCTCAGTTCCAAATCGAGAATCATTGCCGGTAAAAATCTCATTATTCCTGTTCCCGGCGGCACCACCTACGCAGAAGCGGAGCCGAAAGCATCCCGCAAATACGCCGCCGAGGGAGACACCTATGTGGTTCGAGCCGGGGATACAGTTTCTGATATTGCCGCCGCTTTTGGCACTACCGCCGAGGAGATTCGACGGTTAAATCGTCTGAACCGTAATTCCTTCATTTATGTCGGACAGAGACTGAAAGTCCGCTCTGATGGCGCCGAGCAGAATGCCGGAATTCGCGCCAGTTCTGCAGAGGGAGCAAGTGTCTATGTGGTACGTAAAGGTGATACCCTCTGGGATATCGCCAAGCGATTCGGGATTTCGGTCTCATATCTCAGAAAATTGAATAATCTGGGTAGCCGCGGGAAAATATATCCGGGACAGAAACTTCTTATCTCGAGTGCTGATTCGACCTCAAGTTACCGCATCTATACCGTCAAACGCGGCGACACGCTTTATGGAATCGCCGACCAATTCAAGACATCGGTCGCCAAGTTGCTGGCTTGGAATAAACTCGATGACCCCAGCAATATCAAAGTCGGGGAAAGGCTGAAAATCTTCAGTAATTGATTATGGCTGGAAAACGAGACGCGATTGTCGCTATTGTCATTATCCTTACATTTTTCTTTGTGGGGGGATTTTTCATTTTGCTCTTTTTGGGAACCTGGGGCGAGGATGACGGGATAAGTATCGCGGGCGGAGGTGCGCGGATTGCCGTGGTCGACGTATTCGGAACAATCACCGAGGCTCAGCCGATAGTCAAGCAGTTGAAAAAGTGGGGGAAATCATCCAGCGTCAAAGGTATTGTAATTCATGTTGATTCTCCCGGAGGAGGGGTGGCGCCCTCTCAGGAAATATATGACGCCATCAGGAAAATCCGGGATGAGGAAGAAAAAGTTGTCGTGGTATCGATGTCCTCACTGGCGGCATCGGGCGGTTATTATATCGCCTGCGCCGCCGACCGAATAGTCGCCAACCCGGGGACGTTAACGGGCTCTATCGGGGTCATTCTACAGTTTTTGACCGCTGAAAAACTGATGCAAAAAATTGGGATAGGGTTCGAGCGAGTAAAATCAGGGGACTTGAAAGATGTCGGGGCTCTGGACCGGGCTATGACTGACAAAGAGAGGGAGATGCTGACCGCGGTCATTATGGACACTTATGAGCAGTTTGTTGAAGTGGTGGCAGAGGGACGGGAACTGGATAAGGATGATGTCTACCAACTTGCCAACGGTGCTATCTATACCGGCCGACAGGCTTATGGGTTGGGGTTGGTTGACACCTTGGGAACCTTTGATGACGCTGTCCAGATTGCGGCGGAACTTGCCGGCATAAAAGGGGAACCCCAGACAATTCAAGAGCCGAAGCCGAAGAAAGGGCTCTGGGACCTTCTGGGAGTTGGAATGAACGAGATTAAGGAAACGGTTCAGGGGGAAAGCGGCGGACCGAGAATTATGTATCTGTATTAAAATAAATCTTTGATTTGCATATAAAACTTGTATAGAATAATTGCTGATTGCGGGTCAAACAAGTGTGCTAAGAATAAATGTTCTATCGTTTTAGAAGATTCTTTAGAACTTATTGAACGAATAAAAATGAAAATCGAAATAAACCAGCAGGTAGGGAGGATGAAATGACCAAGGCTGACCTGGTAGAAAAAGTAGCCGAGAAGACCGGCTTGACCAGAACCGATGTCGCAGTGGTTGTTGATGCATTCCTTGAAACGGTGAAGAAATCGATGGAGACCGGTAACAATATCGAAATCCGCGGTTTCGGGACATTCAAAGTTAAACTGCGGAAATCGCGCAAGGCGCGCAATCCGCGTACGGGTGATGTTGTCCCGGTTCCGGGAAGAAAGGTCCCGGTATTTAAGCCATCGAACGAGTTCAAAAATCTGATAACGAAACTGCCGGTCTAAGCGAAGTCTCGCTTTCAACTCTAACGGAGGATTGATGCCAAGCGGCAAGAAAAGAAAACGTCAAAAGATTAAGACTCATAAGCGGAAAAAACGCAGAAGAGCGGATCGTCACAAGAAGAAAGTCAGATAGACGTTACTGATTTCAAAGCAATTGAGGGGAAAAGAGTTCCGTTAGTTTAGGCACTCTTTTCCCCTTTGGTATGTACTTAGGTCAAGAATCCCATTTAATCTGAAAACGCCGGTTGTCTAAGCAGTTGATTTGTACGAAGATCTGATTATCTGAAGTAAGTTTTAGTCGGGTGCCGTTCAAGGCATATCAGTTGCATAAATGTCCGGCATGCGGAAACCGCTTACATTGCTTTTTTTGGCCTTGGCCGTTCCGCTTTGCCTGGGATTGTCATTTCCTCTGGATCGGTATGATATCAAAGTTAGCGACGACAATTCTACTGCCGACCAACTCAATCCGCGTCTTACCCTTGGCTCCCCAGGTACCATCATTGTCATTTGGTATGATAAGCGCGGGGGGCAGAATAATATTTATTGCCAGTACCTGGACAGCGCCGGAAATCTGTCGGGCGGCAATCAATTGGTGAATGATGCTGATGTCGGCATTCCCCAGATGGAGCCGTCAATCTCTGCCAACCGTTTCGGGCAGGCGGCTGCAGTATGGAAAGATTACCGCAACGGCGCCTACCCTTTTGGCGCGGATATCTATTACTCCAAGACAGAGCCGGCGGAAGCATTTTCCGACCTCAATGTTACCGCGGAGTTGCCTGATTCTGCTACCGAATCACCCGATATTGCCGTTTTCAGCGATGGTTCGGCGGTGGTTGTCTGGGCTGATTACCGTAACCGCAATTGGGATATATACGGGCAACGGATGACCTCCACCGGGGGACTCCTTGGGACAAACTTCAAAATCAACAGCGACCCGGGGACATATGCCCAGCATTCGCCCCGAATCTGCGGGTTGCTTGACGGCGGTTTCATTGTTGTCTGGTATGATAATCGTCTTGGCAACGATGACATATATTGCCGTCGGTTTAACCGGGGCGGTAATCCTATCGGTACAGAGTTCAAAGTGAGTGATGACCCCGGGAACGCCCGGCAGGCATTTCCGGTGGTCGCTGCCGATAGTTACCGTCGGTTCTATATCGCGTGGGTTGACTGGCGCACTGGGCAGTACCCGCAGAACCCGGATATCTACCTGCGCCGTTATGACAGCGCCGGCGCCGCGCTTGGCGCCGGAATGAAAGTGAATCTTAACGACGGCACCACCGCCCAGAGAGAAGTTGCGCTTTGCTCGGATAACATTGGCAATCTCTGCCTGACATGGGCTGATTCCTCAACCGGACAATGGAATGTCGTGGCGCAGATTGTTGATAATCTGGGGCTTCTGTCCGGAGGCGCTTTCCGGGTTCATCAGGAAGATTTCGGGCGGCAACTTCAGCCGGCGGTCG
>DYGG01000073.1 GCA_020724775.1 Ignavibacterium sp. | reverse complement strand
ACCGTCTGGAAAGAGTGGGGATAGGAAGAATGACAGAAGTAACCGTCAGGTCTCGCCCCGATACGAATCGGGACTAGGACCTGACGGAACTTGAAAAATCTCAATCTTCACGTTACAACCCAAGTATTAACTGGCCAATTCTTACCATTTAGCTTTTGAGCCAAGTCGCGATCATTTTTCGCGTCAAGATGAGATATGTCAAAATAGCGTTTCGATCCAAATAAGCCACCACTTGTAGACTTAATGAATTGAGTTTCAATTAGAGGTCCGAGCAGAAATATGCGCGTCGGATAAATCCCTTTTCTGAACTGGTTCTGTTTTCTCACTGCCTTCTGAATCAGATCTGAATTGGACTCCCCGCTATTTTTCCATCTTACTATGGCAATCTCTTGGCTTTCTAGGTCAACTACTCCCTCCACTAAAGCAACACGCTCCACTTTCTTGTTTCGATACGCGCCAAAGTATTTACATCTTAAATGGCTATAATGACCGCCCAATGCGGGACAAAAATATACATTTCCATCAACTACTTCCTGAAATGACCCGGAACAATTAACAACGTCCAAGAGATTCTTCCATGACGAGAGCAAACCTTGTTCACTTAGATACCGCCTAAATTCAGCAATCATGTCAAATAGATTCTTCGACAAGCCCTGCAGGCTCTCAATCTCATCTATTAGCTCTTCAAATGTAATTGCAATGAAGAAGATGCTCTGTTTATACGTAGTATTACAGACGCTAATAATCTTAGAAAATCGTTGTTCTCGTTCTTCATTTGTGGCATCGAAATTTCCCAGGGCAATTAGTATCTTCTTTCCCAGTGCTTCTCTATCAAGGGCATCTAAATGCTTTTCCAGCTGGTCATCATAAAACCAATCCCGGTTCTTTGTTTCAACATATACTGTGAAGGCTCTCTGAGAAATCAGACCATCTGGAATGCTTTCTTTCTTTTTCTCTTGTTGGCGAAATCTTACACCCACCAAATCCCCTGTGTCTTCGGAAATCAGTGATGACAGAAGTTCCCCTAAGAATCTGGGATTTTCATCATAGAGTGATTTCAGCATAAGTAAACAATAATTTGTAGTGCGATTTTCGGATACATTGTAGCCCGAAAAAAGAGATATTTCCTTGCCCATTTTTGCTCCCCAAGTTTTTAAGAAACCAATCTTCTTGTAATATAATCTATAACCAGCTTCCTTGTCGGTCAACACTTTGTTGTATATCCCCCCCCAATTTCCCCCTTCCCTTTCCCCCTCCAATTTTGTAAGTTAAACTGTTCGGCAAACTTACCGAACTATTGAATGATATACTATGCCTTCTAAAAATGTAGAACTCAGAGTCGGCTTCCTCATTATCGCCGCCCTGGTCATCCTCGTCGGCGCCATAATCTGGATTCAGGGATACCGCTACGGTAAAGAAAACTACCGCTTCACGGTCGTCTTCAACGAGGTCGGGTCGCTCGCCAAAGGGGACCCGGTCATGGTCTCCGGCATCCGCAAAGGAAAAGTGCGCGATTTGAATCTGGCCGATGAAGGGGTGATGGTCGAATTAGTTTTGAGCAATGATGTTGTTCTAAAAGAGGATGCCACTGTCACCATCAAAAATATCGGCCTGATGGGGGAACGGTTTGTTGCGGTCAGCCCCGGCAAATCGGCCGGCAAACATGACCTGATGCGCCCGATTATCGGAAACTACGATACCGGTATCCCGGAGGTGATGGGGATGATGGGGGAGATGATTGATGAACTTCGGCAACTGGTGCATTCTCTCAAATCCTCTATCGGCTCCGACTCCAACCTGAACAAATTCACCGGCGCCGTCAGTAATTTCGAGGAACTCTCCCGCTCTCTGAACGACTACGTCAAACGTAACAACAATAAACTGGACCAGGCGGCGGAGAATTTCCTGAGAGCCTCAACAGAACTGAGGAAACTGAGTATCAATAATTCCAGCCGTGTCGATTCGATGATGACCCGCTTTGACAAAAGCAGCAAAAAGATTGATTTGCTGGTCGATGACTTAACTGAGGTTGCCGCCACCGCCCGCGAATTCGCCAATAAACTCGACAGCGGCAATGGCACCCTGCAGATGCTGGTGGAGGACCGTCGGCTGTACGACGACCTCCGTCGCACCGCCAACAACATAGATGAACTGGTGACCGACATCCGCGCCAATCCAAAAAAATATATAGGCCTTACGGTGAGGATATTCTAATGGGAAAATTTCGACTCGCGATAGGATTGCATAATCATCAGCCGGTCGGCAACTTCGACTCGGTCTTTGAGGATGCGCACACTCAGGCTTATCTGCCTTTCTTGAAAGTGCTGGACAAATTCCCCAATGTCCGTCTTTCGCTCCATCAGTCCGGCATCCTCTGGGACTGGCAGGAGAAACATCACCCGGAGTATCTCGAGATGGTGCGTCAGATGATTGCGCGCGGTCAGATTGAACTTATGACCGGCGGCTTCTATGAGCCCATTTTACCCTCCATCCCCGACCGCGATAAACTGGGGCAGATTGCCCTTCTCAATGAGTATCTCAAAAAGAAATTCGGCTCGACTCCATCGGGCCTCTGGCTGACCGAGCGGGTCTGGGAGCCGCATCTGCCGAAAATCCTGAATGAGGCGGGAGTCAAATATCTTCCGATTGACGACACCCATTTTCTTTACGCCGGCTTTGAATTGAGCGACCTGACCGGAATCTTTGTAACGGAGGAATCAGGACTTACTGTCAGGCTCCTTCCAATTCAGAAGAAACTTCGCTACCTGATTCCCTTCGGCACCGTCGAGAAGGTAATGACCGAACTGATGCGCCAGGCGGAGCGGAATCCCAACGGTCTTGCCATATATGCCGATGATGGCGAAAAATTCGGCGTTTGGCCCAAGACACATCAGCATTGTTATGATGACGGCTGGCTGGCGGAATTTTTCACGGCGCTTCATGAAAATTCCGGCTGGCTGGAAATCTGCACATTGGGTGATGCCGCTTCGAGCGTGCCGGTGGGACGAGCCTATCTGCCATCGGCATCATACGCCGAAATGCTCCATTGGTCGCTGCCGCCGAAAGCCTTCGCCGAATACGAAGATTTCGAGCACTGGCTCGAGATGCACGGAAAGATGGAACAGTACGGACGGTATGTCCGCGGCGGACACTGGCGCGGATTTCTTGCCAAATATGATGAAGCCAACCTGATGCATAAACGGATGCTGGCGGTCTCGGAAGCGCTGGAACGATTCTCGCATAAGAATCCCGAAAAGACTGATGCCATAAACAGAGCCAGGCATTATCTCTACGCCGGGCAGTGCAACTGCCCTTACTGGCATGGGGTTTTCGGAGGGATGTACCTTCCCCATCTGCGCGCCGCCATATTCGAGAACCTCATTGAGGCCGAAAAGATATTGACCGACATCGAGCGGCGCAAAGTCAGCCGTAAGAATTATGATTATGACGGCGACGGTCATGATGAAGTTGTTGTCCGCACTCAAAAGTTTGCGACAATATTCAAGCCGTCCGTCGGCGGGATGCTTTTCGAACTGGACAGTTACGACGGCAAATTTAATTTTTCCGACACTCTCAAACGGCGCAAGGAAGGGTATCACTGGAAACTCGCCAAGGCGAAACTCGACGGGCAGGAAACCGAAGAAGACAAAACCGCCTCAATTCACGACCTGGTTCTGACCAAAGAACCGGGACTGGATAAACTTCTTGCCGACGACTGGTACAGTCGGCGCGGCTTTATCGACCATTTTCTTCCCCCGCATGCCGATATCGCCCTCTTTCAGAGCGGACACTTCAACGAAGAAGGGGATTTTGTGCTCGAGGTGTATGAATCAGACAAGAAAGAAGCGAGCAATATTGTCAGCTTGAAACGAAACGGACGTCTCTGGCGCGCCGAAGGTATTAAAGAACTGACCGTGGAAAAAGTCTTCTATTTCGCCGATGACTCCGATGTCTTCTCGGTCAATTACTGCCTCTATTCGGAAAGAGATGATATCTACAACATCCGATTCGCCGTGGAAAACAATTTCAACTTTCAGGCGGGGCATGCCGATGACCGCTATCTAATTTATGACGGCGTCCGCAAAGAAAACAGTTTCCTCGATTCGGTTGTTATCACACCCAACTGCTACACCGCGATTATGCGCGATGATTATCGTCGCCTTGCCGTCGCGCTCGCTCTCGACAAACCGGCTGAAGTCTGGCAGGTGCCAATATTTACTATCTCCCTCTCTGAGGGAGGCTTTGAAAAAGTGTACCAGGGGACATCGCTTCTACATATCTTCAACTTTCATCTGATGAAAGGGCAGCGGTTCGAGATAACCTTTCTAACTTTCGCCGGACCGCTGGAGTATATGCCCAAGCGATTCGTAACGGCACAAGCCGGGGCGATATCGTGAGATAACCGGCTTTCCTTGTTTATAAGTCTTTGATTCTCTTATAGTTCACTTTTTTGGAACTATCCACGCCGCGGTTATGTCATATATTTAGTAAACGGCGTACCGAAGCCCTGAATCGTATAATTTGTCGCTATGAGTTTCATTTTGCTCTTTGCTCTGACCGTTCTGACAGTACTTTCCGCGCTGGTAATACTGTTTATCCGGCTTTTCAACAAAGTCTGGTGGAAACATAAGTCAGTCCGGGTAGCGGCTTTTCTTGTCCCGGCATTCGGTCTTCTCTCTATCGCCGTCTGGTTCTCGGCGCATCGGTTTGATATCGAGCCGCTCAAACGGGTCGGCTCGGTGATGGCGGCCGGCTCGCTGGTGTTGCTTCTCGGTCTGACCCTCTCTCTCCCCTTTTCCGGTATTCTGAATCTCATTCATCGCCTGCTGGAAAAGAGAAAAACCAAACAGGCGGCTAATCCGTCAGAAACTATCAATCGCGACCGGCGAGTTTTCCTTAAAGGTACCGCCGCGGCTCTTCCGCTGGTCACCATCGCTACCGGAGGAGGAGGAATCGCGCGGGCTTTCCAGGGAACCAATGTTTATCTCCTGCCGATGAAATTCCCCAATCTCCCGGCCGAACTGGATGGACTTAGAATTCTTCATCTGACCGATTCGCATCTCGGCATCTACAAAATGCTCGATGATTTTGAAGAGATACTGACAGCGGCGGAACCGTATCACCCCGATATCATTCTTCTGACCGGTGATATCGCCGATGACCTGACACTTCTTCCTGATACCTTGAAAATGACGGTCGATATGAAACCGCCGTACGGTACCTTTGCGTCGCTGGGGAATCATGAATACTATCGCGGAGTAAACGAAGTGTATCAGATCTTTGCCAAAAGCCCGGTGCCGCTTCTGAAGAGTTCCGGCATGTCATTAGATATAAAAGGAACCTCTCTTTATCTGGCGGCGGCCGATGACCCAAGATTCCTGCGCCGTGACGGCTCCGCATTTCTTCACAAGACCATAACTGCCGCGCTGGATGGCGCCCCGTCCGACGGGTTCAAGATTCTGATGACTCATCGCCCCGAAGGATTTGATATCGCCGCCGATTACCGGATAAATTTGACACTTTCGGGTCATACCCATGGCGGACAGGTGGGGGTTGGCGGAAGAAGTTTCTTTGCGCCGTTTATGCCCGGACGGTATCTCTGGGGACATTATCAGAAAGGGAATTCCCAGATGTATCTCTCCTCCGGCATTGGTCATTGGTTCCCCTTCCGTCTCGGCTGCCCGCCCGAAGCCCCTGTTATCGAACTGCGTCGCTCCGCTTAGTTCTTAACGTTCAACAAGATAACTTCTATTCTCACCGCCTTTCTTTGAGCGCTCTCAAACTCAGTCAAAAGAGGCGTTTTGCTTCAACGAACTGAGTCCATTTTCCAAGAAATATCCTACCCCGATTTACAGATTTTTTACTTGCCATTTCTGAGAAATAAGGTATAAAAGTTAATGTATCCTGAAATAAAGCGTGAGGTGGATTAACCTAATTATTTACTCCTGTATAACTGGACATCCTTTGAGGAGCGCGGAAGGAATGACCAAACAAGGAGGTTGCTGATGAAAGAGATTAAGAGAAACAACTGGGCGAAATTCTGCAAGAGTTTCAACTCGTCAAATCAGTATCGTCAACTTGATATAAGCATCGTGGAAAAAGAAAATCACTCCCGGACGCTGGCGGAGAATATCCCCTTTCTCGGCATATCGCTGGAGAAAACGGGGCGGTCAATCAGCGGTCTTCAGTTATTCACCGGACTGTGGGACCCGGAGAAGATTCTCTCGCCGATATTGACCATCAAGGAGCCGTCGTCAGTGTTCCTCCAGAAGGACTCCGACAACAGCGATAAGATTCTGGTGATTGAATCGAAGGACGGCTCCCGGGCGGAGATGGTGCTGTTTGGAGCGCCCAACCCGGACCAGTCACGACTTCTGGTGGAAAAACTGGCGTACGCTCTGGCGGAGCGAAGAGGATTTTCCGGCGGAAACGATATGTCCGACTGGTTGGAGGCGGAACGGCTGGTGCATCAGGCGGAAATGCGTCTGAAAGAGTGAAGAGCGCGCCACCACGACCAATACGTCGGGGCAACCGAGGGAAGTCTGCACACACAGAAACATCCATTGGTGCCCCACCCCTTGGGGTGGGTTCCGATAGAACTATATTTGCACTGCCAAACATCCATTGGTGCCCCACCCCTTGGGGTGGGTTCCGATAGAACTATATTCGCACTGCCAAACATCCATTGGTGCCCCACCCCTTGGGGTGGGTCAGACTGATGACAAAGGGCAGTTTTTCGG
>DYGG01000025.1 GCA_020724775.1 Ignavibacterium sp. | reverse complement strand
TTTCCGCTGGAATCAGCGGACTGTAATGGGAATGGCACCGTGAATATCATTGATGCTACCTATCTTCTGGCAAACTTGTACAAGGGGGGGCCGCCACTGGTGTGTTAACGAAGATGGAATGAATTTCAGGCGGTCAGATAGTGCCCGTTTCCGCCACCTGTGCCGAACATGCCGAAGCAGTCAAAGGAAGCAGATAACTCTGCCGTCTGCTGGAGGGCGGCATAGACCGGCCAATTTATGACCGGGTCAACTATTGAATCGGGTGCAATAATGATTTGGGGAGTAGACAAGAAGATTCCCGAATCAACCGTCTTGTCCGAATAAAGTGAGCGTGAGGAACTTATTGCGGGCAGGAATAGCATGACGCCCGTGCAGATTATCAGAATCTTATCGACTTTCATCATACCCCTCCAATCATTGGCCTATCTTTGTAATATAGACGAATTACACCTCAATTCAAGTGCAATGAAAAGTTACTGAAATTTTGTCGCCGCCAACAAGGCTAGATTCCGCGGGAGAATGGGTTGGTCGCTTGTTCCTGGTTCAGACCGCCAGACAGAAAATACGCCTGGAGGTGCAGAAGAGTGAAGAGCGATTCATATCGCCGTCTGGCGCAATTGTAAGCATCGGTCTTATTCGTAAGCGCCACAATGGATTAAATCTGTTCTAAAAGCGACTTAAGAAAGGCATGAGATTTGCCCTGAAGAAAAGGCATGGAATGTTACTTCGGTGCATATCGTCCCTCAAAGCAGGCGGCGCCCCGTTTTAGTTCCGCCGGCAATCATAAGATGCTGGTCTGTTTCTCGATACCGGACGCCGGCATAAGTTTCAAAGCACCCTTTGCCGGGGAGGAACTTCATACCGAATACGCCTCGCTTTTGACTCTTCTGGAGTTTATTGAGCTGAATCAGAAACTGTTTCAGGGAAAGGAACTGAATATCTATGGAAACAACCTGGACCTGATAAAACAGGTCAATATGCAATCTGTCTGCCAATATGAATTCACCGAGCTGCTGAAGAAAACCCTTGAGTACAAAGTCAAGTATGAATTCAGTCTCGGCTGGATACCGAAAGAGAACAATCCTGCCTTAAATTCCCTTTTTGATTGACAGCGGTGCGCTTCCCCCGTTAAATTCTCTCCGTGACACCGGCGGAACTCAATCGTGAAATTGAATCCGGCAAGTTTAAGCCGGTCTACTATTTCTACGGCTCCGAAGATTATCGGATGAAGGAAGCCGAGAAAAAACTTGTTTCCTGTTTCCTGCCAAAATCGCTGGTCTCTGTCAATCATATCACCCTGACTGCCGCCAAAGGGAAATTGCAGGATATTCTCAACGAACTGGCCGTGGTCCCAATGCTGGGGGAGCGTCAGGTTTTCACTATAAATGATATTCAATCCCTGGTGCCGTCGGAGGTCGAAAAGATACTTTCACTCCTGACCCCACCCGACCCGAACCGAGTAGTCATCATGATAACTCCGGGCGCGAAATACAAGAAAGATGCGGCGTCAACGAAACTTCTGCTTAAAAAGACAGCGGAAGTGGAATTCGGGAAGGTGCGCAGTGATGTCGCGGAGCGGAAAATAATCTCATCTCTGGCGGAGCATAAGATTGAGATTGAAAGAGAAGCGGTAAGACTTCTATTGGAATTGAGCGCCGGAGACATGGGGGGACTCACGGAAGAAATTAATAAACTCATCAATTATGCCGGTGATGGGGGAAAGATAAGCCGCGAAGATGTGGCTCGACTCAGCGCCGATTACCAGGCGTTCAAGGTCTTTGAACTGGGAGACCACGTTGCCGCGGGCGATTTTGACCGGGCGCTGGCGATGCTGGAAAATATGCTCAACGGCGGCGAGAAAGAATCGGGCGTTTTTTTCTGGTTGAGTAATCATTTTCAGGAACTATATTTTGTCAAGAATGAGAGACCGCTGCCGCCGTTTCGGAAATGGATGACCGGGAAATATCGTCAGCAGGCGGCAAGATTCGAGAACGGGCAGTTGGAAGACATAATCCTTCTGATGTCCGACGCCGACCGTGACCTGCGCGGGAATATAAAGCCGGAGAAACTGGTGCTGGAGAGATTGATTTTGAACATCTGCCGCATGGCCAGCAAAAAAGCATGAAATTAATGAAGATTTTTCGGGAAGAAAACGAGCCCAGCCGGGTAAATAATGAAGGTAGTGATGTCTCTGACCGGGATTTAGTGTTATCGGCTTGCTCCGGAGACCATCGGGCTTATGGCAGGCTGATAATGAAATATCAGAAGAAGGTGTTCAGGATGGTCTATCTTATGGTAGGACGGTTTGATACGGCGGAAGATATTGTGCAGGAAGCGTTTGTAAAAGCCTATCAATCGCTGGCACGATTCGAGAAAGACCGTCCCTTTTACCCCTGGATTGCCGCCATTGCTCGTAATCTGGCGGTAAATCAGATAAAGCGGGAATTGCGGGAGATGCCGGTTGGGGAGAATGACGACTTTCTGCTGGAAAAGGCAACACCGTCAATGAATCCCCTCGAAGAACTTCTGGAAAAGGAGAATGAAAAGCGATTTCTGGCGGCGGTTAAGGGGCTTCCGGCGCCGTTTCGCGCCGTATTTATCTTGAGAAGTTTTGAGAAATTGAGTTATGAGGAGATTGCCAAGGAACTGGGGATTACGGTTGGGACAGTTGATTCTCGTCTTAACCGGGCACGACAGAAATTGACCGAGGCATTGAAGGATTTGCTGTGACGAATATGATAGATTGTGACAAAATAAGAAAACTCCTGGGGCAGTATCTGGATGGACGTCTGACGCGCGGAAAAATGGGCGAAGTGGAAAATCATCTGATAGGCTGTCCGCAGTGCCGTCACCAGTTCGAGCAGATGAAAAAGTTGGAGAGCATGGCGGAAGACTTTCAATTTGAAGGTAACGCGGAGTACTGGGAAGGGAGCCGGGAAAGGATACTTGCCGGGATACCGGAAGTACCTCCGGCAGAGATTGTCAACGTGCGGGGCAAAAGCCGCGCCGAAACCTGGATTCGTTTCACGGCGGTAGCGGCTTCGGTCGTACTGGTGGCGTTCATTTCTTACTATGAAGGGTGGTACAAGAAAGAGAGTGTGAAGCCGATACCATTGATTGAGGTTGAAAATGAGACAGAGAAAGAAACAGATGAGATAAAGAAAATGGCAGATGGAGGGGCTGAACAGAAAGTTAACGGTGATAAACTTCAAGAATTGGAAAAACTTCCAACCAAACAGGCTACAGGAGCAGGAAATAGATTAGCATTAAAGGTTGAAGAGCCGCATTCTGCGTTGCCGCCGACTGAGAAAATGATTCTGGAGAGTCATCTGGAACCGGAAGAAGCCAAATCGGCGGAGATCTATCAACCGGCGGCGGAAATGGCGCCGGAGAAAAAGATAATCGCCGACTCATCGGAGCGGCAGATTATTTCCGCTAAACCGGAAACTCGGGCGGCTAAGGGGGGAGAGAAACCGAAGAAGGCGGCGAAAGCCGAGCTTGGCACTGTCCTCAAAGTGGAATCACAGGAAATGACTTATATGGCGGTGAAGCCGGATAAAGTCGGCGCCGACACAGCCGACCTTGCGGAATATATTTTATGGAAGAGCCGGGCGGAATATCTTTCGGCGCGATATGCTGCGTATCTATCGCCGCACTACCCGGAGGCGGCCGCCAAACAACGGATAGAGCCGTCGCCCGATTCACTGGGGGTTATCTTTCTTGAGATGGGGGAAGTTTTCTTTAATGTCGGGAAGTTGAGTCCCGATTCGACGGAGCAGAGGGAGATGCTGGAACGGCTGCAGAGGCTTCGCGAACGTGCCGACGTGAAAACATCCGAAAAGATTCAGGAATTTATTACATCTCTGGAAGCGGCAATTAAGTAAGAACTTTTTTGCCCTCTTTCCGTAACTAAACATTAGAAAAAAATCAAGCCTGATAAAGGGAGGTTTGTATGACCCAACGGCTTTATCGTTCACAGATGGACCGAAAAATTGCCGGAGTATGCGGAGGGATTGCAGAATATTTTGATATCGACCCAACCCTGGTCCGTATCGCCGCTCTGGCTTTGATTTTCCTGCACGGAATCGGGATTTTAATCTATATCATCGCCTGGATTGCGATGCCGAAGAAACCGATTCAGTTGGAATTTGAAAAACTGGATATGACCCCGCCGCCTGTAGAAAAACCATCTTCCAGCCAGAGGGGACTTATCCCCGGAATCATACTGATTGTTGTCGGCGGATTGATTTTGATGCATAATATGTACTGGTGGTGGTTCGACTTTGATTATCTTTTCCCGATAATCCTGATAGTCATAGGAGCCATTGTGCTGCTCGGTGTAATCGGACGGAAAAACTCGCATAATGATATGCTTCCACAGGAGGGGACAAAATGACGCCGAGTCGACTGAGGTGGGGACTCCTTCTGCTCGCCATAGGAGTTATGCTGCTTCTCAATAATCTGGGGGCGCTGGACTGGTCATACTGGGGCGAACTGATAATGTGGTGGCCTCTGATTCTAATTGCCATCGGCCTGGAGAAAATATTCCAGAAATCGAAATGGAGCGCTATCGCTTATCTCTCGCCTTTAATATTGATTGTGGCTATGGTGGCAGTCGCCGTCGAAACTGGCTCCGAGGGGGAAGATAAAGGATTCTTTTCCACTTATCGCTGGGAGCAACCGGTCGAGCCAGAGATTAGCCTTTTAGATGTTACCGTTGAGCATGGTGGCGCCGATATTTTCATGAACCGGGCGACAGCCGACCTGATTACGGCCCGCTTCGACCGCTTCTCCCGCAAACCGGAGATAAAATTCGAGAAGGTCGATGGGGTGGGTCGAATTGAAATCAAGCGCCGTTTCGGACGGGACGGCGTGATTGTGATTGATGGTCACCGGTACGGGCGTGATTGGACCATGTCGTTTCCCGAGAATGTCCCGATCAGAATGAATACCCGGGGAGAAGACGCCGATATCAGTCTAAATTTTCAAGGCAATCATCTCGAGTATCTCAAGATAGACAACGATGACGGAGAGATCTATCTGAAGGTTGGCTCGCAGCGCCCGAAGGTGGAACTGGAAATTTCGGGTGATGATTCCCGATTCAATCTGCGTATTCCGCGCGAGGCCGGCCTGACCGTTGATGGTGAGGAATATGCCTCCTATTTAAAGGCTATGGATTTGGCGGATGAGGGGGGATTGTATCGGTCGGCCGGTTTTGACTCGGCGGCAGTGCAGGTGAATCTGAAATTAGGGGGGAATCTGAGTCACCTGTCTATAGATTACTATTAAGGCAGCGAGCGTGATCTCTGAGAAGAGCCCGTGCCGGAAGGAGCGGGCTTTTTCTTTGGAGGCGAGGCATTGATTTCTGAGCATGAGGGGGATACGATATAGCTGTGACAGAAAGAAATGAAGGATTTGCCATGGGAGGCAGCGGTTTCCCTATTTGATTTTTCGGTGAGATTCTTTATCTTATTGCCCCTATGTCCAGACCGTACAAGTTGACCGGATTAGCCGGGAAGATTATCGCCATCGATGGACCGGCCGGTTCCGGTAAATCTACGACCGCCAAGTTGCTGGCATTGCGTTTGGGGTATATCTACCTCGATACGGGAGCGATGTACCGCTCGGTGACCCTGTATGCTTTGCGGCAGGGGATACCGCCGGATAATGGAGATGCCCTCGGCGATGCCGCAAGGAAGTTGAAAATAACCTTCAGAAATGAAGATGACCGCAATCTGGTATTTCTCAACGGAGAGGATGTCAGCGCGGCGATTAGGACTCCCGAGGTGACGGCGGCGGTATCGCAGGTTTCGGCGCACAAAGAGGTGCGGGAAGCGCTGGTGCGGCAGCAGAAAGAACTCGGAAAAGACGGGAATATTGTGGCAGAAGGACGAGATACTACCTCCGTGGTATTCCCTGATGCCGATTTGAAAGTGTACCTGGAGGCATCGATTGAGGAGCGTGCGCGACGTCGTCTGCTCGATTTTGCCCGTTTAAATATACCCTCCTCACTGGATGACCAGAAGGAGGAACTTGCCCGTCGGGACGCTTACGACAGCGGCAGGGAGCATTCGCCGTTGACTCGGACCGGCGATGCCGTGGTGATTGATACCTCGAATCTGACCATCGAGGAGCAGGTGGAGAAAATCATCAAACTTGCCAAAGCACGATTTTCGGGAGTATGAGACCTTTCTATTTTTGCTGTATTACCCTGGTTAGAATAATCGCCCGACTGATTTTCCGCATCAAAATCTATGATTCCGATAAGGTGCCACCGGCGGGGGCGTTTATCCTGGCGAGCAATCATATCTCTTATTATGACCCGCCCCTGGTAGGGAGTTTTGTGAAACGGGAGGTCCATTTTCTGGCAAAGAGAGAACTCTTCCGCAATAAATTGTTTGGGAAACTGATTTCAGCGCTTAATGCGCATCCTCTTAATCGGCAGGGTTTTGATAAAAAGGCGCTGGAACTTGCCGAGAGGCTATTAAGAGAGGGGAAAGGGCTTATTATCTTTCCGGAAGGTACCCGGGCAAAACAGGGGAAATTCCTGGCGCCTCGTCCGGGGATAGGAATGATAGCCAAAAACACCGGGGCACCGGTAGTGCCGGTTTACATTCATGGAGCGAATAATCTGTTTGGCTGCTTCATCGGTAAGGAAAGGCTGGCAATTGTATATGGCAATCCGATGGATAAAGATGAGACCGGGTCTTTCGGAAGCGACAAGGAGGGGTATCATAAACTGGCGGAAGCGATAATGCGGCGAATAGAGGGGTTGCGGGAGGAATTACTGAAAAAGTCAAGGAAGGCTTGACATTAGGGGCGAAATATACGATAATGACAATCTGGGTCGATTCATTATTGGGCGACTCACTGACATTGAATATCCCCCGCAGGGCGAGCGCGCCCGGGGATAAATATATCGTTTAAGGAGGATTTTTTAACGATGGCAAGTGCCAAGAACCCAAGCACAAGTAAAGTGGCAGTAGCAGGAGGTGAGCAAGCGCCAAAGCTGACCAAACGGAAAGCAGGAATGGCTAAGAAGACAAAGACCAAGAAGATAAAGCTGGTCAAGAAAGTCGAGACCGAGCCGAGTCATCTGGTCGAGTCAGCCGAAACAGAATCACAAGAACAGATAGTTACGGCGCGACGGCAGCGTCTCTCGGAGAAAGCAGCCGCCCGCGTTGAGGTGTCCCCTCCGCCGGGCCCGGCGGAACCGGTTACTGTGGCTTCGATGAAACTTACCGAAATCGACAGCCGCGAATATTCCCCTGATGAGTACAAGAGGTTGCTTGATATGTATGATGGCACTATCAAGAGCATCAAAGAGGGAGAAATCGTGGCGGGCGTTGTCCTGGGGGTGACCCGCGATGATGTGATAGTCGACGTCGGATTTAAATCGGAAGGAATCATTCCGATTTCGGAATTCATGGAGCCAATCAATATCGCCGTCGGGGACAAGATTGATGTCTATTTAGAGGAGATTGAAGACCAAAACGGTCAGTTGATTCTTTCCAAGCAGAAAGCCGATTTCATGAGAGTCTGGGACCGGATCCAGGAGGCTCATGATTCCGGCGAGTTGGTCAGCGGCAAAGTGGCGCGACGGATCAAGGGCGGTGTAGTGGTTGATATCATGGGAGTTGATGCCTTCCTGCCCGGTTCGCAGATAGCACTTCGCCAGGTGCCCGATTTTGATGCTCTTATCGGCACCTCGATGGATCTAAAAATAATCAAACTGAACAAAAATCGCAGAAATATAGTTGTTTCCCGACGAGTAGTTCTTGAAGAGGAGCGAGAATCCAAAAAGGCGAATCTTCTTAAGGAGATCGCGGTCGGTCAGGTTCGTGAAGGAATTGTCAAAAACGTCACCGACTTTGGCGTTTTCATCGACCTTAACGGAGTTGACGGACTTCTCCATATCACCGATATGTCTTGGGGACGAATCAAGCATCCCAGCGAAATGGTCTCTCTGGGAGACCGGATTTCGGTCAAGATTCTTGATTTTGACGAGAAGACCTCGCGCATCTCGCTCGGCTTGAAACAACTGACCCCGTACCCGTGGGAGAATATTGAAGAGAAATACCCTATCGGCAAGAAAGTGACCGGCAAGGTTGTCTCTATTACCGATTACGGGGCATTCGTGGAACTGGAGAAAGGGGTCGAGGGTCTCATTCATATTTCGGAAATGTCCTGGACACAGCATATCAAGCATCCTTCCAAGATTATGAATGTCGGGGACAAGATTGACGCGGTAGTCCTTTCGGTGGATAAGGAGAATGAGAAGATTTCGCTCGGTATCAAGCAGATGGAGCCGGACCCGTGGCATACGATTGAGAAGAAATATCCGGCCGGCAAGATAGTGAGCGGGAAAGTCCGTAACCTGACCGCCTTCGGCGCCTTTGTGGAACTGGAGGAAGGGATTGACGGGCTCATTCATATCAGCGATATGTCGTGGACAAAGCGGATTCAGCACCCTTCGGAACTGATGAAGAAGGGGGATAAAATCGAAGTCAAAATTCTTCGCATCGACCATGAGAATCGCCGCATTTCGCTTGGCTTTAAACAGTTGAGAGAAGACCCCTGGCCCGAAATCTCGAAAAAGTACTCTATGGGAGCCGAGTGTCTCGGTACTATATCGCGGGTACTGGATCGGGGGGTGACGGTGGACCTTGACGGCGATGTGGAGGGGTTTGTCCCGACTGCGCAGTTGGGGAAACCGGACCTGGTCAATCCCGGTGATGTTTTCTCTGAAGGAGAGCAGATACCGCTCAAAGTGATTGAATTTGACCGTGCCTCACACAAGATAGTGCTTTCGGTTTCGGCGTACTACAAAGATCGTGAGGATGCCGAGTATCAGCAATACCTGACAAAGCACCCGACCCGGACAGTTTCTATGGGCGAGGCTCTCGGTCAGAGTGGCTCCGGCGAAATGTCGACCACGGCCGAGCAATCTCCTGAAGGGCAGGAGCCTCCCGCTGTATGACGCGAACTGAAAGGGCGATACGGCGAGAGTTCTAAGAAGAAAATGGCCTTGAAAAAGGTCTGTTGACATAAGAAAAGGCAGGAGCAAACGCTCCTGCCTTTTCGTTTGTGATTATGATATGGCTGTTGTAGTTGCTTTAAAACAGAGGCGAGTATAAGAGATATGACGCCGCGTGTTGCCTTTGAGACAATTGGATGCCGTCTCAACCAGTATGAGACCGAGAGCATGGCGGCGCAGTTGTCGCTGAAGGGATTCCGACGAGTCGCTTTCGAGCAGGAGGCCGACCTTTACATCATAAATACCTGCACCGTTACCGGGCGGGCCGATGCCAGTTGCCGTCGGGCGATATCCGCCGCGGCACGACACGACGGCAAAAAACGGATTATCGTGGTCGGATGTATGGTCAGCGCCACCCCCGAAGAGGTGGCAAGTCTTAACGGCGTTGACCTGGTTGTTAGTAACAAGCAGAAGGACAATATTGTACATCTGCTGAGCCGACAGTGGCCCGAGTTGTTTTCAAATCAATTGGAAAAAGCCGAACCTTCTCTGCTTTCGGAATTTTATCAGCACAACCGCGCCTGGGTTAAGATTGGAGATGGGTGCAATCAGAATTGCTCCTATTGTATTGTTCCCCTGGTTCGGGGAAGGCTGGTCAACCGGGCGCCGCAGGAGATAATCGATGAGATTAACGTCTTGGTTCGCTCGGGATACCAGGAAGTGGTTCTAACCGGCGTGCATGTCGGTGAGTACCGCTACGATAATGTCTCGTCGCTGACAGCCCTTTTGGGAATCATTTTGCACAAAACGGAACTGAACCGGGTACGACTTTCTTCAATTGAGCCTCAGGAGATAACATCTGAACTTATAAAATTCATGGCGAATAATTCCCCGCGAGTCTGCCGGCATCTGCATCTGCCGCTCCAGTCCGGTTCGAATCGGATTTTGAAATTGATGCATCGTCCCTACGCCAGAGAAGAATATCTGGAAACAGCCAAAACGATAAAAGACAGCATTGACAATATTACAATCGGGGCTGACGTAATTGTCGGATTCCCGTCGGAGAACGAAGATGATTTTGCGCAGACAGTTGCCCTGGCGGAGAGCGGATTTCTGGATTATCTCCATGTCTTTTCTTACTCGGACCGTAAGGGAACAGAAGCCTCGCAGTTGGAGGGGAAACTGAAGTCTTCGGTGATTAAGGAGCGAAACGAAATTCTGCGAAAAATCTCATTACGGTCGTACAGGAAGGCTTTGGAACGGCAAACGGGAAAGATTCTGGGGGCGATTGCAGAGCGAACAGCAAAAAAGGGGGAGCTTCATATGGGGATTACGGATAACTACCTCAGAATATCGATGCCTCAATCTGATAGAAATGGCAGAGCGATAGTTTCACTGAGGGTCGCTTCGATTGGTGACGGATTCTTGGTCGGTACTCCAGTGACTATTTAATCCTATACAGGGTTTGACAATTACGGAATTTTTTGCCTTGCTCTAAGGAAAAGAATTCTGGAAACAAGGGGCTCAATCACTTCTTGGCAATTTCTTTCTGCCGGCTAAGACATTTGAATTCATAGCCTTACGGTTCGCCATCGAAATTGGGCACACCCCTTGCTCAACGGAACTTCGGAAAAATGTAATTTTTTCATTTTTGATATGGCAGATAAAAAGTCAAAAGAGCAGAGCAAAGAGCCGGAGAAACCGGCCAACAGCGAAATAGTTGGTCTGGACAGTCCCGAAGGGGAAGCCAAAAATCCGGATGGCGGCAAAGGACTCAAGGGATTCCTTCTTCCCGCGGTAGTGGGAGCGGGCCTGTTTGCGCTGGCGATGGCGATCTCAATGTTTCTTCAGGGAGTCCCGGAGCAAAGTGAGCCCTCAGTAAATGTCGATTCCACCGCGGTCGTGACCGATTCCGCTGCTGTTGTCCCGGTATCAGGACTTTCTCCGGAAGAACTGCTCGTTATTGATTTTGACACCAACGAGGTGATGAAAGAACTGGCGTTTCTCGATTTCGACTTTGAAGAAAAAACTCCGGTCGCCCCGGGCGATTCGGCGGCAGCAACTGACAGTCTGAGCGATATTCAAAATGCAAGGGAACTTCTGGCTGCCGAAAAAGCCGAACTCGACAAAAAGCAGGCCGAGTTGCAGGAGAAAGAGAATAAAGTAGTGCAGGGGCTGGCAAAGTTAGATGATGCCGAGACGGCTCGGATAATGAGTTTGGCGCGACTCTACGACGGTATGAAAGCGGAAGATGTAGCGCAACTGGTCGCGAATCTGGATGATTCCCTGGTCGTGGCGATAATTCCGCGGATGAAACCGGTCAATGCCGCCAAACTGCTGGCGCTTCTACCACCCAAACGGGCTGCGAGCATCTCCACGCAATTGATCACTATAATCGATGAATAATGAATAACGGAATAAACATACTCGATTCCTTGACAGCCGAGAGCGTCTCGCAAACGGCGGTTCCGGTTATTGGCGGCAATCAGGAGGACTCGCATGGCTTCAAGATGTTTCTCGGGCTCCTTGGAGATTTCCCCGGGATGACGACTGAAGCCGATAATCCTCCGGATATGGGTTATATCCCGGTGAGACAGGAATCAGAATTTCTAACGCCGCCAAAAAATCTGGAAGTTTCAGTCCCGGAAAATAGCCGTGACAAAAGCAAAAGAGCAGCCAGCGAAATATTGGCATCATTAAATCGCCCATTGGCGGGAAATAATCCGGCACCGGTTGCTTTCACCAAGGATAACTTTTTATCTGGAATACTTCTTGATTCCGGAGAGCCTCTCCAAAACGGGAAGATTGAAGAGGGGTTGGCGGCTACAGGAAAGTTTAGCGCAGCAGAGTTGAATACCGGTCCACTATTAAACAAGTCAAATAGCCGGCTGATACCGGAGATGCCGTTTATCGTTAACGAGAAGATGGCATCTGAAAATTTCATAAATAAATTGTCTCTGTCGGCGGCAACCGCAGGTAACGACTGGTCATTCCAAAACCAAGATTTCAGGCAGGGCAGCAATCCTTCCGGGCTGTCCGGTTTTCCCGAAACAGCCGTGCGTATCCAGGCTCCCTTGCTGGTTGAAAGCGACCTCAATCTGCAATATCCGGTCGATAAGACGGCCGAATCGCTGCTTGCCGGACTGAAGACGTTTGAACGTGACCTGAAAGGGATAAGAATATCCTCCTTTACCGGAGATATTTCTGAACAGGATTATTGCGATTCTGAAACGTTGACTTTGAAACCAATCTTTTTTGACGACCGTATGAATTTCTCAGCAATGAGATTATTGTCGTCGGCGAAAAACTCCTCCGGGAAGAATTCCGGAGAGAGCATGGGCAATTTGGAGGGGCCGGACGGCTCCATAAAGAATGCTGATAACACTGCTCCGAAGAGACCGGAAGTAAGAGAAGTGACAGACAAGATTATCTATGACACAGATGACAGTGTCGAAGCGTCAGAACCGGTGTGGAAAGATGGGAAAGTAATTGCGGGGAAGGAATTGGCATTTGACGGCCGGATAAATCATCGGCTGCAGCATACTGAGAAGCCGGAAATAAATTCCGTCCGGTTAACGGCCCCCTCGGAATCGGATATTCGGGAGTTGAAATTGGGACGGACAGTCATCATAAAGATGGAACCGGAGCATTTGGGCACGGTTCGTCTAACCCTATCCGCCAGCGGTGACAATTTGCACGGAAGAATGACAGTACAGTCAGCGGAAGTTCGGGCGGCGGTAGAGGCGAGTCTAGACCAACTCCAGGAGCATCTGTCGCGTCAGGGAATCAAACTTGACTCCTTTCAGATTTCGCTGGCGGGAGGTCAGGTAGGACAGCGAGCCTTCAGCGGTCGCCGTTCCCCGGCTGATACCGGCGGTGCGTCTCGTCACAACAGTCGAATACCATCACATCCCATCTCGGGATTGAGCGAAAAAATTCTCAATCAGCGACTTTATATCAGCGCCACCGGCGTGAACTGGGTGGCATAGGAGAAATATATGGGAGTAGTATCCTCTATTAACAACGGCGCCAATCAGCAGAATATGTTTCAGGCGACCAATGTGCTTGGTAAAGATGATTTCCTGAAACTTCTGATAACCAAGTTGACCAACCAGGACCCGCTCAATCCGATGGATGATGAGTCCTTTATTGCGGAACTGGCGCAGTTCTCATCGCTGGAGCAGATGAGCAATATTAATGAATCCCTCTCGTCGGCGTTGCAGTGGGATTATCTGCAGATGCAGACTATCAACAATACCATGGCGACCTCTCTCATCGGTCGTAGTGTCACCGCGAATTACAGTGGCGTATATCTTGACCGGCAAAATCAGCCGACGATAAATTTCACGACGGACCGTCCCGCCGCCAAAGCGACTGTCAAGATACTGGATATGGAGGGAAGAGTGGTGCGGACACTTACCGAAGTTGACCTTTCGGCCGGTGTCAATTCTCTCAAATGGGACGGAAAAGATACTGCCGGCAACCGCGCCGAGTCGGGCTATTACACCATAGAGGTAACGGCTGAGGATGCCTCGGGCAATGCCATTACACCTTCCACCTTCGTCTCCGGAACGGTGCAGGGGGTAGTGTATCATGACGGCGCCGCGTTCCTGAAAGTGAACGGGCTGGAGATAGCCCTGGCGGATGTCAGCGCTATTGATATGGGCGACGATTGAGGGAGGATTGCGATGAGAACAGAAAATTTCAATCGTGATGTAAATCTTCTCGAGATTGCCCGGCGGGGCAACGCGGTCGAGAAAAGCGGCGGGTTACGCCCGGACAAAACCAGAACCGACAATTTTTCGCGGGAACTTGCCGACGCCTGCCGGGTCAATTTTTCCAGACATGCACGGGAGCGGCTTTTCTCCCGCTGCATTGAACTCTCTGATTCCAAATTGACGCAGATTGCACAGGCAATTGACAAAGCCGAAACCAAGGGGTCACGCGAGACTTTGATTCTTGACGACAACTCTGCCTATGTTGTCTCCGTTCCGACCCGGACAGTGGTAACCGCATTCGGAAAAGAGCATCTGCGGGAAGGGGTGGTAACATCCATCGATTCCGCGATTGTTTTGTGATATGAAAAAAAATAGAAACACAATAAACCAAACGACGGGCTGGTCCCTGTATCGAGACGGGGAAGCCTTACCGTTGCGTAAGGAGGAAATGCCGTTATGATGGCATCACTATTCGCCGGGGTTTCGGGACTGCGAAACCATCAGGTAAAAATGAACGTGATCGGCGACAATATCGCCAATGTAAACACCATCGGTTTCAAAACCGGTCGGGTGACTTTCAAGGAAGCGCTGGTGCAGACCTATAAGGGCGCCGGGCGACCTTCCACTCTCTCAGGCGGAACCAATCCGATCCAGCTGGGGCTGGGCGTATCGGTGGCATCCATCGATAACCTCTTCCAGCAGGGCGGTCTGGAGACCACCGGACAGATAACCGACCTGGCATTGCAGGGAGCCGGTTTCTTTGTTCTTTCCGATAACACCGGACGTTATTACAGTCGTGCCGGTTCCTTCGGATTTGACGCCAACTCCAATCTGGTAGACCCTTCTACAGGGCTGTTTGTGCAGGGACGGATGGCGGACCAGAATGGCGTGATTAGAACCACGGCGACGGTCGGCAACATAACGATGCCGTTCGGTCAGCAGGACCCGGCTCGCGCCACCACTGAGATTGCGCTGGGAAACAACATCAACTCGGTCGCCAGTGATTCGCGCGCCACGTTGGTATCGGCCGGAACAACTAATATCAGTACCGTTTCCGGCATAACCATCAACGGCGCCGGCGGGACACATAATCTGGTAATCACCGGAAACCAGGCAACTAATTCCAGTTTCACCGGCGCCAATGTTTGTGATGACGGCACCGGATTCCCGGGCGCGACCCTCTCGGGCAATATGATTCTCCGTAATCTGGGGGTAACCGATATCTCCGGCTTTACTCTTGCCCTGGATAACGGCACAAGAGTGGAGACCGTCTCGGGTCTGACCCTCGATTCCACGGTCAATGACCTGATTACCGCCATCAATCAACTTCAGGGAATTAGAGCCGAACTGGTGGGCGGTGAGGTTGTCCTGACACGCGAACGGGCCGGCTCCGGAGTGGACTACAATATTGAGTCTTCAACATCTTCAGTCACTCTCGACGCCAATGGAGTTGCCACGGCCGGGAATATTGTCGGTGTAATTTTTGGAGTCGCTAACGGCGCCACTTTGAGCGCTAACAACGGCACCGACCATACCTTTGTCTGTGCCGACACCTTTACTCCCTCCGGTGGCGCCGCTCAGTCTCCGGAAATTTTGAGTATAATCGTCGATGAGGTAACCGGTCTGGCGACCGGCATCGACGGACTCGGTAACGGCGGTGTCGAAATCAGCAGTTTGAACGGCTTGAGCGCCGGCGACGCCGTGATTACCACCGAAGATACCACCCACGCGGCATCGATTACAGTCTATGATTCCCAGGGCGCGATTCATTCTCTGACCATTGAGTTTCTCAAGTCGGTCAATCCCAACGAATGGTCCTGGACCGCATCTTTCGGCGGCAATGAGACTATCATCAGCGGCGGCAGCGGAATGGCAACTTTTAATCCCGATGGCTCCCTTTTGACTTTCACCTATAACGGCGGCGCCAATTCGCTATCCTTCAATCCCAATAATGGAGCCGCAGTGGTGGATATCAGCATTGACGCCGGCACCAGTGGACAGTACGACGGTTTGACCGGATTCGCCTCTCCTCATACGGCGTCGATTCTGACGCAGGATGGCTACGGCGTCGGTATTCTCGATAATATTTCGATAGACAAAAGCGGATATATCTTCGGCATTTTCACCAACGGCGTAAGCCGAGTTTTGGCGCAACTGGTCCTGGCTGACTTCAATAACAGCGCCGGTCTTCTCAAAGCCGGACAATCGCTGTATCAGGAATCGGCAAACTCGGGGCAGGCGATAATCGGCGTGGCGGGTGAAACCGTCTCGGGAACAATATCCTCAGGGGCGCTGGAGTCTTCGTCCGTCGATATCGCGCAGGAATTTACCAGCATGATAACGACTCAGCGCGGATTCCAGGCGAATGCCCGCATTATCACCACCTCCGACCAGATGCTGGATGAACTGGTGAATCTGAAGAGATAATGAATTGAATCGTCATGATTAAAGTAACGCGGTTAAATAACAGCGAAATCGTTATTAACGATGACCTGATCGAGTTCGTGGAATCGATTCCCGACACCATTATCAGCCTCACGGATGGTAAGAAGATTATGGTAAAGGAGACGCCCGATGAGATTATCAAGCGGGTGGCGAGTTTCCGTCGTCTGGTGGCAGGAATCGATTCTCCGGTCGAGCATCGTTAAGAAATAGAAAGGAGACATGATGCCTCCCCGTAATGAGCCGGCAGAGCCGGATGCAAAGACAGCGCCCGAAGCGGCGAGCAATACAAAGAAAAAAATACCGCCGGTGGCGATATATGCGGTGATAGGGCTGGTGATGGTCGGTCTGGGGTATTTTGTCGGCACCAAGTTTTTCGGTTCTGCCAAGAGTGTCGAGGAGAAGGCAGTCGCAGAGCAAAGCAAGGAAACGAAGAAGTCGTCAAAAAGCCAGGGTGCCGCTGGGGCGACCTCGGTCTTTCTGATGGAAGGAGTAATCGTCAATCCGGCCGGTACCGGTGGCACCAGGTTCCTCTCGGTATCGCTGGGATTTGAGGTCGGTTCTCCCACCACGCAGAAACTGCTGGAAGAGCGAAAACCGCTCATCAAGGACGCGCTCATCACGATTCTTGGCTCTAAGACCATCGAACAGTTGACCGACCCAAAACAGAAAGAAATAACTCGTTTTCAAATCAAGAAGCGGGTGGAACAGTTGCTGGGGATAGAAGACCTGGCGGCGGTATATTTCACCGATTTTGTATTGCAGTGAAAAAGGCAGGAGAACGGAATTGGCCAAGATACTGACCCAGGAAGAGATTGATGCCCTTCTCTCGACCGTCTCGTCGAGCGAGCCGGAAGCGGAGCAGGCGGTAAGCAAATCGGAAAAAGTCCGCTCGGTGGTCAATTATGACTTCAAGCATCCCAATCGGGTCTCCAAAGACCAAGTGCGGACGTTTGAAAACATGCATGACAATTTTGCCGGGCATATCAGTTCGACGCTTTCGGCGATGCTTCGCTCGATGGTCGACGTTGACCTGATTTCGGTGGACCAGATAAACTATTCCGAGTATATCATGTCCCTGGTATCGCCGTCATGCACATATACCTTCGCAGCGCCGCCGCTGGAAGGGCTCTGTATCATGGATTTCAATCCGGCGCTGACCTTCGCTTTCATAGACCGTATGTTTGGCGGCGGTGAAAAGATTCTGGAGATTGAGCGGGAACTGACTGGAATTGAAAAATCGGTCATGACCAAGATTGCCCAGAAGATATACAATGACCTGGAAGATTCCTGGCAGAATATTGTGCCGATAGTAATTGAGCAGCGTTCCTTTGAAACCAATCCCCAGTTCATACAGATTGTGCCGGCAAACGAAACGGTGATTGTCATATCGCTGCAGTTGAAAATGTTCAGCACCACCGGACTATTGACCATCTGCTACCCTTATGTCTCGCTGGAGTCGGTGCTGGGGAAACTTTCGGCGCAGAACTGGATAGATGCCACCAAGCGGCGGAATCTGACCGAAAGCCGCGATTATAATCGGGATAATATTCAGGTGGTAAATGTGGAGTTGGCGGCGATTCTGGCGCGCACCAAATTGAAAATGAAAGACTTTTTGAACTTAAAGGTGGGGGATATCATCCCGACCGAGAATAAAATATCATCGCCGGTGGAGTTGCTGGTGGCGCGGCGCAGGAAATTCCTCTGTCGCCCGGGACTGGCCGGCAAAAAACGGGCGTGCCAGATAACCGAGATATTTCCGGTGATATCGAAGGAGAATTGATTATGGAAGATAAGAACGAAGGGAAGATTCCGGCGGAAGCGATGCCGCCCGAGGAGACGCCTCAGGATATCCCTCAGCAGGAGCCGGACTCGTCTCTGGAAGAGGGAGAGCCCGTCGCAGAACCGCGCGAGTCGATGCTTAGCCAGGAGTCGATTGACAATGTGCTGAAAGACATCGCCGACGGCAAAATCAGCGAAGAGGGAGAAATGCCGCGTCCGGTCGCCCGCAAGGCGGATTTCCAGCAGTTGTCGTCGGCGCGGGAGTCGCGCCCGCCGCAGAATATCGACCTCTTAATGGATGTGGACCTGCCGGTTTCGATTGAACTGGGGCGAACTAAAATGAGTATCGCCGACATACTCGCACTGGGACCTGGTTCGGTGGTAGAGTTGGATAAACTGGTCGGCGAGCCGGTGGACCTTCTGGTCAACCAGAAATGCGTGGCGCGGGGGGAAGTGGTTGTGGTCGAGGAAAATTTCGGGTTGAGAATCACGCAGTTAATGCCCCCCGAAGAAAGAATTAAGAATTTGCGATGAGTCGGAAACTGAAAGTCCAGATAGTATTGGTAGCGTCGCTGGCGGCGCTTATTTTCCTGCTTGGTTTCTTGCGCCCGGCAACAACCACTCTGACGCCGACGAAAGACGCGAACCCGATAGTTACAATGAGAGTGAGCCACGGGCAGATAGAAAGCCAGGTTGTCCAGGTGAAGCGGGAAAACTCATCGGCATGGCTTTCGGCTCTCAAACTTGCCGGCGCGATGATTGTGGTAATAGGAGCGATTTATGGCTTTCTCTTCCTGTTGCGAAAAATGATGGGAAAGAAACTCTCGACCAACCGCAGCCGGCGGTATCTGGAATTGCTGGAAACAACTTATATCGGGCAGAAAAAATCGATATCTCTGGTCCGCTTTGCCGACCGCGCTATCCTGATTGGCAGTTCCGAAAACAGCATTGCTCCCCTGGCGGAACTCGATTCCGAGGAGACCGCCCGCCTGCTGCAGGAAGCAGTCCCCGTAAAGAATATCACCGGCTTCCGTAATCTTCTTTCCGAAGCCCGTGAAAAATATCGCACCCTTAATCTCCGGAGAATGGTCGGACAGAATCTCAAAGAGACCGGACCCGCCGCATAGGCGCATAAAATAGCGGCATGATGCCGCCCAATAGGATTGTCTTGATTCATAGGATATGAATAAGAAACTGCAAATTGTCATCTTGACAGCGCTTTGCGCTGTCGTTACCTCCCTTCCTGCCGTTGCGCAGGGAGTTCCTAAAATTTCGGTAGAACTGGGGCAATCAGCCAAACCGTCGGATCTTTCCGCAACCCTGCAGATTGTGCTCCTGCTGACAGTCCTGACACTGGCGCCCTCTATCATATTGATGGTAACATCCTTCGTCCGAATAGTAGTAGTGTTGGGATTTTTGCGCCAGGCGATTGGCACCCAGCAACTTCCGCCCAATCAACTGATTCTTTCTCTCTCCCTGATCCTAACTTTTTTCATAATCAGTCCGATGGCTAATAAGGCTTATAATGAAGGGCTGAAGCCGTACCTGGAAGAAAAAATCACTAAAGAAGAAGCCTTTAAGAAAGGCATTACTCCCTTTCGCGAATTCATGCTGGCGCAGACCCGCGAAAAAGATCTGGCGCTCTTTGTCAATTTAGCGGAACTGCCCCAGCCGAATACTCCCGAGGATATCCCCCTGCATGTGCTTATTCCGGGATTTGTTCTTTCCGAGTTAAAGACTGGTTTCCAGATCGCCTTTCTGGTCTTTGTTCCGTTTCTCATAATCGATATGATTGTGGCATCGGTCCTGATGTCGATGGGTATGATGATGTTGCCGCCTACAATCGTGGCATTGCCTTTCAAAATATTGCTGTTTGTGCTGGTTGATGGCTGGTATCTGCTGGTCAAATCGCTGGTGGAATCGTTTCAATGAAGGCTGATTTATGACCCCCGATATGGTCGTCTCATTAGCGCGTGAAGCCTTAATAGTTATGCTTCTGGTATCGGCGCCGATGCTTCTTTCGGGACTTTTGATTGGCTTAATAATTTCCATTCTGCAGGCTATCACCCAGGTCCATGAGATGACCCTGACTTTCATTCCCAAGATTATCGCCGTGGCCCTGTCGCTTCTGATTTTCCTCCCTTGGATTATCAGCAAAATGGTCGATTTCACCAATCATCTTTACAGCATGATTAGTGCCTTATGAGAAAGCCTCTATTGAAAAGATTTCTCAGGTGTTCGGCATTATTTTCCGGCAGCATCTTACTGGTTCTCCAAATAGACCAATCGCAGAATTTCTAAGTTTTTAGATTATAGCAACTTACATTCATTTTTGGGGCTGTTTCAAACTGGCACGGGACTTGATTAAAGTCTTGACGATAGACCCGTACTATAGGTAAAAGGACCATGTTTGAATTCGTAACATACAGCGCCGCTAAACTCGAGACCTTCTTCTTAATCTCCTTTAGAGCGGCCGGTCTGTTTCTGGGGGCGCCGATAATTGGTCACCGCTTTATTCCTCGCATGGTCAAAGCCGGGCTGGCGATAATGCTGGCAATTATTCTGATTCCGGCGGTCGGCAAAACCCCAATAGAGCCGGTTAATTCCGTCTGGCTTCTGGCCGTTCTGGCGGCGAAAGAGATGCTGGTCGGTTTTCTTATCGGCTTTTTCTTTGCGCTTCTCTTCATGGCGGTTCAGATGGCGGGAGGACTGGTCGGCTATCAAATTGGGCTTTCTCTGGTTAATGTGCTGGACCCGGAGATGGGAACGGAAGTACCGCTGATTGGAGAGTTTTGGTTCTTTGTGGCGGCGCTTATATTCCTGGCAATTGACGGACATCACGCCATTATCTCGGCGCTGTTCGACAGTTATAAGATAGTTCCCGTGGGGTCTTTCGATTTTTCAGGCGGCGCCCTCGATTTCATTATCCGGTTTTCCGCTTACTCCTTTGTGATGGCGATCAAAATTGGCGCACCGGTTATCATAACCCTCTTTCTTACCGAGGTGGCGCTGGGAGTGGTGGCGCGGACGGTACCCCAGATGAACATTTTCATTGTCGGTTTGCCGCTGAAAATCGGGGTCGGAATACTGGTCATAGCGATAGCGCTCCCGGTCTTCCGTTTTGTCATCGAGCGTTCGGTGGAGTTTCTCAATAGCGAAGTTCATCGACTTCTCCATGGTTTAGGAACAGCATCATAGAGAGATATGGCAGAAGAGCAATTTCAAGAACGAACCGAACAAGCAACTCCCCGACGACGGGAGAAAGCCCGCGAAGAAGGGAAAGTAGCCCGTTCGCTGGAACTCAACTCGGCCGTCATACTCTGCCTGGGCTCAGCCGCTATCTATTTTCTGGGACCGCTTCTCATTCGCCAACTGCAGCAGTTCATGATATTTATCTTCCGTGAAGCCCCCACCATGAGCGCCGACTATGATTCTCTTCTGGCGCTTCTTTCGACCCGGATTCTCACCTTCTTTTACCTGATGGGGCCGATTCTGGTGATTCTGGTGGTGGTGGCATACGGTATTAATGTGATGCAGGTCGGCTTTCTTGTCACCGGCAAACCGCTCGAACCAAAACCGGAGAAACTTAATTTCGCCAACGGCATCAAAAGACTCTTTTCGGGTCGCTCCCTCATGGAACTGCTCCGGGATACCGTCAAATTGATCGTCATCGGCTTTGTCGGCTACAAAGCGATTTCATCCCAGATGGATACCTTCTATTTGCTTGCCGATAATTCTGTCACTGTCTTCGCCGGAGCGATGGGGACGATGGCTCTCAAAACGACGCTTCAGATTGGAGCCGTCATGCTGATACTCGGCATACTCGATTACGCCTATCAGAAATACGACTACGAAAAGTCAATCCGGATGAGCCGTCAGGAAATCAAGGACGAGTACAAAGACACCGAGGGCTCGCCGCAGATAAAATCGCGGATACGGCAGATTCAGCGGGAAATGTCGCGCAAACGGATGATGCAGGATATACCGAAAGCCGATGTGGTGGTAACCAACCCGACCCATATCGCGGTGGCGCTCAAGTACAACCCCGATGAAATGGATGCCCCCATGGTGGTTGCCAAGGGAGAGCGCTTAATCGCTCAAAAGATCAAAGAGATTGCCCGTGAAGCGAATGTCCCCGTGGTCGAAAATCCCCCTCTGGCGCGGGCCCTCTTCAGCATGTGCGAGGTCGGTTCTCTGGTGCCGGCGAAACTGTACCGGGCGGTTGCCGAGGTGCTCGCTTATGTTTATCGCCTTAAAGGGGCTGAGGTCTGATAATGGATTTCGAGAATCAATCACTGTTCGGCAAGATCGCCAACCGCTCCGATATAATTCTGGCTGTCGCGGTCATTGCCATTATCGGGGTACTGGTTATTCCGATACCGGCGGCACTGCTCGATTTTGCCCTGGCTTTTAATATTGCCTTTTCCCTGGTGATATTGCTTTCGACCCTTTATATCACCCGTCCTTTGGACCTTTCCGTCTTTCCCGGAATGCTTCTGATCGTCACTTTGATGCGCCTGGCGCTCAATGTTGCGTCGACTCGTCTGATTCTGGGCAGCGGTTACGCCGGTGAAGTTATTAATTCTTTCGGAAATTTTGTAGTTCGCGGAAATTATGTTGTCGGATTCATTATCTTTATAATTCTCGTCATCATCCAGTTTGTGGTAATCACTAAAGGCGCCGGAAGAATCTCCGAAGTTGCCGCACGATTCACTTTAGATGCGATGCCGGGCAAGCAGATGGCGATTGACGCCGACCTGAACGCCGGCATTATTAACGACTCCGAGGCGAAACGTCGCCGCGAAGATATAGCCCGCGAGGCCGACTTTTACGGCGCTATGGATGGCGCTTCCAAGTTTGTTCGCGGCGACGCTATCGCCGGTATCCTTATCACTTTCATTAATGTCGTCGGCGGTTTCGTCATCGGCATCGTCCTGCAGGGGATGGAAGTCTCCGAAGCGCTCCGCACCTACACCCTGCTTTCGGTTGGTGATGGCCTGGTGACACAGATTCCGGCCCTGATAGTATCCACGGCGGCCGGTATCATTGTCACGCGGGCGGCTTCGACATCAAATATGGGCAGCGACTTGACCACGCAACTGGTCAAACAGCCGCGGGCGATCATGATTGCGGCAGCGATGCTGGTCATCTTTGGCATTGTTCCCGGGATGCCGACCCTGCCGTTTATTTTACTCGGGCTGGTGGTCGGCGCCGTCGGTTATGTGACCAACGAAGGGTTGAAAAAGAAGAAACAGGAGCAGGAGAAAGCGGAGACCGAAAAGAAGCATGCGGCGCCACCGGAACGGACCGAAGACCTGTTGAAAGTTGACACTCTGGAAGTGGAAATCGGTTACGGATTGATTCCGCTGGTCGATACCAACCAGGGGGGCGACCTTCTCGACCGTGTATCGACCATACGCCGTCAGATGGCGCAGGAACTGGGAATCATAGTGCCACCGATTCGCATTCGGGATAATGTCCAGTTGCAGCCTAATCAATATCGGATAAAAATCAAAGGAATTGGCGTCGCCACTTATGAACTGATGCTGGACCATATTCTGGCGATAAATCCCGGATTCGTGCAGGAAGAACTGGATGGCTTCCGCACCAATGAGCCGGCCTTTGGCCTGGCGGCATCATGGATTATCCCCAACCTGCGCGAATTTGCCGATTCCAAGGGATATACCACGGTAGAGCCGTCAGCCGTCCTGGCGACACATCTGACCGAAGTGATTAAGACCTATGCGGGTGAACTCCTCAGCCGTCAGGATGTAGCCCATCTGGTGAATACCGTCAAAGAGGATTATCCCTCGCTGGTCAACGATGTTATCCCGAATGTGGTGCCGCTTTCGGCAGTGCAGAAAGTCCTGCAAGCGCTGCTGGCGGAGCGAATTCCGGTCCGGAATCTGGCGACCATCATCGAAACAATAACCGATTATTACGCGGTGACCAAAGAACCGGATGTCCTGGCGGAGTATGTCCGGATGGCGCTGAAACGCCAGATAACCGACCTCTACAAGGACAAAGATAACAAGATATATCTCTTCACCATCGACCCGGCAATAGAGCAGATGCTCACCGATGCGGTTCAAAACAGCAAGCAGGGCTTGATGCTGGTGATATCACCTTCCGACTCACAGAGACTTCTCAATGCCATCGGCAAGCAAATCGACAGTATCACCGCCGCCGGTCACCTGCCTATCTGCCTCAGTTCGCCCAATATCCGTCTGGCATTGAAGCGGCTGACGGAGGGCTCTTACCCGGGACTGGTGGTGCTTTCGTACAACGAAATCAGCAACAACGTGGAAGTCATTTCCACCGGAACAGTGAGATTCGGCGATGATAATTAAATCATATTCGGCTCCCGGCGTTGCCAATGCCCTTAAGATGATTAAGGAAGAACTCGGCAATGACGCTATCATACTGCGGACACGTCACTGCCCGCCGGAGGAAACGGCACTGACCGGGCACCGGGTAGAAGTCACCGCCTGTATTGATGAGAAATCGGTGGCGAGGAAAACGGCGCCGGTCAAAGAAAGCCCGGCTGTCCGGAATGAAGATGCGGAAGCAATTAAGCGTGATGTTGAGACTCCTTTACCGCCGGACATATCCGAGCCGCTCGAGTTCGCCGACAGACTGGATAAGAAAATCGACCTGATTATCAAGTCGAACCGGGCCGGGATGATTTCCCCCGAAATTTCGCCCACGTATAAACCGCTCTTTCTCAATCTACTCGATTCCGATATTCCGGAGGAGATTGTCCGGCAGATTATCGATGATACCGCCAAGAAAGAGGTAACTGACGACCAAATCAATGTCGCCGCACTGGAAGTGATGACGACACTGATGAACAAAGTTATCAGTCCTGCGCTCGAAATCAAAGCCGGTATGAAAATAGTCTTTGCGGGACCGTCCGGTTCGGGAAAAACTGCCGCATTAGCAAAGATGGCGGCCCGTCTGGCTATCAAAGAGAGCAAGAAAGTTACACTGGCATCGCTGGATAACCTGAAGGTGTCATCGTACGAAGAGATTGGCGGCTACGCCGACATACTGGGGTTGCCGCTCGATTTGACCGGCGTGCCGGAAAGCAATCACACCGATGATTCCATACTGCTGGTTGACACTCCCTCGTTCCGCTGTCAGGATAAGAAGATATCGACGCTTATAAAGCGGTTGGAAAAATTGAACCCGGATATACTCTTCCTGGTTTTTTCCGTCTGCACCCGCACCTCCGATTTGGTGGATGCCGTGGGCTTATTCGATTACCTGAGACCGACTCATCTGCTGGCGAGCCATCTTGATGAAACCGGTCGCTGGGGCGGCATTATCACCCTGAACCAGTATCTGGAAAAACCGCTGGCATTGATTTCCCAGACTCCCGCCGGAAGCGGGCTTCTGGAACGACCAAACCCGGCGGCGCTGGCGCGGCGACTTCTCAATCTGGAGGAAAATCAAAATGACCATTAATCGTCTCCGCAGTCTTGATAATCTATCGGCGGCGCCGAAACAGCGTCCCTTTGTGGTCTCTATCCTGTCCGGCAAAGGAGGGGTGGGGAAATCGGTGATATCTTTCAATCTGGCTTCAGAATTGGCGCGTCGTCAGTTTCACACCGTCATAATTGATGCCGACTGGCATTTCGGCAATCAGCATATTTTGGCAAATGTAATGCCGCAGGCGACATTGTATGATATGATTCATCCGGAGAAAAGCGGGACGACCAACATTGCCCCGGTCAACGAATATCTTCGTGTAGTGGCATCGGCATCGCTAAGCAAAGCGGCCGAGTCATTCCACGAAGCCGATTTCGCGCGCATGCTTTCGAATTTGCGCCGTCTGTTTGCCTCTTATGATTTTCTGGTGCTCGATACCGCGTCGGGAATAGTGGAACTGGTGGCGCTGGCGGCATCGGCTTCGGACCTGAATCTCATCGTTATAAATCCGGAACTGACGGCGATTGCCGACGGATATGGTCTGTTCAAGTACATTTTGAAAGCCAATCGCCAGTTGACTGTGCATATTTTGAACAACCGCGTAAAGAACGCCGGGGAAGCGCAGTATATCTATCAGAAATTTTCTTATTTGACAGAGCGGTTCCTGAGACGGGTCCCTCATGACGCCGGATATCTGCTTGAAGATTCGCGCGTTGCCGAGTCGATAGGAGCGCAAAAGCCTCTTTTCCAATTGGATGGAAATTCAATCTCGGGGCAGGGTATAGAGGACCTTTCGAAACTGATTCTTCGCGAGAGCGGGAATCTTCTTGAAGGTTTAGCAAAAGAAAACAAGGAAAAGATAAATTCCCACATAGTAGCAGCCGATATAAAGGAATAGCATTCAAATGATTAGCACACGCAAAAGTCGAGGCAAACGGGAGGAGAAAAATGCGGGAAAGACCCGGCGGGTGTCGGTCTATCGCGCCCCGAAGGAAACGATGCCGCCGCGGAAGCCGGCCGAGTTATCAATCGATTGGATTCGATATCAGCGCGACGGCAATCCGGAGATACGGGCACGATTGCTCAAGCAGTATCTGCCGCTGGTGCGAAACGTTGCCGGTCGGATGGCGATCGGTTTTCCCCGTTCGGTAGAACTTGCCGATCTTATTAACACCGGCGTCATCGGTCTGGTGGAAGCGTTTCGGAATTTTGACCCGACCCGGGGAGTGAAGTTTGAGACCTTCGCCGTCCCCCGTATCCGGGGAGCGATTCTTGACGAGCTGCGCGCTCTCGACTGGGTGCCGCGCTCAACGCGCGCCCGCTCGCGTGAAATTGAACGAGCCTTATTAGAACTGGAAAATGATTTTGGTCGGCCCCCGACCGAAGCGGAATTGGCTATGAAACTCAAATGCTCCGTGGAGGAATTAATGCACGCCATCGGCGATGTCAGCGGTTCATCACTGCTCTCTCTCGATGAGACCATCTATCGTGAAGACGACAACCGCCAGGTTCCCCGTATCGAAACGATCAGAGATGAGGCGAAAGCGACCGCTCTGGGCGATATGGAGAAAGGGGAACTGCGGGCGTTTCTGGTCACCGCCATTGACCGTCTCACGGAACAGGAGAAACTGGTCATTGCCCTCTACTACTTTGAGGAATTGACTCTCAAGGAAATCGGAGAAGTAATGTCTATCTCCGAATCCCGGGTTTCGCAGATACACACTAAGGCGGTCATCAAGTTGCGCGGCATGATTCGGGAGAAATTTGCCTTGAGCGGCTAAAGAGGAATACAGATATGATTCGTCCCGTGGAACTTTCGGACAATCTCTCCAAGACGGAAGTCGCCGGAAAAATTAACCAGATACAGAAGGCGCATTCCGAGATGGAGCAGCGGCAGGTGGCGGCAGCCATCAAAGATAAAGCGACCGTTGACGCCGAACGGACACACGAGACCGAAAAAACCGACCTGATAATCATCAGCAAAGATAAAGAGAAACAGGAAGAGAAGAATAAGGATAAGAAGAAGGATGACCAGCGAAAGGACGAAGAAAGTGAGCCAGGTTCCCCGCCGGAACATCTGGATCTGAAAGCCTGAAGAAAGGAATAATGAAAATGGGATTTTCACCTTTACAACTTCTGGATATAGGATTGAATTTTACCGGATTTTTAACCGCCGGGATTTTGACTTTTTATGTCTATCACTGGATTTCGACAAGCCGTCAGGGGCGCGCTGCCGGAAGAAATAATGCCGCGGCGATTACGAGAGCGGATGTCGTTGACGCTACTTCGCCCGGTCGTCCGGAAAGAACATTGCCGGATGCCCAGTTCGTGCGACTGGTTGACAATGACTCTATAAGTAAGTCCGATACGCCCGGCGCGCTGCGCGGCGAATATCGGGTGCGGGACCGCAAAGAAATACTGGAACAGGCGCGCGAGATGCTGGCTCAGAAGAAGCGAACCGCCACGGTACAGAAGATTCTTCCGGTTACCGAAGCCGAGATAACCCTGATAAAGCAGAGCCAGAAACTTCAAGGGAAAGCGAGGATGAGATAATGGGGACGGAATCACCCTTTTTTATGACCAAGGTGGAATGTCCCATCTGTAAAACGGTGAACGAATACGAGACCATCCGCGTCGGCGCTTATACGGAAGCGGAGCGCGACACTGATTTTTGTCCATCGGGTCGCAAATGGCGCAACCCGCGCTATCAGGCATATAATCCTCTTCTCTATTTCACCGCCACCTGCGCCAACTGCTTTTATTCAAGGGAATTCAACAACAGTTTCAAGGACTGGAAAGAGGATTCCTACTTCAAGACGTACCGTCTGAAGACCGTCAAAGAGCGTCACCTCGATATGCTGGCGCGTTCCGATTCGGTAATCAAGGCGATCGGACAGGAACTGGACCCGAATCGGCATCCCAGCGAAACCGCCATTCTGAAACTGCTCCTGACAATCATTGACGAGACTCTGAACGAGAAGCAGATGGACCTTGACCTCGGGAGATTTTACCTCAGAATTGGCTGGATTTTCCGGGAGATGGATAACGGCGAAAGCACCAACAATCAGGCTATAAAGGGACACTTGATAGATATTGACCATAAGTTCGACGCTGTGGGGAGCGCTCTGGTAGCCGCACGAGAACGGCTCAAAGCGTTTGAGCAAACCATCGGGGCACAGTTTGAGGATGAGAAAATTCCGGCCGAAGTGAAATCGCTTCTTTATCCCATAAAGGACAAATATGACCTGGAGATTTCATCGAGCCGCGACCTGATTGGATTGCTGGAAGGCAAGTTGACTGCTCTGGAGGAACTCAACCGTGAACTGAAGAAAACGGCGCTGGGGGGGGTAGGCGACGACACTCAGGCCGGTTTTCACGCCCACCGGTCCTTCTACGACTTCTTGATTCATATTAAAGAGAAATGGGACGGTGTTCCTCTCAATGAAAAAGAGGCGCTGAAGTACGCCGTCAAATATTACAAAATCGCCTTTGAAGAGGGGCGCGATATCGCCGAAGGAAACCAGCAGATTCAGGCATCGTATCTGATAGCCGAACTTTCGCGGCGGATAGGCGATTACGACACCGCCCGGGAATACTTCAATACGACCATTCGAACCGGCCAGGAATTTATTTACAAGAACAAAGGGGACCAGAGTCGCACGGCGCTGGCGCGCAAGATTCTGGAATTGGCAATAGAGCAGGGGCGTCATAACCTGGCGGAAGCCAAAGCGGTGTAGTGAAACAGAATGGATAAGGCAACTAAGTACCCCACCAACCTTCCCTTCAAGTTGTGGGATAGAATTGAAGTAGTTGTCGGGGAAGATGGCGACCAGGGAGTTTATCTGTCCCGGATAGAAGATTTCAACAGCGACGGCCTTGTGATTACCAAGCCGGATTTTGTCGGCGGGAGTCGTCTTTTAACAGCCAACGCCGCCGTCTATGTGCAGTTCATGCGCCCCGACGCTCTTTATCGTTTCCCGGCGCGGATTCGCTCGTTGGGGGAGCAAACGGGCGGAATGCTCCAGATCTATTCCATTGGAAACATGGAACGGGTGCAGCGGAGGCAATACGTTCGAATTGATATGAAGATTGACCTGAAGTACGCCCTGCTCAAAAGACCCTCGGCGATAATCGATTTATCCATGATGAAGTGGAACAATTCTCATTCGATAAATATTTCCGCAGGTGGACTTCTTCTAAAAGTAGATGAATCAGTAAAGAAAGGGGATTTGCTCTTCATCAAACTGTCGGAATACGAAAAACTCTCAATGCCACGTCTCCTGGCGACATGCTGTTGCCGGATAGTCCGGATGAATGACGCCCGCTGTGCCGGGGTGGAGTTCATTCTGGAACGTAATCTCTCCAAATATTTCAGCGCCACCGAGATGGCGGTGCTGCCGGCGCCGGTAAAAGGGTTTACCGCAGGCGTTCAGAACCGTCTGGTGCGATTTGTTTTTGACCGCCAGATTCAGGAAAGACAGAAGGGGATACTCTAAATGACGGCTGAAAGCGACAACGTCATTATCAGCAGCCGCACCATCGATTATTCCAAACTGGTCGGTCGGGAAATTCAGTTGAAAACAGAACAGTTCGCCGGTCGATTTCTCAGCACCAAGGTCATGGCGATAACTGACGGCAATTTAATTTTGGATCGCTCCGGGTCGGCAGGGCGAATCGACCAGTTGATTGCCAATCAGAATATTGAAGTGTTGTTTGATTATAAAGGGGAACCGGTCGGATTTACCTCTAAAGTTATCATCCCCCGTCCGGGTCGGGTGCAGATACCGATTGCCGAAGAAGTTTCTCCGCGGGTAAGGCGCCGCTATATCCGGTTCCCGATTGCCCGGGCCGTGAAACTGACTTTCTTCGATGATACTAATGTCGGCTACTTTCGCTTAAGCAAACTGAAATGGATGGAAACCTCAACAATGAATGTCAGCGGGGGCGGCGCCCTGGTCAAGATTCCGGTCTATCTTTCCCGGGATGATTATATGGTGATTAATATCGATATGGAAGAGATAAATATGCCGAGTCTTCTGGTTGCCAGAGTTCGTCACAAACGCCGCAGCGATGACAACAGCTCCCTGGTGGGCGTGGAATTCATGGTAAAAGAGGACTGCCCGCACAAACTCCCCCGCAATCTGATCAAGAATCTTCCTGCCAAACTGTTCGACTTCGATGACCAGATGCGTCTGGAACTGGCCTCAATCTTAACCGAAAAATTCAGAGACCAATTAGAATAAAGGAACCGCGATGGAACAGTCACGAGTTAAAGTAATCTCCGATGTCACGGTAAGCGATGATACTGTCGGGGTAAAACCTCCCTTCAAACTGGGTCGCGACAAACAGCGGCGGTATATCCGGCTGGAGATTTCGGAACCGATGGAGGGGACAATTCTCAAGAGCCGTTCCGGGGATTTCTGGCCCGACCTCAATGGACCGTCATTTCACGGCTCTATTCTCAATATATCCGCCGGCGGTCTGCTTCTGGTGACAGAATTTCCGGTCGAGGAGAATGCCGTCGTGCTTTTGAAGATTTCGCTGCAGGAGGTTGAGGTGGTGGACCGGATTGTCGGTGTGGTAAAGCGGAGTGAAGCCGATGAGAAAGAGTGGCTGGTGGGGGTTGAATTTGTGCCGCGGGAGAACTTTGTGGATATATTTTCCGGCCCCGAACAGGTGCTGATTCCAGATGATGTGGCATCATTTGATGAAAAGATAAAAAAGACTCTGAACAAGTATATCTTCTTCAAGAAAGTCACCAAGTATGGCAGGGACGAGATTTAAACGGCGGCTCTGCCTGCCGGTTCTTACAGGTATTGTTCTATTCGTCGCTGTTTCATCGGTGGCGGCGCAATCGACGATAATTGTCGCGGTGGGGACTGTCGATTCGCCGTACTGTGACAATCGTCTATCGCAAAAGATTGAATATGGACTGTCGCAAATAGCGGCGCCGATATCGGTTGTCAGTCGGGGGGCTTTCGACCGCCACGGCGCCGACCATGTAAGTGAACTGGAAAGGATCATATCCTTTGGGCGCAACCGCCAGGCGCGCTTTATTGTTGATGTCTTGATCGACCGTATCGACCTGACCAGGAAAAAGGCAACCATTTTTCCAATTCTTGTATTTCGGTACCGCACCTATGCCGTCTTGAGCGGAAGGCTCCGAATCTTCGACTTGGAGCGGGGAAGCGCCATTGCCGCCGAGAAAATTTCCTGCGAGATCAAAGCCTCCGACCAGTGGCAGATATCGGAAGATGACCCCGACCATCCGTCCCTTATGATTCCGGCGGACCAGAAGATTATTCTCTTCGATGCCCTGGAGCGACAAGCAGCCGATGACATCCTGGACAAAATAAAAAGTCTGGCAAAAAAATGACTCTGGCAAGCAAACGAAAGAAATCAGAAGAGCCTATCAGCCGCTTCTGGAATAAAATCAGTCTGGTAGCCGAAGTGGCGGCGGTAATCCGCAATGAACCGCCCGGTCGGGAAACCTTTGCTCGAGTTCTTAAGATGATTCAGGAGATTGTCGCCTTTGAATCGGCAACACTTTATCTTTATGACAAGAAAAAGAAACGACTGGATGAGATGGTTTCGCTGGGGGAACGGGTGGAGCCGATAGATTTTGTTCAGTTTGAAGTCGGAAGTGGCATCACGGCATGGGCGGCACGTCAGAAAAAGCCGGTGCTTCTGTCCAATATCCGCAACCTGGACCGCCCCCCCGAAAAAACCCGCAGTTCCTTTCTTAGCATCCCGCTTTTGGTGGCGGAGGAACTTATCGGAGCCGTAAACTTCGCCCATACGCTGCCCGACTTTTTCCGCGACAAAGACCTTAAACTATTAACCATTGTCGGCGACCAGATTGCTATATCGATAGAACGCCTCATATATCAGGCGGAACTGGAAGCGAAAAATCTGGCGCTCCAGAAGGCGCATGAGGAGTTGATGGAGTCGCAACGCCACATTATAAATCACGAAAAACTGTCGGCGGTGAAGGAGTTGGCGCGGTCGGTCAATCATGAAATCAACAATCCGCTGGCTGTGATTGTGGGGCAGACGCAGTGCCTGGCGCTAATTAGCGACCGGCTGGCGCCGGATGTTATGGAACGGTTGGAATGCATTGAAAATGAGGCAATGAAAATAGCCGAGATTAACCGCCGGCTTCTTCAGATAGAAGACCTCGTATCGGAAACTTATCTGAATGACCTGGACGGCGTGAAAATGCTGAATCTTCATAAATCGACTTTGGGAGTAAAGGGATGATGGAAATTCTGCAGGATGTAATGACCAACGAGTATCTCTCGTTCTTGAAAGCGCAGTTTGATGATATGCCGCTGGGCATTTTTGTAACCGACCGGCAGGGCATAATCAGTTATATGAATCGGAATGCTTCATCCATTCTGGGGTACCGCGTGCCTGAAGATGCCTCCGGCGCTTCACTTCGGGATATTGACGCGGTAATTAATGCCAGTCTGATGAACTCCCTCAGCCAGATTGTTGAAGGGAGAAATCTGGTGCTGCCGGAGCACCGCTGTTCCAATCGTCAGGGACATTTTGCCATTCTGAATGTATATGTGAGCCCCTTCCGACGACAGGCGGAAGAAACCCTCGGTATTATCGGGACTTTGCAGGATGTCACCGAAAGCGCCCGGCGAAAAGCGGAACTGGAAGAAGCAATCTTAGAATTGTCGATTCTTGCCGAAGTTTCCGAGGCGCTTTCGTCGACGGCCGACCTGGATGAAGTTCTTCGAATAATTCTGACCGGAGTTACCGCCAATCAGGGACTCGGTTTTAACCGAGCTTTTCTCTTTCTGATTGACGCCGACGGCGGTTATCTCGAGGGAAAAGTGGCTATCGGTCCGAGCAGTCCGGAGGAAGCGGGGGAAATATGGTCGCGGTTGTCGCGTCAGCAGAAGAGCCTGAAAGAGATGCTGGAAGATTACAGCGACCGGGAGAATGTTTCCAATTATTCGCTCAGTTCGCTGATTTCGGGATGGAAGATTCCGCTTTCGTCTGAAACGTTTTTCAGCCGCGCGCTCCAGGAGGGGATGGGCATCAATGTCACCGGGCGGGATGAATTGCCCGAGTCATCCCGTGAGATTATGCGACGTCTGCACACGGTTAATCTTGCCGTAGCGCCGATAATCAGCAAAGACAAGAAACTCGGAATAATAGCGGCTGATAACCAGATTACCGGGAAAAGAATATCGTCATCCGATGTCAAGTTGCTTCAGACTTTCGCCAACCATACTGCGGTTGCCATTGAGCGCTCGCGCCTCTATGATAATCTGGTTGAGCATGCCGCCGAATTGGAACTGATTAATCGGCAATTGGCGGAATCGCAGGAACAGATGATTCGGGTGGAGAAAATGTCAGTAATCGGTGAACTGACGTCATCAATCGCACATGAACTGCGCAACCCGCTGACTGTCATCGGCGGCTTTGCTAACCTGATGCTTTCGACCGGAGGAATGGACGGCAACTCCGAATATCTTAATATTATTCTGGCGGAGACAAAAAGGGCCGAGACAGTCCTGCATCACGTTCTCGATTTCTCCCGCGCCAGCCGGACCAAGACGCGGCTGATTGATTTCAATCAACTCGTCACCGCCACCGTGCAACTTCTAAATTCCAAATTGAGACATCGTCACAACCCCCCGACCCTGCGCCTGACGGATGCCCGCTTGCCGGTCTGGGGGAATCCTGACCAACTTCAGCACGCCCTGCTGCAGTTTATGCTGATTTCAATGGAAGAGTTGACCGACGGATGCAATGTTATCATCTCCACTTTGGAACGGGAGCAAAAAGCGCTGATGAATATTGATTTCAGCGGGGGCGACCAGGCCAAACCGCAAATAATCAAGACGCTTAAGCAGATTTTTGGAAGCAGCACCGGGACGCAGAAACTGTCGATTATTGTCGCGGGCGAAACGCTTCGCTACCACGGCGGCAACTACGGCATTGAAAATGTGCCGAATGAATTTCCCCGAATTTATGTTGAATTACCCCAGTATAAGGGAGGCAGCGATGAAGAAACTTCTTGTGGTTGACGACGAAGACCACATTAGAAAGTTATATACGGATGTTTTTACCAGGGAGGGATATCGGGTGGAAACGGCCGCTACCGGCGACGAAGCGCTGGAAAAGGCTGCGTCCACTCATTTTGACCTGGTGATATTGGATATAGAACTGGAAGAAACCAGCGGACTGGAACTGCTCAAGAGATTCAAGGAGTCCTTCAGTAATCTGCCGGTGATTCTGAATTCGGCGTATTCAACATATAAAGCCGATTTTCATACCTGGGTCGCCGCCGGCTATATTTTAAAATCATCCGATATCACTCCCCTTCGCGAAAAAATCAAAGAACTGGTGATGATATGACCAAATCAGAAGAACGACGTGATGACCCGATGCCGGCCGACTGGCATCTGCAACTCGATGAACTTGCCGGTCAAGTCAAAGTCCTGGCGTTGAATCTTGCCATTTCTCTGGCTAAAGCCAAGAATGATCTGAAGGAACTGACCGTGCTGGAGCCGGAATTCACCCGTTTGATTAACGGTTCGGTCGAGGTTATCAAAGAAATCACGACCATGCTGAAGGCTTTTCGCAATGAAGAGAAGATGGTCTACACGCCGCCGCCGCAAAATGAAAAGATGGACCGGATCGAGGTCTCCTTGAATGAGATTCTCAACTTAAGTCAGACCGTTCTGAAAGCGGTAGGGGAGATTAAGAAGAAGCGGGGAATGGTCGATAACTATAGATAGGCTCGAAAGGCTGACTTTGACCGGAATAGGATGATTTAAAAAGATGAACAGCGTAAAGAATCTCGATTTGACAAAGATTGAGACGATGTCTCAACAGCGGGGAAAACCCTTTCGGATTCTGGTCGTGGATGATGAGCCTCGGGTGCGGGATGTTTTCAAAGAATTCTGTGAAGTTACTCGCTCAGTTGAGGTCGATATTGCGGTCAACGGTCTGGAAGCCGTGGAAAAAGTCCAAGGGGGCGATTACGACCTGGTTACCATGGACCTGATTATGCCGGAAATGGCCGGAGTGGAGGCGGTATCGCGCATAAAGGAGATGAGGCCGTATCTGCCTATTATTATCGTTACCGGCAACGCCACCGAGAAACTGGTAAACGAAGCGGGTGTCCGGGGAGCGGCATCGCTCTTGTATAAGCCGGTAATGCTGAAAGACTTTGTTAACGAGATTATCGTCACATTGGAAAAGAGCCAGGACCGGCGGTCGAGAGCATGAAAAACAATGTCACCATATTGATTGTTGACGATGACCCGATGGTGCGGGGCGTCCTGGAGCAGTTGCTTCAGCGCAAAGGATACAATATTAAAGGGGTCGACAGCGCTCGCGAGGCTCTGGAATTTATGAAGAGCAACAAAGTTGACCTGGTCGTATCCGATATTTCGATGCCGGTCATGAGCGGTTACGAGTTGTTACAGGTAATCAAGAAGAGTTTTCCGCAGGTCGGCGTCATCATGATGACCGGGTATGGCGATGCTTATTCGGTCAAAGAAGCGCTCAGCCTTGGGGCGGATGAATATATCACCAAGCCGTTTAAGGGGCAGGAAGTGGCGTTGATTATCGAGCGAGCCTACTGGCGCTTCCTGTCAAATCAAAAAGCAGTTACCGTCAATACAAAAGCGCCAATTTAATATTTTCACTCCCTCCATCTAATCTTAGAAAATTCTTGAATTTGGCTGGCGATGCCATATATTGGTTTTTCGGTTGCCGCAACCGGCAAATTCGCAATATAAGGAGAGGTGGCCGAGAGGCCGAAGGCAGCTGCCTGCTAAGCAGTTGACGCTTAACCGGCGTCCCTGGGTTCGAATCCCAGCCTCTCCGTAATTTTGTCAGGAAAGTCGGTTTGGGAACTACTTTGGGGATGCCTTAATCGCTAAACGCTTAACGAGGATGGACAGGCGCCACAAGTTTTTTCAAAGTCCTCGACGACAGTGCGAATTCGCAGAACCGAAACAATATGCCCAACTGATTGCCGACCTCCTTGATTACCTCAACCAGGCTTAAATTGTCGTTCAACCCAAAGACCCGAATCGAAAGCCAGTAATCGATTCCTCCGCATGAAAAAGTAGCCTCTAAGCGAATTTCGACAATCTTGACATGGTTATCAGATTTCTCTTGCCAAATCTGTTTTGATTGACATAATTGGACAATCGAAGCCGCGGTCCATTAAGGGAATGGAAAAACGCGAAGGATGCGGGTAGGTTATATTGGTAGTTTCCTAGCCCCCTCTACCAACCCTACCCCTCCTTCTTGAAAATTCCGCGGTCTATCCCGGCGCGGTTCATTCCTGTTAATTCCCACCTGCTTTTCTTCATTGACCGATTTGATGCTTCACAATATATTAAAATAGAAGAGATTCTACATATTCAAGTCCTTAAGCCGGCTGGGGATTTAGAGGTTAGCGGAAATTGAGATTTGCGGTTCAACAAACTTTTAAACTTTCAACTTTACTGTCCGAGAACGCTTTGAGCCAGTCTTGGCTTGCCGAAGACCCGGTTTCCGGCAGCAAGCGTTTTGTGAAAATTCCTTCTCCAAACTCGCCTATAGGCAAAGAAAGTGCCAGAGCAATCCTCTGGCGCTCCTTTGACCTGCAAAGACGTATAAAAAGCAGCATAATAAATAAAGCGGTAAGGCGATTTTCAGATAACGGCAATCTCTTTATCGAATATCCTCATCTCTCTGACTCTGACTGGCAGGATTTATCCGCCTCACATTTGTTGAATCGTTATCCCGAGGCACTGGTGCAGATAACCGAGATTATAGACTATCTGCATTTATTGAAACTTGTCCATGGCGATATCAAACTTGAAAATTTCCGGATAAGCCGTTCCCCGAACCAGACCAGGGTCTTACTCTGTGACCTCGACTTTCTGACCGAATCAAATACCTGTCCCGACTCGAGAATTTTTGGAACACCGGGATTAATCGCGCCGGAAATTTTCCGGAATGAAATTGTGGCGCCCCAGTCCGACAGTTATTCCCTCGGTAAATCTCTCTTAATAGCGACGGAGCAGTTGTCCAGCAGTTCTTCTGACGAAGGTCTGCAATTAAAGTCCTCTCTTGAGAAATTTAAGAGAACGGCGCGAGTGCTGACAGAAGATTCACGCGGCAGCCGCCCGCTTAATATTTCCGAAACGCTTTACCGGTATCAGATAATTGACCTGCAGGAACTGCGCAAAATTCAGCGACGATTATTAGGAATGAAATTGATAGCCGATTTTTGGGAATTGAGTGACAGGCTTAGAAAGAGGCAGTCGCACATCTCAGACATCATCTCCGAACAAAACAACCTCATAGGGATTCCGCGTGAAATCCTTGAGTCGCTGAACAAAGAATTCATGGTCAATAGTGTCACGACTCTGAAAAAAATAAGAAGACTCCTGGAAACAGCCGCTTTAGAACGTCACGGTGAATTCTGGCAAGTTGAATTGGATGATGCTGAAATCAGGAAGGTACTTCAGCCCAAACTCGGCCCTGCCCGCCTTGCCGAAGGTAACAATTCCATTGAGCGTATTTCGAGAAACCGTGTTCGTAAATCTGTGAGGCAGGCTGACAAATTAAGAAAAGAGGAGCAACCGTTAAAAGCGTTCTATGTTTTGAAAGACTGCTACGATAGCATAGAGCAGGATAAGAGCATTTCCGCAGATAAGGAATCATTTGACCTGATTCAGGAGTTGAGTGCATTGGGGTTAGAACTTGGCCGGATTGACGAAACGAAATCAGTTCTGGAAAGGGGGCTAAGCCTTTCCGAGAGTGATTTATCCCGTCAATTGCAACTTCTGAAGACTTTGGTGAATGTATGTCTTCTAAAAGCCGACTATGCCGCTGCCCGCGGATTCATAACGCGGGGGATTACCATCGCGGACAACTATGATGATGCCCTCTCAAAGTTGGCATTTAACCGGCAACTGGCATCAATAGAAATATTCACGACGCGACGAGACTCGGCGCCACGAATTCTGGAAGAACTCATGCAGGACGCAGAGCGGCTTGCCTGCTATCCCGAACTGGGCAGATTAAAAGTAATATCGGGCTTATGGCATTGGAAATCCGGAGCGTTTGAGAATGCAGAGAAGGATTTTCTCGCAGGACTCAAGTTACTCCAAAAGTCGTCGGAGCGGAAAGACCTGATTGCTCCCTTGGGCAACCTCTCGATGATATATTTTGAGCAGGCGGAATATAATAAGTCTGTCAAGTTTGGGAAACTTGCTGTTAGCATGGCTGAGGGGAGAAGCGGCAGCACGGCGGTTTCGGCCGTTTACAGCAATCTGGTGCTCAGTTACGCTCGTCTGGCAGAATATAACAAAGCGAGATTCTGGCTCCAGAAATACCTTTCCTGCGCCAGGTTTATCGGCAACAGTAGTTTTTACCGGAACTATTATTTTCTTAAAGGAAATTTGCACTTAAGAATGGGGGAATTAGAGCCGGCAAAGGAATCTCTCTTCTCCGCTTACTATCTTTATACCCAGGGTGAAAAGGACCGCAACTGGGGCAAAATCTATTTTAACCTGGCATTGATTGCTTTCTATACCGGCGATAAATCCGAGTTCGAGCAATGTATAGGTCATGCCTTTGAATCCTTTGAGCAGATTGCCGATAAAGCATCGCTTCAGGAGTCCCTGCTGCTACGGCGATTGTATGCTGTTGTCTATGAGGACGCCGAACCCTCGATTCTTCTCGAGAATTGGAACGAGTTGCGTTCTTTGCACTGCCATTATTACGCCGGTGTCTGCTTATTTCATATCCTTGCCGCATTTTCAGGAAAAAACTTCAAGATAGCCCTGCCGGATGATAATACTTCCCCCCCGTTTCTCAAGCGCTCTCCCGTGCCAATATTTCAAGCGGCAAACGAACTCAGGTCTTTCCATGACGGCGCCGGGAACATTTCCAAAAACCATATCTACTTGAAGATTGCGTTGAAGATTCTTCTGCACTCCAATGACAGTTTTCATGCCTCGCTTATCTGCCGGCGGATTGGGGATTTCTATTGCGAGATGGGCAAGAGAAGGCTGGCGCTTGAATATTATGAACATGCCCGAAGCATTGCGGATAACTTAAGGAACTCAGTTATGAAAGAGAAAATTACTCGTCAGATTGATGCCCTACCGGATACGCGTGAGGACTCAGCGAGAATTGTCAATGTCTTGAGCGGAATTTCGGAAATACTTAAGAATGTCACGGATTATGACCTGGCACTGACAAAACTGGTTGAATATGCGGTCGATGAGACCGGCGCCGAAAGGGGAGTATTCCTGGTAAGACACGAACAGAAGAAAGATTTCTACCCGAAAACCTATGTCAATTTTGACGAAAGTGATATAGCGGACGTAAGGAAGATTTCGTCGCATATAACCGACCGAGTGGCGCACAATATAGAACCGATGATTATCGCGAATGCGCTTCAGGATGAGAGAACCAAAGGATTCAAAAGCGTAATGGCAAACAATATTCTTTCGGTCATCTGCGTTCCGATACATGCGGAAGGCGAAATCCGGGGAGTACTCTATCTGGACCATCATACCATCCCGGCGCTTTTCAAACCCCAGGATATATTGTTCATCAATTCGATAGCCAATTTCATCTCATCGCTATACCAGACCATACAGAAATTTCGTATTCAGGATATCAGCGCCAGGCAACTGAAGCAGGACTTGAGCACGCTGGGAGCGGGCCAGCACCTGATTACCCGGAATTCCAAGATGAAAGATCTTTTGTCCAGCCTGGAATTAGCCGCCAAAAGCAACGCCCCAGTTTTGATTCTGGGAGAAAGCGGCACCGGCAAGGAACTGCTGGCTCACTTAATTCACGACCTGAGTTTTCGCTCCGAAAAACCGTTGATAAAATTGAATTGTGCTGCCATCCCGGCGACTCTAATGGAGAGTGAACTGTTTGGCATCGCCAGGAACGTGGCAACCGGTGTGGATGAAAGAGAAGGAAAACTTTCCGCGGCTGATACCGGCACACTATTTCTTGATGAGATTGCCGACCTTCCGCTGGAAGCGCAAAGCAAGATTCTGAGAGCCATCGAATATCAAGAGTTCGAAAAAGTTGGCAGCAACCGCTTGGTCTCTACCGACATCCGCTATGTTGCCGCTACCAACAAAGAGATGAAGGAGTTGGTAAAAACCGGTAAGTTCCGGGAGGACCTCTTTTACCGCATAAATACCATCACTCTTCAGATACCACCGCTCCGCGAAAGAGAAGATGATATTCCTCTATTAATAGAGCACTTCCTCAGTCTTTCCACGTGCAACCGGGGCAGAAGACCTGCCATCTCTGATAGCACCATGCCCTATCTGATGAATTACAATTGGCCCGGAAATGTTCGAGAGTTGAAAAACCTGGTGGAACGTCTCTGCATTCTGTATCCCGGCGCCCGCATCGAAAAAACGCATCTTCCGCAGGAGATTGTCAATTTTCAGCCTCAGGAGGGGACCGCTCGAGGTAAGGGCGCGGTTGACCCATCCACGTTGAAACGGCTACTCTCGGAAAACAATTGGAACAAATCGGCAGTATCGAGGAAACTCAACATTCCTCTGTCAACTCTATGTCGAATGCTGAAAAAATATGACCTGCTGAAGCCAAGGTAATCACAGAACCTTGCTACTTACCACAATTCTGCCATTTTAGTGGTTAACTCAACTTCTTATATTTCAGTATCTTAGTCCAGAATGAGGGGGTGACCGGTTAGCCGCAGCGCGCGGTTCAAGTCGGGCAAGTCTCCCGTGCGGTCTCATAATTGCAAGCCAGCCAATTAGATACAGTAAATTGAGCCGATTGCCCGTGATGGCATCTCATTTGTTCGGCAGTCTCAATAACTGACACCAATTCTTTCCGGAGGTCGAACTTGTGAGGTATTACCGTCTTAGCGCAATTGTCATTCTCCTTCTGCTTATCTTTGCCCTTGTTTTGCCGGTTGGCGGCAATTTTAAGTCCGGCGCTGTTATGGCAGATGATGGCGGCGGCATCCCTATTCTCCCTATCTCTCAAAACGTCACTCCATCGGACTCCACTTATTCCGACACCCTGTCATCTTCGGGAGCGACTACTGGAGGAGAAGAAACGTCAATCCTTGCGGACATGATTTTGATAATTGTTTCACTGATTTACTAAGGGGATTAAGAGGGTGAGAGTAGGGGGCATCTCACCCTCCCAAAATTATATGGAAAAATTAACCAAAGTCTTGTTGATACTGAATCTCCTGCATCATCGAAGTGTCGTCACAATCGACGAAATCGAAAGAATCTGTGGCATTACTGAGCGGTCCGTATACAGATATCTCCAGGTAATTTCTGCTGCCCACTTCCCTTTAGTCTATGACCGCGAAATACACGGTTACAAATTATTGAATAAAGATCGCTTGAATGTAGCATCCTTGAGGCTTGATGAACGATTGATGATTCTCGTTGCCCTGGAACTCCTTGCCGGAAGAGTCAATTCGTTTTATCAGGAGAGCATTGAAACCATTTCCAACAGAATCATTTCCGCCAGTTTTAAAGGTATTGAAGATATCTGGCAGGCGTTTTCATCAAGGGTAATAGCCGATTCTAAACAGGACTTGTCTGGACTGCTCACTTCCCTGATTGTTCATTCCGCAGTAAAGTCGGGCGACAGGCTGGGGGTTAATCTTTCTCCAGATGGCAAGGACGGCGACCTTCTTTTAGTCGAGAGACCATCGCTTCTTTTCTCTGAAGGATGGAAGGTCACCGGTAAGGGGATTGAAACTGCAGTTTCCCTTGACAAAGTAGAAAAAGTGTTTTCATGTTGAATTGGGGCAGAGCCAATAGTTTGAGCGGGCATCTCGCAGGCCTTTATAAGTAAGATCCTTTTATCCATAGCATGTCACTTCTCTGGCGTGCTTTTGGGCTCTATCGCCGCGCGAAAATTGAAGGGGTGCTTCCTTTCGGGCAGGTTTCAAAAACTCTGTAGAGAAAGTTGTTAGAGTCTGCTGCGTTGCCGACCGCCCCGACGTCGCGTCGCGAAGCCAATTGTGTTGTAAAACTTCTGACAGAAAAGCAGAGTTCATTATATATATGTGGCAGTTCTGACCTGAATTGACATTTGCGCAAGAAGAGAATAATTCTTTACCCCGAAGAATGAAAATCAGATTAGTAAGTTAGCCGTTCAACATTGTTTCCTGGGAAATTAAGAAAATTTTTCGTTGGTGAATTTCTAACTCTCCGTTATTATTAGATTTATCTGGCACAGGGTACACACCCAAACCTTCGAATCTTTATTGAGGGATATACTTTATGCTGGGTGCCATCGCCGGCGACATAATCGGCGCTCCCTACGAGTGGAATCGTATAAAGACAAAAGAATTTCCCTTGTTTTCACTGAGCAGTTGTTTTACCGATGATACCGTTCTGACTGTGGCGCTCGCCGACACCATCCTGAACCGACTGGAATATGGTAGTGTCATGCGAGAATATTACCGTCGCTATCCCCATTGCAGTTACGGAGCCGGTTTTCACATCTGGGCAAACTCTCCGCATCCAGCGCCTTATAACAGTTGGGGTAATGGTGCCGCTATGAGAATCAGCCCGGTCGGATGCGCGTTTGACGACCTGAATACAGTACTTAAGGAAGCGGCTAAGTTTACATCAGTCACCCACAATCATCCGGAAGGAATTCGGGGCGCCCAGGCGGTTGCGTCGGCTATTTATTATGCCAGAAAAGGCGAATCCAAAGAAAGAATCCGGGAATTTATCGAAAGCGATTTTGGATATAATATAAAGCAGACGCTGGAAGAAATCAGACCTGCTTATCAGTTTGACGAATCCTGTCAGGGTACTGTTCCGCAGGCAATCATCTGCTTTCTTGAATCGACTGACTTTGAGGATGCCATACGAAACGCTGTCTCCCTGGGCGGGGACAGCGATACCCTTGCCTGTATTGCCGGAGGAATTGCCCAGGCGTTTTATGGAGAAGTTCCCGGGCATATAATCGCTGCAGTTGAGGAAAGACTTGACCGGAATCTCTGGGACATCTGCCGGGAATTCTCGAAAAGGTTCGGGTGCTGAATGAAAGAGTTAAAGTCGCTCCATTTTCCCACCCGCGCCAAGTGGCGCCGGTGGCTGGAAAAGAACCACCAGTACTCGCCCGGAATCTGGATAATATTCTTCAAAAAGCATACCGGCGTCAAAACCGTATCGTACAATGATGCCGTCGAAGAGGCGCTTTGCTTTGGATGGATCGACAGCATTTTGCACCGCATTGACGACGCCAGATATAAACAGAAGTTTTCGCCTCGTCGAAGCCAAAGCAGCTGGTCGCTTCCTAATATAGAGCGTGCCAAGAAAATGATTGCGGAAGGGAAGATGACCGCTTCCGGTATGAAGCAGTTCCAGGACATCCTGAGCGGAAAAGACAAGAAAAGAATCGACCGGAGAGCGCCCAGAATTATTAAGATGCCGCTCGATTTCAGAAAGGTTCTGCAGTCCGACCGGAAAGCCTCAGAGTTTTTCCGGAGTCTGGCGCCGTCCTACAAGCGCCAGTTCCTTCTCTGGGTCAGTATGGCGCGTACAGAGAAGACTCGCCAGCGAAGAATTGCCGAGGCGATGGAATATCTTACAAACGGTCGCAAACTTGGAATGAAATAGTCTTTATCGGAACTGCTCCGCAATCTGATTATATACTTGCTCTTCATCCTATCAAACTCCATCTTCCGGCGGTTCGTAAAGGTTTAGAATTGATGCGCAAATCAGGAAAGGAAATAAGATGAAAAAATTTATTGCGTTCACTCTACTACTGGCGCTACTGGGTTGTTCTGGCGAGAGCAAGAAAGCCGAAAGCGGCGCCGACCAGAATACGGCGGCGGCAAAAGTGGCTCTGGATGGCACCCCGGTCGGAATTGCCGGTATCACCTTTACCCCGCCTTCGCTCTGGAAAGACTTTGGTCCTACAGGGATGCGTCAAGCCAACTACTGTTACGGTCCTCTGGAAGGTGAAATAGATTCGGCCACCGTGGCGCTCTTTTTCTTCGGTACCGGCGGCGGCGGTATCGGTGATAATATTGAACGGTGGATTGGGCAGATGTCGCTTCCTGACGGCGGTGACCCTCATACCGTAGCCAAGCGGGAGGAGTTCGAAGTCCAGGGAATGAAAGCGCATCTGGTGGAGTTAGCCGGGATATATAATGCTTCGATGGGGGGACCGATGTCCGGTCCAAGCATTCCCAAAGAAAACTATTATATGATGGCGATAGTGCTGGAAGCGCCGGAGGGAAATCTCTTTTTCAAGTTGACCGGACCGGAGAAGACCGCGCGGGGAATGGCAGGGACATTTAGGACTGCAATAGAGAATATCAGAAAGGGACAGGCGTCGTAAACCTTTGCCGTGTATACCTCTGTGTTCAGGCAAGTCTGCCGTCAGGTTCAGCCGGCTATCTGCCGAAAAACAGTACGGAAAAAGGTGTTGATTATACCTGGGAATGTTGTATAATTTCTCCAAATAATGGTATTTAGACACCTTTGCAGAAAGGCTTGAAGATGCTGGTAGTTACCGATAAAGCGAGTGAAGAACTCAAAAAAGTTCTCATCAATCCCGAAGTGGGGAATAAGAAACTTATAATATTTTTTCAGGGCGCCGGCTGAAGCGGTCCCCAATTGGGACTGGCTCTGGATGAGTCGACAGATGGACTGGAACTTCTTGAATCAAACGGCGTGATAGCCTATATAGATGGCGGTCTGCATAAGTACCTATCTCAGTCGGGGGCAATCAGTATTGATTATATTACCACGATAGAAGGTGCCAGCGGCTATAAAATTTCGGTTGGTGAGGGGGGTTGCGGCGACTGTAAGTGCTCTTAAATCAATAAGATAAATGATATGAATGCCCGCGTCGAAATGGCGCGGGTTTTCTTATGATTGCGCCATCGCCCAAAATTTCGTAATTATCTCCAAGCCATCATCTAGATTTGAACTATCAATCCAGAGAGAAGGAGAATCACCATGTCAAAGAGATTCGCATTGATGTTTTTCCTGGCGGCATTGTTTCTTTGCTCAATGCCAGTACTGGCTCAGGAGAAAACTGAAGCCGCCACTACGGAAGAGATTCCCCCGGTTGGTCCGCCACCGCAAATGAAAGAAATCGCCTACCTTATCGGGGTCTGGGATGTCGATATGAAAATGAGAATGTCGGACACTGCCACCACTTTCACAGATACCAAGGGAGTCTGCCGATATGATAGTATTCTGGACGGCTCCGTTATGGAGATGACCTATGAGGGGCAGTTCATGGGTATGAATTTTAAGGGATTTGGTCTGCAATGTTTCAATCGTGAAACCGGCAAATGGCAGTCGGTCTGGAGTGACAATATCAGCAGTTGCGTGTCGCTCTATGAAGGCGAGAAAAAGGACGGAATCCTCACCTTAACCGGTGTCGACCGGTATCAGGGGATGGAGTTTTTGACGCGTATTTCGACATTCAACGAGACACCGACCCGTTTCGAGTGGAAAATGGAGCATTCCATGGACGGTGGCAAGACTTATCTGCTCTCGGCAACCGCCGTCTATACTAAGAGGAATTAAGATTTCGGGATATTCCGATTTGCGGCATGTCAGGCTGTCAATCTGTCCAAACGAGTCTGTTGAAAAATCTTTATAGCGTCATTGTCAGCCCGAAGACATTGCGAAGGTCGAAGGACCGCCTTTGTTAAATTTCGGTAGTGTAAATTCTTTTGTGTAAATTTGGTATTGGATAAATAAGATTAACGGGC
>DYGG01000024.1 GCA_020724775.1 Ignavibacterium sp. | reverse complement strand
AATCAAAATCAGGATATGCTTATTAATCAATTTACACAACCTTCTTGACAGAATCTTTTTTGCTATATTAATTTTATTGTATTGATTTCATTGATAAATTTGATAATTTTATAATTAGAATGATATGAATAGAATGTCATTATTATGACGGCCAAGAAAAGTCTCGAAAACACTCTGTATTTTGGTGAAAACCTCAAAATATTGAGAGAATATTTCCCCGACGAGTCTGTTGACTTGGTCTACCTTGACCCTCCCTTCAATTCAAAAGCGGACTATAATATACTGTTCCGTGAGACTTCTGGTGAACCCTCAGAAGCGCAAATCACTGCTTTCGAGGACACCTGGCATTGGACTTATGAGACTGCCAAGTACTTCGAAGAGATCGTAAAGACATCTCCGCCGAAGGTAGTGGAAATGATTAATGGGTTTAAGAGCTTTCTCGGTCAAAATGATATGATGGCATATTTGGTCATGATGTGTATAAGACTGCTTGAATTGAAACGCATTCTTAAGGAAACCGGCTCAATTTATCTCCATTGCGACCCAACTGCCAGTCATTATTTGAAAATATTGATGGACACCATATTTGGCAAAGGGTGCTACAAGGCCGAATTGGTCTGGTGTTATTCTGAGCGCGAGATTTCAAAACGGTATTGGAACAAAAAGCACGATATCATCCTATTTTTCACAAAATCACCAAACGACATACATACATTCAACTGGGAAGATGTTGCTCTCCCATATAGCCCTGGTACGATTGAGAAATTTAACTATGCGGACTCCAAAGGGCGCAAATTTCAGATAAGGGGAAAGGGGGGAATTTATACCGGCAAGCAAGGTTTAGACATAAAACTTGAGAAATCTCATCCCAACCTTGTTTATAGAGACTACCTTGATAAATCGCCGGGCGTTCCGCCTCGGGACTGGTTGGTGATACCTGTCATTAATAGAGCGGCAAAAGAGAGATTAGGGTATCCCACTCAGAAGCCAGAGGCACTCATCGAAAAAATAATAAGAGCTTCTTCGAATAAGGGAGATCTCGTGCTTGACCCTTTCTGCGGTTGCGGAACTACCATAGCAGTAGCCCATAGAATAAAGAGGAAATGGGTAGGAATAGATGTGACGCATTTGGCAATTAATCTGATCAAATGGCGTATGAAGAGCATGTTCGCCTTAAAAGCGAATGAAGATTATAGAGTAATCGGCGAACCAGAGGACCTATCTGGAGCCAGAGAACTGGCTTCGCAAAATCGATATCAGTTTCAGTGGTGGGCGCTTTCCCTTATCAATGCTCGGCCCTATGGAGACAAAAAGAAAGGCGCTGATTCCGGCATTGACGGCTACCTCTATTTCTTTGAGGATATGAAAAGGAATAAAATTGTCACAAAAAGAGCAATTGTGCAAGTCAAGAGCGGTAAAGTCTCGGTAAAGGATATTCGTGACTTGGCCCATGTTACCGTCCGCGAAAAAGCTGAAATTGGCATTATGCTCACTCTGGAAGAGCCAACAGAACCAATGAAAAAGGAAGCGTTGAATGCGGGATTTTATGAATCAAGTAATTTTGAGAAGAAATTCCCCAAACTCCAGATTCTGACGATTGAAGAACTATTAGGCGGAAAGAGACCTATCGTACCATATACTATTCCATATCACAAGAATGCACAGAGAGTCATAATGGATGAGCAGTTTGACATTAACTACGACAATGATTAGCGCATTGGGTGTTTCGATTACTCCCCAAAGTCGATATCCGGCACTTCTTTCTTGATACTGGTTCTTATCGACTTCTGAACTTTCTTAATCAGAAATTTCTCCAGTTTCCTTTTTAAATCTTCCGGGAGTTTCTCCCGCGCATAGAATTCCTTGTAAAGGATGCCAGAATCGAGTTTGAAGCATTCCTCCAGTCCCGCCTGCCGCGCCAGAAGCGCCAGGTCATAAAACGCCCGCTCATCATCAGTCTTGGTGGGAAAAGCCTCTTTCTCGGAAACGGTTATCTTTACCGAGCCAAGAGCAGAAACCAGAGTGGTTATATCGGCTTGTTCGCAGAATTTGAATATATCGTCCTTCATCGCCTCCAGTTCCGCCTCCAGAATTTTCTTCTTTCGACTCAGTTCCAGATACTTTTGCGCCAGTTCTTTGCCCGCTTCCTTGTCAAACTCGACGCCGAGATCGTCATCCAGCGATAACCGGTGACGTTTCGCCGGGCAGAGTTCATAATAGACGCACCAGTCGCAGAGCGGCGATTCATGCGGCGGGAAAGCGTCATCACGGCGCACTTTCTCAATCTCCAGGATATCCTGAAAGGCGCGATACCGAATCTCCTCCAGTTTGTCGTCATTCATCACCGCCGTCAGCGAGACTCCATGGCGGAGGAAGACCTGCCGCACCTGTATCTCCTTGAAATCGGGCCAGAGGTATTTCACGCCCAACTGGTACAAGCCCATCTGAGTGTCATTATCAAGAGTCTGCTGCGTCGGAAGGGAAACGTTGGTCTTGTAGTCAATTATCTCGGTCACGCCGTCGTGGCGACGGCAGATACGGTCAATGACGCCGCTGATGGTGAAGCGCCCCTCCGGGTCAAGCGGAAAGGTTATCTTCTTCTCCAGCGCCACCGAGGTGCCGTCTTCAAAGGGAGCATTCTTATCATAATACTGCGCCAGCGCCTCCGACCCGACTCTGATATAGTCGTCAACTCCCAGTCCTTCGCGCGTAACTTTGATTTTGTCTTTTTCCGGAGTCTCCCAGTATTTACGGTATAATTCCAGAAGTTCCTCTTTGGATAGAAGCCGCGTATTCATCTTGAAATTATACAGTTTCTCCAGAGCGTAATGAACTGCCGAGCCGAGGAAGTTTTCCACGCTAACCGGCTTTTCCACCACTGCCCGCTCGATATACTGGAATTTATACTGCCGGGGGCAGTTCTTGAACGTCTCAATTTTCGATTTGCTATAAGCGGTAGCCACCTCTCCTCCTTTGTCCAAAAATCTCTCTCCTAATTATATATTAATCCGGCTCCGGCGCAATCATATTTATATTCTGTTGCCAAACCGCCTTAAATTTCCAATTTTCTCTCCCGATGAATCGGCGCTCATCATCTCTCTATCTCTCTCTACTCTACGGCGCTGCCATTTTGGCGCTATTGGCCGTTTCCCTCTGGCTCCGCCTGTCGGACCTCGACGCCGACCCGCCGCTTTACTTTGACGGCTCCGGGCAGTCTCTTTCCACCGACCCATACCAGTACACTTATCATGCCCGCAACAAAATCCTCTTCGACGACTGGGACCCGCTGCAGGAAAAATCCTGGAAAATCTTCCAATACTCCCTCGTTTCCGGATTGAGTTATCTGATTTTCCTGATTTCGGGAGTCTCCCGAGCCAACGCCAACCTGACCGGGCTTCTGCTTTCGGTCACAGCCATCCTCTTGTTTACACTCGCGCTTCGAAAAATCGTAAGCCGGACTTCAATTTTGGCAATTCTTTTCTTACTGCTCTGCAATCAGGTCCTGTTCGTTTACGGGCGTCTGCCGTACCTTGAAAACGGCCTTCTTTTCTGGTCGGCTCTGCTCTTTTACCTCTTTGTCAATTTCCGTCAGAATTCCACCGGACTGGCGCTCCTTGGAGTTTCGCTGGCATTAGCGGCGCTGACCGGCAAAATCTTCGGTTTTATTCTTGCCGTACCGCTGGTCGGAGGATTATGGATTGACTATTCTTCCCGTCGGCGACGGCTCTTGATACTCCTCGTTTCCTTTCTGGCGACTTCTCTTGCCTTTAGCCTGATATTCTATGGCGGGAATCTGAAAGAGACCTTCAGTTATCTGTTCATGCAATCTTATGGCTTGTATGGCTTCCCCGAGGCGCTTCTTTCTCCCCTCAATTTCCTGGAGCGGTTTGTTTCTCTGGGGAACGAATCGCGCTTTTATTATCTATCTCCGGCGCTTGGAATCGGAGGTTTTCTCGGCGTCATTTACACTTTTCGACAGAAGGGGAAAAAGTGGCTGCTCGAAAATCCAGCCCTGCTCTTCCTGATACTCTGGCTTATCTCCGCTCAGTTTTTCTTCTGCCTGGGAAACTACCGCCCCCTCCGTTATATCTATTTTTCATATCTGCCGCTTGCCGGCATCGCCGGACATTTCCTCGATTCGTCCGACCGAAATTCGACTGCGCCAATCCCGCCCGAAGGCAGCCGATTCTCTCTGATAATCTTCTTTGCCGCTCTCTGGATATTTATCGAGCAGTTCCTGTACACTTTCTATGTCGAAATCGGATTTCTCGCGGTTTATAAACGGCTGGTCTGGACCACCGCTTTTCCCGCTCTGGTGCTGACTCTTCTTGAATGGAAATTCTCTTTCTCCCGCATCTTTTTTGATAAAACGGTCCGCCTCTCTCTGGGAATATTCCTCCTGGTTCTGGCCGGATGGAGTTTCTTTAATGGCTACGACAAATGGCAGAAAGAAAAATCCTTCAATATTAAGAACGGCGGAATCGACCAGGGCGAGATTCTCTCCCCCGGGGCCGTCATCACCGGCCCAATGGCGCCAACCTTTCTTCCCGAAAACCGTCTCAAAGGAATGATTTATGCCGTCGGCATTTCCGGAAAGGAACCGGACCTTCTAAGGAATTCGCCCGTCACCCACCTCACCGTCAACAGTGATGCCTTTCCGATAATTGTCGATGAATTCCCCGACCTGGCGATGGCGCGCCCTGTCACCGTTTATGCTGTCCGTGACGCCGAAATCGGGCTGTACCGTATCAGCCATCTCACCGGCAATCGCGAGGTTGCCGCCTATCTCTCGACTGAATATGAAATTGCGCGGGATTTTTTTGAAGAGAAACTATATGACAGCGCCGCCTTTTACATTGAGCAATTCCTCAAAACCTACCCAAACAATCTCTCCGCCTTGATACTAAAAAGCCGCATCTCTTCCGCCACTGGCCGAAGGGATGAAGGCCTCCTGGCGATAGAAAAAGCCGCCACCCTCCACCCTGACAATTACCTGATTCTCTTCGACATGGCGGTTTATTACCAGGAAATGCACCAACTGACCGGCGAGCGGAAATTCCGCGCCCTGGCGGAAGAGACCTTTCTTCGGGTGACCGCCAAGAATCCCCATTTTGCCGATGAGGTCGCCGCTTATATCGCCGCAAGCCAGATGGGGCGTTAGCAAATAACCATCGACTATGACAATTTGATGACCGGCTCGCCGTGACCGGTAGCAAAATCGTTTTTTTTGGCGGAATCCAACGGAGAGGCGAAACTTCCGGCCGAAATTTTTGTTAAACTATTAAACGGAACGCTTAAGCCCCCGACTTCTTGAATAGAAAATCCGGCGCACGGTCCCCGGATATGACTCAAAACCAACTTTTTTGTTGACAGAAGTTATCTGGACAGGATACCCTATCAAAGGAGTGATAGGCAATGCAAATCGATATCCTTTATTCCAAAAACAACGCCGCTCATCTGCAGGCGGCATCCTTTGTCAAGAAGGCAGTCAGCAATCTCGGTATCTCCGCTGTTATCAACGAAAGGGAGACAGAAATCCCCAGCCCGCGGGTGATGATTAACGGCTTCGACCTGCTTAACGGCATCCGTAAGCCCTCGGGAACTGACGGAGCCAGCCTGATTCCCAGTTACGAAACCATTGTGCAAGCCCTCGAGCAGACTGCCTGGACCGGCATCTGAACGCCACGGCGGCGCCTGCAAACAATCTTTGCTGCAAAGACGTTCTCCAAGGGGTAATTTTTTGTCCGAAAACGGCTGCATTACTTCTCTGTCCCTATTGGTGCGAGAGATGTTGCGCTGTACCTGCGGGTACATTCCAAAAAGCCCATGATTACTCGCCTGTGCAGATTAACTCTTTTAACACCAATAACTTAATCCTATGCTGAGTGATTGGCACGCCATTTGACACACTTTCTTGCCGGTTAATACGTTGCAATCATCTCAGTAAAGGAGAAACTCAATGGTTAAACGATTCTTAGTCTTTGCACTACTTTTCGGCCTGCTTGCCTTAATGGCTGGATGCAGCAAAGATAGCACCTCTCCGGAGCAGGAACTTTCCATCGCCGACCAGTTTGGCGGTTTCACGCCGACCGATGAATCTCCCAACTTCGGCGACCCCGACCTGACCGCCGGTCTGGCAGTTGAAGCCGAATATGATGATATTTACCTCGACAGTCTTGATTACGACTCGGTCATAAACCTTCCAGCGCTCAACGCCTATGCCCTCAGAATTATCTGGGGCTCCCCCTGCTTTGATTCGACCGTAACGGAACTAACCGATTGGACCGGTTCCCTTTCGATGAGCCGCGGCGGTATGGCTCTTCGCCGCACCATCGGTTTCGAGCCGAATCAGGATTATATCCTTCCCCGTACCGACCGCAAACTGATTGAATGGGTCTCCTTCACTTCTGTTCATCACGACGGCATCTTTGTCTATCTCTTTGTGCCGCCTTTTGATTCGCTTCTCGATTCGATGGCGGTCGATACGCCGGTCACGGTAACGCTCGATACCGAGCCGTTTGAATTCAGTTTTCGACTGGATGACCTCTCCCGTCTGGATACTGTCTTCTACCTCGACGACTCTGTCAATATTGTCGCCTTCCGGGCATTCAAGATTACTCCGCGCATCTGCCCCGGCGGCTTTCTCGAAGGAAAATGGGGAGTCGATTCGACTGGCCAGGGGATTTTCAAAGGACGCTGGATTTCCCGCAACGGCATGCTCGCCGGCTACGTCAATGGAATTTGGGGACCGGATACTCTCAATGATATCCCGCGGGCGTTTTATGGAAAATGGATCGATGTCACCGGCCGTTTTGAAGGACTGCTTAAGGGAGTATATAGACCGCATCCCAACTGGAACGCCGACGAGACCGCTTTCCGTCGCGCCGGAGGAAAATTCTTCGGCTACTTCTACGATGCCAACGCCAACCCGCTGGGCGCTCTCAAAGGACATTACATGATGCCGCGCCGGTTCAGCGATGACGGCATGGGGTACTTCGCCGGACGGTGGAAAACCTTCTGCGGCAGGAGCATCGACGATGATGACGGGATGGATGATGATGGCTCTTTTGGGTGGGGCTGGGGTCATGACGGCGATGACGACCGTGATGATGACGATGGTGACGATCATGACAACAGCGACAGCACCGGCCATTACGGTGACAGAGATGATGATTAACTAAGCCCTCTCTTTGGTTATTTATATCGCACCCGCCGGTTCGGGACTTGATATCCCGAACCGGCTTTTGATTTGCAGTTGAACTTACTGCGGTGTCGGGAACCCTTTCCCGACACCTCTCAAATAGCCAGAGTAGGTCGGGTTCTGAGTCCGAACCGGGAAAGTAAGGGGCATTGTGAGGACGAAAAACCCGACTTTCCTCACTAAGATATTAGACTGTTCTCGAAAGTCGCCCCCGCACCCTGTTCACCACCGGAAACGCCCGAAGAAAATCATCCCGAAAATTATTGATTGCCTCCCTCTGCTCTTCATTTTTGTTTTTCCGTAAGGAATCGGCGAGGAAAACAGAGAGAAAAGCGATAACGAATGCAACAACGCCGGCGAGAAGAATCATCACCAGCCGATGCGGTCCTGATTTCTGCGTCGGAAGCGTCGGCTCATCCAGAAGCACCACCACCGGCAGGTCTTTCTGCACTTCCAGTTTGGCGATTTCATACTGCTCGCGAAGAAATATATAGGTCTTCGATTTTATCTCAATATCCCGCTTCATCTGCATCAAAATCCGCAGCAACTCCGGGTCGCTCGAGACATCCCAGTCCCGGTTCACCGCCTGGAACTCCTCCAATTTCCGCTCGGCCTCTTTCAACTCCGTCTCCCGCACTGCCATCTCCCGCGCCAGATAATTCTCGCGGTTTTTCGCCTGCGAGCGACGTTTATGAAGATTGAAATTCTCCAGTTCCGCCAGCATCTCTTTCAATATCGCCTGCGAAAATGCCGGATACTCCGTCTCCACTCCCAGACGAATCACGCCGGTTTTCTTGTCCATATTGATGTCGGTTATCTGCTCCAGCGCTTTCCGCAGCCGGTCCGGGTCGTCATCATCAAAATATGCCGGCAGCGCCAGCCGTTTTGTCTCCCCGTCATTTTCGAAAACAAAATCCTTTTTCAGAAGCGGGTCTTTTACCTGGTTGGAGCGGAGTATCGACGGAAAAAGTTGTGAGGAATTCTCCTCGCTCATCGCCGCCAGATTTCCCAGCCCGGCAAGTTCCTTGAGTGCGCCCAGTTTGTCGGTCTGTCCCGAGGGGAGTATCGACGCCGTCGATTGGAATTTATTCGGAACCAGAAAGAGCCCGGCCGCGACCAGTATCATTACCGAAAGAGTCGCGATAGCCAGAAGATATCGTTTCCGGAGCGCCAGATGCGCCAGTTCGATAATGCTGATTTCGGCGCGGGAGTTATCTTTCTCCGGCGCCGGGTCGGATGAATTTTTGAAGGTCAATCTTCCTTGCATTTTTGACGAAATCCCATTTCTCACTGACAGATTATTATCAAGCGCCGTACCGAACGGAGCCGATAATTACGATACCCCCACTGACTTGAATTGTAACGACTTACGGCAGGTCGAGCGTGGTCTGGTTTTTAAGACGGTTTCGCAACTGCAATTTCGGGAAAGATTTGCTCTCTTCGCCCTGCAATTTCTTCCCTTTTCGCTCATGAAAATCTCTGATAGCCTTTTCCACAAACGCCCGGAACTCAGCCTGAAACCGCTCCACCGAAAACCGCTCGGCATGGGCGCGAATCTCTTTCCGGTCGAACTGAGGCTCCCTCTCCTCGAACCGCTTGACGGCATCGATTATGGCATCAACCGTCTGCTCCCGGAAGAAAATACCGGTCCGGTCCTCGATTACTGTCTCCAGCGCTCCCCCTTTGCCAAAGGCGATAACCGGCGTCCCGCATGCCTGCGCTTCGATCGGAAGAATCCCGAAATCTTCTTCCGCCGCAAAGACAAACGCCCGCGTATTCTGCAGATATTCCTTCAAGACGTCGCTCTGATGGAATCCCAGCAGAATTACATTTTCGGTGACTTTCTTTTCGATTTTGCTGTATTCGGGACCGTCGCCGATAACAAACAGTTGCTTCTCCGGCATCTGCGCGAATGCCTCGACTATCAAACCGATTTTCTTATACGGCACCATCCGGGACGCTGTCAGGTAGAAATCCCCCCGCTCGTCACCTGCCGTGAACGCCTCGGTATCGACCGGCGGATAGATAACTTTCGAATCACGGCGATATATCTTTTCAATCCTCCGCGCGATATATTCGGATATGGCGATAAATTGGTCAACACAGGCCGCTGTCCGGTAATCCCAGTTGCGGATGTAGTGAAGAATCAGTTTGGCAATGGCGCCACGGAATCCTTTACGAAGTCCCGCCTCATCGAGATACTGGAAGGTCAAATCATAGGCGTACCGCGGCGGCGAATAGCAGAGGCAGATATGCAACTGGTCCGGTCCGGTAATGACCCCTTTCGCCACCGCAAAAGAACTTGATATAATCAGGTCGTACGCCGACAGGTCGAACTGCTCCACTGCCAGCGGCATGAACGGAAGATAACTGCGGTATTTTTTCCGGGCGAAGGGGAATTTCTGCAGGAAGGAGGTCGTCACCGGCTTGTTCTGGATAAAATCTCTCTTCCCCTCGGGGATGAAATCATAGAGCGCGAAGAGGTCGGCATCGGGGAAAACTTTGAGCATCTGCTCCAGCACCCGCTCCGCCCCCCCGTAAGTCATCAGCCAGTCATGCACAATGGCGGTTTTCATGGGGAAAACCTTTCGGTGATCAATTCGACCAGCATCTGCGCCGAATTATCCCATGAAAACAGCCCGGCTCGTTCTTTTCCTTTTGCAACCAATTCCATTCTTGTACGGTCGGAAAGTAACACTTTTTCAATCTTATCAGCAATATCTTTAATATCGTGAGGGTCGCAGTACATCGCCGCCTCGCCGCAGATTTCCTGATGAGGCGGGATATCGGATACCACCACCGGGACACCGCAAGCCATGGCTTCCAGGGGTGGCAGCCCGAAGCCTTCGTAGAACGACGGGTAAACAAAGACCGCGGCGTTGGAGTATAAGGCTTTGAGTTTGGCGTCACTGACCTCCGCAATCTGTAAGACATTCTCCGGCATTTCAAAGCCACGGCTTCCGAAAACCTTCTCGTTGACGGTTCCAACCACTACCGTTTGATATCCGGCAATGTTTGGCTGCCTGATTGCCGCCAGAAATCCCCGAAAGTTCTTTCTTTCGTTGAGGCTGGCGACAGTTAGAATATATTTTCCGCTCGTCAATCCCAACTCGCTGACTATCCGGTGGTCCGAAGTAATTTCCGATACATGTTCGCAGCCGGCTGGAATTACCGAAAGTCTCTTATCCGCAGCGGCAAGGACTTTCTTTATCTCCGACCGCGAAAACTCCGTAACGGTGACAATCTCCGACCTGTTGTGCGCCAGAACTCGAAATACAAATTTGTACCAGGCGCGAAATGAAAAGGAAAACGCGCCCGGCATGGCAAAGACGGCGACGTCATGAATGGTGACGGTCTGCTTGCGCTTGAGAATCGGCGCCATATTGCATAGATTGACCAGGATTGCGCCCCGGCTGTGAAGAGGAAGTTCCAATTGCTCCCAGAGATGCCCCTGAAAGCGACCGATTCTTTTAATCGATATATTCTTTAGATTGAGATCGCGGTCGGCGTCTCTGGGAGCAAGAATAATGAATTTGAATCTCTTATTGATGTTCTCATCAAAGGAGATCAGACTGTCGAGAGCCTTTACTATTTCGATAGCGTACCGTTGAACGCCGGTCAGCGACTGTGTAAGAAACCGTCCGTTAATGTAAGTTCTCATCATGCCAACCAACACTCAATAACGCCAATTTCGCCAACTTAGGACGACCGTTAGCCAGAAGGCTGGCTCGAGAATTAACTGATAGAATATATTGAAAAATGCAATGCCCAAAAGAAGCGGGAGAAAACTGGTTTTCCTCAAGACCGGCAAGAAGTGAATAAGTAGAAAAAATAAGAGGCTGATGAACCCTGACTCAACCATCACGGCAATATAGGTAGAATGGAAATTCGCATACTTATTACCCGGATAGAAATCCTGCAACACCGTATGGGCGCTACCGAACCCTACTCCAACAAAGAAATTCTTAAGGGAATCAACAAATATATCAAATCCTCTAATGATAAGTGAAAGATGGATTCCACCTGAAGAAGTTTCATCGGCCGAAAATCGTTCCGTCAGCACTTCCTCGTAGTCAATTAATGAAGATATCTGACCCCAGTCTGCGAAAATCAGTATTGCCAGCACCAAGACAGCGGAGACAAGTATACCTTTTCGAATATTCTCGAATCTCAGTGTGCTTCGAATCCGGCTGTTGAACAATATGACCGCCAGCGCTATCAGGCCGGTTATTATGGCGGACTTGGATAATGACGAAATCAATAGAACGGCGCCTGAACTCAAGAAAAATGTCCGTGTACGAGACGGTGTCGAGAAGAACAGAACAAAAAAGCAATAAATGACTACCAAGAGTCCACCACGATTTGGGTCAAGTGAAACGCCCGATGGTCTGGGTACTAATACTCCTATTGTGTGTGATTCAACCGAAAGATAGGGGACGATAATTTGTGAACCGCTTAACCAATTCATCACTTGAATTATGCTGAAGAGTGCCGAAAAACTTATGCCTAAGTATCCGCCGAGCAAGAGAACGCGCTTGTATTCTCCCGTCTGAGATATAAGTGCCGTTATTAGGGCAACAAAAGAAATATTCATGACTAACAGGATATAGCGCTTAATCCCCAATTCGTGATCTTCGCCAAAAAACACTGACACCCCTACGAGACCCACAAAGATGGTAAGCATGACCGCTAACTGAATCACGTTATTTTCAGTTCGAATGACCAATGGAATGCTTTTCTGCCGTACAACAGACGCTATTGCTCCGAATACAATTAATAAGGGGGAAAAAACCAAGAAAGGGGTCAGTATGAATGGACCGGTGCCGTTGAAAAAATCTACTCTTTCGGCGCCTATTACTGCAATCCAGATTGCGTACAAGGCAATCACGAGAGATGAAGAGCGATTCTGGCTATCGTAAGTGCTTGATGCCACTGTCCTCTCCGAATTCTATTGATGATTGATAATATCAATCCCAAATATAACGTAGGCAGAGCCAACCGGTAATACTTTTTGGTGAATAGGACACGATTTCTTTGACTATAAAAATCCGCCATCTTGCTCTTCTTCGCCCCCGCCGAACTGCTCCCGATACTTCCCCCCTCCTTATGATAAACCACACTCTCGGGCGCATATGCCATTCTAAACCTCCCCTCGGCGCGGACCGCCCAATCCAGTTCCTCAAAATAGAGAAAGTACTCTTCACTCATCAGCCCCACCTGCTCGATAAACTCCCGTCGCACCAGCATCGAAGCCCCGCACACATATGAAAGCCGATTCTCTATATCCGCTAACCTATAGTCGCTCTGTGACGGCCGAAAAACGTCAATATGACGGCTGAGCGCCAGCCACTTGTTGTAATGTGCTCCAGCCCGAGCCTGAATGGTTTCAGGCTTCTGATAATAGAGAAGTGTTGACCCGACGATTCCCGCTGTCGGGTCTAATTTCATTTTCGCCACCAGCGCCGAAAGCGCCGATGGCGTTACCACCGTGTCGTTATTGAGCAACCAGACATACTCGAACTTAAGATGAGCCAGACAATATTTCAGTCCAATGTTAATTCCAGCCGCATATCCCCGATTGACGCCGGCTCTAATAATAATCAGTTCTCTCTGATTCATTATTGGCGCTTCAAACTTGCCATCGACCTCAAGAATTCTGGTGGAAATCGGCTTGGCGACCGGAGGGAAGGTAAAATGTTTTAGAAGAGGATTATCGCATCCGGCCTGAATTTCTCCTTTTGCCCATGATTTGATTATGTTCACCGAATCATCTGTTGACCCGTTATCGACCACAATGACCTGGATTGAGGGATGCGCAAGTTTCAAGACGCTTTCGAGACACTCCAGCGTATCCCTCCAGCCGTTATAATTGAGGATGATGATGGGCAGGGGCAGCATCAAAGTTTGCCCATCCATTGACCGTTAACAGCCAGTTGAATCACAGTTTGCATTCTGTCAAAATTCTTGTAAGACTCCATTTTCAGCCTGGAAGATAGTTCTTGTCGCTGGTGTTGGGTGCCCGTTAGAGCCTTATCGACCGCGTCATTCATGTTATCAATATCAATTGGTTGTGTGGCTGTTGTCTGATTCCAAGTTTCCAGGAAATGCCGCAGTTTACTTACTTCAGAAGTGAACCCGACGAACGGTACACCATATGACATCGCAGTTATTACACCGTGAAGACTCGTACCCACGAAAACCGAAGATCTGGCAATAAAAGTGGCTATTTGACGAATATGGGTAACTCTCGGTACCAAGACAGGGACCTTGTCACCCACAAATCCGGCAATTTTCCGTACTGCTACCTGGTCTTCATGCCCTGTAGCCAGTCCAATGCTCACAAATACAATACTCAATTTACGGTCGTTGCTCAGACGAATCAAACTCTCTGCAATCTTCTTTTCTCTACCGCTGGCAAATCTGCGACTGCACTGAAAACATAGAAAAGGACGTCCTCCCCGTGAGACACCGCTTGAATTGAAAGGGTCATAATCTTCGCTTGCGTCTGATTTAAAAATGTCTGAAATCAGAATTCCTGAATCGGGTGCAAGGAAAACCTCCTGATTGATTCCGAGCGATTGAATGTGCTCTCGGGTGGCCCAATCACGAACAGATATATAGCTCGCTTTATCCAATTCCTTAGCGATAATACTCTTCTCCTTCGGCTTCAGCAATGAGAGCGCTGAACCGCCAACGGCGTTATAAAGTACTAGCATTCTACCACTTGGTCCATACGGTCCGATTACGAAAGGCCTATCATGGTTTAGTCGCAAGTGGAGTCGTGAAATCAAATCGGAGATTCTTTCACCCGCAATTTTTCTGATTCCACGCAAGGCGACTTCAGCCCCCTTTGGCAGTAGATAGCTCGTAACGGTTGTCCACGAGGCTTCCAAAACCTCCCCACCTGCTATTATGAGGACTTTCGGGACCTTGTCGTCCTTTGATTTGAGGAATTCCGAGATTGATTTTGTAGGTTTTCCACCCGTTCTACTAAGATCACTGGAAATAAGTCCGTAATACTCCCACTCCAATTCGACACTCACGGCTCCCAGAGTCCGTTCTAAAATAAGAGGAAATAATAGGTCACCGTAATTGAAGCGGTCAAATGCTCCAAAAACTCCCAATCTTATCATTTGCTCACTTAACCAGGGCTTTTGCTGTATTAGTTATTGACTCATCAGCATTCTTGAGTATGAAATTGGCAGTCACAAACAATAGAGCGCCGCCTATAAGGACCCTGATAAACCAGGCGAGTGCAGTCCCTATCAGGCCATATGTCGATGTTAGCATTACCATGTACATAACGTATATGGGCGTTTCAATGATATGAAAAATAGCGGTAATCTTCGGCTTTCCCATTGCTTGTATTAAGCCAAATGAACTTTGTGCAAGGCAATTGATAAGAACGCCCGCTGCCAATATTTGAAGAATCGCGTGACTTTGTTCCGAAAAATCCCTCCCCAGCCAAAATTTGAGCAGTGGTTCGGCAAATATTATTATTACAAGCGCCGCAGGGGTAACTAACCAAAAGATCACGCGCATGCTTCTATGATACAGTTCGCGGACTCGCTTAAAGTCCATTTTTGACCAACTTGTCAACGCGGGAAAACTTACTCCCATTATTGCAGTTGGAATCACCCACAGTTTTGTCACGGCGTCAAAGGGTGTGGTGTAATATGCAACTTGCGCAGTACCGAGTATACTTGCGACAAAAAAACGATCTACATATAAGGCAATACTTGCCAGTACATTACTAATTGACACCATACCTCCGAAGCGCAAAAGCGGCCTGATCGTATTCAATGATGGCATTGGCAGTTTTGTTTGTCTCAGTTCTGGGTAACATCTGTACATAAAATAAACATAGACAATCCATGCTATGACTCTAATGCTGACCAATACGAGTGCCGCTGCTACAAGGCTTCTTGAGACAGGTATTATTAGTAAGGGACCCAAATAATTCATTATTCCCAATGGAATTCTAATGCCATTGACAATATCGAACCTCTGCTGTGCTTCCAATAGGCCTCTCATCCCCACCGAGGAAATTGTAAATGGAACCGCCAATGCAATCAGATATATTGTCGCCTTCGTTTCAGCCAGTAAGTCAGCCGAGAATTGAAAATAATTCTCAATTATCCACGGAAAGACTAAGATACCCAACAGCGAGGCGACGACACCGATCATAGCCATTGCTATCAATCCAGAGGCAATTACTCTGTATGCTATCGAGTCAAGATATCCTGATATTTCTTGTGCAATGAAATGAGTCAGTGCCCTCCCAAGACCGAAATCAAGTATGCTCAAATAGCCAACCAATACCCACACTATGGTCAGAATTCCGAATCGCTCAATTCCAAGTCCTTTGATAAGTAGCGGAACTGAAAATAGCGCAACCAGCAATGGCGCACCTTGACCCAAAAGGTTCAGGACCATGTTGCGCGTCAGTAAGCGCTTGTTTTCCAGCCTATGCAGAACGCCTTGGTTCATGGGAAATCAACTGACTTGAAGATTTCGCTTCCCCCCCCCGTTGTTTTGCCTGAGGCTGCTCTGGAGTCGGTCTTATCCATCAAGAAACATCCCGTTTCCCCGTCGCCGCGGCCCCTCGACTTGACCGCGCCACGACCTTCCTTAACTTCCCTGTTTTTCCGCCCGGACCGTTTTGTCACAGACGAGTCGCGGCGGCTCGTCACGCTCTCCCTTCCTCGCCTCTATTTACCCCCGACAAGCCTTCCTGTCAATATAAAATCAGACGGCAACTCCGCCTGAGAGGTGTCATCCCGCCCCTACTGCAACTCTTTCTCCAGCCCCCCGATAAGTGAATCGAGACGCATCGCCTCCGGCGCCTGCCCGCGAAACCGACGATATATCCCCAGCGCCTCTTCCTTCTTGGCGCGCTCAGCGCGTCCTGAAAGAAGATTCGCCAGATTAAGCCAGGTCATCGGGCTGTTCGGATTCAACTCCAGGCTCCGGCGGAAATTCTCCTCCGCCTTATCGAACTGCCGCATATTGAGAAAATTGACCGCCATATTGGCATACCCTTCCGCCGCCGGTCCGAACTGCTCCATCGCCTGTGCCAAAACCTGATTCGCTTCCTCGTACTGCTTCAGATAGGTCAGGGTATTGGAGTACTGAAGGTAGTAATTCGGCTCGGTGGGATTATCAATCATTAAAAACCGCCAGTATTTTGCCGCATTCTTCATATCGTTTAACTTCGTATAAAGTTCCGCCAGGAGGAGCCAGTAAATCTTTTCATTGTCTCCGGTGGCGACCATAACGGCTATCGCTCCCAGAGCGCCGTCAGCGTCATCGGTGGCGCGATACAATTCTATCAACTCCCGGTTGATTTTCCGGTCGCGCGGATAGAGTTTATCGGCGCGACGAAAGTACGACAGCGCCGAATCGGTCACCCCTTCTTTTTTGTAGGCTTCCGCCATGCCGACCAGCAGTTCTTTATCCGACGGCGCCAGGCTCATTGCCTTAGTCAGATAGACAAGCGCCTTACGGTTTTCCCCTTTCTCCAGCGAGTCGGTCGCCGCTTTCTTCAATCCCGCCAGGTCTGTCGGCTCCTTGCCGCACCCGAAAATAAAAATGAACAGAATCAAAAGGCCGAGCGCCCGTGTCGTTACTTTTCCCATATTATAATTATACTTCTTTGCACCTTGATTTTCAAGCGCCAATAAGCGATTTTACCATGATGAAACAGCGACTCATATTCTCTTTATTCCTTCTCCTCGCGGTTCCGCCGCTTTATGCCGGTGAACCGCTCGATTTTCCACCGGGAAAAATAGCGGTGGTCATCACCGCGCCCCGTCTGCCGGAAAATCTCGAGTACAATGCCGAAAATTTTCTGGAATGTTTCCAGAATCATCTCGATTATTATCTCTGGTCGAAAGGATTTCAGTTCGAGATTATTCCCCTTAAAGAAAAACCAAACCTTAAAGACCCCAAAGTCGCTTCGAAATTTAGCGACTACGATTACCTTCTGCATCTGGCGCCAAAGCCAAAGTTCCGCCGGGTCAGACTGCGCTCATCATCCCCCGCTGTTTTTGAATTCACCGCCGCCATCGAACTGCGGACCGATTTTTTCCGTCTCGATTCGTCAGTTTTCCTGATAAAAGGAAAGAAAACCAGCGCCCGTCCCCTCGAAAACTGGGTCGCCACCGAAGATTCCCTCCGTCTCAAGGATGGTCTGGGTCACATTGAGCCGCCTGATTTTGTTCTCAAGCGCCTTCTCTCTGAAGCGCTCTCGTTTCTCCCGCAATTGCCGCCGGTGAAAGAGATTTACGACCGTTCCCGACCGCTTAAACTGCTGGTCGATTCGCGAATCGCCAATGACATTAAGGGGAACATGGAAAAAGACCTCCTGCGCGGGGTAGATTACGCCGCGCGCTCCCTCCATAAGCAGTTCGGAGTGGGGCTGCATCAGGTCGCGCTGGAGTATTTCACGGTCAAGGAACTCTCTTACTCTGATATCGAACGGTTGCTCCGCTCTTTCATCCGGGGCGGTTTGCCGCCATCGGATACTCTAACAATTGCCGTCTTTCGCCCTGATAATGGAGAAGATTACTATATCGGTGACGGCCATATTCAGGTTGGATTATCTGACCTGGGGCGGAAACTGGCGGTTATTGCCGAAATCTCTCCGCCTTCTGCCGAACTCCGCGAATGGAAAGTTTTCCTTGAGGGGCAACTGCTGCTGCATGAGATCGGTCATCTTCTCGGCGCCGTGCATGTCTCCGATATCAGTTCCATAATGACCGTCCGCCCTACCTGGCTTTCCAGCGACCGTTTTGACCGCCTTAACAGCCGAATTATCCGCGCCGGACTTGAAGACGGCGACGCTTTAGACAAGATAACCACTTACTTGATGCTGGTGCTTGATGCTGTCGAAGAAACCGGCTATCCGCTGGCGGAACTTCCCTCTGTCTTTTTCTCATACATCAACCTCAATCATAAAGAACTGATGATAAATCGTCTGGCGGAGACATCATTGGGCGCGGCAACGTTGGCCGCTTCTGATGGGTATCGCGCCTATCTTATGAAAGATTTCCTCGGCGCCCGCGACCGTTTTCAGAGCGCTCTTGCCCAATATCCCGATCAGGCCTCCTTTCATTACTACCTGGCGCAGGTTGCCGACAAACCAATGGCGCTTCTGCATCTGAATCAAGCCGCCGCCTTCGGATACTATGACGCTCTCCATGAACTGGCTTTGAAGCGGAAATGACAGACCTTCCCCCTGGGCTCCATATTCAACGATATTTTTACTTGGTGGAATCGGGCTGTTGTATAATATTATGTCATGCCCAAAAAAAATATTAGACTGATATATATATTATCACTTCTTGCATTCATTTCAGTGACAGCCATTTCGCCCCTTACCGCCGGTGAGAGCGACAAGAGAACCAGAGTTCTGACAACCTTCTTTCCTATCTATCTGTTCACTCTGAATCTGACCTACAATATACCGGACCTGCAGGTAGAGATTCTTCTCCCCGGCGATTACGGCTGCCCTCACGATTTTTCTCTCGCCCCCGACGATATCAAAAAGGCGCACTTAGCCGACCTGGTCATTATCAACGGCATGGGTCTGGACGATTTTATCGAGGATATTGTGGGCGGGAGTGATGAAATGTCGGTTATCGATGCCACCTCCGGCATCGCGCCGCTTCCTTCCCGGGCGGTTCATACCGGTCATGACCACGAATCAGACGGGGGACAATGGAACCCCCACCCTTTCGCATCACCGCTCCAGGCGCAGGCGATGATTGCGCGGATAGCCGCCTCGCTGGCGCAGCATTTCCCCCGCTATGCCGAACTTATCAATGCCAACGCCGCCGACTATTTAAGCCGTCTTGATTCTGTCGTGACTCAGTATCGCTCACGGCTTACTAATCTCTCCCATCCAAAAGTCGCGGCGGTTCATGAAATATATGATTATCTGGCGCGCGATTTTGGATTCCAGATTGTAGATATAATTGAAAAGGAGCCGGGGCAGGAACCTTCCGCCAGAGAGGCGATCGCCCTTTCCTCGGAACTTCGCCGGAACAAAATTGCCGCCATTTTCTCCGAGCCGCAGTATTCGGAACGGATGGCGCGCACGCTGGCTTCGGAACTGAAGATCCCGGTATATGTCATCGACCCGGTTGCCACGGGACCTTCCCATCCGCCTCGCGATTATTATGAGACCGTCATGCTAAAAAATCTTGAGAACCTTGTCAGGGCGATGAAATGACGGAATTATCTTCGCCGGCAATTCAGTTTCAGAATCTTTCGGTTTCCTTTGATGGCATCAAAGTGCTGGAAAATATCAGCGCGGAAATTCCGGCCGGTTCCGTGACTGCTTTAGTCGGGCCCAACGGCGCCGGAAAGACCACCGCCCTGAAAGTTATTCTGAACAAGGTTCCCTTCAGCGGCAAGGTGCAGTTTCTCTCAGCGGAGGGTCAGACTGTTACACCTCGCTTCGGGTATGTCCCGCAGGTGCTCGATTTTGACCGCGGTATTCCGATGACCGTCATCGATTTTCTGGTCATGCCTTATCAGAAAAAACCGCTCTGGCTGGGACGGCGCCGCGCTCTAATTGAGAAAGCGGAAGAGAATCTTAATCTTGTCGAAGCCGCGCATCTGACGCGACGTCCCCTCGGCAAACTCTCCGGCGGCGAACTGCAAAGAGTCCTTCTGGCATCGGCTCTGTCGGGAAATCCCAATCTGCTGCTTCTGGATGAGCCGGTCTCCGGTATCGATATCACCGGCGAGCGACTTTTTTGTGACCTTCTGGAATCGATTCATCACCGCCGCCATTTCACGATGGTTATCGTGAGTCACGACCTCTCCGTCGTCACCAATCATGCCGACCATGTAATCTGTCTTAATAAGACGCTTATCTGTCAGGGGGAGACTGCCAAAATTCTTACCCCGGAGAATCTGCAGGCGGTTTTTGGCCATCATATCGAAGTCGTCCGGTACCCCCACCCGGAGAAGCATAAGCATGAATAGGTCGCCTTTGATATGAACCTGTACGACTATCTTTATCAGGCGGTCGGGACTTTGCTCCCTTTTGAATGGGCGCAATCAACTTTTATAATCCGCGCCTTTATCGGGCTGACTTTGTTATCCCTTCTCTGCGGCGCTATCGGTATTATGGTAGTCAACTTCCGGATGGCTTTCTTTTCCGATACCATCAGCCACTCCGCTTTCACCGGCATTGCCCTCGGGCTTCTCTTCGGGCTGAATCCCTGGGTTACATTAGTCATTTTCGGCGTCATTATCGGCCTGGGTATTATCAAAGTCAAAAGACATACCGAACTCTCCACCGATACCGTCATCGGCGTCTTCTTTTCTACCGTCATCGCGCTCGGGATTGCGATTATCTCCGCCCGCCGTGGACTCAGTCGCGACCTGCAGAGTTATCTCTTCGGCGACATTCTCACCATCACCGAAATCGAATTGACTGCCATGATTCTGCTCTTTCTCCTCGCCGTCATCTATATCTGGAGCACTTACAACAAATTGCTGATGATCGGCTTGCATCAGGATTGGGCTTTTTCCAAAGGGGTTAATACCACATTGTACGAGTATTCTTTTGCCGCCTTGCTGGCGATTGTGGTGACTTTCAGCATCCGCGCGGTCGGATTGCTTCTGGTCACCGCCATGTTGATTCTTCCCGCCGCCTCCGCGCGCAATATTGCCCGTAACTCCGGAACGCTTTTCTGGTGGTCGGGCGCTCTTGCTTTTGTCTCCTCTCTGCTGTGGCCAATCGCTTCTCTGGCTTGGAATATCGCCACCGGGGCGGCAGTTATCCTGGTCGCCTCCGCTATTTTCTTTGGCACCAGCCTTTACAACCTGGCTCGGTACCGACGCTGACCGGCTAAAGTTAATTCTGCTTGCCCGCAATTTTTGCATTGGATTCCCAACCCCTTATCTGCGTCAATAAATTGTGAGATGGGAACTTAATCAGGGAGACGCAGTCAGGGCAAAAAAACGTCTGAGGGCTTGACAAACCGCCTCCTTTATGGTAATTTCACAAGGCTTTTTTGTCCGCCCATGATTACGGCGGATTGGAATTTATTGCGGTTGCCGGTATTATTGACTGATTAACCGGCTGACCCTGAGGTGACTGGGAAGAATTGTTAGCATTTATATTTACGGAGATGAGAATGGGAATATTAAGGTATTCCGCCTTTCTTTTTTTAATGCTGATGCTGACCGCTTCGCTGGCTTCCGGCGGCGGCTTTACCTTCGACGGCATCGGAGTTAAAGCGAGAGGCATGGGTGGGGCATTCCGCGCGGTGGCTGATGACTGGTCGGCCGCTTATTACAACCCGGCCGGTTACGCCCGTATTCAGGACAACTATATCGCGGCAAATCTCGCCGCCATGCATAACCGTTATTGGACCAAGCCGAACATTTACTGGGGTGACCAGTACGAATCCGGTTTCTTCAACGGTCAGGATATCGCTAATCATCACGAAATCCTGAATATTCCCCAGGGCGGCATTCTGGCTCGTCTTCCCGTCTGGGGCGAGACCGTCTTCGGTTTCAGCATCATCCAGAGTTTCGACCAGAATCTCAACTGGGAGTTGTACCAGAATCTCCCCGGATACAATTCGCAGGATTACCCCGACCGCCAGTTCCATAATAATCTTGATGCGGTCGAGTTCCAACTCACCGCCGCCCGGAATTTTCTCGACGACAAACTCTCCCTCGGTGTCGGACTGGCGCTTGTCCGCGGCGACCTGTATTTTACCGATGTCGTCCTGCGCCGCAATCCGATGCCCTCTCCGATTAGCGACCGCCCCTACGAAAAAATTCCGCAGTGGTACCGCAGTGACGGCAACGGCTGGGGACTGGGCGTCCGCGCCGGACTGCTCTATGACCTTACCGAAAAACTGAGCGGCGCTTTTGTCGTTTCCGGACCCACCTCTTTGAATATCACCGGCGAAACCGAATCCCGTTTCTATATGCCGTTCAATCCTTCGGCTATCCAGAACTACGGTTATCGTCCCGGCGACGAAGAGTATCTCTTTTCAGCCGGCGAAATTGTTATGGTAAAATCCGACTTCGAGACCGATATCGACCTGCCGGCTTCAATCGCGGGCGCCATTTCATACAAGGTCAATGATAAGTTGACCGTCGCCGTCGATGCCGAAATGACTTTCTGGTCCTCCTTTAAGGGATACGATTTCACTTTTACAAAATTCGAAGGGCTCAAGGACCCCAGTTTTGTCAACGCCAATGATTCTCTCTATAGCCGACAGCATGCCCTTCCGGTGGTCTGGGATGATGCCTTCCGGGTCATGGCCGGCACCAACTACCGCGCTCTCCGATTCCTCGAAATTCGCGCCGGGTTCGGTTACGACCAGTCGCCGGTGACCAATGAAACCTTCACCCCGTATTTCTTTGACCTTGGCGATAAACTCAGCGTCAATTTCGGATTCGGTTTCGAAGTGAATCAGTGGAACCTCGATTTCGCCATCGGATATACCAAACAGGATGACCTCAGTGTCAGCGAGATGACCTTTAATGATGACGGAACATTAAAGAATATGGCCGGCGACTACCGCGGCACCAACTACCAGACCGTCCTGGGTATTTCATACAGGTTTTAGGAGGTCCCGTCCATGTTTAGAACATATTTGATAATAGCATCCCTAATCCTGCTGGCCGGCTTGCTATCCGGATGCAGCGACCGGGGCATCACCTCAAAAATTGACCAGTACGACACCGGTTATATACTTCCCGGACAGCACTCTTTCGCTTTTTATCTGAATAAGTCGATGTTCTCCTCTGCCGAAGACCCCTATCTCGTCCGCTTCCGCATCTATTCGCCGCCGGTCTTCACGCTGCAAAATCTGGGAACGCCTTATCCGGTGCTCTTCCTGCTTTCTCCGTTCGGAGAGGATGAATTCTTCTATTTTAATCACGGCTTGAAAGATGTCGCGGACCGTCTCATCGGAACCGGCAAAATCCAGCCGACCTGGATAGTCTGTGTCAACGGCGCTAACGCCTATGGCGGCTCCTTCTACGGCAACTCCGAAGCGGGCGGACTATATGAGTCAATCATAGGAAAGAAAGACTCCACTCTCACGTTCAATGACGCCCGAGCCAGCCTCATTGATTACATTGATGCCATCTTCAACACCATCCCGGAGCGCGCGTCGCGCGGCATTTCCGGATACGGCATGGGTGGCTACGGCGCCTTCCGGATTGCTCACAAATATCCGGACAACTTCGGTTCCGTTTCCGCTGTAACTGCTCCTCTCGACTTTGACGGCGCCACCGGCAACGGCGGATTGATTCCTTATTTCGATGAAATCATCGACAATCTCGATACCACCTATCGCGCCATGGATACCACTTCTGAAGATGTCCTTCGCACCATGATTCTTGCCGCCGCTTGCAGTTTCTCGCCTAATGACACCGGCGTGGTTAACGATGGCAATGTCATCACCGATTCGACAACCCTGTTAATCACACCGAGCGGCGCCGGTAAAGTGAAGATTCATCTGCCGTTCGATTCCACGGGAGCGAGGTATACACCAATCTGGAACCTCTGGCTGGCAAACAATATTGAAGCCATTCGCGCCGCCAATCCGCCAACTCTGGAGCAGCCGATTATGCTGATTAATACGCCCGAGGCGCAATACGGCTTCTATCAGCAGACTCTCGATTTCCATAACTATCTTACCTCCCAGAACGTGGACCATGAATATCTGGAATTTGAAGGATATCCCGGCTACCCCTCGGTCAGAAGTCAATATATTTATGATATTCTGGAAACAATCCTGATTTTCCATTCGGAAAATATGGCTGGAGCCGACGACTGAAAATAACTAAAATCGATAAAGCCGGGGAGGTGACCTTCTCCGGCTTTTTATTTGTATGAATGACGAGAAGCAGTACGATTTAATCTCCATCGGGGCGCACCCCGATGATGTCGAAGTCGGCACCGGTGGAGTGCTAATAGGGCTCGGCCGCAGCGGCTACCGGACCGGCATTGTCTATCTCACCGCCGGCGAAATGGGCACCGGCGGCACCCCGGAAATCCGCGCCGAGGAGGCTCTCAATGCCGCCCGCGTTATGGGCTCCGACCTTATTCATACTTATGACTGGGGCGATACGCGATTGTTTGACAGTTATGAGAAAAGAATCGAACTGGCAACGTTGATTCGCCGTCATAAGCCGTCCATCATACTGGCGCCGTACCCCCATGTCGGCCACGGCAAACGCCAGTCGCACCCCGACCATGTCGCCGCGGGACAGATCGTAATCAACGCCGCCAACTATGCGACCCTGAAAAAGATGCCGATACCGGGAGAGCCGCATTCCGTAAAGCGGATTTTCCATTACTTCCTGCCGCCCGGACTCAGCCCCAATTTTATCGTCGATATCACCGAGCAGTTTGAGCTGTGGCTTGAAGCCCTCAAGTGCCACCGGTCGCAGTTCCTCAACCCGGAGAAGTCGCGCGACTATATATGGACCCTGGAATCTATGGCGCGCTCATTCGGCCAGCAAGCCGGATGCAAATATGGCCAGGGGTTCTACCATGTTGAACCGATTCGGATTGTCGATTTGTTTGATTTGGTTAAAGAATAACTTAACGCGCTCAACATCGAGCGTCATCAAGTTTCTTTTCCGCAAGTAAAAAGAGGGCTGACTCTGTGAAATGAAGCGAGCCGTTGCGGCGCGCCAGAGCCAGAAATATATCCTGGCGAACCTTCGCCTTATCCTCCTCGGACAACCCCTCGAGATAATTCTCATCCACGATGGAGTTGATACGGGTCAGATAATCCTGTGGCGTCACCGGGTCTTCCGTGGTCAAACGGAAACTGCGGCGGACCTCCATACCGGCGCGACGCAACTCTTCTTCGGCCCCTTTGAGATTATAGACTTTCGCGCCGAGAAAACGATAGAAGTCTTTCTCAATCGGAAGAAGTTCAGGGTTCCGCCTGGCGGCGTGACGAAGCGCGCCAATGAACTCCCGGTAAACTATCTTGGAAAGGGTCACCAGCCCCAGGCGGCCGCCCGGTTTGAGGACCCGATGAATCTCCGCCAGATGACGCTTCTGGTCAGGAACCCAGGGAAAGACCAGCGAGGATATCACGACATCAAAACTGTTGTCGGGAAACTTCAGGTTGAGGGCGTCACCGACCTGAAACTCGACATTGGCAGCCCCTTGTTCTGCCGCCAGTCCTTTTGCTAACTCAATCATATTGGCCGAAATATCAATTCCGGTCAGTTGCCCCTGGGGCAGGCGGCGGGCCGCTTCCAGCGCTATTATCCCCGGACCGCAGCCGACATCGAGAAGATGCTCATCTCCCCGAAGTTTCAGTTCATGCATCAAGGTTTGATAATGGGCGTGACGATGCGGCGTTACTTTCGCCATATAGTCACGCGCCACGCGATGAAACGAGTGGACACGCATAATTACCTCCTGATAACTACTTGTTCACGTGGTTTTAATTTCTGCATTGCTTCTACCTTTCATTTCCGAGAGTTTTATCATTCTTTCAAGTCTCTATTCCCATATTTCGGAACCCCGGCGGTTCCGACAGAATTATTCTCACCGTTAAGCGAATACCCGGTCACAACTTTACCCTTTTTTCACCATCCTCTTCTCGCTCGCAGCCAGCGCCCCTTTTAAATCATCAATCAGGTCCTCAACATCTTCCAGTCCAACCGACAGCCGCACCAGTCCGTCATCTATCCCCCGCGCCTTCCTGATTTCCGCCGGAATGGAGGCATGCGTCATCGTCGCCGGATGATTTATGAGCGATTCCACCCCTCCCAGTGATTCGGCCAGAATGAAGACCGACGTCGCCATAACAAATTCTCTGACCGTATCCATCTCGGCATCAAGCACAAAAGAAACCATTCCCCCCGCCATCGTCATTCGGTTGGGGAGCGGCTTGCCGTCAATTCCCGGATAATAGACCTCTTTGACCAGCGGGCTCTGTTTCAGGAATTCCGCTATCTTCCGAGCGTTGTAGGAGTGACGCTCCATCCTGACCGGGAGAGTCTTTAGTCCCCGAAGCGCCAGAAAAGAGTCAAAGGGGCCGAGTATCGCGCCGACGGCGTTCTGATAGAAACCGATTCTTTCTGCCAGTTCTTCCTTATCGGTTACGACCGCCCCTCCTACCATGTCGCAATGCCCGGCAAGATACTTAGTCAGCGAATGGACTACAATATCAGCCCCCAGTTCCAGCGGTCGCTGAATATATGGCGTCGCGAAAGTATTATCAACCGCCAGCAGTATGCCGCTTTCCCGCGCGATTTTGGCGACTTCCGCAATGTCGGTCAAATGCATCAGCGGGTTCGATGGCGTCTCCAGCCAGAGCAGTTTTGTATTTTGTCGGATGGCTCCGGCAAAATTCTCCGCCCGGCGGCCGTCAACATAAGTGAACGTCAACTGAAATTGCTTGAAGACTTTTTCGAAAAGACGGAAGGTTCCGCCGTAAAGGTCATCTCCCACCACCAGATGGTCTCCGGCTGACAGGAGATTCATCACGGTGTTGGTCGCCGCCAGACCACTGGCAAAAGCAAATCCGAATCGCCCTCCCTCCAGTTCCGCCAGAGCCGTCTCCAGCGCATGGCGGGTCGGGTTTGACGTCCGCGAGTAAACATACCCGCTCTCGTCGCCGGGGAACTGCTGACGGTAAGTCGACGTCTGATAAATCGGCGTCGAAACCGCCCCCACCCCGCCGTCAATCTCACGGCCGGCATGGATCGCCCGGGTATCCATTTTCCGTTCCTTTTTCACGATAGAAATCCTTTCTCCTTCATCCAATCATCATTATAAAATTTGCTCAGATATTTCAGTCCGCTGTCAGGAAGAATCACCACCGCCAGGTCATTCTCGTTAAATCTCTCCGCCACTTTCAGCGCCGCGTACACCGCCGCCCCCGAGGACCCGCCGGCAAGGATTCCCTCCGTACGCGCCAGTTCGCGCGCCGTCTGGAAACTCTGACCGTCATCAACCTGGACTATCTCATCGATGACAGTAAAATCAATGGTCGGACAGAGCATATCCTCCCCAATCCCTTCCACCAGATAAGTGTGCGGCTCGATCAGATTCTGAGTCTTGAAATAGTCATTATAGACCGACCCGAGCGGGTCAACCGCCACTACTTTTATCTTCCTATTCTGCTCCTTGAGATAGCGCGCCGCGCCGGAAATTGTACCGCCCGTTCCGATACCACCAATTAAATAGGTAATCTTCCCTTCGGTCTGCTCCCAGATCTCAGGTCCGGTCAGTTTGTAGTGCGCTTCGATATTCTTCAGATTATGATACTGCCCGATAAAATAGCAGTTTTCCGTTTCGGCGGCAATTCGACGAGCCGTCTCATAGTAACTCTCCGGAGAGTCGGGTGGAACCGCAGTCGGGCAGACAAACACTTCTGCCCCAAAAGCCTTCAGGGTGTTTATCTTCTCATCGGACATCTTGTCCGGGATAGTAAAAATAGCCTTGAACCCATTCGCCGCCGCATACATCGCCACTGCCGCGCCGGTATTGCCAGAGGTCGCCTCGACTATCGTCCCGCCCGGCTTCAACTGCCCCGACCGCACCGCCTCATCCAGTATATATATCGCCATCCGGTCTTTCACCGAACCGGTCGGATTCATGAATTCGAGTTTCGCGAGAACGGCACCACGGCAGTTCTTTGCCAGCCGATGCAACCTTACCAGAGGCGTATTGCCAACCACTTCCGTGACCGACCGCTCAAACTTCCTGCTCTGACTATCCAATCTCTTATTTCCTTTTCCGGACACCTTCGTTATATCCATTTAATCTCCTGAAATAAAAAAGTCCACCAACTTTAAGGGTGGACCGGAAAAAAGCAATAATGAGCCATCAGGCGACTACATTACCGCCTCCCGGTCATAATGAGAACAACAGCCGCAGGCTATTATTCTCTCCGATGATTTACTGGAATTGATGCTCATACTAATTAAGGACTATTTATGTCTTAATTAATATACGTCGATTCCCGCTTTTGTCAATAGGTAAAATGAGGAATCGACGGTAAATTCACAGATTATCCACAACTTATCCACGTATATTATACCGCTCCTTCCTACAGCAATGGCGCCCAAAGGGACAAAAAGTGATTGAACCACAAAACAATTCCCCTATCTTTCCGTAAAACAGACAAATCTTATCCAAGGAGAGATGATGTTTAGCAGAGTTGATGATTTCCTTGCCACATGGAAACAACATTCCAACGGCACCCAGAGATACCTTGATGCTCTTACCGATGATTCACTTCACCAAAAATCTGCCGCAGAGGAGAGAACCGTTGCCCGTGCCGCTTGGCATATAGTGACATCCCTGTCAGAGATGGCCGGCAGGACCAGCCTGAAACTGTCAGGACCGTCGGAAAATTCCCCTATTCCCAAGACCGCAAAAGAGATAGCCGATGGCTATCGCAGTCTATCCGATTCACTGGCGGAGGAGGTCAGGAAGAATTGGAAGGACGCAACTCTCCAGGTCGAAGATGACATGTATGGCTCTAATTGGAAGCGGGGCTTGACATTACGTATAATTATAGACCATGAAATTCATCACCGCGGTCAACTCTCAGTCCTGATGCGCCAGGCCGGGCTCAAAATCCCCGGGATATTTGGACCATCGCTGGAAGAATGGTCTCAGCACGGGCTGAAGCCGCCGGAAGTCTAAGAGTAGTCCTCTTGATTTAAAGGCGGTTAGGTAAAATGGGGCTATTCTATAGGACTGCCGAAATCCGGTTTATATCCTATTATATAATAATAACATAGCAAATTTGGCTCTTTTCTGTCGCCAATTTAGACATTTTTGCGGTACGGTGAACTTTTTGTCGGGAATATTTGTATTAATTGGTCGAATAAAGGTTGCCGATAATGAGAACATTCTTGCCGGTCCCAGCGTTTTTTTGCTTGCGTAAGATTTAATATTTTGTTTTTATCAAGCGCAATTTTTTGACCGCTGGCTACTTTATTGGAGGTGGATGATATATGATCTGCGCATTCTGCGGAGAGAAATTCTCTGGCAAGCCGATCAAGCAGGGTGGACAGGTTTACTGCTCTATCGAGTGCGCCGATATGGCCGCTGAAGTTGTCGCCGAGGATGAGGAATATTACGACGAAGAAACCCCGGAAATCGACAGCTATGGCGGTGATGAAGATGAATACTGATTAGCGACACTGCCACAAAAATTCGATAAATCCCCGATCGCTGCCGGCGATTGGGGATTTTCTATTTTCAGTCTCGGGAGATCTTGAGGATTTCGTAATGAATGATTCCGGCCGGCACTTTGACTTCAACCTTCTCCCCGACCGCTTTCCCCAGAAGCGCCGCCCCTATCGGCGATTTCACTGAAATAATGTCATTATCAACATCGGCCTCATCCGGCGGCGCCAGTTGATATCCAATCTTCTCGCCGCTTTTCAAGTCTTTGACCGTCACCTTCGCAAACAGATACGCTTTGTCGGTGGGAATATTATCGGTTTCCACCGAGCGCACCCGGCTCAGTTTATCTTCCAGTTCAGCGATTTTCCGCTCCAGATGTGTCTGGGCTTCTTTGGCGGCATGGTACTCGGCATTCTCCGAAAGGTCCCCCATATGCATCGCCCGCTTGATTTCGGCGATTAATCTTGGACGGTCCTCCGTCTTGAGCTTCTTTAGTTCCTGCTCCAGTTTGATGCGTCCCTGTTTGGACAGATATATCGGGTCGTTGTTCATAACGATATTATAATACGGTTCACCCCATTGGCAAAGCGGGATTTTTCGATTCTGCCTAAGAAGAACGCCGTTTTTCCCCCATCCGACTTACCGGACTTTCCCTTACCGGAGTCTCCCACGGCAAGAGATAGCGGATATTGTCAAACCGCCTTCCGCAGAAGATATATCACCCAGGGGGCAATTTCGGTTTCATTGACCCAGGGATATGGCTCATCTTTCAGACCCAGAGGACAATGAACCTCCACCGGTTCCAATCCGGCTTCCCGATACACCTGACGATAATCGTCATCCTCCCAGACGATATCCTCCACGGGACGATTATCCTCGACGGCAGTGATGATGATCTTTACCCGGTCGCCGCTGCGGGCGAATCGGTTCTCCGGAAAATCGCTGGTCGAAAAAGATGCCCATTCATGCCGGTAAATTTCCGGCGACGACACCAGGTTTATGAGACATCCTTCCTGGCTCAAGACACTTCCGAGACTCTTGAAGAGGGCTATCTTCTTCTCACGAGTCGGTATATTGTCGAATGTGAATGCCGAAAGCACTAAGTCAACTTTAAGGTCGAGCGACTGCAGTCCGGATTCGCTGTCAGGCACCAGCCTGTAATTCCCCATCGGGTCAATCTCCCGTGCTTTGGCAATCATACTGGCGGAGATATCTATGCCGATGACATCAAATCCGAGACTTTTGAGGAAACGGGTGGAGCGTCCGGTGCCACAGCCGAAATCAAGCGCCCGCTTTCCCGGGGCGTACCTGGCAATTAGAGACGGCAGGTCACGGTATGCCAGATAATAAGTTCCGGGAAACTCCAGTTTGGCGTACGCCTCCGCCCGCTTTCTGTCTTCATAGACATTTTTAAACTCCGGAGGCTCATTCATACGGTTACTTTTTCCTGCCGGGAGTTACCCTTGAGAATACCGACCAGAATTTCCAGTCCGCTTTTCAGAAGTAGTCGGTCGGATACCGCCCCGACCGAGAGGCGAATGCCGTTAACGGGAGCACGCCGCCCCACCGCGAAAATCTCGGCCGGTGAAACCGCCACCCCGCGCCGCTGTGATTCGGTCGCAAAAGCCATGCTGCCCCACCCTTCCGGCAACTCCAACCAGAGGTGGTATCCCGACTGATGAATCCGCACTTTGAAATCGCTCAGAATTTCCTGCGCCAGTTTATTGCTTGCCGCCAGTTCCTCGCGACGTCGGGCAATGACCTTTGCCACTGTCCCGTCATCCATCCAGCGCGCAAAAATCTCCGCCATAAGCGGCGGGATGCTGAGACAGGAAGCCTGGAGCGTTTCCCCCAGTTTCTGCCTTTTTGCCGACGGCGCTACCACGAAGCCGAGCCGAAGCCCCGCCGCTACCGACTTGGATGATGAAATAACAAAATATGCCCGCTCCGGCACCAGTTGCGATATATATGACGGGGGCGGCGCCATCAGCGGCGCCAGTATCTCATCTTCGACCACAGTGAAATTATAACGCTCGGCAAGTTCGACTATCTTTTCCCGACGGGAGGTCGGCATGATTATATTGGTCGGATTCTGCAGCGACGGATTCAGATAAAGAAGCCGAATATTGCGGCTCCGGCAGAGCGACTCCAGTTCTTCGGGAATTATCCCATCGGCGTCCATCGGCGCCCCGACCAGTTCCAGCCCCAGCATATCGGCGATAGCCTTCACCCCGGGATAAGTATATTCTTCAGCGGCGATAATATCGCCGGGGGTGGTTTCGGTGGCGATTATGACATTTAACGCATGCTGAGCGCCGGCGGTAATATGAAGATTTTCCGGGTCAACTCTCATCCCGACCGTACTCAGCCAGGTGGCTCCCGCCTGAAGATGCTCCGGCATGCCTGATGCCGGCGGATATTGAAGGAAACTCTGTATCCGGGGAGAACGGATAATCTGCCGTAACGCCCCGGCTAAATCAGGGTCAAAGGCATGAGCCGGGTGGTTCTTGCTCAGGTCGATTCCGATCGGCAAAGTACGATTCATCGATGCCAGTATCGCCCGCGGCTTGGGGATTTCGCCGACGAAAGTACCGCGACGGCCGTCGCCATAAATTAAACCACGTCGCTCTGCCTCTGTGAATGCCTTGGTAACGGTCCCGATGGCAACTTTCAACTCATCGGCAAGTTCTCGCTGGGTCGGCATTCGGGTTCCGACCGCTAACCGTCCCTGCGCGATATCTTCCTCCAATTTTCGGACCAGCGACAGATACAAAGGTCCCCCTTTTCTGGGCAACTCCGGTTTCCAGTGCAACTGCATATAGATTATCCTTTACAAGGTTATCTTTTTGTCATTGATACAATTATTGCTAATAATTCCAAGTTTGGATTTATTGTTATAGTGACATTAAAACTGTAACACTATTGTAATACTAATTGTATTATTAGTGTGTGTCAAGTGAAATATGACAATAACCAAAAATAGCGGAGGCAGTATGGCTGACATACAATTTTCCACCATGGCGAAAAGTCTTTATCGCTCGGAGATACGAGAGTTATTGAAACTGACCAGGCAGCCTGACACTATCTCTTTCGGCGGAGGACTTCCCGACCCGGCGATTTTTCCATACCAGGCGGTCGAAGAGGCTTCTCTTAAGGTCATCCGGGAGAGAGGGCGGCTGGCGCTACAATATTCACCAACCGAAGGGGAGCCGTTTCTCAAGAAGCAGTTGATTGACTATATGGAGCGGCAGGGTGAAAACGTGACGGCAACAAATATGGTAGTGGTGGCATCCTCGCAACAGGGATTAGACCTTCTCGCCAAGATTTTCATCGACCCGGGCGACCCCATTATCGTGGAGAAGCCCACCTATATCGGGGCGATTCAGGCGTTCCGCGCATTTCGCGCCGATTTTCACGGCGTCGAGTTGGACTTTGACGGCATCGTACCGGAGGAATTGGAAAAGACCGTTATTCGTCTGCTGGAGGCCGGGCGTAAACCGAAATTTGTCTATCTCATCCCCGATTTCCAAAATCCTTCGGGAATAACCCTTTCTTATGAGCGAAGAGTCCGCGTTTTGGAGATAGCCTCTCAATACGACCTCATTATCATTGAAGATACTCCGTACCGAGAGTTGCGGTTTCAGGGAGAGAGTCTCCCCTCGCTTTTTTCGATGGATAAAGAGGAACGGGTAATAATGATGAAAACTTTCTCCAAGATATTCTCTCCCGGTTTCAGAATCGGCTGGATAATGGGGCCAGGCTCCGTGATTGATAAACTTGTGATGGCTAAGCAGGGAACCGACCTCTGCACTTCGGCATACATCTCATTCCTTGCCGCCTTCCTCCTGGAAGCGCGCCAGGTGGACCGCCAGGTAGTTCTCAGTCGGGGGCTTTATAAGGTGAAACGTTCCGTAATGCTGGCCGCTTTAGAGCGGTTTATGCCGTCCGATGAAAGTATCTCCTGGTCGAAACCGGAAGGGGGGATGTTCCTCTGGCTAAAACTCCCCGATTATATCGATACCCTGGAACTTCTTAAAGAAGCGGTTGAGAAAAACGTCGCCTTTGTGATAGGGAAAGGATTTTTTACCGACGGCTCCGGTGGAAACACGATCCGTCTCAATTATTCTTTTCCAACCGAGAAGCAGATAGTTGAGGGGATAGAGCGGATTGCACAACTGGTTTCAAAACGTCTCCGGGTGCCGGTAATGCAGTAATGGAACTTTGTTGGAATCCTTGCAGAACGTTGCCGGTCCGTAGCGCCCTTTCAATGGCTAAATGCTATCCAGAGGAATCTGCTGACCAGTCCTGAGGAAGACCGACCTTCTTAATCAGAGAGACTCACGGACGTTTCCAGGTAGGAGTTGTCTTCCAGTTGCTTGAGCATGAACTCGGCTACATCGGCTCGTGAAATCTTCACCGTCCAGAGGTAATTGCCGACTCGTTGCCCGTGACGATATCTTCCCTTCCGCTTTGAATTTGTCAGGGCGCCTGGTCGGACAATCACCCAATCCAATTTGCTCTTTGCAACAATTTGCTCCTGACGGGCCTTGTCCCAGAAATAGAACGGCAGTATCAGTGGAATGAGAAAGAAAGTATAATATATCCCCATCCGTCCTGCGCTGCTCCCAATCCCCAGTGAGGTCTCACAGATCAGACGCCCCACACCGTGAGTTTCCATCGCCTTGATTATATTCCGGGTTCCTTCGGACAATATTCGGGTCGGATAGAAATATCGCTTATGGCCCAGCGCCGACAGCACCGCATCCTGGTCGGCTACTGCGGCCGCAACGGAGGCATAATCCATGATATCGCCCTGAACTATCCGCAGTCTCGGATTGGCCAGATTCAGGGCGGAGCGGTTTCGCACAAATGCAGTCACCTCATGCCCGAGGTTGAGCGCCTGTTCTACTAACTGGCGACCGGTTCCCCCCGTGGCGCCGATTATCAGCAGTCGCAGTTTTCTCTTTTCTGGAGACAAAAAATTACCCTCCGTGCTGGCTCGAACGCCCTTACGCGCAAGAGCAATAGACAGGGCAAGGGCGTAAATAAGATAAAGGGCGAGGAGTGTCATACCAGTTCATCTATCGTTGCGAAGTCTCTCAAGTCCATACTATAAAATCTGTTTGCCGTCCGGAGCGCACAATTTTCAAGAGTCCGATTTCTGGTAATCATTTAATCTGGTCCAAATCGCCCAAAAGCAGTTTTTTGCTCTCCTCGTCTTTCACTGTTTCACATAACTTTCGGGCTTGCGCCAGATACTCTTTCACTTTTTCATGGTTACCGGCAACCGATTCACTTCGCGCCAGCGCTTCGTAAGCATACCCTTCATAAAAGGGGGCGAGTCCACGGCTTTTTTCGAGGCTGCGCCGGGCATACTTGCGGGCATCATCGGCTCTTCCCAGAAGCGCGAAAACGCGGCTGGCTTGCCAGTAGCCTACAGAAAAATTCTCTGTGGTAGCATCATCCCTCTGCGACCAATGCCAGAGTGACGCCAGGCAGGTATGAAGCATCTCTTCCCCTTCTTCTTCGGTGCGGCTCGGTTTGTCAATGAAATCCCAGGTCTTGTTAAAGCAATGAGCGGCGAAGTAGCGATGGCTTTCCGCCAGGTCGAACGACGGCAACTTGTTCATGATGATACATCTCCCTTCTGAGATAAAATAGACTTGCTGACACCATATTAATCTAATAAACGCGATTTCTGCCGCAATGTTGCGACAGTTCGGCGCGACCATCTTGCCTTAATTAGAAGTCTGTCACACTGTCATGGCCAACAGAAATGGGCGGCAATGTCCGGCGCGCCTCTTAACTCCGGCTTTCCCCCTTGCTCCATTGCTATCTTACGTAAAGAAATATTTTCCACTATCAACCGGCAGTTTTTTCTCAGCGCCTGTCGATTGACAGACTCCGCCAAACCGTAATCGCTTGCCGTTTATGCTGTTTCCTTGCCTCAGGGAAACCGGCATCCCGCTTGCATTATCAACCGCTTGAGAGAAATGGAGTTTATCAAAACCATGGAAGGTGTTTATGCGAATAATCATAATTCTTATCGCACTGGTAATTTTGCTGGTGGCCGTCAGCTGGTTCAAGCCGGCCTATTGCACCGATGCCGTTCCCGATAGTCTCATAAAAAATTATCTCGAAGAATTTCGCCCGCAGAAGACGGGTGAGAAAACTTATAACAGTCCCGAATTTTACGGCGCCAGCCAGACTCCGCCGCTTCCGGTCCAGAAAGAAACTCAACCGGTCGCCAATATTAAGCCCCCCGAATCGAATGCTCCAACCGTCACAGAACTGGAGCCTTTTGGATATTCCCTTTTCAACGTCCCCTCCGAACTATCGGCGGCGCCGGAAATCGCCGATGCCGCCGATTATATCCTTGGACCCGGCGATAATATTGTCATCTACCTCTGGGGAAAAGTCGAAAAGGAATACAACCTGACCGTGGACCGTCAGGGCAAGTTATTTATCCCCAAAGTCGGCGAGATTGTTGTCTGGGGTCTGACCCTGGCTGATTTTGAAGCGGCAGTTAACCGGAAATTCTCCTCGATATATTCCGATTTCAAATCATCGGTCTCCCTGGGGAAAATCCGCTCCATCAGGATTTATCTAACCGGCGAAGTGAAACGTCCCGGCGCTTATACTGTAAGTTCTCTGACGACTCTTTTTAATGCTCTTTACCTCGCCGGCGGACCGAATCTGCGTGGCTCCATGCGGAATATCCAGTTGATTCGAAAAAATGAAATCGTCACGACATTAGACCTTTACCAGTTTCTCTTGAAAGGAGATAGCAAGAGCGATATTCGGCTCTCCTCCGGGGATGCCATCTTTATCCCGGTGACGGGACCGCGTGTCCGTATCAGCGGCGCCGTCAAGCGCCCCGCCATTTATGAAATTCTGGGCAATGAAACGGTCAGCAGTCTTCTGGGGCTTGCCGGAGGGACTGCTGCCGATGCCTATCTCGACCGAATCATGCTGGAACGCTTCTCGCCTGAAGATGAAAAAGAAGTTATCGACGTCAACCTTAACGGCAACAGCGGCAAGCCGGTCAATGATATTGCCCTTGCCGATGGCGACCGGGTCGCGGTCTTCTCCCTGTACGATATGAAACGAAATGTGATTTATATCGACGGCCTGGTGAAACATCCCGGCGAATTCGAAAGAACCGATTCCACCACCATTCGTGACCTCTTGAAACTGGGGGAATTGCAGCCGAAAAATGTCTATTATGACCGCGCCAATCTGTTCCGACGGTATCCCGACCGCCGCGAAGAGGTGATTCCGGTCAATTTGAATCAAATCCTCTCCGGTCAGGGAAATTTCCTTCTGCAGGATATGGACTCCCTGCATGTTTACAGCATCGACGAGGTCAAAAGAAGAAAATATGTCTATATCGACGGCGAAGTCAAAAAGCCGGGAGAATATCTTCTTTATGACAATATGAATCTGGCCGACCTGGTTTTTCTCGCCGGCGACCTGAAGAAAAATGCTTACCAACTCGGTTTCGAAATCGCCCGCACCGACAGTCTGGGGCGGGTCCGCCTGGAATATATCGACCTCTCCAAGACAAAGATGGAGGCGGTTTTGCTTCTCGAAGATGACCGGGTGTTCGTTCGCCAGATTCCCGACTGGTTCTTGCATCGCTCGGTCGTGATTGAAGGTGAAGTCCAGTTTCCGGGGCAGTATGCGCTATTGTCCCGCACCGAGACATTGTATGACCTTTTCAGTCGCGCCGGCGGATTCACCGAGCGGGCTTTTCCCAAAGGGATAATTTTCCAGCGGGAAAGTATCTCCCGGGACCTCGTGCGCAAGAATCTTCCGGAAATGGTGCAGAATTCGCAGCCTCTTCATGCCGATTCCGCCGGCCAATTCAAGAAAGTCGAAATTGTCAATTTGAATCTTGAAAGCATGAATCGGGTGATAATCGACGTAGATAGAATCATTGACTCAAAGGGCTCCCGGGGGAATGTCACTCTTCAGAACGGAGACCGGATTTATGTGCCGCAGATACCGAGCGGGATTTCGGTGATGGGCGCGGTCGGCGCCAACGGCACCATCAAATACGAATCGGGGAAAAAGGTTGAATACTATGTTAAACGGGCCGGAAGTTTCACCCGGCAGGCGAACAAGAAAGAGACCCGTCTGATTAAAGCCGATGGCCGGGTGTTTGCCGGAAATGGCACTCTCCGTCGCAAGGTTGAAATCGGCGACGCCATCGTGGTTCCCTCCGACATCAAGCAGGAACGGGACTGGCTCAAGACCATTTCCAGCGCCGTTTCCATCGTCGGCGGCATCCTGACCTCGGTCTTTATCATCGACAAATTATGAACCGTTAAGTGAGTAGTGTACCCATTCTCACCTTCCTCAAAGACCGCCCGGCATATTCTCTCCTACCGGGCGGTCATTTTTTTTGGCGAGAAGAATATTCAGCCCCTTTCGGAAAAGATTTCCATTCTGACTGCCAGTCATAAGACCGGGCAATTTGCGCCAGACCATAATCTATTGGCAAGTAAAGTCTTAGCAACACCATACGTCCCACAGCAAACAGGCATCATCTTTGCATAATCATTTTCTACAATTGACAGGGAAAGTCTTTTATGATGAGAATGGACCTTCACATTCATACCGAGCACTCTTTTGACTGCGAGTCATCCATTGCAGCGATTGTCCGGAAATCGGAAGAAGTCGGACTCGACCTTATTGCGGTCTGCGACCATGAGGCTCTCTCAGCGGTGACCCTGGCGCGGGACTGTTCCGAACGGGTGAAGGTAATTGCCGCAGCGGAGATTAATACCGAGCAGGGAGTTCATATTGTCGGCCTGTTCTTAAAAGACGAGGTTCACTCCCGTCACCTTCTTGATGTAATCGACGAAATCCATTCTCAAAAAGGGCTTGTCCTTCTGCCCCATCCTTTCCGCAAGGGAAAAGGGCTGCTTTATCTGAAAGAGGATAGCCGTGGGGATATCACCGAGATTACGGCTGAAGCCCTTTCGAAAATAGATTTGATTGAACTTGCCACCCCGCGATGCCGCCCGGAGGAGATTATCCGAACTCATGAGTTCCTCAAAATGCACTCCGACATTCCGCAAGTGGTGGCAAGCAATGCTCATTCTCTCGATGAAATCGGCCGGGCATATCTGGAACTCGATATCGAAAAATCTGATAACGAGACGGAATTGAAAGCGGCGCTCCTGAACGCGTCGCGTCTGCTCCGTTTCGAAATCTATCGTGACGAGGGTATCTGGGAGGAACCGGTTTCTCGTCAGCAAGATATTAAATCCGACATTCTCCGCAAAACCCGACAACTTATATCGTCACCGATTCGAAAGACGGTCGGAAATATCTATCGCAAGTCTTCGGATATGATATCGCGAAAAAAGGAAACAGGAAAGAAATCGACGTCATGAGTCTTCCCTGTCAAGTGACCAATGAAGGAAACAGGCTGTTATGAAATCTACCGATAAACCCAAGAGAAGTGATACCGCGGTGACGACTACGGTGTCAAAAGCGAGTCGCCATTACGGTTCGCCCGAAATCATCCACCATCCGTCAACCCGGGTTCGTCGCGCCCTTTCCGAATATAGGGAGCGGGTCGATGCCAGACGCGAAACGGTCGCGACCGGCGACGACCTTCTGGCGGCATTGAGCCGGTTCACCGCTCTGCCCGGAAAGTGCCTTCTGACTTTCGGAGATATCTCCTCCGCCTTTGAAGCGATTCTGCAACGATATGCCCGCCCCGGCAGTGTAATTCTCGCCGCCGGTCCTGCCGGTGACCGGTTCCGCCTGGCGGCAGAATCATGCAATATCAACCTCTATTCCCATTATGGAGTCTCCCCCTTCACTGCTGACCCCGAAGGGCTGGTGGAAAAAGTAACCGACGACACCGATTTTCTCTATATCCAGAATCCGGCGCATCCGACCGGGGCTCTTTACAATCTTGACGAACTCGCGTTTATCCTCGAGCGACTCGGCGATACTATTATGATACTCGATGAATCTTATATCGAATATTCGGGACTGACCGCCACACCCCTGCTTCAGAAATTCAATAATCTGATTATAGTGCGAACTTTCACCGAGGCGTTTAACCTGGTGGGGCTTGCCTGCAGTTACCTTCTCTCAACCCCGGCGCGCATTGATGAAGTCAGCGTGCAAAAACCGGAACGCGCCCCTTATATCATGGCAGAGATTGCCGCGGCGGCCGTCCTCAATGATTTCGAATTTCTGCAGAGCCGGGTGGAGCGAATCAATGAAAACCTGGTCTATCTCTCGGTGCGTCTGAGACGTCTGGGAGTATCCTGCCGCATAACACCCGCGGACCTGCTCTTAATGCGGGTCACCGATAGCCCTTCGGTTCTTTCTACCCTGCGCAAAGCCGGGATCTTTGCATTCGATTTCGGATATCTGCCGCAGATGGAAAACTACATAGGGCTGGCCGTCACCGAGGATACCGCGGTCGGGAAAGTAGCCGAGACATTTGAATTGATGCCGCGCGAGTTCTACCACAGCCATACGCTCTCCAACGGCAAATTGAGGCTTAACCGCAGCGCCGAAGAGAGATTAACCGAAACCAATATCGCAGATACCAAATAGTTTTCTTATGCAGAGCAGAGATTTGAAAGACCACACAGGACATGACACCATCCGGGCAGTAACAGGCGACTACTTTCGCAGGGAATTTTTATCAGGTGATGAGAGTCATGGGGCGATGGCGCGGGCATAGAGTCAATCTCTTTCTCTATTTTCTCCTGCGGGCGATAATACTGGCAATTCTCTTATTGCTCGGAAGCCCCCTCATTCCCCTGACCTCCGACCGCGACTCCCTCTTGACCCTTCTCTATCTTGCCCTGATTATCCAGTTGGCGCTTCTCCTTCGCCTCCCCTCCAATGATATCGTGCCGGCTCGGAACCGTCTGATTGACAGGCGCGAGCATTTCAAGGAAGAACTGCTCTTCCCACTGCTTTTCACCACTTCCGTACATTTCCTCGGCATGGCGCCCTCGACGTCTCCTCTGGGGATTTTCCTGGTGTCCAATTTCATTGGCCAGTCAGTCCTCTTTTTTGTATGCCGAAGATTCTGCCTCAAAAGCCGCATGTCGCCGACCGGCATAAACCTTTCCGGAGCCAAAAACATACTGATCGCCGGGGCCGGGCCGCGAGGTCAGCGCGCCACCGAGCATCTTCTCCGGCATCCCGAACTGAATATTAGAGTCATCGGCTTTGTTGACCCCCATCGCCGCGGCCTCTGGCGTTTTCGCGATATACCGCATCTGGGACACCCCGACAATATCGCCGCCATCATCTCCCGCAATCATATCGATTATGTCGTCATGGCAAATGAGCCGTCAGATTTTGAGCAGAGTCGCGCCACTTTTGAAATTGTCGAGCAGATGGGAATAAAAATCTGTCTGCTGCCTGATATATATGAGAGAAGTATCTCTAAATGCCGGTCTTTTGCGCTCAACGGTCAGCCGGTGCTCTTATATCATTCCGTCCCAGAGAACCGTGCCGCCATATTAGTCAAGAAGTTGCTCGACCGGGTCGGCGCCGCGGTGGTAATCACTCTGACTTCACCGCTCCTTTTGGTTACCGCAATCGCTATCAAGATTGATTCCGAAGGACCGGTCATTTACCGTCAGAAAAGAACCGGCCGCAACGGACGGGTTTTTGATATGCTCAAATTCCGCACCATGACTAACGGGGCGGAGCACCTGAAAGAGCAACTGCGACACCTCAATGAAATGTCCGGACCGGTCTTCAAAATCAAAAATGACCCGCGCGTGACCCCTATCGGCAAATTCCTTCGCAAGTACTCCATCGATGAACTGCCGCAACTGTTCAATGTCCTCAAGGGGGATATGTCGCTGGTCGGTCCCCGTCCGCCCCTGCCGCGAGAGGTGGAGCAATACGCCCCCTGGCAGCATCGACGTCTCTCCGTAAAACCGGGAGTCACCTGTCTCTGGCAGGTCAACGGAAGAAACAAAATCAATTTTGATGAGTGGATGAAACTCGACTTGCAATATATCGACCGCTGGTCGCTCAAGGAAGACATACGTATTCTCGCCAAAACGGTGCCGACGGTACTCAAGGGGAGCGGCTCCTGAATTCCTCGGGAACGTCCCACCCGGTGGCACTATGATACACCTGAAAGCGACATTATCCGTACTTTCCGCGCTCCTGATAAGCGCCGCCGCGCAGGCCGGGATTCTGATACCGACCAACTTCCCGGAATATCAGTTCATCTATGATTATGCCCGTCGCGCCGAATTCACCGATTTCGAACTGCGCCATTCGAATACGGTTCAACCGATAACTTCCGAGGCGCTGACCTTTCCCTATCCCTTCCGAAATCATTTCGCCGCAACCGGCGTTTCGGCAGTACGGCTCTTTGGCAGTCTTGCCGAGGAAACATTCCTGGCCCGACTGAACCGTGCCCGGATATATGAATCCTTTCGCGGCGGAATTTCCGGCTCCCCGATGAGCAACCTTACTATCCATGGAGAATTTCGCATTGATGAGAAACTGGCAAAATCGCCTGAATACTTCGGCAAAAAATGGCGCGGATTTGCCGGTGAGGTAAATACCACTTATATCAATTATGCGAAAGACCGCTGGGATATTACCCTGGGACGATTTGTTTCCAACTGGGGACCTGTCAACCAGTCGCTGGTGCTCTCTTCTACCGCCCGACCCATGGATGCTTTTCTGGGACGAGTGCGCTGGGGACGGTTCCGGTTTAGTTTTCAGACCGGACAACTGAATCGCCTGGAGAGAATCCTGTCCGATTCAACGGTTCAGACAGAGAACAGATTCTTTGCGGGTCATCGTCTTGATATCAAATTACACCGCAATTTGCATCTCGGCCTGTTCGAAACGATTATTTTCGGCGGATACGGCCGCTCTTTCGATTTAGCCTATCTGAATCCGCTTCTCTTTTTCCACTCGGTGCAGTTGAATAACAACAGTGATGATAACACCTTTCTCGGTTGCGATATCTCTTTCTATCTTCATGACCGCCATAAATTCTATGGGCAACTGCTAATTGATGATTTCCAGATAGACAAGAAAGAGCCTGGTGACTACGAACCCGATGAAATCGGCTATATGCTCGGTTTTGAGTCCCTCAATCTTTTCGAGGGGGTCGATATCGGTTTACAGTACTGCCGAATTGCCAACCGCACCTACAATCAGATTTTCGAACGGAACCGGTATCTGCACGATGGCGAACTTCTGGGATATCCATTGGGACCCGACGGCGACCAGTTGCTTTTGCGACTCACTCATTGGTTCAATTATAACAAGAAGGGGGGGCTGGAACTGGAATACCGACGTCAGGGAACAGGCAACGTTGCCGACCCCTGGACACAACCCTGGCTGGATTCCCCCGGCGAATACAGCGAGCCTTTCCCGACCGGCACCGTCGAAAAATTCTTTCGCATCGGCATCGGCGCCACCCTCCTGTTCCGCGAACGGCTTTTTCTCAATTTTGACGGCGGTCTCCGCATGTACAAGAATCTCTATCATCAGGCTGACAACAGCCAGACCATCCCTTACTTCAGCGGGAAACTTTCTCTCCTTTTTTCTGTTCCGGTTAATATCGAATAGCCCCGTATCATCAGATACCGTCGCACGCGACTGAAACTCTTTGATGATAACGGAATGACAATTTGTCTTATATCAATCCTGTTTTCGCTTGCAAGTGCAAGCCCGGAGAAAAATGGAATGACTGAAAAATTCACCAATCATCTTATAAACGAAAGTTCCCCCTATCTGCTTTCGCACGCTCATAATCCGGTCAATTGGTACCCCTGGTCGGCGGAAGCGCTGGAAAAGGCGAAACGGGAGGATATGCCGATATTCCTTTCCATCGGGTATGCCGCCTGCCATTGGTGTCATGTCATGGAGCGGGAATCGTTCGAGAACGAACAGATAGCCGCCGTCCTGAATGAGAATTTTGTCTCCATAAAAGTTGACCGGGAGCAACGTCCCGATATCGACCAGATATATATGACCGCTACACAGGCGATGACCGGAAGCGGCGGCTGGCCTCTCTCGGTCTTTCTGACTCCTGATTTGAAACCGTTTTTTGCCGGCACCTATTTTCCGCCGGACAATCGCTATGGTCGCCCCGGATTCATGCACGTTATTACCGAGTTGGCGAATTCCTTTAAGACCGAGCGCCAGGGACTGGAAGAGATGGCTGCCCGGCTCAGCGACGCTCTAAAATCACATATGACGCCGGAAAAAGGCGAGGAGACACCGCTCGAGCCGAAACTGCTGGAGACAGCCATTCGCGCTCTGATTAACAACTACGACCCGGTCAATGGCGGATTCGGCGCCGCGCCGAAATTTCCCCATCCGACCGAACTCTCCTTTATGCTACGATATGCCGTCAGAAAAAATGATAATACTATTCTGGGAGCGGCGGAAAAGTCGTTGCAAAAAATGGCGTACGGCGGCCTCTATGACCAGTTAGGCGGCGGCTTTCATCGCTATTCCGTGGACGCCCGCTGGCTGGTCCCCCATTTCGAGAAAATGCTCTACGATAACGCCCTGCTTGCCATTGTTTATGGCGAAGCATATCAGATAACTCAGAACCCCCTCTATCTTCGCATCATGCGCGAGACCCTCGATTTCATCCTGCGCGAAATGACCGACTCCGGAGGAGGATTCTATTCCGCGCTGGACGCCGACAGTGAAGGCGAGGAAGGAAAATTTTATGTCTGGAAGAAGGACGAAATCGAATCATTGCTCGGCAAAAAAGCCGAGCCGTTCTGCCGCTATTTTAATATTACCGACCTGGGAAATTTTGAGGATAAAACCAGTATCCCCAATATCGATTCCTCCTCTTTTGAGTACCTGAACCGTACCGGAATTCCTGCCGACGAATTCCAGAAGACGATTGATGAATCAAGACGGATACTTCTTGATGTGCGAAGCCGACGAGTCCGCCCGGCGACCGATGACAAAATACTGACATCCTGGAACGGGCTGGCTATATCCGCTCTGTCGCGCGGCTTTCAGATATCCGGGGAAGAGCGGTACCGTGATGCCGCCCTGAAGGCGGCCACATTTATAAAGAACAAACTTTACCGCAACGGCGCGCTTATTCACTCCTGTCGAGCGGGGAAATTTTCCGACGGCGAATTCGTTGAAGACTATGCCTATCTTACCGCCGGGCTGATAGACCTCTATGAGTCGGTTTATGATTACCGCTGGATAGAATTCTCATCGGCGCTGGCAGAACGGGCGCTGGAGCAATTTTTCGACGGCGACGGCAATTTCTTCCTGGCGCCGGACAATCAAAGCGACCATTTTATTCGTCCCCGTGATGTCACCGACGGCGCCTTGCCGGCGTCCGGCTCTATCATGATGCAGTCGCTTCTCCGGCTGTCAGTCATAACTGGCCGAGAAGAATTCCGCAAATCGGCCGTGATGGGACTTCGCGCCGTCGCCGCTATGATGAGCAGCCTGTCGTACGCCATGACCTCGGCTCTGACTGCATTAGATTTTCTGACATCAGACAGCATCGAAATTGTCATAGTCGGTGACCGCAGCCGCTTTGAATTTGTGAGAGAAATTTATCAGAAATCTATTCCCCATAGAGTTCTGGTCGTTTCCAGTCGCGGTGAGGAAGGTACCCCTCTTCTGGAAGGGAGAACATCTGACGGCGCCACGACCGGTTACCTCTGCCGCAACCGTGTCTGCCTGCTGCCGATAAAAGCCCTTGATGAATGGAAAGTCGCGCTGAGGGAACTGTAAAATTGTCGCCGGCACCGTACATCCAAACACTCAAAATCTAATCGGAAAAAGGGGCTTATATTTTTTTGATTCCCGCCCGGGAAATTGTTGCCTTTAAACGCGCCGTCAGTTCGCCGCGGCGGACTTCCTGACGGATAATGTTATTCAGGGCCGTGACCCGGAATTCAGATTGTAGGTTGGAACCTGCAGAATGCGCTCAAGATATCCAAGATAATAGATTTCACTTGACAAAAATTGACCGAGCCCGTTACTTGAATATGGAAAGGTTTGTAGAAGATTCGGGGGATGGATGTTTTCTGACCGGAAAATTCTCACATTTCTCTGGATGATTGTAATTGTCCGGTTGATTTTCACAGGGGCAGTTTTCGCATCTCCCCCCACTCAAATCGGCCTCATCCGCTCTGATACGACTCAGACTCTCTTCGGTTATCGCATTATCCCGCTCGGTGACCAGAACAGTGATGGCTATGATGATATATTAGTCTGGGATTATAGATTCAGTGTCTATGTTTATTATGGTGGCAATCCATTCGATACTATTCCTATTCTCCGAATTGATAGTGTGCAGAGTAGAATATCGAGGTTGGGCGATATCAACGGGGATTTGAAGGAAGACGTGGTTACTGGGGGGCGAAGTCCCGTAAAGTGGAAATTGAATGTCTATTTCGGTGGGAGCATCATGGATTCGCTCCGAGACCAGTGGTTTGGATTAGATACGATGTATGGGGTCGGTTTCAGTGTTAACGGAGGAGACGTTAACTCCAATGGAAGTAATGAGCTTATTAGCACTGGGAATCGGTTTCGCTCAGCCTTGCTATTCGAGCTCGGTACTGATGGCGACTCTATACCAGAAATTGTAATACCACCGGGGAATATCCCTTATGACGGATATGTATTCGGCGAGGGTATCATCGGCGGCCTTTTCAACGGAGATTATTATCCAGACCTGGCACTGAGTATGAGGCGCATTCCCCAACAACACATTAATGGTTCCATTCATTTTTACTGGGGTGGTCCTGAGTTTGATACGATACCAGACCTGGTAATAAGCCGGCCCGGAAATTATCAAGATGATTATGATATGTTTGGAACAGTTCTGGAGAATCTGGGGGATGTCAACGGGGATGGCTATGACGATTTCTTTGCGGGCAGGCAGCCCAGCTCAGATTCTGTTGGGTTCGTCTATTTTGGAGGCCCGAATCTTGATACTGTCCCTGGTTTGATGCTTTATGAGAATTCAGGAAAAGCTCGATGGGCTGGTGACCTTAATGGTGACGGATACAATGACCTGATAACCAGCATTTATGGCTCACTCTCAGGATTGGGAGATGTTTATGTTTATCTGGGTGGCAATCCGATGGACAATATCCCCGATTTTGAATTACATAATTGGTCATTCCCCGGATATCAGATCTATTTTGGGCAGGACTGCTCCGGCATTGGGGACTTCAACGGTGACGGGGTGAATGACTTTGCATTTTCGGCGATTGATGCCGACAGCAAAGGGGTAGT
>DYGG01000072.1 GCA_020724775.1 Ignavibacterium sp. | reverse complement strand
GGGGATTGACCTGCTATGGCTCAGCGCCGTAGGTCAAAATCCCCTTGGGTTTTGACGCCCCTCGGATGTCGAAACCTAAGAAGGATTTCGACCTACTCAACTACTGCTGAAGGGCAAGCGCCTGAGTAGGTCAAAATCCCCCCGAGTTGTGTGTGCGATGTGGGGGACGAGTGGGGGTTTTGACAATTACGGTTCAGGAGGGATGTCAAGACCGCTCGACCGACAAGAAGAGGGATAAGTGGGTCGGGGGGATTGACCTACTTTGGCTGAGGGTCAAGCGGCCGAGTAGACGCGCCTCGGATGTCGAAACCTAAGAAGGATTTCGACCTACTCAGCTAATGTACCATTTCTTGCCGCAGGTCTGACAAATACACTCCACTTCCTCGATTATCATTATGTGTCCTCCCAGAATATTGACGGTGTTTTATCACCTCTGTTCGGTCGGTCTTTCCGCTACGGCGGATTCTAAGACGAACAGACCGACCGCTCAGAGTGGCTTTGCAACTATTGCATCAATTTCGATTGTATTATCGGTATCGCTTCAAGAAAAGTCTTGGAGAAATACTTATATTTTTTCCTAATCCCGTCCGCTATCAAATTATCATATTTGTGTTTGACTGATTCATCGGGATTGAAGACCCAGATACAATCAAGGAAAGTTCTTGTCATCGTTCCGAGTGCAAATAGATACTTGAAGAACTCATCAGAAGGCGGTAGAGAATATCCTACTATAAAGATATTGTCAGCCTCGCTCATGCATTTTGCAGCGTTTACCCAAACTTGACCTATACTTGAATTATATTGTGTTTTATTCCAGGTGGGAGGAATAATCATTGCGTCAAGTTCAATAGGCTCATTGCAGTGAACTTGTTGGGCGAAATGCTTAGAAGGTCGAATAAGACAATAATCGCCTTTTCTTCTTTCAGTGAAGAATGTATTTGGTTTGTACATTATTGGTGTTGAAAAAATTTGGGAGCAACGACCGCACTGGCGCCAGTTAATAGACCCGTGAAGTTTCATTAGAGATATGGAATTCGCAGGTATTGAGTTTCCGAATACATAATCGTACTCCACTCCGTAAAAACTCAGGGCGTATTCCAGAGCAACATCATAATTGAGAGTAATGACACTGACCTGAAGATTGGTCAAATCATTCCTTAATTGGAAGAGCATTTCGCCAAATCTATCATATGTTCGAGGAGGTCTATATATATCCCCGGAAAGAGGACATCTTATTGACAATTCAAGTGTGTTTACAATTAGCTTCTTTAGTGAATGAACCAGTCTGTCAACCTGTTCGGCGTCTCTTTCTCCCAACCGCTTTAGAATCCGGGCCATTTCGAAAGCTCCAAAGACATTTTCGATATTGTCCAAGTCTATCTTTGATTTCGCTTGAATTACTCGAAGATCCTCAATGCCATCGAAAACTTTCTGTCTGTAGTTGTCATCCTGCGCACCAAGATTAATTTTTTGCGCTAGAGATAAGAATTCGTCCATCAGCGGGGCACCTGCATCCTTAGAAGCCCCAGCTCCTAATATAAACACAGTCCTCGCCATACCCCCCTATTCCTCCTTCACCACTCTTGCCACATCCACCACTTTGTCGTCTTTGTCGAGAGAAATCAAGCGGACGCCCTGGGTGTTGCGGCCTATGACATTTATTGCCTTGACGCTCTGGCGGTTGGTGATACCATTCTTGGTAATCAGAATCAATTCGTCATCGTCAAGGACCTCTTTGATAGCCACCACTTCGCCGTTGCGGTCAGTGGTCTTGATATTAATCACCCCCTTGCCGCCGCGGTTGGTGACACGGTAATCGTTGATGCTGGTCCGCTTGCCGTGGCCGTTCTCGCAGACGGTGAGAAGGGAGGTGTCGCGCTTGACAACGACCATGCCGATGACATAGTCTTTGCCTTCGAGGGTGATACCGCGGACGCCGTAAGCGCCGCGACCCATGGCGCGGATTTTCTCCTCGGGGAAGCGAATCGCCTGCCCCAGGCGGGTGGCGAGGATGATTTCGAAGGTGCCGTCGGTGATAGCGGCTTCGATAAGTTCGTCATCCTCCGGCAGGTCGGCGGCGTTGATGCCGACTTTGCGCGGATTGGAGAAGGCATCAAGCGAGGTCTTCTTGACGGTTCCGTTGCGGGTCGCCATCACGACATATTTGTCGGAATCGAAAGTGCGCACCCGGCAGAAAGCGGTGATCTTCTCCCCTTCGCCGAGCGTGAGCATGTTGACAATCGGTTTCCCCTTGGCGAGACGCCCGCCTGTCGGAATCTCGTGCACCTTGACCCAGTAGCAACGGCCCTTATTGGAGAAAAAGAGAATATAGTCGTGCGTTGAAGCGACAAAAAGATGCTCGGCGAAATCCTCTTCTTTGGTTTCGATGCCGATGACGCCGCGTCCGCCGCGGTTCTGGCGACGGTACATCAAGACCGAGAGACGTTTGATATAGCCGGCGTGGGAGATGGTGATAGCCATATCCTCCTCGGCGATGAGGTCTTCGACAGTGAACTCTTCGGCGGCATCCTGGATTTCGGTGCGGCGGTCATCGCCGTATTTTTTCTTCAGTTCGAGAAGTTCTTCTTTAATGATCGCCATCCGGCGCGGTTTTGAGTCCAGAATCCCTTTCAGTTCGGCGATTAACTTGATGGTGGCAAGATATTCCTCTTCGATTTTCTGGCGCTCCAGGCCGGTGAGACGGGCGAGCCGCATATCGAGAATGGCATTGGCCTGTTTCTCGGAGAGTTTGAAGCGGCTCATCAACCCTTCGCGGGCGGTGGGGGTATCTTTGGATTTCTTGATTAGTTCGATGACGGCATCGATATTGTCGAGGGCGATTTTGTACCCTTCGAGGATATGCGCCCGCTCTTCGGCTTTGTTCAAATCGAATTTGGTCCGGCGGACAACCACTTCGTGACGGTGAATCAGGAACTGCTCCATCATTTCTTTGAGGGAGAGGACCATCGGCACGCCGCCGACCAGGGTCAGCATCATGATGGCGAAAGTGGATTGCATCTGGGTATGTTTGAACAGTTGATTGAGGACAATTTCGGGCTGGGCGTCGCGCTTCAATTCGACGACTATACGCATGCCATCGCGGTCGGATTCATCGCGCAGGTCCGAGATGCCGTCAATCATTTTATCCCGCACCAGTTCGGCGATACGCTCGAGGAGATTCGATTTATTTACCTGGAAGGGGATTTCGGTGATGACAATAAAATCTCTTCCGGATTTCTGCTGCTCGATAGCGGCTTTAGCGCGGACAGAGAGCCGTCCTTTACCGCTGCGGTAGGCTTCGATAATCCCCTGTCGGCCGGAAATAATTCCGCCGGTCGGAAAATCGGGTCCGGGGACATATTGAATCAATTCATCATTGGTGATTTCAGGATTGTCGATGAGGGAAGCGAGGCCATCGACAATTTCGCCGAGATTGTGCGGCGGCATGTTAGTTGCCATACCGACGGCGATACCGGAGGTACCGTTGCAGAGGAGATTAGGGAATTTTCCGGGAAGGACGCGCGGCTCGGTGCGAGTCTCATCGTAGTTGGGCATCATATCGACGGTATCTTTTTCAAGGTCGGCAAGCATTTCCATTGCAATCGGTGTGAGACGGGCTTCGGTGTACCGCATCGCGGCGGCGCCATCACCATCGATAGAGCCGAAATTCCCCTGCCCGTCAACGAGCGGGTAACGCATGTTGAAATCCTGCGCCATGCGTACGAGCGTCGGATAGACGACCGCCTCACCGTGAGGATGATAATTACCGGAGGTGTCACCGGCGATTTTGGCGCATTTACGATAGGGGCGTCCGGGCGAGAGATTGAGGTCGTTCATGGCGACCAGAATGCGCCGATTAGACGGTTTGAGGCCATCACGCACATCCGGCAAAGCGCGGTTGGTGATGACCGACATGGAGTAATCGAGATATGAATTTTTCATCTCCTCTTCGAGGTAGATGGAGACGATTTTTTCGCGTTCGAGGGGCATGTTAGAATCCTTTATGCAGTAATATTTCTTTTCATTTTTTTGAGGCGGAAAGAGCCGTTATCCGCACTCAAATTCGACCTGGAAAGATAATATTTTTTATATGATTTGGCAATGAATTAAGGGGGATTTGTGGCGACGTAAGATATTGATTGGCAAGGATTTGCGATAGCGGCAATGGATGTTTTTTATTGATGGGTTTTAGCAGGAGTTATCATCCCGCAAGCGGGATGATAATGTCGAAACCACAAGGGTTTCGACCTACGGCTCTGGATGCCGGATCAAGTCCGGCATGACATGAGCCGTCAGATGTGACACCTGACGGCGCGCAAGAAGAGAGATTCCGTCGGGAAAGATTCCCGACGGCGCAAAATTGAGGTTAGCGACGGCGCATGATTGAGGTCAGAGACGGCGCATGATTGAGGTCAGAGACGGCGCATAATTGAGATTTTCGATGGCGTATAAGTAAGATTTTCGACAGCGCATAAATAGACGGAATGTCGGTAAAACCGGAATAGATTGAGAGTCATCTGGTCGGAGACTAATTTGCTCTTTGCGCTCGTTTGATGGCGGCGACCAGCGGCGGGATAATAATAATCTGCAAAATGATTCCGGGAATGCCGGTTATGGCGGCGCCACCGGCGGCGAAAAACTGCACCGGACCGTACGGAAGTTCCATGAATAATCCGAGAATCACCAGACCGAGGGCAAAAGCAAGCCGCCCGATGACCATGGCGATAAGAAGCGAAAGATAGATATTCATCCCCATTTTCTTATAGGTCAATCCGGCGACGATACCGTAGAGCGGCAACTCCAGAGTCATGAGCGGCACCGCATAAAGCGGGGGCATGCCGGTCAGAAGATGCGAAAGAAAGGGGGCGAACAACCCGACAATGGCGCCGGCGGCGGGGCCGACGGTGAAGCCGCAGAGGAGGACCGGGATATGCATCGGGAGAAAAATTCGTCCGGCTATGCCGAACTGATGAAAAGCGACCGGCAGGATAATAGCCAGCGCGAGGTACAGGGCGATAAAAGAAATGCGGTGGGGACCGAGCCGGACGGTCATTTTTTCAGACCTGAGGCGTGGTACAACCCATGCTGGTCAACAATATCGATTCCGTTGAAACCTGCGGAGCGGAACATCTCGTTCATTTTTTCAGCAGAGGGCAAAACATCATGCGCCACCGGACCACCGGCGTGATGATGATGTCTGGCAAGTTCCCGACTTCCGAGAAGATGGATAATATGAAACGGCGCGCCAGGCTTAAGAACTCGAGCGACCTCGGAAATAACCCGGTCGGGATGGGCAAAATGAGCGAAAGAAGCAAAAGAGACCGCCAGGTGGAAATAATCGGACTGAAGCGGGAGTTGCTGGACATCGGCATCAATGGCGAAACAGTTCCGGAAGGGGAAATTCTGAAGCGCCTTATGCGCCATGCGGGAGGAAAAATCGACCCCGACGATCATTCCGCTGTCGCCGACCCGGCGTCGTACAATATCGAAAAGCACCCCGGTGCCGCATCCGAGGTCAACCACCCGGTCGCCCTCTTTCAGATTGAAGGTGTCGATTAGGAAAGAGAGGAATTCGAGGTCTTCGGCGGTGAAATTCTTATCCCAGTCATCGGCGAACGATTCAAAATATTCTTTGCGGTTATCCATTGAGAAGGCAAAGATATCGAGGAGTTACTTTTTGTCAAGCGGTTTGTCGATGGCCGCTTTCAACCGCTTTGCGGCTGTTTTCAGATAATACGGGTCGATTTCAAACCCGATGAAGTTAACTCTCAGTTTCTGGCATGCCAGAGCGGTGTTGCCGATTCCGGCGAAAGGGTCAAGCACCAGCAAATCTTTCTTGACCCCGTGGAGACGGATACAGTTCTCCGCCAGTTGCACCGGAAATGATGCCGGGTGAGGACGGTCGTTGTCGCGGCTCTGGATAGTCTCATAGGGAATAAACCAGCAGTTGCCGCGGCAACGGATTTTTTTAGCGCCGTTTCTCCAGCGGTCAATATTGGTTTTATCTTTATATGGAACGCCCAGCGCCAGACGGTCCAGCCTGATGTCTCCGGTTATGGTAAAATGAAAGATATACTCGTGGGCGTCATTGAGGAAACGGGGGCTATTGATAGGCTTGTAGTGCCCCACGTTGATATCGAACTTCCTGCCATAACTCTCCGATTCAATATAGATCGACTTGACCCAGTGAATGGTGTTCTGAAGTTTGAATTCGGGGAGAAGCGCATTCAAGACCTGGAAAGGGAGTTCCGGCGAGGTTGGCTTGGAACCGATATTCAGGAAAAGGGAGCCGGTCTCTTTGAGGACTCTTTTTATCTCTTTACCCCATTCGGCAATCCATTGAAGATACTTTTGTCGCGGGATGGTATCGTCATATTGGCGATACTTGACACCAATATTATAGGGGGGAGAAGTGACCACAACATCGACCGACCGGGGGGGCATCTCCCTCATGCCAATGAGGCAGTCCTGTGGGTGAAGCTGAATAGAGGGGGTCTCCGGGTGCAACATAAGATATAATTAATGAATAAAATGTCCTTTTATCAAGAGATGTGATTTTCTTATCCCTGAGTGTTAGGAGGAATGTTTTTGCGCAAGTAGGCGAGTCAAAAATCCTCCTCATTCCATTAATTGCGGAGGTAATGAACACTGCGGCAGGGCCGGTCAAATGCAGACGTTTCAATGGGGCCATGGTCATAAAGTATCGTCAGTCGTCCTGATTCACAATCATAAACTGCAGACGGGGGCGTCTGCAGGCACTTAGTAGCGAGGAGCAGGCACAGTGCGCGCAGACGCCCTCGTCTGCGGTCTTAAAAAGTCTAAGGCAGCCATTTGAACTCCCTGTCGATAGGCACGAACTTGTTCCGCCCTCCGGACCAGTCAATCGCACTGGAGTATGGCCATTCTGCGGCATACTGAACTAGCCCGGATTTCACGG
>DYGG01000071.1 GCA_020724775.1 Ignavibacterium sp. | reverse complement strand
CAAAAACAAAGGACAGTCCCGAAAAACTGCCCTTTGTCATCAGTCTGAAGAGAACACAGTTCTCTTTACGACAGCGTAATTGCTGATGGTCGAGTAGGTCAAAATCCCTCTCTGGGCGCTGTGGCGACTTGGGTTTTGACACTTACTTGAAAGGAGGGCGGATGGCAGGTTTTATTAATCAGAGATGGGGGTAATTCTGTCTCTTAGAATGTAACCCTTGATAAATTTAACTTAACGATTTTACGCCTCGGCGAATCGGCCCGGGGCGGAATGGAGGGGAGAGTATGAGCAAAATCTTGAGGACAGCCTGCCTGACAATAGTCGTTCTGTTTGGATTCATGGCATTGACCTGCGATGAAGACTGCCCGGTCTGCCCGAAGGAACCGGAGCCGGGAAGTTATAATGTCTATTTGGCCGATGATAACCAGGATGACACAGCTTATATCTGGGTAGTCGATTCATTTACTGATTCATTAATAGATTCAATTGACACCCCTGATAAGTATATCACTAAAATGGACGTATCTACGGACGGGAAGTACCTGGCTGCTTTGGCTTCCGGAGCAATGCTCATTTTTGATCTTGAGATTAAGGAAGTAGTGTATAATCCGCCTGTATCAGGTTATCCTTTATTCGTTCCGAATAGCCATCAACTCGTGCTGTCCGGATTCGGGAATGAGAATCCAAAGATATTAGATGTCGAAGCCGGAACAATTCTGAGACAGGATAGCCTGCAATTGCGCATTTTCGCGCTGTCAAGACAATTGACGCATGGGTATGGTCTGATAGGCAACCTGGACTCGGTGGAATACTGCGTTTATGATTACGCAACGATGAATTTGGTAAAACGACACAAGATTAGGCGAAGCGACGGGAGCAGATTTCCAGTGGCCAATATGACTGTGTCAGCTGATGAGGAGAGTATCTTTCTAATTGCGGGTCCTCACAAGGTCTTTAAGTATGACATTCGGTCAGATTCAATTGTGGACTCAATCTTCATTTATCCCGGTGGATATTTCGGCGATCTGGAATGTACTGCGGATGGCAGATACCTTCTGGTTTCTGAGGTTACACAATGGCCCGCATTTCCGATCGGGTCACTTACAATTGTTTCTTTGGATTCCTTCCAAGCGATGAGACGGTTGGCGACTTTCGGGTTTAATCCGCTGTATCCATATGCGCCGTCGGAGCTGGGCGATATCGCCATCACCCCTGATAGTTATAAAGCCTATTCCTGTCCGAGCGGATTTCGAGGAGGAGTGCCGGTTGCATTTAATCTCACTAAATTTACGGCCCAAGGATTAAGCGGGTTGCCCTTGGGGAATCACGTTGAGACAGTAGCGATAGGGAGAAAAATTAAATAAGGGAGGATTTTGCGATGAAAAGGACATTAGGATTCACGGCAGCGATAATTTGCTTTGGCATAATGAGTTCGGCCGACGATGGATATTACTATTCGGATGGAAGGCAAATCGAATTGAGTTTTAAGCCGGATAAAATAGTCATTGCATTCGCAGGGGGTCAATTTGGGTCATTTGACCAGTCAAGTAGGTCAAGACCCCCGACCTCATTGGCAATTCCCCTGTCGGTCGGGTGGTCTTGACACTTTTCATTTCTACGAAATCATAAAATTCGCCCCGTCATTCTTCGCCCCGTCAGGTCTCGCCCCGATAGAAGTCTGAGCCAAGGAGTCGCTACAACGTCATATTTTTCTCAGGAAATCCGCTGCGGGAAGACCTACTATGCGCAAAGCCGTCCCGCGGAAGCGGGGCGCCTTTTTTGCTAAATCGACAGCCGCAAGAAGACCAGTTCACATAGGTCCCGTTCTGAGTCCGAATCGGAAAGATTGAAGTTATCATCCCTGACGCTGGCGGGGGATGATAATGTCGAAACCACGATGATTTCGGTCTACCGAGCGAGACCCCGTCAGGAGAGACTCCTGACGGCGAATGGGAACCGCGGGGGTTTCGAGGTACCGGACGAGACCCCGTCAGGAGTCCGCCGCGGCGGACTGACACCGCTTTAAGAAAAACCCGACACCCCGTCCGGCTTCGCCGAAACAATTCGTAACATCCCATATTTCAATGCCTTAGCAAATTTTCAAAGCAGATACCGCATCTGCCAATAATTAAGATAAGAAATATCAGAATTTCTTGAATCGTTTCGCCTGCCGTCCTATCCAATTCACTAAATACCTAAAACCTTTTGGAGATTTCTGGTGGTAGTATGAAAGAACGGATTGTTGGATTTGCGATTAAATTCCCCTGGGTAGTGATTGGCATAACCGCCCTCATTACCATATTCTTTGCCTTACAATTCCCGAAAATTAAAATCGACACCGACCCGGAGAATATGCTTCCGGCCGATTCGGAGGTGCGTCTCTTTGACCATCAAACCAAAGAAGATTTCGGGCTTTCTGATTTTATCGCGGTCGGTGTGGTGTCGGAAGAAAATGCTTTCACCCCCGACCTTCTGAACCGGATTTACGCTATTACCGATGAAATCAAGAATATTGAAGGGGTAATAGTTGACGACATTCTGGCTCCTTCCGAAGTGGATGATATCAAACAGGGTGAGGGGGGAGTGCTGATTATCGAGCCGTTGATGAGCGGCGAGATTAGCACGCCGGAGGAAGCGCGGTATATTCTGGCGCGGATAAAAGAGAATCCGATATTGCGGGGAAAGTTGGCGTCAGATGACGGCAAGGCGATTGCGCTTTTTATTCCGATTGAGTCCAAGTCGATGTCGCATCGGATTGCCGGCGAGATAAAAGAGATTACGAAGAAATATGGGAAGGATGAAGTTTATCATATCGCGGGGCTTCCGGTGGCGGAAGACTCTTTCGGGGCGGAGATGTTCACCCAGATGGTTTATTCGGCGCCGGCGGCGTTCCTGATAATTTTTCTTTTGATGTTCGCCTTTTTCCGGAATTTCCGGGTGGTCATGGTGCCGATGCTGGTGGCGATTGTCACCGTTATCTGGTCGATGGGACTTCTGATTCTGACCGGCAACACGGTGCATATAATGTCGTCGATGATTCCGATATTCCTGATACCGATAGCGGTGCTGAATTCGATTCATATCATCTCGGAGTTTCATGACCGTTTCAGCAAGTACAAACATAAGGATGCCACTATCCGGCACACCATAGGGGAACTGTTCCTGCCGCTTCTTTTCACGTCACTTACCACCATTGCCGGGTTTGCGTCACTGGCGACCACGCCGATTCCGCCGGTGCAGGTTTTCGGAATCTTTGTGGCGTTTGGAGTGCTGGTGTCGTGGGCGCTGTCGCTGACTTTGAATCCGGCGATAGGGATATTGATACCGGATGCGGCGCTTCGGAATTTCGGCCGCTCCGACGATAAGCATGGCGTGATGTCGAAAATTCTTCACCGGATTCGGGATTATTCCTGGAAGCGAAGCGGCGCCATAATCGTAACGGCGGTGATAGTGGCAGTGGTCTCGGGTGTCGGTCTTTCCATGCTGGAGATCAATGATAATCCGGTTAAGTGGTTCAAGAAGTCGCACCCGATTCGTCAGGCTGATATCGTGATGAATCAGCATCTTGCCGGAACTTATATGAATTACCTGGTGGTTGACGCCGGCGAGCCGGAGGCGATAAAGCGCCCGGAGGTGCAGAAGTATATTGAAAGTCTTCAGCGCGACCTGGAAAAAGACCCGATTGTCGGCGCCACGACCGGAGTGACCGATGTGGTGAAAAAAGTTCGGTATGAGTTATTTGGAGCCGATTCGGCGCAGATGTTTATTCCGAAGACAGCGGATGAAGTGGGACAGATGCTTTTTATGTTCGAGATGTCGGGGGGTGACCCGGAGGACCTTTTCAAATTTGTCACCAGCGACTACGACCGCGCCAATCTCTGGGTGCAGTTGCGTGACGGCGATAATAAGGCGGTCTCGCGGGTGGTGGAGAGGGCCGAGCAGTATCTCCGCGACAACCCGCCGCCGACCGGCATTCAGGCGCACTGGGCCGGGCTGCCGTACATCAATATCGAATGGCAGAAGCAGATGGTCAGCGGAATGAGGACGTCGTTTCTGAGCACCTTTGTCATAGTCCTGATAATGATGGTCATTCTTTTTCGGTCGATACGGTGGGGGCTCATTTCGATGCTTCCTCTCACCCTTACCGTCATGGCGATATATGCCTTCATAGGATTCATCGGCAAGCCGTATGATATGCCGGTGGCGGTGCTTTCGGCGCTGACGCTGGGGCTGTCGATCGATTTTGCGATACATTTCATAGAGCGGTTCAAGATGAATTTCAGACGGAATCCCGATTTCAAAGAGGCTTATCATGAGATATTTGAAGGGACGGGGCGGGCGATTTTTAGAAATATAATCGTTATCGCCATCGGTTTTGTCCCGATGACCTTTTCCAATCTGGTCCCGTATGTGACCGTAGGGACTTTCTTCCTGGCCATAATGCTGGTTTCCGGAATGGTGACTCTGTTCCTTCTGCCGGCAATCATGAAGCAGTATCATCGGTCGCTTTTCGCGGTGAAGAAGACGGTGGTTAACCATGAGAAGGTCGCGGCCAACTAAAGAAGAAAAAAATAATTAAGCGAGGTATATGAAATGAAAACGAAAATCAGCAGAACCCTGGGAACAATCGCGATAGCGGCATCGCTCGCCATTTCCGTCAATGCTCAGGATGCGGTTGAAATTGCCAAGAAGGCACATCTCAACTACTATTACGCCGCCAATGACGGTCTGGCGGAAGTCAGCATGAAAATAGTGGACAGCAAAGGGAACGAGCGGAACCGTCGTTTCAGTATGCTGCGAATGGATGAAGCCGACGGCGGCGACCAGAAGTATTATACTTATTTTTATGAGCCATCCGATGTGCAGCGGATGACCTTTATGGTGCATAAGAGCGCCGCCGGAAACGACAAACGCTGGATTTATGTGCCGGCGGTCGATTTGATAAAGCCGATTGCGGCGGATGACAAAAATTCCAGTTTTGTCGGGTCGGATTTTACCTATGAAGATGTTTCGGGACGTCTCTGGACCGAAGACAACCATACCTTGACGGGTGAAGCGAAACTGAATGACCGTGATGTTTTCATCCTCGAATCGAAGCCGATTAAGCCGTATAAAGGATTCTCCCGTCGGGTTAGTTATATCGATAAGGAACTATATCTTCCCCTTAAGGAAGAATTTTACGACGGCAAAGACAAACTGGAGCGGGTGCTGACGGCGGAGAAGATTGAGACGATAGACAATATTCCGACCGTGACGGAACGGAAGATGCAAAATCTGCAGAAGAACCGTTATACGGTGGTTTCTTTCACCTCAATTAAATATGACCTGGGAGTCAAAGCCGACCTGTTTACAGAGCGGTATCTTAAGACCCCTCCGCGGGAATATATAAAGTAAGGAAAGGTGAGCGCGAATATGTATGCACGCAAAAATATTCTGGTCGGGGCGCTTCTCTTTCTAATGGCAATATCGGCGGAGAAAGTTGTCAGCGCCCAGGGGATACCGATAAACGGTTTTGTGCAGGGACTCTGGGGAGGAAGATTGCAGGAGAAAAATCCGACATCGTCGGATTATACCGCCTCGGAGGTTCGATTGCAACTGCGGATGGAGCATAATGCCGATATCGCCGAAGTCTTTGCGCGGGCGGACTTTTTCAATGATGAAGTGGTAGCCGGCGGCAACGACTGGGAACTGCGCGAGGCATTTACCAAATTCACGCTCCTGGGGAAAGTTGATTTCAAGGTCGGGCGGCAGATTCTGACCTGGGGGACCGGCGACCTGATTTTTATCAATGATGTTTTTGCCAAAGATTACGAGTCATTTTTCGCCGGGCGGGAAGACCAGTATCTGAAGGCGCCGCAGACGTCGCTTCGGAGCGAGTACTATTCACCGCTGGGGGAACTGGCGCTTGTCTGGACGCCCCGTTTTACGCCAAATCGGACGCCGGCTACAGGGAGATTTTCGTATTACAGCCCGATGAGCGGCGATTTTGCCGCCGAGCCGTTTGAGGTTCCGCGTCCGGCGGAGACTATACGAAATTCCGAACTGGCGGGACGATTCCAGAAAACAGTTGGCGGAATGGCGATGTCTCTTTATGGATATAAAGGATTCTTCAAGAACCCGGTCGGGTTTGATTTTGTAACGATGGCTCCGTTTTACCCGCGGTTGAATATTTATGGCGCCTCGGCGCGAGGGCAGGCGGGAGGCGGCGTATTCTGGCTGGAGGGGGGATATTTTCACAGTTATGACGACCAGTGCGGCGGAAAGCCGGGAATCCCCAACAGCAATATCCAGGGATTGGTCGGATTTGAAAAGCAGATCGCCGGCGACATTACCGCAAACATTCAATATCAAGCGGAGAAGATGCTTCAGTACAATCGGTACGAGCGGAACCTGGTTGGGAGCGACAAGGAGGATGAATTCCGGTCGCTGGTGACGTCACGAATAACGGGGCGGTTTAGAATGGAGACGATAATACTCAGCAGTTTTATCTTCTGGTCGCCATCCGATGCAGATTGGTACTACCGGTTCTCCGCCGATTACAAGTTGACCGACAATATGACTGTAACGGTCGGCGGGAATGTTTTTGACGGCATTCGGCGATTCACCGATTTCGGAATGTTTCAGTTGAACGATAATCTGTATGCCCGGGCGACGTACGGATTCTGAGAGAGAGAGTTTTGAATAATGAGGGAAGAGGTCGGGTCGCGCCCCGACGAAGCAAGTCGGAGTAGAGGCCTGACCGAAGAATTGAGCAGGCGGAAATGAATATACAGAAAAAGGAAATGATATGAGTATCGAGCATCGTATCAGGGTTCTGGCGGGAACACTTATTTTGACGTCTTTAGCGTTGACCCTTTGGGTCTCGCCGTACTGGATGATACTGGCGGCGTTTGTGGGGGCGAATATGCTTCAATCGGCATTCACCAAGTTCTGCCTGGCGGAGATAATCATGCGCAGAGTGTTTAAGTGGCAGTGAGGAGCGAAATAAAGGGCAAAGCGCAGAATTGGGTTTTGCCGCTGCCAGATTGCGGCAGTTTGGGATAAAATATATAAGAGAGCGGGGGCGAGAGAGCTGGAACCAGATAATTCCGCTTGACAGAAAAAGGGGATGGGGCGTTATTATAAGTGGAGCACTATC
>DYGG01000023.1 GCA_020724775.1 Ignavibacterium sp. | reverse complement strand
CAAAAACAAAGGACAGTCCCGAAAAACTGCCCTTTGTCATCAGTCTGAAGAGAACCGGGTTCTCTTTACAACGGTAAAATTGCTGATGGTCAATCAGTGGAGTAGGTCAAAATCCCCCCGAGTCTCGTGTGTAATGCGGGGGAAGAGTGGGGGTTTTGACAATCTTCCGCAGGTGTGAATCCGCGCGTTCGCCCATTGTTGAATTCATCCGCCTTGCGAAACGGGGAAAATTGCGGCGGGTCTCGCTCCGACAGTTGTCGGACCTAAGACCCGCCGCAACCGTACGCTGGTTGCGTCAATTCTTAGATTCGAAAGTTTTGGGAAATTGCTCTCTTGATATCTGCCGGGAAACGAAAAGCCGCCTATTATGAAGGTAGACGGCTTTTATCTATAATAAAGCAAGTGGGCGGAAGGGTCTTTTAGTTCTGCCCTGATTCTATGCCGTACTTCTTTATCTTATCGAACAGCGTCGTGTAATCAATCTTGAGAATTTCGGCGCATTTCCGTTTGTTGCCACGGACCTGCGACAGTATCCGGACAATCGCCGCCTTCTCCGCCTGCATCTGGGCGTGAGCGCCGATTTCTTTCAACCCGGCTCCTTCACGCAGACGAATCTCGCCGGTGGAGGGGAGACGAATCGCCAGATGGTCGGGCGTTATCTTTTTCCCTTCGGCCAAGATTATCGCCCGCTCGATAGTGTTCTCCAACTCCCGCACGTTGCCGGGCCAGTGGTATTTTTCCAGAAGCGTCTGCGCCTCCTTCGAAAGCGATTTGACCGGTTTCTTCATATCGCGACAATATTTGCTTATGAAATATTCCGCCAGAGGATGAATATCATCGGGCCGCTCCCGAAGCGGCGGAATGGTTATGGGAAAAACCGAAAGACGATAAAACAGGTCTTCCCGGAACTGCTTTTTCTTTATCAGTTCATTCAGGTCCATATTGGTGGCGGCTATGACCCGGACATTGACGGTGATGACTTTGGTTCCGCCGAGACGTTCGAAAGTTTTCTGCTGCAGCACTCTCAGAAGTTTCGCCTGAAGAGCAATGTCCATGTCGCCGATCTCATCCAGAAAGATAGTTCCCCCTTCGGCAATCTCGAATTTCCCCATTTTGCGCGCCACCGAACTGGTGTAGGCTCCTTTCTCGGAACCAAAGAGTTCGTTTTCCAGAAGTTCATGCGGGATGGCGGCGCAGTTGATAGCGACGTAAGATTTATCCCGTCGCGGGGAGAGATTATGAATCGCCCGGGCGAACAGTTCTTTCCCGGTTCCCGATTCCCCCTGCAGAAGCACCGACGTATCCGAGCCGGCGACTTTCTGAATCAGGCGGGAAACCTCTTTCATTTTTTCGTTTTGTCCGATGATTTCGCTGAAACCAAGATTCTGCGCCAGTTCTTCCCGAAGGAGGGAGTTCTCGGCTATGAGTCGTCGGTTCTCCAGCGCCCGCTCGATAATTACGCGAAGATGGTCGGGGTCAAACGGCTTGGTGATAAAATCAAAGGCGCCCTGTTTCATTGCTTCCACCGCCGATTCCACCGTGCCGTAAGCGGTCATGATGATGACCGTCATATCGCTGTCTATCTCTTTGAGACCGCTTAAGACCGAGAGTCCATCCATCTCCGGCATCTTCAAATCGGTGATAGCCAGGTCGTAACTTTTCAGACGCGCCAGGTCAAGCGCTTTCTTGCCGCCTTCGACGGCATCCACCTGATACCCCTCATCACTGAGCGCCTGCGAAAGCATCGTCCGCATCGAATCTTTATCATCAACTACAAGGATACTGGGCATTGTCGCTCCTTAGTCGAATTACTGTTTAACTCGCGCCTTCCTCTCGGGGAGAACCCCCCGAGAAATCCCGGTAGGGCGGAATTCCCTTATTCTATCGGCTTTCGCCGACATAAATGCATATCAATTTTTGCACATTTTGAGAGTGAAAAAGAGATATTGCAAGAGGATGCAAGAATGCCGTCTAATTCGACGGTGCAAAGGGGAACCTTTTCAGACTGCAACAGACGTCATACTAAATCTGACCGGTTGTTCCGAAACGGGTCACCGGTTCTCGCGGCGGTAGGGAAATTTCAGGGTCGATATTTTTCCACAGATTTCAAACTGATAATAATAAATGCCTAAGGGCAACGCTTTACCCTCACTGTCCCGGACCAGCCATCGGATTTTATGATTCCCCGGAGAATATAAGGAATCGACCAGGATACGGACCAGAGAGCGACCGCTGCTGTACAGTCCGACCTTGACCGGGCAGGCGGAATCGGCGGGGACCGTAAAGGAAAGAGTGGCGGAATCAGGCGGCTCCTGCCAGACGGCTCTTCCTGCCCCGGCAAGAGCGGCCGCGCTGTCCAGCGGCACGGTGCGCGGCGGCGGAGCGGTATAGGTTACCTGGTTGGGATTATGGCAGGAGGCGGAAAAGAGCGCCGCCATTGTCAGAGTCAGATAAGCGGCGAGGAATTTTGATTTCATATTTCCAATATAAAGGATATCTGCTTAGCATGGCGCAAAAAACTGAGGTCGAGTGTCCCAAGAACTTTTTCAACTGCGGTGAAGTATTCTGAATACTGAAGGTTATTCGGTGACTTTATTTCACCATTAGATTTTCAGCCAGGGCCGTTGAAATCAGGCGAAAGGATTCACGATTTGGGTCATAATCAACCACAAAGATGAAAGCGTCATATCCTCCCCGTTTGAGATTGTCCACGGAACAGGTCATGGTGAAATAGCCGTTGGGTCCCTTGCTGTTCAGTTCCATTGACCCCATATATCCCTGCTTGAGGGAGGCGACCGCCAGTTCATCGGGCGAGAGCATCGCTATAAGGCTGTCGGCATCATAACTGAAGCGGAGGCTTTCCATAATAATGCGCGCCCGCCCCTCTTTCAGCGAGCCTTTCTTTACAAGAAAGAGATTCGCCAACGCTTTGTAGCCGCCATCGGTATCGTTGCGGGTCAATCCCATTGCCGGAAACCAGAGGCACAAAGAGTCATCCCATTTTCGGGGAAGAGAGAATATCGGTATCCGGTCATACATTCTCGAGCGACCGATCGGCGCCGGCGTCACCTGCCCGTTGACCGGATAAGCGGCAAAGTGAGGCACCGAGTCATGAACATTGGGTAACGTGAACGCCTGATTTAATCTGGCGACTTTGCCCGATTCTTCTTCCTGGAATGACCAGCCGATGGAGTAAACCGATTCCCGCTTTTTGGCAGAGGATATGCGATGGAAATTCCCCCCGAAATATCGGGTGTGGAAGCCGGGTCCTTCCTCCTGACCGGCAAGATGGAACCTTCTATTCAGCGAGCGGCTGTAAATGGTATCCTTCAAGTCGGTAACCACCAGGTTCACGGTGTATTTTAATGAATCGTTGGAGAGTATTTTCTGGAGTTTCCCGTAGATATCGACTCCACAATCAAAACAATCCCAAGGGATCTGCGAGAAATCTTTTGTCGAATCCAGTTCGCAGGGTGACGGGAAAATGAATTGCCTAAGATGAACATCCTCAAGAAGCGGTTCCGGCTCCACGATATTGACAATGCCGTTCGCGTTCTCCATTAGCGCCTTATGCGTATCACTGCTGGCGAACACCAAGTCCATAGGTCTAACGCCAGTTAAGCATGCCATTCCGGCTCTGTGAGCCAGCCATTCCAGGTCGTATGGACCGTTTAATACACTGCCGGCTCGATATTGACCTGTGAAGCGGTCTTTAAAATAACGAATACGCAAATCTGTCCTTTTGAAATACAGGACTATCGACGAGCCATCGATAAACTCCGGGTCTATATCTCCAGTGGGTGACATATTAGAGAGCACGGGATTGGAATTCCGCAGATTATTGCCATCGAGCATACCTCGCGGGCCTAGTCGGTTGTCAAACTTGTCATGCAACCCTTTGGCGCTGTCGATTGCAGTAGATTCATTAAGCCCTGGATGAAATGATTCAACATCAATTGAGCCGCCCATCATGATACAATGATACGCCAGTTCACCGACACCGAACGGCACCATTGGAGATATCTCGTGAAAGTCATGCCGAATATTTATGGCGTTTGCTACCCGTCCTTTGATTTCCTCACGAAAATTGCTGACACCGACCGCGGTTGAGAATTTCAGGAAGGCCTCATCATAAATTCTGTTGATCTCGGCGCTGTCTTTTTCAACATCAAGATTAAGCAATCTTTGAAATAGATTAAGGTTGCGGGGCGATGGTAGTTCCGCATATTTCAAATCCTCGTAAAACAACCGCAGCATAGCCAGATGATGCGCCCGGTCAAGATGATTGAGTTTGTTTCCGTACACCCGTTTGATACTGGCAAGATAAGGGGAGGCCTGGGGGGTGAAAAGCCCCAGATGGAGGTCGTCCTTATTTAGTTCTCTTTTGCCCTGAATAACGGTCTGGGGGTTCTCCCGGAGCGGTCCAAACCAAGACATGCATCCGGAGAGCAGCGCCGTTGTAATGATGATGATGACGCCCAGGCAATGAACTTTCGCCGTTTCTGTCCACCGATAAGTCTGATTCATGCTCGTTCCTTTTCTACAGGCTCCAATCTGAGGGACGGCGAATGATTGTTCATGTGCAAAAGTTTTTTTGGAGGGGTAACTTTCAGCCAGTTTTGTGAATCTTTACCAAGAAAAGGACGCGCTTTCGCGCGCCCTTTTAGGTGTATAAATTGGAATCTTAATGTTCCGTTAGTTCCTGTGCTCGAAGGCTATCGAACTGAGAACTTACGGAACTAATTCCCGGATTCTCAGGCAAAGATAGGAACCATTCCTTATTTCAGCAGCACCATCTTTCTGGTAGCGCTCAGGCCGGCGGCGCTCGCCTTATAAAGATAGATACCCGAGGCATGTCGGGAAGCATCCCATATAACCGAGACTCTTCCGGCGTTGTCATAGCCGCTGAACTCCGCCACCCGCTGGCCGGTAATATTGAAAATCGTAATATTCCACTGGGAAGCCACCGGCAGATTCATCTCAATGGTCGTTAGTGGGTTGAACGGATTCGGATAATTCTGATACAACTCAAACTGCATCGGCAGCGGACCATCTTTGGCAACAACCGGCGGGTCATCATTGTAATTCACCGCCACCGTGCTGCTCGAGCCGCGGAATTCGATTTCATCGATATAAACATCATCCTGGTCATTGCTGGCATCGCACATGAACCGTATCTTGGCATTGGTCGGGAAATTGTAACTGGCGCGCGATATAGTCACCACTTTGTTATAAAAGACGGCGTTGACAAAATCAGTGCCCGAGCGATAAGTCGCGACCGTTCTCCAGACCGAGCCGTCAAAATACTGTACCCAGAAATCTTCACCTGATTCCATACTCTGCGCCCGGAACCAGAAAGCTACTTCCAGCGTGTTGTAACCGGTCACGTTGTAACTGGCCGTATGGTAGAATGAAGATGCCACGCCGCTGTTGTCCTGAATGTCCGCGGCGGCGACTCCCTGATGGGCATAAGTTCCACCGGTATAGCGGCTCATATCGGCGCCGCCATCGGTATAACTCCCCATTCCGGTTTCAAAGTTATCAAATGTGATAACGGTCCAGGTGGGAGCAGTGCTCACCGTAATGTAACCGGTCTTTATCTCCTCGTCGGAGCCACAGGCGTTAGTGGCTGTCAGAGTTACCGTATAGGTACCGGCGGCGGTGTACTGATGTGACGGGTTTTGCGCCGTCGAGGTGCCGCCATCGCCGAAATTCCAGGACCAGGAAGTCGGATTGCCGGTGGACTGGTTGGTGAAGTTCACCGTAAGCGGCGCTGAGCCGGAGGTTGGGGAACCGACAAACTGCGCTGTTGGGACTCCGCTGACCGTGATGTAGTTAGTCTTGGTCTCGACATCATTGCAGACCGCCGAGGCAACGGTCAGCGTCACCGTGTAAGTTCCGGCGGCGGTGTACTGATGCGATGGGTTCTGCGCGGTCGAGGTGCCGCCGTCGCCGAAATTCCATGACCATGACGTCACCGGTCCGGTGGACTGGTCGGTGAAATTGACTGTCAGGGGGGTGCATCCCGAGGTCGGCGAACCGCTGAAGTTGGCGACGACATCACAGGGGGTGCCGCCGGCGGTTACCACTTTGTAAGCATTGGCCCTTCCTGTCCCCAGTTTGCTGGCAAAACTGGAATTGCAGGTCAGTCCGTAAATATTATCCACGTAAGCCTTGAGAGTATCGACCACCTGCGTAGCGGTCCAGGAGGGGTTTTTGGACCAGAGCAAGGCGCCGATACTGGCTGTAACCGGGGTCGCCATCGAGGTGCCATCCATCGCCGCGACATAGTCACTTGCCGGATTGGCATGGTCGTGATAAGATGACATGATGCCGGTCCCGGGAGCGGAGATATCGACCCAGGTGCCGTAGGATGAAAAATCGGCTTTGCAGCCGTTGGAGTCTAACGCGGCAACCGAGACAATATTATGGTCGGTGCGGGCGTTGAGATAATCCGCGGTCTGATTATTGCTGTTTCCGGCGGCGACAAAGATAATCCCTCCGGCATTGATGAAATTCGTTACGGCGGTATTGAAGGCGGTCAGCGAAGATGAGCCCCAACTGCAGGAGGCCATTTTCGCTCCTTTAATACGGGCATAATCGAAAGCCGAGGCGGCGAAATCCATCCGGACATAACCGACTTCATATATGCCCAGGTAGGGGGCGGACCAGCCGATACGAAGCGCCATCACTTTGACGCCGTTTCCGGTCGGCTGAAGGGTGCCATTGCCCCATCCACCGGCCGAAGCGGCAGTGGCATAGCCGTTATTATTGATGGCGGCAACATTGCCGGCGCAATGGGTGCCATGGCCGTTAAAATCGCGCGGGTCATTGTCAGGCGTAGAGCAGTCTTCACCCGACCAGCAACTGGAGGTGCCGGTGACCCAGTCATAGCCGACCCAGTCATCGACATACCCGTTACCGTCATCATCGACCCCGGCCGTGCCGTTCTTTTCAGTCCAGTTAATCCACATATTTCCATCGGCGCCGGTAGGGATGGTGTAACTGGCATTGGAGCCGCCCAGGTCTTTATGGAAATACCGCACTCCGGTATCCATTACCGCTACCACAACGGTGGCATCGCCGGTCTCGACATCCCACGCCTCCGGGGCATCGACATCATGGTCGTTGGCGCGGTTGAGATGCCACTGCTGGGCGAAGAAACCGTCATTGGGGGTGGCATAAACCGGCATTATCGGAATCTTTTCGGCGGTTTCGATATTGGGGTCGGCTTTGAAAGCGGCAACCACATCATCAACATTGCCCGACCTGATTTTGACTTTGTAGAAGACCGAGAGGTCGCTGTAATGACCGTTTATGAACTCCGGTTTGGAGCCGGGGAAATGCTCCACGACCGCTTCCACCCGGTAATCGGCGGCAATCTTACTTAAGGTCTGAGCGGTAAACGCAACGGCATCGGCGCTGCGCTTGCTGACTGCGGTCTTGCGGTCTGATTTTAACTGAATTACGATTTCATCGGGAACATAGGAGATAGGGATATCTCCCAGTACGGCGGCTCTGTCGCCGGTGAAGATTTTGGCGTCATCAGAGTTCGACAACGCAAAACAGAATAGAAAAAGAATACCTGTGAGAATGAGGCACTTTTTCATTTTTCCTCCGGTTGACATTTGAGACTGAAGGGTTTTGTTGACTCACGATGGCATAATTAAAGTCTATCTTGCGGCTCTCACCTCCTTTAGATGCGGAATTGGGCGTAATTTTAGACCCGTTTTTTTTCTGATTCAATTAATGAAAAAAAATGCTCTCTTTGGTTTTCACAGAAAACCCTATTACCGACAGAAATCTACCGTTTCGCCCGGCAGATTGTCAAGAGTTTTTAGTGAGGAAAGCCTAGAGTTCGTAATAGGCCTCCAAGAATCTTCAGCTCCCCCCTCACGGCCGGCAGTTGCGGCAGGGGGAATACCCCTCCCGAAATGCTTCTTCACGAGTGTCAAACCGCAAAATCTCCTTCGGGTCGCTTTTCCGAAGCGACCGGCAATGCGGCCTGTGAAACCGCAAACTCCCCTTAATCGCCAGGTAGAATTCCTCAGGCCGTCGCTTAAGCGACCAGACCCCCCGGCCCGCCGTCATCGCCTCTTCCTGCGCCGCCAGCAGCCGGTCTATCGCCTGACGGTCGGAGAGGTTGTCTTTAAACAGGAAGATTGTCGCCATCCCCTGACGAAGCATCTCCCGGTTGACCCAGACCGAATCGGTTATAAAGTGCCCCAACAAACGTCCATACCCGTCCCGCTTGCGCTTCGAGTAATGGATTTCGCCGCTTTTCCCCAGCGCCAGCGAAGATAGATAGGCGGTCGCCGAATCATAAAACGGCTCCCCCTTCTCCGGGGTATCGATTGCCAGAAGACGCAGCAGGTCGCCCCCCTGAAGTTCCATCGTGTCGCCGTCAATTATCTTGACCGCCCGGAAGCGGTCGCCGGGGGTTCGGTCGGGACCTATCTCGACAACAAAGCGGACCAGAAGGAGCAGCAGAACGAATAGAAAAACCAGATATCGCTTTTTGGGTATCCGCATAGTCTGATACCGAATTTATGTTTTTGATGGCGCTTAAGCCAAAAAAAACTGCGTCACGGGAAGACCGTAGGGGCAGGGTTCATCCCTGCCCGCAAAACTCGCCTGCAAACAAAGGCGTCAGTTCACGCTCCGACGGGAGTCGGACCTAAGAACTGACGCAACCGGGTAAACAAAGGCGTCAGTTCACGCTCCGACAGGAGTCGGACCTAAGAACTGACGCAACCGGGCAAACAAAGGCGTTAGTTCACGCTCCGACAGGAGTCGGACCTAGGAACTGACGCAACCGGGTAAAGCCGAGCGGCTCCTCGCAATGACGTTGCTTACTTTGTCGACACTCCTTTATACTGGAACGATGGCAGTCCATTGCAGGGGCAGGGTTCATCCCTGCCCGCAAATCTGACACAACGGAGAAGAATCCACCAGATTCCCGCAACTTACCCACATCTTTTCCACATAGAATCTGACTGTCGGAGAATTTTCCTGTCTTCTGGGGTCGATTGGGGGACTAAACCGCTGGCTTTGCCCGGACATTGGCGGGCGGACCTGAAATGTTGATTTCAGGAATCCTGACCCGTGGCGACCACTTGGAGGAATGTTGATAGGCATTGTCTGGATTAGGGGAGGGGTAGGGCGGAAAACGGCATTTCTGGCGGTTTCGGGCGATTTTCAGGATTTCCACAAATCGGAAAGATTTTCCATTTTTTGCTTGACAATATTGTGGAAGGTATTATCTTAGCATCGAGCGTGTGTTTACGTAGTTGCGGCCGTTAAGAGAGCCACAATATTTAACGACGCAACCGATTGTTTACCTCTTAGACTGAATTCAATGCTAAAGGGCTTTTAGGTCCCGCAAGGGATCGTTTTGTTTTTCCCATTAATCTCGATTTTGCGACTGGTCGTTACAATAATCAGCGATTGATGGCGCGGCAGGACGGCCTTCGGCATCCGATTTCGGTGTTCACCAAATTTCTCCTATGTCAATTACAACATATCACATATTGATTACAGGAGGTGGCGATTTAATCAACAAAAGGTTGATCAATAAGAGTCAGAAGCACGACTATGATTTTTTTAATTCTTCAACACAACATTTCGGAGTTAAATCGTCAACTTTTAAAAAGTTTAGCTCCTTACTCCAATAGGAATGTTATATGAAATTGTTAACTGGAACAAAATCTCACATATCCCTGGACAGAAGTGAGTTAATGAGGGTTCGCCGCATGACCGTCGGTGCCGACCTTCGGCAAAGATTTTCCAAAATCTGCCGAAACAGTCTGTATCAGACAGGTTTGGCCAATCTTCACGTTTTGGTTAACAAGACTCACATATTTCCTAATTTTAAGGAGGAAATAAATGTTTAAAAAACTGATAATCGCGGTACTTACTTTAGGGTTATTGCTTACCTTTAGTAGTGCGGCTATTAGTTCCGATGTCAACGAACCGGTTTTCGTGCGTCCCGCTACGAATCCTGATGCCCCTTATTACAACACCCCCGAGGTGCCAAAATCGGAGGTGCATAACTATGCCCGTCCTCTGATACCTCAGGGTAATGTAGTAGGTATTCCGGCACCACCGACCAATTACTTCTGCGAGGATCACCCCGCATTTGATACGGCCGGCGGCTTCTGCTGGTACTGGCCACTGCCAACCGCCGGAGCGGAAGGATTCCTCTATCGTTTCCCGGTCGAGGAGGGCCAGGCATGTACTCTCAAAGTTGCCTGGTTCTATGTTTACGGAGCTGGGACAGTGGGAACGCCCGATATCAAGGTATCAATTTATGAGGATAACCATGATGAGCCGGGCACCCAGTTGTACACCATGATGGGGACATACGGGACTGATTTCTTCAACGGCTGGAACTATGTCGACGTAAGCGGCCTCAATATTATTGTAACTCAGGATTATCATCTGGAAGTTGCCATTAACGTGGCGACCTCTGCCGGTGAAGACCTTGCTCTTCTCACCGACTGCGGTGACCTTTCCGGCGGCCGTCCTTCCTATGTCTCCGGCGGGGTGTACTACCTCGGCTTCGGCTATGGTCCTGGGTTCACTTTTGAGACTTGCTGCGCCGATATTCCTTTCTCCGAATGCCGCGACACTCTTTACATCGATGCTTACAATTCCGTATTCAGCCTGCCGCATGCGTCTAACTGCCGCGACGGGTTGGCGACACGTTTCTCTATTGACGAAGGTCCGGACACTCTCAAGTACGCGTTAGTCGGATTGGTCGACTATACCGGAGTTGATGATGGTTCGGTGATCGTGAATGTCAGCGTGTACAATGATGTCGGCGGTGTTCCGGGCGGCGCCCCTCTGGCGACCGTTACCCTGACCACGACGGCGGAAAAATATCCGGTTTCCGGATATGCCTACTGCGACTTCTCGCCTTTCAACTTGGTAATGCGGGATGATTTCCACATTGCCGTTGAAATCGCTGGTGCCAATATTGGCGCTCGGACCTTCCTCTGGGGTTACAACCCCGGTCATTTCCCGGGCCGCAGCAGTGTCCGCTTCCCACCCAGTAACCTCTATGGTTGCAACCCGACTTCCAACGGCTGGTTTACTACCTTCTCCAAATTCGGAGCCTGGTGGGATTTCGACATCATTGCCAATATGTGCAGAGATGAATTTGCCGATTGCACCTGGAAATATGATTACGGCCCGCCGTATTATATGCTTGGGCATCGTCCCGGCTCTTCCATTAAGGGCTTCGTTCAGAAACTGTCCACCCTCGGACTGGAATGCCGTGTCGAGAAGATTCGCTTCCAGCTCGACCCGTGGGCCGGCAATCCTGGCTGCTATATTTCACTCTATGGTGACAGCAGTGGTCTCCCGGGCGTAGAACTCTACCGTGACACCATTGACCCCATAGTTGATTGGTGGCCTGACTGGACTGAGATTACTCTGCCCGATATTCCGGAAGCCTATGTTGAAGGGAACTTCTTTATAGGGATACATGGAATATTCCATGCTGATTCATTCTATGTTGACGCCGATGATGCAAGCCTTGGCTATTCAACTGCCTACGCTCATCGGGTCATCAGCTCTGTCCTTACCTGGCAGAATCTGCTTGCTACTTACGGTATTCCGCTGAATCTTGTGGCTGAAGCCTATACCTGCTGTGTCCCCGTGACCGAGTGCGCCTGCGCTCCGGGTGGGGATTGGCCTGCCATGGGCGGCAACTTTGCCCGCACCGGCAAGTCCGGCAATTCCATTGGCGATGCTCAGTGCAAACTGACCAAAGCCTGGGAGTATGTTGCCGGTCAGGTGGCGGTTTTCAATAGCCCGATTATTTACAAAGACACCGTAATGTGTTATTTCCTTGACCGGTTTGCCGCCATTGATATCAATACCGGCACTCAAATCTGGTTAAGGCCCCCCGATGCGTTAATTATCGGTTCGGCGGCCTACTCGACCCCGACCGCTTACAACGGATTGGTTTATACTGCCGGCGGCGCGGCTAAGGCTTTCAGCGCTCTTAGCATCACCACCGGCGCTACGGTCTGGACCCGCAACTTCGCAGCCCATACCAACCACTTTATGACCTTCGGTCCTTCGGTGATTGTCAACGTGGGCGGAACGGATGTAATTATCTACTCTGACGACTTTGGATGGGTCTATGCCGTTGATGCCCTTACCGGCGCGCTCTTCCCGGGATGGGCAGTCAACCCGGTCAAACTGCCGAATGCGATAATTAGAGGCCTCACCACCGACGGCACTTACATCTTTGTCGGTACTACTATTGCCGCCACCAGTGGTGATATCTATGCTCTCGATCCGGCGACCGGCGCCATTGTCTGGCAGTTGTCCACTTCGGGCGGCTTACAGGCGGCCACCGTTGTTCCTGCCAAGGACTATGGTGGATTCGAAGGATTCCCGAACGCTATTTCGGTAGCCGGAACGGGAGCCTGCGAGCCTGGCGCCGACAATGTGCTGTACACCTGTTCGTACTATCCGATAGCCGACAATAGTTCACCGGTCCAGCAGGGCGGTGTTCTGTACTCCATTAATGCGGCTGATGGTTCTCTGAACTGGGCCGTTCGCGCCCACAACGGAAGCGGCGGATATTCGATGCCTAACATCGATGCCTCCCGCGTTATCCATCAGTCCTGGCCGTACTGGACAACCGCCGGCGACCACCGCGGTCCTATCGGTGTTAACCGTAACACCGGTTCGATCGAGTGGACCAACACCTATCCGACTCAACCTTTTGCGGGCGACTTCCCGCTAATGGAAGGTGTTCTCACCTGTGAGCCGAGTGTATCGGATATTTATATTGGCGTGTATCGCTCGAACTATGCCAAGTTCTTTAATGCCGACAATGGCGCTCCCCTGTTCCATCGTCGCTTCACCGGTTACCTGGCCGGCTCCTTCAGCAATGCCGGTCACAGAGTCGCTCCGGTCATGAATGACAGTCACCTGTTGTTGACCTGGCGCAATAAGATTATTGGTTTGACCAATCAGACCAATCGTCCGCGCCTCGACATTCCTAACTATGTGATTGACATTCCGGTTGAATTTGGCTCACCGAGCAACTATGTCGCCACATTCCCGAATGCTATTGCTAACAGTGGTTGCGCTTCGCTGCAGATAGTCGACATCACTCTTGATGAAATCAGCAACAACACCACGCCGCGCTCGGCCGTGGTCAGCAGCGCCAACCAGGCGAGATTGACCCGTCTGTCAACTTTTGTCGATAACTTCAACCCGAAGACCGACAACTGGAGCCTCGCTTTCGCCGATGAGGCCGACCTGGCTATCGACGAAATGGCTTATGACAAGGGCATCTCGATGAACAACGCGGCCTTCGCTCCTCCGCCTTATATCAATTCGATTATATCTCCGCTCAACGGCTCCTTTGTTGCCCCCGGAGATACCATTGACATTAAGTTGGAGGTGAATGGCCCGATGATTACCAGAGGGCGTCACGCTTTCTTTGCTTATGTCAGAACCAACGACCCGGATTACTTCCTGGATAGCGCTCTGATTGACGATCCGAACTATGCGGTACCGCAGATTCAGCTCGGCTTGATCGGCGGTTGCCTCTATGCTACGGACCGTCTCTATTTCGGAACCGCTTCCGATAATTACAAGATTATCTGGAACTCCGGTTTTGTCGCCCACGGCGACTCCGCCAGTTTTGATGTCAATGGCGAAGATGCTCAGCTGTGGCAGGGCGCTCTGGTTTACGCCATAAGCAGATACCGCGTGGCTCTGCATTCGCTCAACTGGCATGGTCTCGACAACGAGTGGAAATCACTCCTTGCCGACCCTGAATGCGTCCTCGAGGTTTGCCCGCCGCACCTGTCTTCCGATGTGCTGCTCGGCTCCATGTCCACCGACAACGGCGCTTCCTACTCCAGTATCTTTGGAAACGTCATGACCTACTCCTATGTGGACTCGATGCAGAATATGGATGACGACACCAGCGCCGTGCTGCACTGGTGGTGGGCTTATCCGTGGGATTACAATGAAGACCCGCCGTATGATGATACTCTTACGGTCGGCTTCAAAGCCTGCGTGAAAGCCATCGGCGTTACCGGCGTGCCTGCGTTCAATAACTTCTATATTGAGCGCCATGCCGTTTACGCCCGCTACGGGCAGCAGGTCACCAACCTGTACCTCGGCGCCATGCTGGACTATGACGTTGAGCCCTCTAATACCCGGCAGATGAACGGATACGACGCCTCTCATTCACTTGCTTATGTGTATGATTGCGGCGCTCCGACCATGGGCTGGGGATTTGTGAAGATTCCGTTTGGTTGCGGTTTTGAGCCTATGATCAACTCCAAGACCATTACGGCTCGGATGGGACCCTGGAATGATTCCGATATCTGGCTCGACTCCGTGTACTACTGGATGTCGAACAATGTCGGTCTCAGCCACCAGCCCGGCACCGACCCGTGCGCTACCGACCCTGACGACCGCGATGCCTGGTTCACCATTGCCAAGAATACCTTCTCCGGCAATGACTCCGGCATTTATTGCTTCGCCAACTTCGGTATGCCGAATATCACCAACGCTGATGATGCCACCAAGTACTATGGTATAGCCGACCTGGCTAACAAGTTCTGTGGTTTCGGACGCGGTGATGTCAACAACGACGGCAAGATCAACATTGTTGACATTGTTTATCTCGCCGCGTATGTGAACTTCGGCGGCAATGGACCGTTCCCGTTCATGTATCTGGGTGATGTTAATCTCGATGAGACTATCGATATTAATGACGTCCTGTACTTGAAGGCGTTCTACTTCAACGGTGGTCCTTGCCCGCTCGGCGAATGGGAGATTTAACGCTCCTGTGTGAATCATCATAGATTCATAAAGCCCCCCGTGAACCGGGGGGCTTTTTTTATGGTTCTTGTAGGGGCAGGGTTCACCCCTGCCCGCAAAGGCTATTTCAGGCACAGAAGAAGGAGTACGAATTCGGGCTTGATGCAGTTCCTATCGATTAGAAGCGAAGGTTTAAGCAATGAAGTCCTGGGTCCGCAGACGAGGGCGTCTGCGGGCACGGAGTGCGAAGAGATTGCTTCGTCGCCCCAAGTATTCCCCGTTGAAACGGGGAAGCCGAGCGGCTCCTCGCAATGACGTTTCTTACTTTGTCGACACTGGCGTATGCTGGAATGACGGTAGGGGCAGGGTTCACCCCTGCCCGCAAAGGCTATTTCAGGCACAGAAGAAGGAGTACGAATTCGGGCTTGATGCAGTTCCTATCGATTAGAAGCGAAGGTTTAAGCAATGAAGTCCTGGGTCCGCAGACGAGGGCGTCTGCGGGCACGGAGTGCGAAGAGATTGCTTCGTCGCCCCAAGTATTCCCCGTTGAAACGGGGAAGCCGAGCGGCTCCTCGCAATGACGTTTCTTACTTTGTCGACACTGGCGTATGCTGGAATGACGGTAGGGGCAGGGTTCACCCCTGCCCGCAAAGTCCGCCGGCGAGCAAAGGCGTCGGTCCACGCCCCGACAGGAATCGGACCTAAGAACTGACGCAACCGATATTCGTTACAACATCTTGACAAACCCGAACCAAAACGGTTTAATCTTGTTCAATATGAAAACGAGATGACGAATATATAGATATGCATAACCCGGAACAGACTTCGCGCGCCATATATTACCAACTCTCCGACATTTATGAGATATCGGCAATCTATTTTCATGACGGGCGGCTGATACTGCGCGCCAAGCCTCTTATCGGCAGGGAAGAGGCTTTCTCGCTTCTGCATCGGCGGCTCAATAATGTCGGCTTCACGGCAAATGTCCGCGAGGATGCCAACGGCATTCTGATTGCCGTTCGCCAGGCCAAAAAAGTCCGCCTTCCGGTTCTAAATATCATTCTCTTTCTGGCGACCCTTGTTACTATGTTTCTGGCGCCGGCGCTTCTCTCGCTTGATTTCCATTATTTCGACCGCCCCGGGGTAGTTCAGGAACGGGCCGAATTCACCATCGCTTTGATGGCGATACTTCTTTTTCACGAGTTTGGACACTACCTGGCGGGCCGCCGACGGGGAGTCTTTATGTCTCTGCCTTATTTTATTCCGGCGCCGAACATTGTCGGGACTTTTGGCGCGGTCATCAAATCGAAATCCCCCTTCACCAACCGTCGCGACCTGATTGAGGTCGGCGCCGCCGGTCCGATTGCCGGATTTGTGATTTCCGTGATTGCCATCGCTGTCGGGTTGAGTCGGTCAGAAATCATTCCTCCCGATTTTGAAGGAGGGATGCGGTTGGGCGATTCGCTGCTGATAAAACTTCTCTCCTGGCTGATAATCGGTCCGATACCGGAAGGATACGATTTCATGCTGTCGCCGGCCGCTTTCGCCGGATGGGTCGGGCTTCTGGTGACGATGATAAATCTTCTCCTGCTCGGGCAACTTGACGGCGGGCATATTCTATATGGTCTGCTGGGGAGCCGTCAGCACCAGATCGGACGGTTCTTTCTGATCGTTATGATGGTGCTCGGTTTCTGGTGGCCCGGCTGGTGGTTTTTTGGGGCGCTGGTTTTTCTGTTCGGGATTAATCATCCCCCCACCTATAATGACAGCCAGAAACTGACCGGTACGGCGCGGGCAATGGCTTTTATCGCCATATTTATTTTTGTTGTCAGTTTTGTCCCGGCGCCATTTATACTGGATTGAGCGAGACAGCGCTTCTCTTCTCCCGTCCGTTAGACGTAACCGCGGCAATCTTCCCCTCCCGATACGCCTCCATAAACAGGTCAACTAACATCGGGTCAAACTGTGTCCCGCGATTTTTCAAAATCTCCGCCACCGCCGCTTCGGCATCGGTCCCCTGGCGATAAGGGCGATTGGAGAGGATAGCGTCAAAGGTATCGACCACCGCCAGAAGACGTCCTTCGATTGGAATATCTTCCCCTTTGAGGCCGTACGGATACCCTTTTCCGTCGTATCGCTCGTGATGCGAGATTATATAAGGCAGAACCGGCTCCAGGCTGGGAATGCCGGCTAATATCCTCATGCCGAGTTCCGGGTGCTTTTCCATCGTCTTTCTTTCCTCGGCGGTTAACTCTCCCGGCTTGTTCAGGATGGCATCGGGAACTCCGATTTTTCCGATATCGTGCAGAATACAGCCGGTCTTGAGGTATCCCAGCCGCTCTTTATCCCAGCCGAGTTTACGGGCAATGACCCGCACCAGACGAAAGACTCGGTCGGTATGTCCCGCCGTGCAGATATCCCGCGCTTCCACCGCATTGGCTAGGGCGCGGATAGTCATCAGGTACGATTTGCGGAGATTCCGCTCCTGACGTCCGCTGTCAACAGCGTTCGCGGCAGATGCCGCCAGAAGCGAAATCAGTCGCAACTGCCCCGGGCTGATATGATTGAAGCGGTCAACATATGTAACCACCAGAATTCCCAGCGTCTCTCCACGCGACATCAGCGGATAATATATGATAGAGCGCTTATACTGCTGCTCTTCAAACCTGAATTCATCATTTATATATGTCGGCTCCAGCCCTATTTTATCCCCTTCGGGGAGCTTCAATGCGGCGTTTGGCGAGAAAGACCAGGACCATTCCCCCTCACGCATCTGGGAGCACTGGAGATTGTATTTTTGCGTAAGGCGGTCCCGCAGCAGAATAGCCGAAAATTCAGCCGGTATCACTTTGACCGTGGAATCGATGATAAGTTTCAAGAATGGATGCAGTTTCATCCCGTGACCATGGGCATCGGCGACCTTCATCAGTTCAATCTGACTGCGCAGGGCGACATTCTCCCGCCGCACACTCTGATGCTCCAGCCCTCTTTTGATTGCCGACTTGAGGTCCTCCAGTTTGAACGGTTTGATCAGATAATCGTAGCCGCCCTTTTTGAGAACCGCAATGGCGGTCTTAACGGTCGGGTAGCCGGTCATAAGAATGACGATGGCGTCGGGGTGATTTGCCAGAGTGGTTTCGAGAATATGAACTCCGGAATAATTCCCCATTACCAGGTCGGTTAAAACCAGGTCAACGCCGTTCTTTGCAATAAAATCTTCCGCCTGCGCCGGGTCGGTGAAATTATGAATCCGGAAATCGCGAAACTCGCTTAAGGCTTCCCGGATTATATTGCCGATATACTGCTCGTCATCTATGATTATTATCTCTCTCATAGAGTGACCACCTTCCTGAGAGGGTAAGTTTTTGAAGAAATAATGGTAGTATTGCTCTGAATCATACTCACTGTATCGGAAAAGGAATAAAGCGACAAAAGGGCTACTGGAGGGATTGTATCAAATTTACCCTGATAATGGGAGATTCCCTATTGGGCGTAAAACTGCTCCGCCGCATGATAGGAGGAGCGAACCAGCGGTCCGGCAAAAACTTCTTTTATACCGCTGTGACGGGCAAGAGCGGCAATATTTCCGAACTCCGCCGGAGAGTAATATCTTGCCACGGGAATATGATTGCGGGAAGGCGCCAGATATTGCCCGATGGTCAATAATTGCACCCCCTGTTGGCGCAAGTCAATAAAGAGTTCCTGCAGTTCTTTTTCATCTTCGCCTAAGCCGAGCATGATTCCGGATTTGACCAGAATTCCCTCCCGCCCGGAGGCCGCTTTCAATATCGTCAGGGAGCGGCTGTAATCAGCCAGTGGACGAACCTGCCGATAGAGCCGGGGAACAGTCTCGACATTATGGTTGAAGACATCGGGACGTTGCGCCAGCACAATTTCGAGAGCCTCAAGGTCGCCTTTGAAATCGGGCGTCAGGACTTCCACGGTGACATCTCTCTTAAGAGCGCGAATTGATTTGATCACTTCGGCGAAGTGAGCGGCGCCGCCATCGGCAAGGTCATCGCGGGTAACGGAGGTTATTACGGCGTGACGAAGTCCCAGAATCGATACGGCGCGAGCGATATTTGACGGCTCTTCCAGGTCGAGCGGCTGCGGCGGTCCGTGCGTGACATTGCAGAAACGGCAGTTGCGGGCGCAGTGGGGACCCATAATGAGAAAAGTCGCCGTTCCCTGTGAATAGCACTCGCCGCGATTGGGGCAGTTGGCTTCACGGCAGACGGTGTCGAGATGATATTCCTTTAGAAGCGCCTCGACCTCGTGGAAGCGCTTCCCCCCTCCGGCGCGCACTTTAAGCCAGTCCGGTTTGCGGCGCGGGCTTAATGGCAAGGGGCTTTCTGCCGGTTGCGCAGATTTTGAACAGCGCCTGTCGCCCGTCTTTCTTTCGAAATCCTCTCCGCTCATATCCGGTTAAGTTACGGCAAAATCAATCGATATCAAGTAGAAGAAACATTTTTTATCGAAAAAAGGAGTTTTCGATGTTCCGAAAACCTATCCTGATGATATCAGTATGCCTTCTGATTGTTTCCGCAGCGGCCGGATTCGATTCTAAGAGAAGCGCCTCGGTGACGCCGCTTACCGATTTCAGTATCGAAAATCTTTCGCTGGCGCCCCGTTTTGCTTCCGCTGAAATCTGCTCGGTGCGCCACGACCTCGGACCGTACTGGCTGATTCAACACTGGGTTACCGGTATGGAACTCTATAAATCTTACCAGGACCCCTCTCAGTCCTGCACCGCCCCTTATCCCTTTATGGTCGAAGAAGTCGATATCGTTATGTTTTTCAACCGGCTCTGCACCCTCATTGTCTCGGTCGATGTGGAAACGGCCGACTTGACGGTGCCGTCATGCCCCGTCCCCGGCAATCTTCTTTCTATCTCTTCGGAGTGGATGTATGTCATTCCGGGACAGGGACTCTATTTGCTGGCAGTCCCGCTTGATTCCGCCGTGGCGGTCAATGGACCTTATTTCGCCGGATTCTATATCTCCAACGCCATCGATTCATCCAAAGGCGCCTGCGTGGTGACCGATAGCCTGACGGCTCTTTGCACCGGATATAATATCTGGGATACCACCATAGGGTATATTGACCTGGCTAATAATGACTATTTTGACTTTCCGGGACGTCTCATTTTATTTTCGGTCGGCACCACCGGCGGCAGCGGGGGAGTTCAGCCGGCGCCGTCAATCACTCTGCTTCAGCCGAAAAACAATGAAATAGTCATCGGACCTCTGACTCTCTGGGCGTCAGAAACGGCCGGCAGCCGGATTATCGACTTTGTCCGCTTTGACCGGCGCAGCTCCGGAGGCGCCTGGACGACTATCGGTCAGGACAACAGCGGCAATCGTCCCTGGCGCAACGGGGTAGATACTTCGGGCTCAGGCAACGGCTACTCTCTACTGTTTAATTATAGTTCTCTTACCGAGGGGTTGTACTGGATGCGGGCTTATGTCGAAGACACTCTGGGGCGCAGTGACGTCGATTCGCATCAGGTGACAATAGACCCGACTCCACCCGACGTTAATCTGATAAATCCGACACCGTACGACAGCATCTGTCATCCGCTTAAACTGGAAATCACCACCGCCGATGAAAATGTCACCCAGGTTCGTTTCGACAAGAAAGCGGCCGCCACCAACTACGGCGTCACTATGCCGCTTCTTAACCAGTCGCGGTACGGCGATATTGACGGCGACCCCAATGACGGCAATCATCGCGCCTCGGGGGAATTCGGCGATTATTACTGCGGCCCGGTCGCCGGAGCAATCGCCATAAAATACTGGTTTGATAAAGGGTATATCTACTGCATGCGGGAAGGTGTCAATTATATCTCGGTGGATACCCTGGTGGAGCGGCTTGCGGCGACTATGCAGACGCGCGCCAATAAGGGAACTTATGATGACCTGTTCCTCAACGGCATGCAGCAGTATATTCTGACCCACGGCAACGAACTTCTTTTCAATGTCTATCGTCAGCCCTCATATCATACCTTCCGCACTCTGTTTCAGGAGCGGGAGTTGGTCGTGATACTGGCCCTTTCCGGAACACCGGGACTCTATCTGGTGGCATCAGGGGTGCTGGGACTTGCCGACGGTCAGGGGCGCTATATGACAACCATGTCCGACCCGCTGACCGGCATCAATGCCAGCCTCTATATGCGTGACGGCCTCAATGGAGCCGAAGTCTACTACGGAAATTCCTGGCATCCGGTCGATATGATTTTCACCGTTGCCGGGTATAATCATACCGTGACGCGCGACCTGGTCGGGCTTGACGCCAGTTCTGTCGGAGGCTGGAGTTATGATTGGAGCGCCTCCAATATGGTTTCCGATTCGCTGTATTTCATTACCGCCACGGCGACCGACGCCACCGGGCGAATCGGTATGGCGACCAGTCTGACTCGTTTTGTCTGTCAGTCTTATCTTAAAGGGGATTACGACGGCAACGGGGTGGGGAATATCGGAGATGTTCTCTATCTCATAAACTTTATCTATAAGAAAGGAACCGCCCCGGTCGGCGGCGCCTATCGCGTCGATGCCAACTGCGACAGTGAAATCGGCATCAGCGACATTATTTACGCCATTCGCTATTTCTACAGCCAGGGACCGGAACCCTGCTATTGATTCGATGAAATATAACCAAGCGGTAACGGGTCGGAACTGTTGTTCCGCCCCGTTTTATTTTACCCCCGGACCATTAAATGAGAAGAGATGACATAAAAGCAGCATCTCTAACCTGCACATGAAGCCTTATACTCGTTGACCGTGCGCTCTCCAGTGGTCATTCAGCGATGATTGGATGAGAGCCGACCAGATTATATAGCCGATTATAGGAATCAGGTTTACCAACCCTATGGCGGCATTCAAGCGGCCGTTCTCGGTGTTGCAGTCACCTTTCATCCTGTTCACGCAGGTCGGTATTCTAAACCACAAGTAGATTGCCCAGAAGATATTAAATATCGGCAGGAAGAGAAATCCGACTGCCGCCCCTCCTGATGTTATGGAGTAATTATTCGCATGACGGCGCATCTCTTCCAGGATTTTGTACATCCATACCAGACTATAAACGCCGAGAGTTATCAGCCCCAGCCCAAACGGTGCCAGGGGATGACGAATTCGGCCGCAAGTAGCCGTGCTTTGTTCCACGCACACCTCCTCTGAAGTACTTTCAAAATATGTTGAATTGTGAAATCCGTTGCGCCATCAATATAAGTTTTTGAATACCGAGTGAAAGAATATTTTCTAATCATCAGTCAAGAACCTTCCTGAGTTTTGATATCTTCGCTGACACCCTCCCTGCTGTTTTCAACGGGAGGAAACACCTGCCTGCTTTTCTCCGACTTGTACATCAGTCTAACCAGCAGAGTGAGCAAGAGGAAATAGCACAAGCCAACCGATATGCTTGCGCTCAATGCCATCAGGAATACTTTCATTGACCCTGTCATAATCAAAAGGAATAGACTTGCAAAAACGGGGACTCCCGCAAAGGATACCGCAGCAAATATTCGATTCCTCAACCGTCGGATTTTTGACAAAAACGGCGACAAAGTAATAATCGTCCCGGCAATGAACAAGAAAGCCAAGTAGAAATCAGGCTGGCTCAAATAATAGAAGGAAATAAGCATTGAAAGCAGCGCGGACCCGATTGAAGCCGCCGCAAGCACAACCAGCAGCCATTTTTCCTTCAACCAGCGCTTAAGATAATAGAGCAGCACAAAGAGCAACATAATTGAGACGACAAACCAGGGGGAGAAATCGGGATTCGCGACTATGTCAAAGAAGACTATACCAAGACCCGTGGCAACGTACGAGATAAGATACAGAAGTGGCGCGTAGAATGGTCTGCTTTCGTAAAATCTCAGACGGCCTTTCCCGCCGGGCCATTCCAGCATGATTTTGACCGCCTCGCCGGAGGAGGCATAACTGAAGGGCGAATGCCAGGGAGCAGGACCGCGGATATATTTCCTGATAATGCCACCACCTGTATCTGCCACTATATACTTGACGTCAGTACCGGATGGTAGTTCAATCACCAATGATGCCATACCGGTGTCCGAGCGGGGTGTGATTTCCGCCGACAGTTGGCCATCCTCCAGATAAGTCTTTACGTCGTAGAACTCGTCCTCGAACTGATGAAAGGATGGTTCCCCAATCAGAATGCCGCGCGACCAGGTCGCATCAAAATCAAGCCTCATTGCGTTGGCGAGCCGTACGTGCTCTGCAAGTGGAACCGAAGGCGTCGAGTGTAAGAAGGGATAACTGAATAAAGGGCTCGGACCCCCTATCACCATTGAACCGATAAAGGCACTGGCGCCGGAACTTATCATGCCGAGGGCTATGCTGCTCTGGTATGAGCCGCCCGCGATATCGCCCGTCATACACGCCTCTGCCACAAAAACTTGTGGCGCCAACCGCAATTTGAAGTGCTGACTTTCCAACTCACCGTTTCTCAGGACCAAACGCGATTGAGAACCATGCGCGCAGATATAGGTGTAACATACTTGCGGCAGATAGTTGTCCAGGAAGTTCAAAGTCAAATCGTTGCCATCGGCGCGGTATATCTCCATCGGGACCGAAGATGTGGGCTCCACTTCGGAAGAAATATCGATCGATGCAATGATTCCCTTTGATTTCCATTCACCCGTCATCAAGTGATATGTATATGTCCTGGCCAGCATGAGTGAAACATCGGTGGCATCCAAACCGGTAACAATTCCTATTGCTACGTCAGGAACCAAAGAGCCTGGGGTGAAGGTGCAGTAGTTGTAAAGGTCTTTCACATTTGAAATGCTTACGCTGCCGTGGTCAACCACCCACGCCAGCAATTTCGGCTTCAAGACCCTTATCTCATTCCTATCAAGTATTAAGGGGCATTTATGGTAAGCGGCTATCTCCGCTGCCAAGAATGCCCAGTTAGCGCTTTCGCACAACACAGCAATTGTGCGGTTTTCTGCCAGACTGTTGTGGAATGCTGCCGCAGATATACTATCCTTTAAGACGATGCCCTTTGTTGCCTCGCGAATGTCGGCCCCTATAATCACCAGAGAGTCATCAGGAACCCCAAATTCAGGAAACAATGAGTCCTCGGTGAAAAATAGGGGAGCGTCAAGTCTTGCCGCAATAACGGCTCCAAATATTCCCAAACCTATCGATTCCGTGCAAATGACTGCCCGTGACAACTTCGGCCAGGTTGCCTCGATTGCGCTGTCTACGTCTTTTGATAAGAGACTCTTATAAGAGGCGGGGTAAAAACGACTGAATTGAGTGATAGCGCGGTCTGGGCCGATATCATCCGAAAAAAGCAACGGCGTATAGCCGTCATGCAGGCTCACCGGCACCAGCCGCAGATAATTCTGCCAGCTGGTGGCTACCAGCATCGTTGAGTCTTTTGAGTTGGCGCAAGGCCCAATTATCAAAACGATAATCAGGCACCAGAGAGATCCCCGAAAATTCCAACTGAACAGCATATTCCCCTCCAGAGTAATCGTCAGTGGATTTTGTTAGCAATGCCAATATAGTAAGCGTATCAGAGCACGTCAATGAATCTTTCCGTGCGGCCCGTGTTCAATTCACCCCGAGTAGGAGAATGATTGCTCAGCAGATTCGCACGGCCGTGCTCGGATGCGCGTTCAGCCCTCGGTCGCCGAATGCGACTGGTTAGACTACCGTGGCTGCGATTGATGTTCTTGAAGCAAGGAAGGAAGTAATGAAACACTTCACCAATACCGCTCGATATGAACTTCGCCCGGGACACGATTGGTGCTCTGTCGATACCCTTCCGATTGGGCAAGCGCCAGCATCTCATCGACCATCTTCGGATTCCCGCATAAGAATAAATGAGTATTGGTCGGTGTTAAGTTCTCGCCCCAGATTCTTTCCAGCGTCTTGTCCTGCCAGAGTTCCTGAATATGCCCGGTCGCACCTTTCCAGCGGACCGGCTCGTCATCGGGACGGCTCACCAGCGGAATATAGACAAAATTTTCGCACTGGTTCTGAAGCGCCTGCAGTTCCGAGCGGAAGGGGAGTTCCCAACTGTGACGGGCGCCATGAATCAGGGCGAAACGGCGCTGGCTGCGATGCAGTTTTTCGGTTCGGAGCATGCTCATAAATGGGGCAATGCCGGTGCTGGTGGCGAACATCGCGATATTCGCTTGCTCCGGCACATTTTTCAGAGTGAAAAATCCCGACGGCCGGGGGGACATCCAGAGACGGTCGCCGGTGCCGAGAGCGAATAGCCGCGGAGTCAGGGAGCCAAACGGCACCAGGGTGACATAAAATTCCACATAGTCTTTGGTAATGGAAGGGGATGAAATCGAATAAGACCGAAGAATCATCCGCTCCGGGTCGGGCCGCTCTTTTTCTTCGGTCGCCTCCACGCATTTCGGCGCCGCGGGTGGAAGACCAAGCAGGGCAAACTGGCCCGGCCGGAAATCGGGGACTTCCGTTTCATCCGGCACTACTCTTATCACCATCGCCCCCTCGGCGATATCTATTCTCTGATTTATTACCGCGTTTAGTTCCATATCTCCTTCTAAGGCGTCATTCCCGCCGAATAACTATTTACGCAGCCAAAATCTTAAACGTCAATATGCAGATATTTTCTAACCAGAAGACCGATAAAAAAGTTCAAAATTGCCACACCCAGACTAATAGCGGCCATCTCCATAAATCTCTTTTTAAACGAAAGATTTTTGGCGACTGAAATATAAAAAGTGAATATGAAAACAATAATAAGCGCAAAGGAAACGGCTAAAGCCAGGCAGACAAAGGGATTGGAAAAAATGAAGTAGGGAGTTATCAGGAATAATACCGCCACAATATAGGCGATGCCGGTATATATGCTGGCGCGAAGTGGGCTCTTGCCCCCATCTTCTTTAGTGGAGAGATATTCCGAACCGGCCATAGACAGCGATGCCGCAATGCCGGTGATAAATCCGGCGACCGCGACAATCCGGGTATCCTGAAGCGCCAGCGTCAGCCCGGCGAGCACCCCGGTCAACTCCACCAGGGCGTCATTTAATCCCAGCACCACCGAGCCGGTATATGCCAGTTCCTCCTGGTCGATTAAGTCGAGCATCCGCTCTTCATGCTGCTGCTCTTCCTGGATGATACGCTCCACTTCGGGACTCAGCGGGCGCAGGTCGCCATAGAATGATTGTATCAGGTTTTCGCTGCGCTCCATCAGACGGACGCCGAAATTGAGTCCGAAAAGACGGGCTACAAAATAATAGAAGAAAATCCGCCAGCGGCTCGGCGGAACATCTTCATTGGAGAATTTCCTGAAAAAATTGTAATGCGCCAGTTCTTCGCCGGCGATTTTCTCCAGAAGTTTCCGGTCGCCTTCCTTGTTGACCCTTCGGGCAAGTTTCAGGTAAAGATGATACTCGGTGATCTCGTCTTTCTGTGCCCGCAGCACCCCGGCGCGAACTTTACTTTCGAGCGTCATCGGCATTCCTTTCTAATTTGCGGACAATGTCGTCCATAATTATAAGGATTTTATCCGCCATGGGACAAGGGCAGATAGCCGCGCGGTACGAAGATTTGCCGGTGAAAATTCTGCTCTGCCTCACCTCAGCCGACAATGGAGCGACCTCCATCGACCACGATAAACTGCCCGCAGATCATCTGGGCTTCATTAGAGGCGAGAAACGCCACCACCCGGGCGATATCTTCCCCATCGACTATCCTCCCTGCGGGAGTATGAAATTTGGCATGCTCCAGGATTTTGTCGGCGCCGGGAATGGAACGTGATGATTTCGTGTCGGCAAGTCCGGCGAGGACGCCGTTGACCAGCACCCCTTTGCCGGCTAACTCATAGGCCAGTCCCCGGGTTATCGATTCCAGAGCCGCTTTTGCCGGACCGACTACGCCGTATCCCGGTATCACTTTCTGGCCCCCGTCGCTGCTGATGCTGATTATCCGCCCCCAGTTATCCCGCATCAGCGGAATCATTCTCTGCGTCATCGAAAGAAGCGAACGGGCCGATGACGCCATAGTCACTTCCCAGTAATGCGGTGTTGCCTCCAGCATCCTGCCGGGAACGCCGAATGCGGCATTGGCAACCAGTATATCCAAGAACCCCAGTTCTTTTTTGATTTCTTCAAACATTCTGTCGAGCGACTCTTCCTTGCCGATATCGGCCCGTATCGGAATCGCCCAGCCCCCTTCTGATTTTATCTCTTCTACGACCTTGCCGGCCTCAGTCATGCTGCGGCGGTAATTCACCACCACTTTGACCCCTTCGCGCGCCAGGCGCCAGGCAATGGCGCGCCCAAATCCCCGAGCCGCGCCGGTCACCAGGGCATGTTTTCCCCTCAACTCCGGATACATAGAAATTCCTCTCTATTCAATTCCCACAATTTCTACCTTACCCCAATACGGAATAATCCACAAAATCCCAATTATGGACAGATTTAATCTCATATAGATAACCAATCAGAACCGGTCTGGCAACAAAAAATTGAATCAGTAAGAACGCCGAAAATAAGAAACCCCGCTTCCGGTGGAACGGCGATAGAGTGGTAGACCCGGAAAGAAAAGCGGGGTATTATGTTAAATCGTCAATTGTTCTTAATTAACGGCTTTTGCCCGACAGGTCGAAATCCCAAACGGCATATAAAGCGGACACCACCCAATGAGGGCCGTCAAAATCGGAACCAGACCTATCAAACCGAGCCAGCTACCGTACAACATTCCCACGATCACTATAATCGAGCCAAGAATCAGTCGTATGGTGCGGTCGTTATTGCCGATATTTTTTTTCACTTCTTATCTCCAGTAAACAATTTTCTCGGGCACTAAATTAGTCATTATCTATCCATTCTAAGTAGTGCAACAACCGCCGTAGCGGGAATGTTCCAGAAATTGCTGCAGTGCCCCCGGGAAAGGTTTTTGCCCGCAGTTTATTATTTGTCGCCCAAGACATTGGTTGAAATTGACCGAAGAGGTCTATATATTGACCGGGACAGCGTTTAGAGAGATAACATTTAGACCGAAGGTAAAGATTATGTTAGTTTTAACTACCCCCAGTATTGAGGGGAAAAAGATATCCAGATATTTTGGATTGGTAAGCGGTGAAGCGATTTTAGGGGCGAATATATTCAAAGACCTTTTTGCCGGCATCAGGGATATTGTCGGCGGCCGGTCGCAAGCGTATGAGAAGGAACTGCGCAAAGCCAAAGATATCGCGGTGCAGGAGATGATTCGCGATGCGCAGAATCTGGGGGCTAATGCTGTTATAGGGGTTGACCTTGACTATGAAACTCTGGGGAACGGCAGCATGCTTATGGTCAGTGTCAGCGGAACCGCGGTTCTTTTTGAATAGAGATTTGTCGGTAGGGAAACGGTTGGCAATCAGGATTTTCGTCCCTTAAACAGGAGAGGATCTAACATGTTCAAGGAATTCAAAGAATTCGCTATGCGCGGCAATGTGGTCGACATGGCTATCGGTATTATCATCGGCGCCGCTTTCGGCAAGATTGTGACGTCGGTGGTCAATGATATCTTAATGCCGCCGATAGGGCTTTTGATGGGGAAGATGGACTTTTCCAGCCTCTTTATCAATCTTTCCGGCGCGGCCTATCCGTCGCTGGCGGCAGCGAAGGCGGCCGGGGCGGCGACTATCAATTATGGCGCTTTTCTCAACACAGTCATTGATTTCATCATTGTCGCTTTTGTTATTTTCCTTTTGGTCAAGCAGATGAATCGTCTGAAACGACAGGAAGCCCCGGCGCCGGCGGTAGCCACTACCAAGGAGTGCCCCTTCTGCTTTTCGACTGTTGCCATTAAGGCGACCCGCTGCCCCAGTTGCACGTCGGAACTAAAATCTTAAGTCTTTATCGCGGGCGCGCTCCGGTGCGCCCGTTTCTGTTTATGTCAGATGGCTTATCAGAATTCTGAACCCGATCGCCAGCAAAATAATTCCGCCCAGAAAACTGCTTGCTCTCTCAAACTTCTCGCTCAGGTATTTTCCGCAATACATTCCGATGAGTGTCATTGCCGCCGCCACCAGACCGATTATCACTGAAGCGTTCCAGATACGGACATTAAGGAGCGCCAGGCTCAGCCCCACCGCCAGGGCATCAATGCTGGTCGCTATCGACAAAATAACCAGCGACCATCGGCGGGTCGGGTCGGCAAACCGTATTCGCTCCTTTTGATTCTGCAGCGATTCCTTTATCATTTTCCCGCCGATAATGAGAAGCAGCCCGAACGCTATCCAGTGGTCCCAGTCTTCAATCAGCGGGGCAATCTGGCTCCCGGCAAGCCATCCCAGTACCGGCATCAGGAACTGAAAAAGACCAAAATGAAAGGAGAGACGAAAGAATGGGCGGAAAGACGGACGTTCCAGACGAGACCCTATCGCGATTGCCACCGCAAAAGCATCCATAGCCAGCCCGAAGGCGATTCCCAGAATCGTAACAAAATTCATCTGAAGTGAAAATATATATCAGCGGTGGCAGATTGACAAAGCAAACTGCCGTGTCCTCTCACTTCCTTAATCGCGAAATCCTATCGACCGCTTCTCTGTCTTGGGGGGTGTCATCAATTCTCTGATAGCGTCAAATATGCCCCGGAATTGGGTAGTGGGTCAGTTTGAAATATTAGGGGCTTGACAGATAATATAAGGAATGCTATCTTGAGACATGCAAAAGCGGTCACGCAAAAAGAAAAGACTGGACCTGAACGAATTGGCCTCAACTGTAGTTAATGAGGCAACTACGTCGGAGCCGCCAGAAGAACCAAAACCTGCCGATCCGAACAAGAATCCCGCCGCGGTCGAATTGGGCCGCCTTGGGGGTTTAAAAGGCGGCAAAGCCAGGTGGGAAGGTGTTGGTAAAAAAAGAAGATCGGAATTGGCTAAAAAAGCTGCAAGAGCCCGCTGGAAGAAGAAAAACTAATTTTCTGATTGTGGTTCTTTAGGTTTTTGTTGTGGTTTCGATTTCTTTTTCCCTTTTGACTTTTCAATTGGTTCCAGTCGTTTTGGTCGAGATGGATACCATTCAGCTAATCCCCATTCACGCTTAACTTTCTCAAAGTCAGAATCTCGCTTAAGTGCAGAACGAACAATTGTCAGAAAATGAGGGGAAGTAGATAAATTCCCACCTGCTTTAAGTGCGCGCGCAATATCCTTGGCGTTTCGCGGACGCTTCACCATGTTTAGATATTTTTTGGCTGCCTCTGTAATACTAAGTCCCCAAAATTCATCAGGTTTTATCTCCGTGGTGTACAAAGCCGTTGGTTCTTTAAGGTTGTTGGCCTCTAAAAGTGCTGGAACATGGTCTTGATTGACATTGTCGGTATTCAATGCTTCAAGTTCCGCTATTGCAATATCTAAAGCGTTTCGCCTAAGTTTCAAAGCTTCAATAGCTTTACTATAATCTTCTTTTCCTGCCATTTTTAACTTGCCTTTCTCCAAAAGATAGATTTTATTATTAAAATAATGGCCATGCAGGCCGAAGCGTCCCTCGGCCCGTTAGCCATTTGCCAGATCACGCAGCCCGTCGGCCCACTATAGGTGTCTGGCCAAAGACTCTTCTATCCATGAAGAGTATCCTTTCTGAGGAGGAGCCGATAAGTTTAACTGGCTCTTGGCTCCTCCTCCGTTCATAACCCCAATTAATATTTTATTTAAATTCGTGTCAAGGGTTTTCGATATTAGAAACAATCAAAGTGATTCCTTGACTGTTTTAGCGCAGACACAATACATTGTTATACAATAAGTTATGTGTAACTATTAGAAAAGCGGAAACGTTTTAAAAAAATTTAAAGTAATATAACATTTCACTTGACAATGCGAAAGCGGTCTTGTATATTAGGTCAGGATGAATAAATTAAGCAAAGAACAGCGGATTCGCATTATAGGTGCCTTAATAGAAGGAAACTCCATTCGGTCGACCGTTCGTATGACCGGTATTGCCAAGAATACGGTTGTCAAATTGCTGGCCGAAGTTGGGTCAATTTGTGCTGAATATCAAGACAAGACCTTACGCAATCTGAATTGTAAACAGATTCAATGCGATGAAATCTGGTCTTACTGTTATGCCAAACAGAAAAATGTTCCTAAAGATAAGTACGGGCAATTTGGCTATGGTGATGTTTGGACTTGGACAGCTCTTGACCCCGAATCTAAATTGATTGTCTCTTGGTATGTTGGACTGCGCAACGCTGAACATGCGAAGATATTTATGAATGATCTGGCCGAGCGCTTATCCAATAAAATTCAATTGACCACAGACGGCCATAGCGCCTATCTTGAGGCCGTTGACGAGGCCTTTGGTTGCAAAATTGATTATGCGATGCTGGTTAAACTATATGGACGAGAAAAAGGACAGGAAGGAAGGTATAGCCCCCCCAATTGTATTGGGGCTCGAAGAAAATCTCTGATTGGTAAACCCAAAAAGGAAAATGTATCTACAAGTCTCATTGAGCGTCAGAATCTTACCATGCGCATGAACATGCGCCGATTCACCCGGTTGACTAATGCCTTTTCCAAGAAAATTCAGAATCTTGAGTATGCGGTTGCTCTACATTTTATGTATTACAATTTCTGCCGGATACACCAGACTTTAAGGATAACTCCGGCTATGGCTGCGGGGATAACACACAAACTATGGAATGTTGGAGATATCGTGACTCTATTGGAATCTGAAGAGATTAAAGACAACTCTAAGGCTATTGGCTAATAATAATTGATAAAAACCACACGCGAGAGTCATCAAAAGTATAATATAAAACTAAAGGGGGGTGATCGTGAATTTCGACTAAAGCAAGGGTCCAGACATTTGAGTTATCCCCAATACAATTTCCAAATTCTGGATTACGTGATAATATATATTTCGCACCATCAATGAATTCGTCCGCTCTTTTTGCATCAGATTCGATTAATGACAGTTCTTGCGTAAAACGAGACTCTTCAATGATTGTTCTCATGTGTCTCTATCTCGAAATGCACTCAGAAGCCAAACCTTCAAGTCGCCGTCCATACTCCCGTTCAGATTGAGTTGGCCCTCTATTAGAAACAAGCGCAATTGAATAGGGTATAATTTCTCTTAATCCAGCAAGTTGCCAGCCTATAAATTTATGAGATTCATTACTAATTTCTGTTGCGTTCTTTCCCCAAAAGTGATTGATCACAAATTCAACCAATTTGATTTCTTCAAATGTGAATTTTGAGGTATCTGGATTTCGCAGCGCAATTGGACGTTGTTGAGTCAATCCATAATAACTAATATTCTGGACAACAATATCTGGATCTGAACCCGGAGGGATAGACAAGGATGGAATCACTGGTAAAAGTCTTCTTGGGGCTGGCCCATTTTCCAATTTCTGATATTCCTGACCTGTAATTGGATGTCCCAAATCTCTATAAGCCACAAAATCGACATAAAACAATAGCTTATTGAGTTTGACCTTGCCAAAAGGTTTGTCATCTCGACATAGCGCGCAAATTAGCACTGCCAATTCTTTTAGTTTCTGATCTTTTTCTGCTTCTTCATTCATGAGAATTGATGCCATTATAATTCACCTCCTTAGTGACTCGTGGTCCATATCTCTTAAACGAAAATACTGCACAATAGTTCAGGTGTCAATCACAATTTTTTATCTATAATCAAGACTATCGTCAACAAGCCAAAAAGTCAATAGCATTTTTCTTGCCAATATATATCACCTTCAAACTCAAGAAATTTCAAACTGACCCACTACCCGGAATTGGGCATCGTATTTTTTCTCCAGCCGGTCAATTCTTCTCCCCAAATCGGCCTGCGACAGAAGAATTTGCCGCAGTTTCACGAAAGCCCGCATAATTTCAATATTTACTTTGATTGCCCGCGAACTCCGAAGAACGCTGGAGAGCATTGCAACCCCTTGTTCTGTAAAGGCATAGGGGAGATACCGACGTCCCCCACGGGTCTTTGAGGTACCATAATGGCACCTCAAATCCTCCATCTCAACTTCAGTCAGCTGGAACATGAAGTCGTCAGGAAATCTCTCCACATTTCGTCGGACAGCTCTTAAGAGTGATTTGGTTTCCACTCCGTACATATGGGCAAGCAGACTATCCAGAATTACTTTTTGGCCCCTGACGAAAATGATTAATTCTCTAATCTGCTCGACCCTAATTATCGAATTTATCTCCGCGCTCACTAATAGCCTCCGCCCCAAGGGTAGTTTGCACCGCTGACATCGGCCGTCAGTAAAAAAACGGGTCGGCCGACGCCGACCCGTTCATCATTCCAAGTCTCGCAAAATCAGAACATGAAAGGATACCGGAAATCTTTCGGCGGCACCAGATTCTCTTTTATAGCGCGCGGTGAGGTCCAGCGAATCATGTTAAGAAGCGACCCGGCTTTATCGTTGGTTCCGGAGGCGCGGCTTCCGCCAAAAGGCTGCTGTCCCACCACCGCCCCGGTTGGCTTGTCATTGATATAAAAATTGCCTGCGGCGTTTCGAAGGGCTTTCATCGCCAGATTGATAACTCTTCGGTCTTTGGCAAAGATGGAGCCGGTCAGGGCATAGGGCGACGTTTTATCGCAGAGCACCAGAGTCTCCTCAAACTTGTCGTCATCGTACACGAAGATGGTAAAAACTGGTCCAAAAATCTCTTCTTCCATCAGCCGAAAGTGCGGATTGGTGGTGAGCACTATGGTCGGCTCGATAAAGTATCCTTTGCTGCTGTCGTAATTGCCGCCCCAGATAATTTCCGCCTCGTTTGATTTCTTGGCGTACTCGATATATTCGACTATAGTATCGAAGGCGCCTTTGTCAATGATGGCGTTCATGAAGTTGCTGAAATCTTCGACATCCCCCATCTTGACCTGTTTCATATCGGTCAAGAATCTCTCTTTCACGCGGGGCCAGAGCGATTTCGGGATATATGCCCGCGACGCCGCCGAGCATTTCTGCCCCTGATACTCAAAGGCGCCCCGGGTCATGGCGGTGACGGTCTCATCGATATCGGCAGTGTTATGCATGAAGATAAAATCTTTGCCGCCGGTCTCGCCGACAATCCGGGGATAGGTCTTGTATCGGGCGATATTCTCGCCCACGGTCCGCCACATACCATGAAATACGCCGGTGCTTCCGGTGAAATGAATCCCCGCCAGGTGCTCGCTTTTGAGAATGATTTCGCCGACATCGGCGCCGCGGGCCGTAACCAGATTGATGACTCCTTCGGGAAGACCGGCTTCGCGAAGAATCCTCATAATAAAATGGGCCGTGTAAACGACCGATGAAGCCGGTTTCCAGACCACCGTATTTCCCATTATCGCCGGAGCGGTCGGAAGATTCCCGGCGATTGAAACAAAATTGAACGGAGTCACGGCGAAGACAAATCCTTCCAGCGGACGGTAATCAAGGCGGTCCCAGATTCCTTTGGAATTTTCCGGCTGGACGTCATATATGACCTGTGTGTAATAGACATTAAACCTGAAGAAATCAACCAACTCGCAGACGGCATCGATTTCCGCCTGAAAAACATTCTTGCTGTGTCCCAGCATGGTGGCGGCATTCATGATATAGCGATATGGTCCTGCCAGAAGGTCCGCCGCTTTCAGGAAGATAGCGGCGCGCTCCTCCCAGGGAAGCGCCGCCCACATCGGGCGCGCTTTCAAGGCGGCATCGATTGCCCCCTGGACTTCATTCTTACCCCCCTGGTAGTACTGTCCCAGTTCCAGTGCATGATTATGCGGCGCGGTTATTTTCACCGGCGTTCCCACCCGGATATCTTTTCCGCCGATAACCATTGGAATATCAAACTTGGCCTTCTTCAATTCGCCCAGCGCTTTTATCAGTTGTTCCCGCTCGGTGCTGCCGGGGGCATATGTATAAACCGGTTCATTGGATGGAACCGGCACTCTATAATTTCCCATTACATCCTCCGTAAATATATCATTGGCAGAAAATCAATATCGGTCGAGATTATTCCATTCGGCGTCTTCCAGCCACTGCTTTGGTCGCTCCAGAAACTGCAGAACATTTTCTATCAGAGCCCAGTGCTTATGCTCTTCGTCGGCTATCAGCATGATAGTCTTTCGGGCTTTTTCGTTCTCTGCCGATGCCGCTTTCTCCCGGTAGAAATCTTCCGATTTCTTCTCAATCTCCTGTGCCTTTTTCCAGGCCGAGACCACATCGGCGGGGAACTCCTTGAAATCTTTTTTTGCCGCTATTGACTCAAAGACATTCTTAGCCCGCTGGAACACTTTGGAGGAACTCTGCATATCCGCCGCGGCCGAGAAGTCGCCGTCACGAAACCGCTTGAAAATATTGTAATGCTTGACCTCGTCCTGCGCCAGGTCCTGCAAAATATTTTTCAGGGCTGCGTTCGCCGCCTGCGCCGCCATCTTCTCATAAAATGCCTGCCCATCCTGCTCCATTTTCATCGCAAATTCAAATATATCCATCATAGTCTCCTGTGACAAATGTCACCTCGACACCGCATCAAAAGTTAATTAATCTCGCCTAATTTACACATTTCCGCCAATTCCGCAATAGGCTTGTGCGATTCTCTTGAGGTGCCCAACCGTCCTGGTCGCCCTCCTCGGCGAGTCTTCGACCGCGGCGACCTGCGGCGGGATTTGAAGGCAAATGATGGTTCTTTTGTTTTATGACCGATGCTCATTATGCTGTAGGGGCGAACCAATGAGTTCGCCTTCTTGGTTGGGTCCACGCACGGGTCGACCCCTACCCTTATTCCCTCTCTTTTTGGGTGAACGCACAGGTCGACCGTTACATTATCAAGCGAATTCTGCCGTGGCAATAACCCTTTCCTGCCACCCAGTCATACTGACCCGCAGGAGAATGATCATAAGCAACCCCTCTCCTCAAACAGAGTCAGCCAGTCCTTCCGGCACCAGATACCATCCCAATATTCTGGTTGAGATTAGAGGCAATTCTTATTATACTGATACACTATCATTATGACACTCAGGAGGGGAAAAGAGATGAAAACCATATTCGCTCATAAAGGGAGATAAATCAATGAATACTCAGAATATCTCGGTGTCCGATGTCGCCGCCAAAGCCCCCCGCTGGGATCTGGAGTCTATTTTTCCGGGCGGAAGCGGTTCCAAAGAATATCATGTTTTCAGCAGCGCCATTGCCAGAGACCTGAAGGTAATGGAAGCCAGGATTGACCGTCTGCCGGCGAAACTGAACAGCGCCAGCCGCTCTAAATGGGCTGATTTTATTGTCAAAATTCAGGAGATGATGGCTCGTATCGGCCAGGCCGGCTCTTTCGTGCATTGCCTTATAAGTCAGGATGTCAATGACGAGAAAGCGCATCAACTTTACGGCGATATTGACCTCTATCGCTCGCAGTTTCAAAAACTGCTGGTTAAACTGGAGGCGTTTGCCAAAGCGCAGAATGACAAAGAGTGGAAAAAGTTGACAGAAGAAACGAAACTCGACAAATCCGGTTTTTTCTTAAACGAATTGCGCGATATCGCCAAAATGAAGATGCCTCCCCAGTTCGAGGCGTTCGCCACGGAACTGGCGGTAAACGGATACCATGCCTGGAACCGTTTGTACGATAAAATGTACGGCGACCTCCGGGGCGATTTTTCCGAGAATGGTACCGTCAAGGCGCTATCCCTGGGTCAACTGGCAAACAAAATGAATTCCGCCGACCGCGAAATTCGCCGGCAGGCGTTTCGTAAAATAGAGGAAGCCTGGGAATCGCGGGCAAGTCTCGCCTCGATGGCGCTCAATTCTCAGGCGGGGTATCGTCTGACTCTATACGACAAACGGAAATGGAAATCGCCGCTTCTGGAGCCGCTTCTCAACAGCCGCATCAAAGAGAAAACCCTCGAGGCGATGTGGTCGGAGGTCGAGAAAGGGGCGCCAAAATTGCAGAAATATATCACTGCCAAAAAGAAACTCCTCGGCATCGATAAATTCTGTTGGTACGACCAGAGCGCTCCGGTGGGGAAATCGAGCACGGTCTATCCTTTTGATGAGGCGGCCGATTTCATAATCGAGAATTTCCGCGATTTCAGTGTGGAACTGGCCGGTTTCTCCCGGATGGCGATTGACAAGCGATGGGTCGAAGCGCAGGACCGTCCCGGAAAAGCCGGCGGCGGATACTGCACCACGCTCGAGGTCAGCAAGGAGAGCCGGATATTTATGACCTGGGGGGGCGGGTTCGGTGATGTCGGCACCCTGGCGCATGAACTGGGGCATGCCTATCATCATTTTGTGCTGAAAGATTACCCGATGTTTGCCGCGGTCTATCCGATGACTCTCGCCGAGACGGCCTCGATATTCGATGAATTTCTGGTCACCGATGCCGCTCTCGCTAAGTCGAATGACCCGCAGGAGAAGTTGATGCTTCTCGACCAGAAACTGCAAAACGCCCATGCTCTGCTTTGCAATATCTACGCCCGATTTCTTTTCGACCGTTCTTTTTATGAAGAGCGCAAGAAAGGGCTGGTCAGCCGGAGTCGTCTGGATGAACTGATGGTAGCGGCGCAGAAAAAGGCGTTTGTTGGAACGCTCGACCCCGAAGAGGGGCATCATCCGTTATTCTGGGCCTCCAAACTCCATTTTTTCATGACCGATGCCCCGTTTTATAATTTCCCGTACACTTTCGGATATCTCTTTGCCGGCGGGGTCTATAACCGGGCGAAAGAGGAGGGAGCATCGTTCGCCAGGAAATATCGCGCTCTTCTGGCTGATACCGGCATGATGACCAGCGAGAAGGTGGCGAAGAAACATCTCGGTGTTGATATCACGAAGGAAGATTTCTGGAAAGAGGCGGTGAACCGTGTCCTGGCCGACATCGAGCCGTTTGTGCGGCTGGCGGAGGGGTAGGTCAAAATCCCCTTGGGTTTTGACAATTAATTGCTGAATGATATTCGTTCCGTTTAACGGAACGAATATGGCACGAGCGCCGGGCTCGTGCCCTAAATTGCGTCAGAGAAATGGAGGAGAATATGGGTGAGTTCTCAATGAGAGCCGCATGGTCCACTCTGATAACATGCGTGCTGGCTCTGCTTGCTGGCTGCTATGCGTCTACATCAATGTCATCCCGTACAAATCCAGAATTCACGGGTAAACGGATAAGCAAAGTAATGGTGTTAACTACCTTTCAGGATTTGGAATTGCAGGAGGCGTTGGACATTAAACTCAAGCAGTCATTTGATGCATATTCTGTACAATGCCTTTCTGAATCAGATGTGGCATTTGATATATCATCTTTGCCCATCGAAAAGGTCATTGAGATTATCGACGCTAAGGGTATCGACGCCATACTGATCATTGGACCCACTTTATCTGGCACAAGTGAAACATATATCCCAAAACAGTCAGTGACGAAAGAAAAAGGGTCTGGTAGGATTGACCAGTTTGGCAATTTGACATATTCCGCGAAAACGACGACGCAGGAATATGGCGGCTATTATGTCGATAAGCCTTGGGCTAATTTTGAGGCGAGTATGTTTGATACCAAGACTTTCGAAAAAATTTGGTATGCTACTGCCAAGACAAAAGGCAATGCCCTAGCCAACTGGAAGACTGTGGTTCGTTCCATGGCTGGCCAGACCGTTGCAAAGCTAGCAGAAGACAATATTATTGGAAAGTGACACTATTCGATTCTCGAGGTGCGCAAATGAACATTGTGCAGAAGGCTAAAGAAATAGCTGAACTGGTTCAGCAGTACAACAATCAGGACTTATACCAAAAAATCATTGATTTGCGTGATGATATCTTTGAATTGCGGGAGGAAAATCTAGAACTGAAGGAGAGGCTGAAAGAGTGTGAGGAATCCAAAGATATTGCCCGCGAACTGAAACGTGAAGGAAATGCATATTACAGGTATCACGACGGTTCAAAATCAGGCCCGTATTGTCCTGTATGTTGGGACGGTGATAGAAAGCTGATTACCATGTATGTCTCTAAAGATGACCGTCCTTTATCGTGTGGTCGTTGTATTATAAGACGCAATACAACTTCGAAGTAGAATCCACCAGTCATGGTGGATTCATTGAGGTCAAGGGTGTTCTTTCCGCCTCACGAATTGAGAATGGCACGAGCCGCCAACGGAATGGCCAAGAAGGCTCGTGCCCTACAAATCCGCCGCTGACGGAAAGTCTGGTAGGGCAGGAGCCCTGCGCTCCTGCCGATATCCGTTGAGGCACACGACCGGCAATTCGAAAGATCAATAAAGCAATATGGATAAAAATATTAGAGATATCAACGAATTAGTGTTATTCCTTTCGGGGATGGCTATTAAGCCCGCCGTGGCGGCCTGACCGAACCCGGATGAGTAGGGCAGGAGCCCGCCGATGGCGGGCGCTCCTGCCAGAATCGACCCGCCGCGGCGGGTCGATTAATGAATTAAGATCTCACCCGTCGGGTGAGCCACCGACCTCGCTTCCAGTGCTTTCAATGAAATTGAGCGTGTTCAGCAGCTTAGAAGCTATTTCAGGAACAAGAGGTCCTAGACTGCGAAACTTGGCTTTGATCTTGATAATTTCCTCTTCCCGGTCGTCCCAAGCATGAATCCAGTTTACGCAATGGGGTCGCCAAGGCATTGTAGACTTGTTGGGAGGTGTATAGATTACCCACAGATTATTGCCATCGGTGTCAGCAAACACGAACTCGGCGGAAGGAGTGAGGTGAACGCCTATCCAGTCTGCATACTCATGCCACGCGGCTGCTTCATCTACTGCTTTGCCAATGAAGATGTTATCTTGGATTGCGAAACTCCCATACGTTATTGCCCCACGCACTGGAATCTCCGCCTCAATCGAATAGAGGATTGCCCAGGCTGCTAGCTCCCCGTGGATGTTGATAGCCTTGGTGGCTTCCCCAACATCACACTGTGTGAAGATGGCAATTGTATCTGAAATACTCTTAACTAAGGTGTTCCCTTGCACTTTGCCGCGATGCCTTGTCACCTGCTTGCCGAGGCCGTCCACGAGCGTGCTCAATTTTCCTGTGGCATTAGAAATACGGTCGTAAACCCCTCTCCATCCCAGTACGTCAAGGAACGTGACCACGCCATCTGACAGAGTAGGTGCTATAAATGCTGAACTTTGCATCAATAGCCCTCCCAGATGGCACCGCTTGGAGCGTGTCTGGTTGTATTCTTTACCCAATTAGCTAACTCGTCCAAAGCTGTCTGTACTGCCTCGTGCGTTAGCCCTTGATCAGAAGCACGGTCCCAAAGGATTTCGAGATACGCGTCGAGTCCCGCAGGATAGGCCACCCGGTCATTTTCGAAATTTGAGTACAGAAACGGTCGTCCTCCCTTGTCACAGGGCCCACGGTGAGTGAATCGAACATCCCAACCTGTCTCCCTGCGCGTTAGCATGTATGTGTCATCATGCCCCCAGCGCGGAGAGAATACAGTGAAGCGGAACTCATGATCTATCGTCTGATCGATTGGATCATCGTTGGCATGAGGGTCATCTATGTAAGCCAGCAAATCCTCTACTGGGTGGACATGCATATAGAATTCTTCGTCGTCGGGCTCAAGTTCACGATTCTTAATCATGTAGGCATGGTGTTTCGGCTCGAGTCCGCGATTCTTCAATGACATGTGTAATTCATGAGCCTTCTCACCCATTTCCTGAACGAGTCTACTCACGTCCTTCTTATCTGGTATATCCCGTGCGTAGGGCGCTTTAATGAGATTAAGTTTTTCCTCTATCTCCGCAAGCAGCTTCTGTTCTAGTTCCTGCAATTCAATACTCATTTGCTCTTCTCCGGAATCCACCAGTCATAGTGGATTCATTGAGGTCAAAGGTATTCGTTCCGCTTTGCGGAACGAAAATGGCACGAGCACGGGGCTCGTGCCCTACAGCTCAATAACTCGTCGGCTCTAACTTCACCTTCCCGCGGAATACCCGGTACACCGCCGTCGTGTACGCGAGCACCAGCGGCATCCCGATACCGGCGATAATCAGCATTATCCCCAGCGTCTTCTGCGATGAGGCCGCATTATAAATATCCAGACTAAACTCCGGATTCGGCTGGGAATATATCAGGTACGGAAACATCCCGATTCCGAATAGCGCCATCAGCGCAATCACGGCGCAACAGGACGACAAAAACGCCCGGAAATCGCGCCGATGATAAATTTCGCGCGGAATATTCGCCACCGCCAGCATATTCAGAAACGGCACGATAAAGAGCACCGGATGCGCCTTTATATACTCCGTCATGTGCGGGACATAAATCAGGGTAATCATGGTCGTGGTGACATAACATATCACAAAAAATATGATGGTGTTATTGACCCAGCCGCGGACTTTTTCGTGAAGTTCCCCTTCCGTTTTCAGTACCACATAAATCGCCCCATGCATCATGAATAGAGCCACGGTGGTAATCCCGACTATCAGGGCGTACGGATTAAGAAGACCCAAAAATGTCCCGGCGAATTCATGCTCGCCATCGAGCGGAATCCCCAGCGCGATATTCCCCATCGCCACTCCCAGCAGAAGCCCCGAGACAATCGAACTGACGCTGAAACTGACATCCCAGAGATTGCGCCACCATTTCATCGGCTGCTTGCTTCGAAATTCAATCGCCACCGCGCGGAAAATCAGCGCGAAAAGAAGCAGCATCAGTGCCATATAGAAACCGGAAAAGGCGGTGGCATAGACCATCGGAAACGCCGCAAAGAGCGCCCCGCCGCCGGTCACCAGCCAGACTTCGTTGCCGTCCCAGACCGGACCGATAGAATTCATCATTATCCGTCGATGTTCATCAGTCCGTGTAAGCAGATGCAATGCCCCCACGCCGAGGTCGAAACCGTCCAGTACCGCATAGCCGGTGAACAGGACGCCGACCAGCATAAACCAGATAGAATTCAAATCAAAACTGAAATTCATGCTCTATGTCCCTCCACAATCAGATCGTCAGCCAGCGGACCATGCTGGATTTTTTCGTTCAAGAGATAGATGAAAAGGACAAATAGAAATATATAGATAATCCCGAAGAGAACCAGCGAGGTTAAAATCTCCCCGCGGGTAACAGTCTTGGATATGCCGTCGGCGGTCAGCAGCAGATTATATACGATATACGGCTGCCGTCCCACCTCGGCGGAAAACCATCCCAATTGATTCGCCAGTTGGGGTCCCAGAACCGAGAAAACCAGCACCCAGAGAAACCAGCGGATATCGAATAGTATTCTTCGCCACCAGAAATAAACTCCCAGCCAGGAAATCAGAATCAGCGCCATTCCGATTGCCACCATGGCATGATAGGTCTGGAAGACAAAATTGACCGGCGGTCTCTTATCCGGGGGGAACGCCCGTAATCCGGTCACCGGCGCGTCGCTGTCCCAGTGAACCAGATAACTCAACATCCCGGGCAACTTGATGCCCATTTTCACTTTCTCTTCTTCTTCATCGACCCATCCGAAAAGATACAAATCGGCCGGCGCCGAATCCGGGTAATGGGCTTCAAAGGCGGCAAGTTTTGCCGGCTGCGTTTCGCTGATTCCTTTGGCGCTGGAGTGGCCCGATACCAGTTGCAGTATAGAGGCGACCGCCGCCAGTACCAGGGCAATTTTGATGGAGGCTTTGGCGAAATCCTGATGTTTCTTCTTGAGCAGATAGAAGGCGCTGACACTTAATACGAAAAATGCCCCAGCCTGCCAGGCGCCCATATAGACATGACTGATTCTATCGAGCGTTGAGGGGTTAAAGACCATCTGCCAGAAATCGGTTATCTCGGCGCGCGCCCTTAAGCCTTCACCGACAATATGATACCCGGCCGGAGTCTGCTGCCAGGAATTGGCGACCACAATCCAGATAGCGCTGAAGTGGGCTCCGAAAGCAACCATGATGGTCGAGAAAAAGTGCCATCCCGGGCTGACTTTGTTCCATCCGAATAGAAGCAGCGCCAGAAACCCGGATTCCAGAAAGAAGGCAAAGACTCCCTCGGCAGCGAGCGCCGAACCGAAAACATCCCCCACAAAACGTGAATAGGTTGACCAGTTGGTGCCGAACTGGAATTCCATTACAATGCCGGTGGCGACGCCGATAGCGAATATCAAGCCGAAAACCCGCACCCAGAATTTAGTCATCTGTTGATAGAGCGGATTTTTCGTTTTGAGATAAAGCCCCTCCATCGTCACCAGAATCAATCCCAGCCCGATACTCATCGGAGGAAAGATATAATGGAAGGCAATAGTGGCGGCAAACTGGATACGTGATAATAAAAGTGGGTCCATTAAAATTTATTCCTCCCTCGGCGAACGCTCCTCATATCATACCTCCTGTAAAATCTAACCCTATATAAAACAATCATTCATGTAATCAATTTCAGGTACCATAATCCCAGAAGCACCAGCAGGATGACGAGCACTCCGAAAAGAGAAATTATCGTTCCATACTTGGCCATTTCCCTGGTGGTAATCTCACGGGTGGCGAAGGCGATGGCATTGGGCGGGGTGCTAATCGGAAGGCTCATCGCCAGCGATGCCGCGAAAGCGACCCCCAAAGTTCCCAACTGCGTAATCGGGCTGCTCCCCGACGGCGGCGCCATTACCGTCAAGGAAGTTACAATCGGTATGAGCAGGTTGGAGGCCGACGTATTACTCATGAAGTTGGAGATAATTATCGTGACCAGGGCAATCATCAGAAGAAATATTAGGGGGGAGAGGTTCTGGAATGAAATCATCCCGACCAGTACGTCCGACAGCCCGGAACTTTTCATCGCCACACCGAGCGCCATTCCTCCCGCCACAAGAATCAAAACATCCCACTCCAGTTTCTTCAAATCTTCGCGGTTGATAATGCCGAACATGGTGAAAATCATTACCGGCAGAAGCGCCACCACTCCGGCCGGGATATGATGCAGCGCTTCGGTCACCCAGAGGAAGACGGTAACGAAAAAAGTAATCACCACCAGCAGGAAGTCCCAGGTCGGCGCCAGCGGCTCCGGAAAGAGGATTTCAAATTTCTCGGTCCGCGGATTAAAAGCCTTAAGGAGTATAAACCAAAGAAGGAAGATAAGTACCATCATCATCGGTACACCGACCACCATCCACTTCAAAAACGATATCGAGTATCCCAATTCACCCAGCACCGAGGCGGCGACAGCGTTGGGGGGAGTCCCGATTATTGTCCCCATGCCGCCGATGTTGGCGGCAAACGGCACCGCCAGTATCAGCGCCTTGCGGAACTGCCCGCGGCCTTCAAAACTGCGGAACAAAGGCATGAAGGCGGCAAACATCATCGCCGTGGCGGCGGTGTTGGACATGAACATCGAGAATACCGCGGTGGTGACTATCACCCCCAAAAGCACCATCCGGGGATTGGTGCCGAATGGCTTAATCAACGCTTTGGTAAGACGGAGGTCGAACCCATGCTTAACGGCCGCCGCTTCCAGAATAAATCCGCCGAAAAACAGAACCAGCACCGGACTGGCAATCGGGTTCAGGAATACCTGATAACTGAGCAGGCCGCTCTCGACTCCGGCGGGATGATAAGTCGCCGCCAGAAAATAGACGCTCAGCACAATGACCATGATTGCGGTGGCGAAAGGGGGAATCGCCTCGGTAATCCAGAAACCGGCAGCTCCGACAAAAATCATCAGGCAGATTCGCGCCGTTCCGGTAAGTCCCGGTATCGGAAGCAAGCCGGCGCCGAACGCCAGAGCCAGAACGATGAATACCTTCAGAGCCAGTTTCCAGTTGACTTTGACTATCAGATACCCTTGCGGGTCAATATTGATAGGTTCCGGCATATAACCTTCGACAGAGGACAAATTATTTATTTCACAATCGCGCGAAGCATATCGACGATACTCCCTAAAGTCAAGCAAAATGTCTTTGGCAATATGATTGCGGCGGGCACTTATCGAGCGGCAGATTTGTTGCAGGTGTACAATTATAATCTTGAGAGATTTTATGCCGTATATTAAATCGATTGCTCATGCCCTGCCGCCTCATCGGGTGACGCAATCAGAAATTCGTCAATATGTCCGAAAAATATTCGCCGGGTCGTCTTTGAGTATCGACGATTTAATGCCGGTCTTCGCCAACGCCGGTATTGAAACCCGTTATTTTTCGGTGCCGCCGGAGTGGTACGATATCGAGCGAAGTTTTTCCGAGAAAAATGCCAAGTACATTGAAACCGCTACCGCCCTGGGCGCCGCCGCTGCGGAAAAAGCGCTGCAATCGGCGCGCTTTGATGCCACCGATATCGATTATCTTATCTTTGTCTCCACCACCGGGCTGGCCACTCCCTCTATCGACGCCCGCCTTATTAACGTATTAAATATGCGCTCTAACATCCGACGCACGCCGGTTTGGGGATTGGGATGCGCCGGCGGTGCGGCCGGGTTGTCGCAGGCGTATCATTATCTGCTCGGTCATCCCGATGAGAAAGTCTTACTGGTGGCAGTTGAACTTTGCGGCTTAACATTTCAGCAGAACGATTTTTCCAAAAGCAATTTTGTGGCAACTGCCCTATTCGGTGATGGCGCCTCGGCGGTGGTTCTGACCGGAGATGAAGTCGCCCCGGAAGGTCTTAAAATCCTCGGAACAAAGAGCACCTTCTGGCCTGACTCACTCGACGTGATGGGATGGAATATCTACACATCCGGTCTGCAGGTGGTCTTCAGCCGGCGGATTCCCGATATTGTGCATGCCCACGCCCGGGACAATTTCGAATCATTTCTTGAAGATTTTGGACTGACTCTAAATGAAATCTCTTATTTCATTTTGCATCCGGGCGGGGCGAAAGTCCTTGACGCTTATAACAAAGCCCTCAATCTATCCAACGGAAAACTGGATATCTGCCGCCGGGCGCTTCGCGATTATGGCAACCTCTCCGCCGTTTCGGTCTTGATAGTGCTGGAGGAGCATATTCGGCAATTCTCAAATTCCGATGGAGAATATGGTTTAGTGTCAGCCCTCGGTCCCGGCTTCTGCGCCGAGAATCTATTGGTGAAGTTCTAAGTGCCTTCCTCTATGGTCTTCTTTCGTCGTCAGGTATCTCACCCGATGGTCAATATCATTCCGGGCTCGACCCGGAATCCAACCTTCTTGATGCCCAGATCAAGCCGAGTAGCTCAAAATCCCTTTGGGTTTTGAAATTGCCTCCTATGTGACATTCTCCACCGAGCCACATCTACAGCAGCAGCAACCACCGGCGGGCTTCATCATTATCCAGCCAGTGGTTTATCGCCTTAACTATCATCTCTTTGGTCGGATATCCGGAAATCTCCAGCCCGGTCTTGAAGCGTCGGCAATGCGGACCATCGGAAGCCTGTCCGAATTTTCCCAGGTCAACTTCCAGTCCATTTATCCTGATATAGGGAAGAGACTGCGATGAAATGCCGGTCTCAAGCGGCTCCCTGTCGGCGTCGTAAAGATAGATTTGCGCCTTCAGGTTCAATTCCTTAAGCGCCTGTTTGAGATGCTCCAGTGTTTTGCGGCATTGGGCGCAATCGGAAAACTTGACAAAATCAACCACGACCGCCCCGGGATGATTCAGCTCCAGGGCTCTAATGTCATCAAATATCATCGTTACCATATCCTGTCCGACACGGTATTGATACGGCGACGTCATCCAAACATTGGCATCAATATCGAGCCGTTCAAACGGTCAGAACCGTAAACCGAAACCTCTGTGGTTTCGATATTGTCACTTTCTTCGGAATCACCCAGCACACTTTTCAAAAGGCAAAGTGCTCCGGTCCGAAAACCAGACTTGCACCCAGATGTCCGGTAATCCCGACCGCTATCGCCGAAATCATCAACATCACTCTAAATATCCGTATTCTTACCTTAGTTGACTTTCCCCCGCAGAGCCAGGCGAATACTGCCGTTAACAGAATCGCAAAGGTGGTGCCTATTCCCATCAGCCGATGCCAGTTGAAGTACCCTTTTAACTCCGACGGGAACGACGCCGTCGAACCGGCCGCCAGGCCGAGCAGAAGTGTCACCAGCGCGCTGAGAGCCGCCAGAAAAGTCAATTTTATGCTCAGGCTATCATAAATCTCTTTCTTCGTGACCGCGGCCACAGCTGAAAATAGGAAGGCGGTGAAAATCAAGGCTATCGGAAAGTGAGTCGCTAGAGGATGAAATTTCCCCAGGTAAACAACCAGGTTAAATTTGTGCTCGCCGTTCCCGTGGTCTTGCTCGTGGTCATGCTCCGATCCCTCTGTCGAGGTGCTTGCGAACTGAGGAAGACTCGCCTTATACTTCTCCGGCTCAGCAAGAAACTCTCGACGGCACTTGTTACAGCAGAAGTAAACTCGCTTTCCCTCATAGACAGTGAAAATCGTTGAATCGACTTTTTCGTCTGTCAAAACAGGGCAAATACTATTGGTTAAAACGGAAACGTCCTCCGCGCGGCCATAACCGGTCAACGCGGTCATAGTGAACAAAAGGAGAAACAACCTTCTATATGCTGCCGGTATTTGCATAACTCAGACTCTGGAATTTCGCACCGGACCCACTCTCGTGAGTCCGGTGCTCGCATCTTGTTCAGTCATCTGCAGAATCCCTTCATATCAGTGCCCGTGAAGATGGTCGCCGTGCCCTTCGTGCGTATCGTGCTCCTTCTCCATGTCCGAGGACGGCTTCTCCGACGATTGATCCATCTTGGACAAGAATTTCTGTGGGTCTTTATTGAAGTCCTTTATGCATTGATTGCAGCAGAAATAAATCCGGCGACCCTCAAAATCGACAAACTTGCTTTTGTCTATCGCCTCCCCCGATACCGGGCAGGTAGTCTGAATATTCTCAAAGAGAATCCCCTGAGCGGCTGTCTTCTTGAAATATTTATCCGGGTCGGCCTTGATTTTTGGGATACAGGAAGGACAACAGTGATAAACTCTCTGCCCTTGAATGTCGGTGAAAACAGTGGAATCTATCTTTCCGCCCATCACCGGGCAATGGGTCTGACTTTTCAATTCCTTCGGTTTTTCCGGGCTCTTATCCTGTCCATACCCGGTTACCCCGAGAAGCAGCATACCTGCCGCCACTGCAGTTGATAGAAATCTCATTTTCCTTTTTCCTTTCTTCTCAAAAGATGTGTAAACACCACCTATCATGTCAAATTTCGTGCCGGAAACTTTCAATTTGTAACCGATTAGTAATCAAGACATTACGCGACAGCACGGGAAATTGATTTTTGAAGAAACTGTAGAAATCTTTGAGAATTGAATAATATTCTTCACCTGCCGACAAAATATCTGTATAATTTTCTATAATATGAGAGCCTATTTTCCGGTAACGACGATATGCTGATGAGCGGCCCTAAAACCGACGCGTTAAAAAAGGCGTTCATTCTGGGCGGGACAACCGCCCTGACGCTGGCGATTCATTACGGGTGGGTCATTGAGCCGCTTTTCGGGCATTCTCATCTGGCGCACGCCATTCATAGCCGTCTTTGCTATATCCCTATCGTGATGGGTTCCTCCTGGTTCGGATTGCGCGGCGGGCTGACGGTCGCCTTTGTCATCTCTCTTTTGGTTCAGCCTTATATCTTTCTTCTGGATAGCCCCCACGTCGATGTCACCAGCGAATTGATAGAGATTATTTTTTATTTTGCCCTGGCTACCCTTACCGGCGCTCTTATCGACCGGGAATCATCGGTACGGCGACGTCACGAGGAAACCCAACTGCAACTGGAGCGGTCGCAGAAGTTCTCGCTGCTGGGCCAGATGGCGGCCGGGGTAGCGCATGAAATCAAAAACCCTCTGGCATCGATAAAAGGGGCGGTGGAAATTCTCGGCAGTGAGGGGACCTCTCCCGATGAGAAAAAGGAATTCCAGGATATCGCTCTCAAAGAGATAAAACGCCTTGATAGCACCGTTCATGAATTCCTCGACTTTGCCCGCTCGCGGGAGATACATTTTGAGAGGCTCGACCTGGCGGAAGTGGTAACATCCTCCCTGCGCCAACTTCAGCCTCAGATTGAAAATGCCGGCATCAAATTGTCCAGTCAGTTGAGTAATAATATGGTCATCGTGGCTGACCCGGAGAAGATTCATCAGATAATAATCAATCTGGCGCTGAATGCGGTTGACGCCTCTTCTCCGGGGGGCGAAATTCAAGTTGCCCTTCGCGCCGACGGAAAATCCGCCCTTCTTACCGTAAAGGATTATGGAAGCGGCATTGAGCCGTCCACGCTCCAGAGAATTTTCGACCCCTTTTATACCACCAAAAGCAAAGGGACCGGATTGGGACTGGCAATTGTCAAATCGATTGTGGAGCGACACGCCGGTACAATTGCGGTCGAGAGTAAACCGGGCGAGGGAAGCAGGTTCACTGTGAAATTCCCGCTGGAGGGGAAGAACCGATGAGTGTCAAGATATTAGTGGCCGACGATGATGCCAGTCTGCGGCGGGTGATTCAATATAAACTGAAGCAAAAGGGGTATGAAGTGTCGGTCGCTGCCGATGGCACTGCCGCCCTCGCGGAACTGGCGCAAAACAGATACGACCTCTTTCTCTCCGATATCAGGATGCCCGGTATCGACGGGATGGAACTTCTCGAAAAAACCAAACAGATTCAGAACGACCTGGAGATAATTCTGATGACGGCTCACGGTACGGTTGCTATGGCGGTAGCGGCGGTGAAAGCGGGGGCATTTGATTACCTCACCAAACCGTTCGATGACGAGCAACTCTTTGTCGCTATCGATAAAGCCCTCAAATTCCGGAAACTGGAAGACGAGAACAAACTGCTTCGGGAGCAACTGAGCGGAAAAGAATACTTCAAGAATATCGTCGGCATCTCCAAACCGTACAAGGATCTGATGGCGCTGGTGGAAAAAGTGGCGCCATCCGATGCCACTATTCTTCTGACCGGAGAATCAGGCACCGGCAAGGAAGTTATCGCCCGCGCCATCCATTACAAAAGCCTGCGGTACAATAAGCCGTTTGTCGCGGTCAACTGCGCCGCTATCCCGAAAGAACTGATAGAATCGGAATTGTTCGGACATGTCAAAGGAGCCTTCACCGGCGCCATCAAAGATAAGAGAGGCAAGTTCGAACTGGCTGACGGCGGGACACTTCTTCTCGATGAAATCAGCGAACTTTCCACCGCACTGCAGGCGAAACTTCTCCGAGTAATCCAGGAGCGGCTAATCGAGCCGGT
>DYGG01000022.1:17730-51782 GCA_020724775.1 Ignavibacterium sp. | reverse complement strand
TTGAGCAACTCCCGTAAGTCATCATTCCCATCCGGCTTTGACTTATACCGACAACGGCGGCGCTGGCCCCAAGTGTGGCAAGGTATGGCCCGCTTATGCTCCGAGCCGCCTCATATGTGACGTCAGCAAAGAGGCTAACCAATCCCAGCAGAACAATGAATCGTAATGCTGACCGCTTATTGGCCTCCATTGGCCTGCTCCTTTTTCCCGAGACTATCAGGTTGGTCCGATCTGTTCGTCACCATCAGGCGCTCCACTTCGGACACGTGTTCCAAACACTTTGTTGCCAATTCATTCGCTTCAGCCGTCCCGATCTCGACTAGTGCCTTTATCGCAGCCACTCGCAAAAACGTGTCGCTGGTTTTACACGCTATGTCATAGAGCGGCCGAATCGCTCTCTTGTCGCACAGGCGGCCGAGAATCCAGACTGCCCTGATGGGCGTCTCCGGCTCCGGATGATTCAACGCCGCGATCAGCTTGTCGATGTAGTCCTGGCTTCGGGACAGCTTCTCTATGTCGCAGCCACAAGATGGGCAATGCTCGTAATCCCGATCGAGTTCGGTCCAGCATGAAGGACAAAAATAGATCATCTCTGGCATCCCTCGATGGCTCTAAGGCAATGCTCCGGGCAGTACAAACGCCAGGACGAGTCCGATACCGAGAAAGAACAGGAAAGCAAAAACGCCAGCCTGCAGAGCCAACCGCCTCGGCTTCCTCTTATCAGGAAAGTGGTGCAAGTATTCTTCATATGAAATTAGATAGGCCATGGCCCCTGCAAAACACCCGGCCACAGCGGCTATGAAGACGATTATAGTGCGCTCGGCCTGCAAGGTACCTCACAATTCCCATGACCATCTGCCATTCGGATCCCGCACTGCCGGTGGATTCAGCGAGAGTTTGATCTTCATGTGGTCCTCATGAATCACTGCCTGAGAGTGGCAACAAGTCGCTTCGGTTTCAGCAGGATATCAAGCGCCGCGTTTACATCCCGCACAATCACAGTGGCTTCATATAGTAGCCTTCCCGCAGCGCCTTCGTTGCCGATAACCGCGATCCCTAGGCCCGCCTTGCGAAGCATTGGCACATCGTTAACGCCGTTGCCGATGGCCGCGACGTTTCGCCTGCCGAGCGATTCTACGAAGCGACGTTTGCCTGAGCCGTGATTGACAATGCGGACTTCAACCGGAAGTCTGGATAGTACTCGACGCGCACTTCCGAAAGTATCAGCTGTCATGACGATGACAGTTGTTTGTTCTACCAGCTTCCTGAGCCGCGCAGCCACTCCGCGTATGAGCCGGCCGTCGGTCGCGAGCGTACCATTGAAATCGACAACAACGTATTCTATTCTTATGGGTTGCTTCTTTCCGGGCATTTCTATGGTGGTCCCGTGAACGGCGTTCTTGATCTTACGCACGTCGGAACCCGCCGATCTTTCGGAAATCCTTACCAGCGTAATGGCTCGTGGAGCCGAGTTCTTCTTCAATGCGCATCAACTGGTTATACTTAGCGACTCTCTCGCCCCGACACGGCGCGCCGGTCTTTATCTGTCCAGCAGCGGTCCCGACGACGAAATCGGCAATGAAATCATCGGCAGTTTCACCGGAGCGGTGGCTTACCACCAGTCCGTAGTCAGCTTTCCGCGCGATTGCCATGGCCTCGAGGGTTTCGCTGACCGTGCCGATCTGATTCAGCTTGATGAGGGCAGCGTTGGCGATATGTTCTCGAATGGCCTGTCCGATAATCTTAGGGTTGGTGACAAAAATATCGTCGCCGACAATCTGAACGCGCTTCCCGAGACGCTCAGTCATGAGCTTCCAACCCGGCCAGTCCTGTTCGGCAAGGCCGTCCTCAATCGACCAGATCGGAAATTGACGAACCCAATCTTCCCAGAGTGACACCATCTTCTCGGAAGTGAGTCGGCTGCCGTCGGACTTGCTCAACACGTAGGCCCCATCTTCAAAGAACTCGCTAGCTGCAGGATCGAGCGCGATCACTACATCGGAGCCCGGCTTTAATCCCGCCTTCTCAATGGCGGAGAGGATTGTTTCTATGGCCTCAACGTTGGCCTTGAGATTTGGTGCAAACCCGCCCTCGTCGCCGATTGCCGTAGAGTATCCCGCCGACTTCAGAATTCCCTTAAGAGTATGGTAGACTTCGGCCGCCATCCGTACCGCCTCAAGAAATGTCGGCGCTCCGACCGGTGCTATCATGAACTCCTGGAAATCGACACTATTGTCGGCGTGGGCGCCACCATTGAGGATATTGAACATCGGGATCGGCAGCAGCGCCCCGCTGTCGCCGGCGAGCTTGGCGAGATGTCGGTGTAGACTGATGCCCGCCGCATTGGCAGCGGCCCGTGCGGCAGCCATCGATACACCGAGAATGGCATTCGCTCCGAGTTTGTCCTTATTAGCCGTTCCGTCGAGTTCGCACAGTGTCCTGTCCAGCGCTGATTGGCCGGATGCATCCATGCCGCGCACTGCAGGCTGAATGACTTCAGTGACGTTCCGAACGGCGCTCAGAACACCTTTGCCGGAGAAACGGCTCTTGTCACCATCCCGCAGTTCGAGCGCCTCCCGCGTCCCGGTCGATGCTCCAGAGGGAACAGCAGCGCGACCCCAATGGCCGCCGTTGACGTGAACATCCACTTCGACAGTGGGATTGCCGCGAGAATCCAAAATCTCACGGGCAGAAATGCTTGTGATCTCGTTCATGAAAGGACTTCCTTTCCTTCAAGGCTGAGTGCCTTCAGGCGGCGGCTCAGCATGTTAATTCTCGCTAATTCATTCTGTATAGCATGGTTGCCTTGAGCATGGTACTCCTTAGCCCTGGTCAGGGCAACCTCAGCTGATTCTGCAACTTCACTGATCGCCGATTGGATATGGGCCTGGAAGATACGTCGACTTTCCAAGACGCGGTCGTCGAAATCGGCGACGATGCGATTGGCGTTGGCAAAGATGAGTGTTTCCAGGTACTCGCCGATTTGACGATCCAGCACCCTGAGCTGTTGCCTTCTTGGCCGTATCAAATCGAGCCACCAGCCGAGCGGAGTCTGCGAGGTAAGCGTTATCAGTGAAGTGTAGTATAGTCGACTTCGATATGTGAAGCCGGTTTCGGGCGAAACAGTGCGGGGAAGCGCGTCGAGTACCGATCCTGCCGACACCGCGAGTCTCTCCAGAAAACCATTTGCCAGGTCCGCGAATCGACGCATGGCTTCAACATAAAGAATCTCCGCTTTGGGCTTGACCTCGGCCAGCCATTGGTCGAGCCATCGTCTGGATATCAAGTCTGTCAGCTCGATTGCTTTCTTGCGGAGTTCAGGTCCCCTGCGGGCTTCATCAGCCCGGATTGCCTCGCTTAGTTCGCGGTGAGCGGCCGGTTGGGCACGTTTCAGGAACTGATCCTTCTGGTCCTCGAAGATTCGACCAAGCCTTTCCTGCTCGGCTGAGAACAGATGTCCCAGATCGCTCAGCGCTTGCTCAGCTTCGCGTACAAAAGTCCTCAGGGCTTCGACGCGCTGTTCCGATTCTTCCACCGGCCTCAACAGCGCACCCAATTGTTCATCAAGATGGTAGCGCAGACGGCTGGCCAACTGTCCCAGCCCTCTTATTTCTGCGGCTCGCACCAGTCCGGTCCCTTGCTGCCCGGCCAGATCCCGCAGGGCGTCATTGAGCGCGGTCCATCCACGTGCAGGCCCCCGCCCGGCCAGCCGCTCTGTTGCGCTCACATCGAAAAGCTGAATTCCGTCCAGGTGGGCGCGTTCTTTAAGAACCTTTCGCGTGAACTGCTCAGCGGCCTCAAGTTCTGCATCAGTGAATCGGTCGGCTTTATTCAAGACGAAGAGTTGTTCATGGCACTGTTTCCTAATCTCAGTGATCAGGGTAAGTTCATCTGCCGAAATAGGCGGGTCCGTGCCAAGGACCACAAGGGCGGCATCGATGTGGGGTACAAAAGCCCGCACTGCTTCGGTGTTTCCAATGAATACCGAGCCGATCCCGGGCGTGTCGACAAGGCACATCCCCGCTGCGAGGAGGTCACTCGGCAAGAACAGTTCAACGGCAGCAACTGCTTTGCGGTTCTCGGGATTCTGTTCCTCGGTCACGAACTGGGCGAGACTGTCAGGGTCTATATCCAGCCATTTGCTTCCGGAAAACCGAACACGAGCAGCAGGACGCTCACCGTAACGGATCACGGTGACGACGGCGGTTACCGGTACCACTCCTGTTGGCAAAACCCGCATTCCAACGAGCGCATAAAGCAACGTGGACTTGCCCCGTTTGAACTGCCCAACACAGGCGACGTAGAAGAGCCCGTCCCTGATTCGTTCCGCGAGCGCACGAATCTCTGAAGCCAGATGCAGAGCACCGGATTCGATTGCCAGTTGTTCCATTGCAATGAATCTGGATACTTCTGTTCGCACCGAGGGTATCTCCATCATCCCTCCGCTCCCGGACCGCTCTCTCTCGGGGCTCTAACTTCACTTGGGACAGGCTTTGGCAGAAGATGTTTTGGCAAGAAAGCCATCCCGGCAATAACCGTCGGAACAACCGCGCTGGCAATAACAACTGCGACAAGAAACGAGTATTGACTCTGAGTCACGATTTTGTGGGATAGACCGTATAGCGCCGCTATTGTCCCGAAAGTCAATCCGGTGGACATCATCAGCGTGTAATACCATCGTTCGTCCCGCTTGTGCCGAAACTGCCCGACAACCGGATAGAGACCGAAGATCTTTGAAACGACCTTCCCACCCAAAAGCAATAGGAAGACAAGTGGGGCAGATATCAGAGCGGGCAAAGAGACGAACGTCCCGGCCCGAAGAAAGTAGAACGGCGTGAGGAATCCGACGGTCAGGGTCCGCAGACGGCGAATCCACTGCGCATCGCCGTTTGAGAATTCCGCCAATACCATGCCGATAAGATAGGCAGGAAGGACCGCCTCACTTCCAGACCAGAGCGCCAACGCGCCAAGACCAAAAAGGACAAGCATCACCCACTTCGTTCTAATCGCCGCGGTCCGATTGGCGTAGATGCGTGTCAGCCACCTGCTCACTAAAGGTAGTATCGCCAATATGAAGGCGGTGACGCCGACAAACACAAATGTCTTGAGCGTGAACGGCGCGAACAGCAGACCGAGCGCGATTACTGTGCCAAGGTCATTGATGAAGCAGGCACCCAAAATGCCCTTGCCGAAATCCGTCTTGTTGAGGCCGGTTTCCAGCATAACGGCGTAGACCACCGCCATTGAAGTAGTAGAGAGTGCCACGCCGCAGAGAAGGCTGGCCTGTGTGCTCCAGCCCAGGACATATCGGGCAATCGCCGCACAGCCAAGGAACGGCGCGAGGAAGCCGACCAGGCCAACCGCGGTCACTTCCTTCAATTTCTTCTGAAGAACCTCCGGTTCGAGTTCAGCACCGGCAAGAAAAGTGAGCAGGATTGCCCCTGAAGAAGCAAGAAAGCGCAACCACTCGGAATCAGAGCCCAGCGTGTCAAACGCGCCGAAATGGCCTGCCACGGCAGCCGTGAACACACCTACGCAGATTTCGACAAGGGCGATGGAAACCCGAAGGTGATAAGCGATAACAGCGGAGATGACAGCCAGGCCTAGCCACAGGGCTGCAATGGTAAAGATGTGTTCCATGATAGAGTCCTCCTTTCGTGAAAGCACCATCCGGGCCACGACGCAGATGCAAAAAAAACCGCTTTGCAGCGGTTGCTTTTCGTGCCGTAACGATCCTACCGCCGCACGGCCTGCGCGGTAGGAGTCATCAGCCTGGCCCGGGCGGTTGGTCTGGGGGACTCCATCCCCAAGGTTTACAAAATTATACGCAGACAGTTTACAAAAGTCAACAAAAATCGCTTTGTCGGCATTTCGATGCTGTTGTGTCCCAATAAGTCTCGTTGGTCGCCGAATTCCGGCATTAACCTCAATTGGCGGTTTACGCAAGGGATTGAAAGTATTGTAACGCTTTTCTGTTCGGTGCGACTAATGGTTAATCAGGCTGGAAATCGGTGGTGAATGCCAACTCCAGCTCAAAAAAATTGCAAACACAAAAAAACCGAATAGAAAGGACAAAACAATGACGACCACGACTCAAACCAAAACAAGTAACGCCTTGCCGGTTAACACAATTGAGACTGCTCCGGAAGCGGCCAGGCAGGCTTTGCAGTCCGCGCAGAAAATGCTCGGCTTTGTACCGAATCTGTACGGCATGCTCTCGACCAATCCGGTGACACTCGATGCATACCTGTATCTAAGTAAAGCGCTTGAGAAGTCCGGTCTCAATGCGCTGGAACAGCAGGTAGTTCTGCTCACGGTCAGTATCGAGAACGGCTGCGAATACTGCGTAGCTGCTCATTCGGCCATTGCCGGCATGATGAAACTTCCGGAGTCGGTTGTGCAGGCGCTGCGTAACCGTCAGCCAATTGTAGATGACAAACTTGAATCGCTGTGCTCTTTCATAGCGACAGTGGTGCAGCAGCGTGGACACCTCAAGGATGAACAGGTCTCAGAGTTTCTGGCGGCGGGATATACCGGCGCTACAATTCTTGCGGTGATTACAGCCGTCTCCTTGAAAACGATCTCGAACTACGCGAATCACATTGCCAACACACCTTTGGACGAGGCATTTCAGGCGCATTCGTGGTCAGCGTAAAAAAAAAGAGACATCTGGATAATACGGCCAACCCTTAACGGGGTTGGCTGTTTGTTTTGTCTGAACTCACCCTACTTTTAGTATTGAATTGACGAGTGCGTTAAATATTTACATATTAACAACTTAATTCATAAGGAGCCAAGGTTGTCTTATATCGGATATATAGAATTCGAAGATGGTTCGCCTGAGTTACAACGGCTGTACAAAATGTATGGCGGATGTGACAGATGCCCCGCTAACATCATTCGTATATCCGGCATCAATCCGCCGGTAATGGAGCAGCATGTAAATCTGTACAGGGCTATCGTCTCCCCCAAGTCACCTTTGTCTCGGCACCGCCAGGAAATGATCGCGGTTGTCGTTTCTGCTCTCAACAAGTGTCATTACTGAATTGAGCATCATTGGGCCGCGTTGCGGTCCCTGGGTGGTGTTGCGGATGAACTAAAAGATCAACTGGTGGTTGATTATCGATCAGCCGACATTGAACCGGAGGATCGGCAGATACTTGAATTTGTCGAAGAATTGACATTGCGACCGGGAGAGATCACAGCAGAGACTATCGCGCCTCTGAAGCATTTGGGTTTTGATGCCAGAATGCTTCATGATATCGTTCAGGTGACGGCTTACTTTGCATATGTCAATCGCATTGCCGATGGCCTGGGTGTTGAGCTGGAATGATAGTGGAAAGACATGAGCGAATCGGAAACCGAACATATAAGTAGCAGTTCCGTACTCTCCGAACCAAAAGAATGGGTCGCCAAACATGGCGATGCACTTTTTGGATTTGCTCTCCGATATGTCAGTGACCGTACCGCAGCCGAGGACCTGGTTCAGGAATGTATGTTAGGGGCTCTCAAGGCGCGCTCGTCGTTTTCAGGAGCCTCAACGGAGCGGACCTGGCTTATCGGCATTCTCAAAAACAAAGTGATGGATCATTTTCGTAAATCTAGCCGGGAAACTCCCTTGAACGAGCCAGGACAAATCTCAGACACCGACGATACCGATTACATCACCGCCGGACCCGATGCCGGCACATGGCAGCCAAACCGAAAGCCCAAAGCCTGGTCTGTTGATCCAAATGACCCGGTAGAACAAAAGCAATTCTGGGAACATCTCAGGCGATGTCTTGAGGGTCTAGACCAGAGATTGGCCAAAGTCTATAACATGCGGGACATTCAGGAGATTGAGTACGATGAAGTCTGTAACGTTTTGTCAGTGACTCCGACTAACTTACGAGTAATGCTGCATCGGGCGCGCAAACTGATGCGGCACTGTTTGGAAACAAACTGGATCGGAGCGTAAGAGCCTCGACGGTGGCATAGACTATGATGAAGATCATGATGAGAATGATGAACAAGGTACTTCCAACCTGTCAGGAAGTATCGCACCTGACTTCGCAGGCAATGGATGAAACACTTCCGTGGCGTAAACGTCTGGGAATGCGCCTTCATCTTTTGATGTGTGTCTGGTGCCGCCGTAACTCCGACCAGCTTCAGTTGGTTCGAAATCTCGCTCGCAAACAGTCAGCCTCACAATCCAAAGAAGCTAAACTCAGCAGTGACGCCCGTGACCGGCTGAGCAAGCTGCTTGAGCCAAACGACGATAAGTCGTAGTCTTTTTTTCCGCCCAAGTCCCAACCCCTTAAACATCAATTCGTCATGCCTTTTCGTGGGCTAATTGTGCCCACCTTTGTAACGCTTCTCCTGTTCCTGCGACTAACCATCAGAAAGAAGAAACTGCAACTGCTTTCAGAGAAGCAGCGGAAAACGAATTTAGATGAAAGGAACAGAACATGTCAAAGATGTGCAAAGTCGGCTCGAACTGCACGGACCACAAAGGGATGTGCATCCACGAGAAGATCATGGCCGGAATGATGGTCATGGCGATGGTAGTCGGCCTGGTTTACTGGCTGGCTTAAAGGCAAAAAACTGAAATTCACAATGAAGAACAATAAGGAGAACAAATCATGAAAACACTCAAGAATATCATCCTTGGCCTGACCCTGACGTTGGCCATCAGCTCTGTCTCATTCGCACAGAGCAACCCCTGCAATCCCTGCGGAGGGAAAAATATGAAGTCGATGGGCGATCACAACGGTCGGGTCTTTTCGGTGGAAGACCCGATGGGCCGCAACACGGTGACCTTCAAGAGCACCGCTCCGCTGGAGGACATCGTTGGAACCTCCAACCAGATCACTGGACAGCTCGTGTTTGACCCGAGCAATCCTAACGCCGGCGGCCGCGGTGAACTTGTCGTTCCGATTAAGAGTCTGAACACTGGTATTCCACTTCGCGACGAACACCTCGCGAGCTCCGACTGGCTGAATGCCGCGAAGAACCCGAATATTGAGTTCAAAATCACAGAGGTAAAGAATGTCAGGGAAGTGAAGAACACGAAGGACGCCAAGACATTCGATGTAACGGCAGTTGGTGACTTCACGCTCAATGGCAAGACCAAACAGATCAGTGTGCCGGCACGCATCACATATCTTAAGGAAAATAAGATGACTGAGCAGAAAATGCCGGGCGATCTGCTGGCGGCTCGTACGACCTTTGACGTTGCCCTGGCTGATTTCGGCATTACCGGACCTAAGGGAATGAATTTGATCGGCAGCAAAGTCGGTGAAAAGGTCGAAATCGACCTCAGCGTGGTCGCCTCCGCATCCGGTGGTGCCATGGCCGGAAATCCCTGCGGTGGCAAAGCAGCGATGAACCCGTGTGGTGAAAAGGCGCAGATGACCAAGGCAGTCGGCAATCCCTGCGGCCAGAAGGCATCCAACCCGTGTGGTGAAAAGAAGCCTCAGAATCCTTGTAACCCCTGTGGCGGGAAGATGTAATTGAAGCTGAGAGCCTTCAATACTGGAACCGAAAGGACAAGAATTATGATAAAGATAAACACATCGCAGGAAATTTGGGAGAGGGTGAGCAAGCCCCCTCTCCCTGCCCTGACAAAGTTGTTCACGTCAGTGTTTCTGGTAGCTGCGGCAGTAGTGCTCTTCGGCATTGCTTCGGGCATTGCGCCAGCCGAAGTTTCAGTAGGGGCGTCCCCTACGCGGGCCAATACAAAGGACATGGTCTTGATTAAAGGTGGTGAGTTCGTGATGGGCAACGAAGGCGCTTACGCTGATGAATCCCCACGACATACGGTTCAGGTCAGTCCATTCTATCTCGACGCTCACGAAGTCACCAATGCTCAGTTTGCGGAGTTTGTGAAGGCGACTGATTATGTCACTCGGGCTGAACGCGACAGTCACTGCTGGGCGTATTTCAGCGGTGAAACGGACTGGCAGTACGCCGAAGGTACAAACTGGCGTCACCCCCAGGGACCGACATCATCGATTTCGGATAAGATGGATCATCCGGTTGTCTGTGTCTCGTGGGAAGATGCCGCGGCTTATGCCAAGTGGGCCGGAAAGCGTCTGTCGACTGAGGCCGAGTGGGAATACGCGGCGCGTGCAGGTTCTGCCGGACAGTTTGTCGCAGACGCAGGCAACATGAATAGTGATCACTTCGATCACATGGCACATGCCCAGAATGTTGCTGCGACCGGTCACTCTCCGTCAGGCAAAAGCCACCACAGCGGATTGCATCACGCAGCGTCTCAATCTCACTCTGATGACATCCAAGTCCAAGCGAACATCTGGGAAGGGCATTGGCCTGAGCATAACGCGCTGACCGATGGCTTCTATTATACGGCCCCTGTCGAGTCCTTTGCCCCCAATGTCTGGGGCGTTTATGACATGCTCGGCAACGTTTGGGAATGGACAGCTGATTGGTATGACTCATCGTACTACGCCGCCTCGCCTATAGCCAATCCGCAAGGTCCGGTAACAGGTCAGAATCGAGTGGCGCGAGGTGGTAGCTGGTTTTGCAGTCCGAACTACTGCGGTGCCTATTCGACCCACTACCGCGGCGCCAGCCCGCCCGACCACGCATTCAATAATGTAGGCTTCCGGTGTGCGATGGACGTACCCAAGCAGAAGAATTGAGGTGAGCTATGAACAAGCAAAGCAAGATGGTATTGGCCGCGGTGGTTTTTCTTACGATCGCATCAGTCGTAACCTGGCAGGCAACCGGTGGGGATTGGTATACCAAGTACGAGGTTGTTGAACAGGTCAAGTCCCAAGCTGACTCGAACGATCCTTTAGTGGCAGCTGGATTCTACGAGGGTGGTACGACTACCCAGACGGTCACTCGAGACGAGTTCCGGTTCGGGCTGTTGCCGACGCCGGCCGGCATTTTCGACAAACACGTTCTGTCGGTGGCTTCGGTTACCGGACCACTCTGGGTGCTGGGTGTCGGATTTGTGTGGTTTCAACGTCGTAAAGCGAAGAGGTCCTAGACGAGAGAATCGACGGTTTGTTTCCGCATCAGTCATGCCTCCGCAGGCTACGAGATTATTTTCCAGCGAGTTCCACAGATTCTTGCAAAGTGTAATCGGATCGGGAACTGGAAACCCACAAGAGTTTGGGGAGAGTGATATCGGGGCCGCCATAGACAAGCGTAGTCCATAATCATTTAGCGTCCTCTAAATTCCGTTCTCTAGTATTTCTTCCAATCTAACCAGTTCTCTCTTGGATAGCCTGACGATCTTAAATCTCCGGTTTCTAAACACGTTGCCATTCTTGTTAATAATTCGTAAATTGCTTTGAGCGTGTGACGCAAGGCGGGGTCAATCCGCCGTAAACCGGGAGATTGTCGGTCATGCCGCGAAGCGAATCAGACGACAGAACCCGATCCAACGTACAGATTCAGAAGGACATTCAGATCGGGCATTATCGGGTCCTCGAGCGCATTGGTGCCGGTGGGATGGGTGAGGTGTATCTGGCTGAGGATACTGAACTCAATCGGAAAGTCGCCCTCAAATTCCTGCCTTCTCATCTCTGTCCGGATGCCGACTGCCGTGCCCGGTTCAAGCGGGAAGCGCAGGCGGCGGCGATGCTGAGCCACCCCAATATCGTAACCATCCACGAGGTAAACGAATACCGCGGCCGTCCCTATTTTGTGATGGAACATCTTCAGGGGAAAACGCTCAAGACGATGGTTGACTCAGGCGACCTGCCTCTGAGGACGGCGCTGGATTTGGCGGCGCAGGTATGCGCGGGGTTGGCGAAGGCGCATCAGGCTGGGATCGTGCATCGGGACATCAAGCCGGCCAATATCGTCGTAGATGACGATGGTCGGGCGCGTATACTGGATTTCGGATTGGCGGCGGTCAAGGGGACGGAGAAGATTACACAGACCGGTTCCACTTTGGGGACGGTCAACTATATGTCACCGGAGCAGGTGCGGGGGGAGGAGCTTGACGCGCGGTCGGACATTTTTTCGCTGGGGATTGTGTTGTACGAGATGATCACGGGCAGGTTGCCGTTCAAGGGAGACAATGACGTGGCAACAACACATGCCATTGTCTATTCTGAGCCAGAGTCTTTATCGAGATTCAATTCTGCTGTGCCGGACGCGTTAGAAATGGTCGTCATCAAAGCACTCACCAAGGACAAGAATCTTCGGTATCAGCAGATTAACGACGTATTGGTGGATCTGAAAGGACTGAACCAGCTGCCGACCTTCAGGGTCAGAACAAAGAAGTCTTCCATTGTTGTGCTTCCGTTTGCCAACCTAAGCCCCGAGCCTGAGCAGGAGTATTTCTGTGACGGTATGGCAGAGGAGATCATTAACGCGCTTTCCCACACTGAGGAACTGCAAGTCGTAGCCAGAACGACGGCCTTTTCTTTCAAGGGACAAGCGCTGGACGTCCGTGAGATTGGCAGGAGACTCGGTGTTAAGACCGTTCTGGAAGGAAGCGTTCGTCGATCGGGGAACCGATTGCGTATCACAACCCAGCTTATCGATGTCGCGAGCGGATACCACATTTGGTCGGAGAAGTTTGACCGCGAGTTGGAGGATGTTTTCGCCATCCAGGATGAGATCTCTCTTGCAGTGGTTGAACACTTGAAAGTCCAGCTTGGGATTGGCGGCAAGGCCAGGCTCATAAAGCGGTACACTGATGACCCTGTGGCCTATGGTCTTTATCTCAAGGGGCGGTATTTTTGGAACCGGCGACACGAGGGGGGCATGCAGCAGGCGATCGCCTGTTTTGAAGAGGCAATCGAGAAAGATCCTCTTTACACCCCTGCCCACGTCGGCGTGGCGGACAGTTACGGCCAGATGGCCGTCTGGAGCCTCATGCGACCGCGGGACGCATTCGAGAAAGGGAAGGAGGCTCTCGCTAAAGGAATTCAGATTGACGACACTCTGGCAGAAGCATACGTATGTAACGGGTGGATCAAGATGTTCTATGATTGGGACTATTCGGCGGCGGAGGCGAATCTAGTTCATGCACTGGAGTTAAGCCCCAATTCCGCACACGGGCACAGGTGGTATGCAATTCTCCTGCAGGGACAAGGACGGGAACAAGAGTGCTATCGGGAGATTACACGGAGCCTTGAGATCGATCCGGTACTTCTTATGACCAACGCGGTGTTCGGATTGTCCCTCTATCGGTTTCACGATTATGAAAGGTCCGAGGCCCAATTGAAGAGAACACTGGAATTGGAGTCCGACTTTGCACCTACTTACCTCTTTCTCGGCTTCACCTATGCCGCAACTCGGGCGTGGGATGAAGCTATTGGAGCTCTGACCACTTACAATAGGATGACCTTGAACGCGCCAATCGGCGTGGGGCACCTGGGCTTGGTCTATGGCTTGGCCGGAAGGCAGGATGAAGCCTTCGCCACGCTTAACCAACTAAATGAGCTGTCCGGACAGAAGTATGTCTCGCCTTTTTATGTTGCACTGGTGCATGCAGGTTTGGGGCAACGCGACCGAGCTTTCGAACATATGGATAGTGCCGTTAAGGAGCGCGAACCATGGCTGACTGGACTCAGAGGTATTCCGTTTCTGGATTGCCTTCGCTCAGACCCACGGTTTGAGGAGTTACTAAGAAAGGTCGGCCTGGAATCATGACTTGTGGAAAGGTCTATGCGCAGATCTGACGACGACAAAATAAGAACCAATATATCGTTGACCAGTGACACGATGGTTTCCCGCTACCGAATCATCGATAAGACCGGCGCCGGTGGGATGGGTGAGGTCTATCTGACTGAGGACACCGAACTTAATTGCAAAATTGCGCTCAAGTTCCTTTCCTCGTACTTGTGCCAGGACGAAGAACACCGAGCAAGATGCAGGTGTGAGGCACAAGGGGGTGGCAGGGCCGGATTTGTGCGATGCTTATTGAGACAAATATGGTGTTGTGTGGATTTCTGATTGGAGAATGACCTATGAATTCACTAAAATCTCGTTCCCTTAAGGTGACAGGAAGAGTCCTCTTCGCGATTCTGATGGGGATTTTCGTACTGAACGCGGTGGGTATAGTAGTTTCTATTTCGAGCCGCTTGCCAACGCCGTTACAATCTCAGCCCTGGTCTGTAGGCTTCGTCAGTCACACGACTATGTGGGCGGTATCATTGATCCTGATAATGTTTCTTTCCCGAGGTAAGGTGCGCTCATTCGGTTTTTGCTTGGGGAGGAATTACAAAATGGCGTGGATTCTAATCCCAGGTGCGGCTGTTGGAGTGGCGCTAACGGCAGTCTTACACTTGTTTCCAGAAGGCTCCAGAGCTTCCCAGCCGGAGTATTCTTTCGTCCAGACTGTAATCTTCGCTTGGGTCTACGCTAGTGTTAGCGAGGAATTACTTACCAGGGGGTTGATACAGAGTTTTCTCGCACCCTTGACTGAATATGGCTTTGCTGTATTCGGCATAAGAATCAGTCTTCCGGTTCTAACCGGCGCTCTCTTCTTTGGACTGATGCATGCTGCCTTGCTTACTACCGGGATGGGGTTACTTCCCGTGATGAGTATTGTCGTATTTGCTGCAGTGCTGGGTCTGATCGCCGGCTACCACAAAGAGCAGACAGGGAGTCTGATTCCGGCAATGCTAGTGCACGCATTTGGGAACATAGGTGGGTACTGTACGAAACTGCTCATCTCGTGACAGTGCCGGCCCTGGCCGCCGCTCAAACATATTTTTTCATGAAAAGCGTGACTGACAAACTACCACATATAACCAAGATTTCATTGACTTTCAACGAGTTCTTTTTTGACAGAAGTAGCTGGTCTTATGCGAAAAGCTTAAGGACACCAAAGTCTGGGGGATGAGGTTGGGGGCAGCCCCTTCCATTTCATTGACGTCCAATCCATACCACTAAGTTCTGATTCCTCGGTTTTTCTTCCGAAAATGGCTGTCTTAAGGATTGAATGTTTGTGGGATGGCAGGGGCAAAGAGTATTATGTGGATGCCGAACTTTTATGAATGAAACCAAGGAGGTTGACGGAGTCAATCTCCCTGGTCATTTGATATCATCTCTCAGTTCAGGCAAGTTCGAAGCGGTCGAGATTCATAACTTTGTCCCAAGCCGCCACAAAATCGCGCAGGAATTTCTCCGGAGAATCAGCGCAAGCATAGACTTCCGCCAATGCCCGGAGTTGGGAATTCGAGCCGAAGACGAGGTCAACGCGGGTGCCGGTCCACTTGAGTTCGCCCGTTGCCCGGTCACGCCCTTCGAACAGTTCTTCGTCGGCAGCGGTCGCCTTCCATACGGTGCCCATGTCGAGTAAATTCACGAAGAAGTCATTAGTGAGTGTCCCGGGCCTCTTAGTGAAAACGCCATGTTTCGAGCCGGCGTAGTTTGCGCCCAGAACACGCAAGCCGCCGATGAGCACGGTCATCTCCGGCGCGGTCAGAGTCAGCAATTGCGCTTTATCTACCAGCAACTCCTCGGCGCGCACGCTGTATTTGGCTTTCATGTAATTGCGGAAACCGTCGGCTTTTGGCTCGAGTACGGCAAAAGAAGCGACATCGGTTTGCTTCTGCGAGGCATCCATCCGTCCCGGTGTGAAGGGAACGGTCAGTTTGTGACCGGCGTTTTTCGCTGCCTGCTCGACGCCGGCGCATCCGCCCAGGACGATTATATCAGCCAGCGAAACCTTCTTATCGCCGGACTGAGATTTGTTGAACTCTTTCTGAATTCGCTCCAGGTTTTTAAGCACTTTGGCGATTTGGGCCGGTTGGTTGACCTCCCAATCTTTCTGCGGCGCCAGACGAAGGCGGGCGCCATTGGCGCCGCCGCGCTTGTCGGAACCGCGGAAAGTGGACGCCGATGCCCAGGCGGTCGAAACCAGTTCCGATACCGACAGACCGGAAGCCAGTATTTTACTCTTGAGGGAGGCGATATCCTGTTTGTTAATCAGTTTGTGATTGACAGCAGGAATCGGGTCCTGCCAGATAAATTCCTCCCTGGGGACCTCCGGGCCGAGATAACGTGAGCGGGGACCCATGTCGCGGTGGGTCAGTTTGAACCATGCCCGAGCAAAGGCATCGGCGAATTCCCTGGGATTATTCAGATAACGTCGGGCGATTGGCTCGTAGATTGGGTCGAACTTGAGCGAAAGGTCGGCCGTGGTCATCATGGGCCGAAGTTTCTTTGAGGGATCGTGCGCGTCAACGACCATATCCTCATCATCCACATTCTTTGCCAGCCACTGATTGGCGCCGGCCGGACTCTTGACCAGTTCCCAATCGTATTTGAAAAGGATTTTCAGGTAACCCATATCCCATTTGGTCGGGTTTGGTTTCCAGGCGCCCTCGATTCCGCTGCTGATAGTATCGCCTGCTTTACCGCTCTTGTAACTGCTTTTCCAGCCTAAGCCTTGCTCTTCGATAGGGGCAGCCTCAGGTTCGGGACCGACCTGCCTGGCATCCCCGGCGCCATGGCATTTGCCAAAGGTATGGCCGCCGGCGACAAGCGCCACGGTTTCTTCGTCATTCATAGCCATCCGGGCAAAGGTCTCACGGACGTCACGGCCGGAGGCGACAGGGTCGGGATTACCATCAGGTCCCTCCGGATTTACGTAGATTAAACCCATCTCCACGGCAGCGAGCGGGTTTTCCAATTCCCGATTCCCTGAATAGCGTTTGTTACCGCGCCACTCAGCCTCGGAACCCCAGTAGATATCCTCTTCCGGCTCCCAGATATCCTCGCGCCCGCCGGCGAATCCGATGGTTTTGAATCCCATCGATTCCAGAGCGCAGTTGCCGGCAAGGATGAGGAGGTCAGCCCAGGAGATTCTCTTGCCGTATTTCTGTTTAATGGGCCAGAGGAGTCGTCGCGCCTTGTCGAGATTCACGTTGTCGGGCCAACTGTTAAGGGGCGCAAAGCGCTGATTGCCGGTTCCGCCGCCCCCGCGACCGTCACCGACGCGGTAGGTGCCGGCGCTGTGCCACGCCATCCGGATGAAAAGGGGCCCATAATGTCCCCAGTCGGCGGGCCACCAGTCCTGCGAGTCGGTCATCAGGGCATAGAGGTCTTTTTTAACGGCTTTCAGGTCGAGTTTCTTGAACTCCGCAGCGTAGTTGAAATCCTTATCCATAGGATTCGGTTTGGCGGAATGCTGGTGAAGAATTTTCAGGTTCAGTTGATTGGGCCACCAGTCGCGGTTGGAAGTGCCGCTGCCGCCCATGCCGGTCACCGGACATTTTCCCGTGGAGTCCTTGTTTTGGTTGGTCATGATATCTCCTTTATTCTGGTAAGTGTTGTTGATTCAATTCTTAAATTCTGCCGGCTAACCATCCCGTTAGCCATTCTCTTATTTCTTCTTAGTCGTGGCAGAAGTTCTAACAGAAATAGTATAATGTTAGACAATGTATTGTTGAAGGGCAAAAAAAGAGTCATTTTTTCTTCCTTCTACCCCGCAAGATCACCTGAAACTCAAATATCTCGAAATCTTTGAGTTTATCCTTTCCCTTGACCTCCAGTTGGTCCCAGGGAATGTCGTAGATATCGCCGGTTTCGCTATCGACGAAGTGGTGATGTTTCTCAATATTGGAGTCAAAGACAACAGCGCCTTCCTTAATTGTCTGCATCCCCAGAAGTCCTTTTTCGACGAGTAGATTCAAGGTGTTGTAAACCGTGGCACGAGAGACAGTAGGACATTTCTTTCGGGCATAACTCAAGACATCATCCGCTGAGGGGTGGGCTTTGCTTTTGAGTACATACTCAACGACCGCAATCCTCTGCGGGGTGGGCTGAATTTTACATCGGCGCAAGATGGAAAGGGCATCTTTCATTATCTTAGAATAAGTATTATATTAGACAATGTCAAGATAAAATTTATCAGGGTGCCTGAAAAGGGCATCTAAGCTGCAACATCAAGGAGAGCGAAGCGGAGAATTCGCCAATGACTGAGGACAGGGAGATTATGTATCTATTTTACTGCTTTAAGACGGATATTCCCTTCGAGCGAGGAAAAACCGCGTTACTTTCGAATCTTTCGGTAGCGCGCCCAGGAGATGCGGATAACGGTAACAAAGGGCTGGCGACAGCAAAAAGGACCAAATTGAACTTGTCATCTACTGGTGACAAGGCAAAATTCTTGAAGTGATTCTTGATATTCGGAGTTACTTATTATTACCGTTCTTGTCAGCAGATTCCCCGCCCGTCGCTTTTTTTAACTTATCTTTCATCCGGTTGAGGAGATTTCTTGCCCAGGCAAATTCGAGAGACAATATGGCAAGTCCGGTCGGGATGACGATAAAGGCCGGTCCCGGGAGAACTATGAGCGCTATGCCGATGGCCAGAACAGTGAAACCGACCACGGCTATAATCAGGCGCCTTAACTGTTTGAGCGTTTTCACGAGCATGGTAGTCTCTGCCTTCTTATCAAGTATAACATACGAGTTGTGTCTCAGGCAATAGACTTCAGAATTGCCAAAGGGCGCCAAGAACCAGGTAGTTGACAAGAACGAAGGTGTAGATTTCATCGTTGTCAGCGCCGCCTTTTAGGATACGATATCCGGACTTTATTTTAATGCCATTTGCGAGGACGTATAGAATTAAATCGTATCCGGTTACCTCAGCAGCAACATTTTCTTTGACTCGACATAGTTTCCGGCCTGAAAACGATACAAGTAAACGCCGGTGGAAACGGACTTGCCGGAAGAGTTTGTCCCGTTCCAGGTAATCGTATATGACCCGGCTGATTCCTCGCGGTTGACAAGGGTCCTTACTTTCTGACCGAGCGAATTGTACACTTCGATAGTGACGTGACTGCGTTCCGGCAGGTTGTACTTTATGGTTGTTATCGGATTAAATGGATTGGGGTAGTTTTGTGATAGTTCGAAGCGGAAGGGTAGTATATCCCCAAACTCGTCATCTTTAACATCAGTAATAATCTGAGCGGTAAAGGCGCCATAAACACCGGTCTGCACGACAGGAGCATAGAGAGCATTCTGAGAAGTATCTACCGTACCGCCGACCAACTGCCATCCGGTTATGTCATCAACCCAACGGTAGACTGCCAGCGCGGATTCATCCCCCAGATACCTTTCTCCCAGTCTCAAATCGTCATCGTCGTAACGAATGACCACCTGATTTACGCCGGTCAGCGGGTCATCCGGAAAGACCGCCAGGCAATGCGTCTGTCCGGCCTGCGCCGCGTTGTCACTCAGTCCGGTCCGTATGACCGGATAAGACGAAGAAAGAATGATGGCTTTTGTCAAAGAGACGTTGGTGGAATCTAACTTGAATTCACTCTGTCCCTCGGCTCCAAAGAGCCAGATGAAAGATTGATTGTGGTTTACTCCGGTTGAAGTATACCTATTGGGGACAAAGAACGTTTGTGAAGAATCATCGGTCGCCCAGAGGGTGAACGAACCGGATACTCCCAGGCTGTCTGATACCGTAGCCGAATAGCCGGATCCAGACAGACTTATCGTCTGATTGTAGTTTCCTCCGTAAGAGGGCCATAATTCCAGACCGGGGTCGGAGGAGAACGGCTGGGCGGTGGTGATGTCATAGGTTACGGCATCGGCAGTAAGAACCGCTCTACTGATTAGAGGATAATTTCCCTGAACTTCATTCAACTCAATGGTGAGGCTGTCTTCAGCGCGGTTGGCTGAGAATCTGTTACCGACTTTGCTCACGCCCGACCCGCCCGAATCAGCCATACCGTACAACCAGCCGGTGGTTACATTTTGGGAAGAGGCGAGTAATGGTGAAGGGGTAACTGTCGCGACACTGTTTCCCTTGGTTGCCAGAATCTGATAACTGGCATCCTTGACACCGACCACCCAGGCTCTGGCGGCGTCGGAGGTGCGACCCTGCTCGATAATACGCGCTGTCGCCGCATACTGGTCATTGACCAACTGCACATTCGCATTGTCACCGCCGGTGGAGTGATACACGGTTACGTGTTTGTCGGAATAGCCGGCTTCCTGCGGCGAAATTTGATTGGGGAAGTGGATCATCAAGCCGATGTCGTAATCGGGATTGTTCAAATCATTGTTAGGACCTGAGAAGAATAAGGCCGGGTTGGTTACCACCCGTTCCAGAGTGTCGGAGGCATCCGGCTTGAGAATCGGCACGAACAGGTTATCTGCTCCCCAGGAGACGGCCTCGACCCAACTCTCCAGATGCTCCCAGCATGATTTGTTATGCACCCGCCACTGATTGGTGTTGCGACAGGATTCCAAATTGTAGCGAAAGGCGCCCGACATCTCTGATGAGATTCCACCGCCGTCCTCGTAATGACTGTCCATGAAGCCGTACCGGAAGACGGTCGGCGGCAGACAGCGCAAATTGTTGTTGGGAGAATAGAGGCTGCTGTCCGGGTGCCAGAAGAGATATTCGTCAAAGAAATTCAGGGCGTAATGACCGAACTCATGGACTTTGGTGCGATAATCATGAGAAGGATTGGTAAGGTCCAGCGGGTACATCGCATCGGTATGGTTTCTGGTGCGGGTGGTATCTCCCATCCAGATACGGGGCATATAGAGATAGTCGATGCCGTTGCGCAGAATGCCTCCGGCGTGAGCCCGTGGCCATTCCATATTGCTGGCGAGAATGAGGAGGTCGGCTTCCGCGGAAAAGTCGTCATTATCGAAGATATAAACGGTATCGAGCCGTATCTGTCCGTCACTAACATCGTACAGGTAATTGGACATATACCTGAAATTATCTTCCAGACTCCAGAGATAAGTATCAGTCGCTTCCCATTCCATGGAGACCAGAAGGTTGTATCGCAATTCGGTATGGTTAAGAACTAAGTCCTGATTTCCCGAAGTCAGCGTGTCAAAGAAGAGATGTCCGTTTTCGGCAAACTGCGCATTGTCCAGATGGACGCTGTACATTGTACCCAGCAGCGCCTCGTGTTTCGCCGCCGGTTCGCTATAGACATGCTTGGATATCTTGAGGCTGTCGCCGACCACCAGAGTATCTCCGGTCAAGTCAAGTCGCACGAAAAACGAATCCGGGGCAAGCGGTGTCAGGCTCAAGCGTCCCCTGTCATCGGTGGTGAATGAACCCAGCGTGTCTTCATCAAAATAGGGGGGATTGTTGGTCACCTTGATGAGGTCGAATGCGACATTGGGGATGCTGTCCAGGTGCGCATCGCGGATAGTGAGATACTTGGTGCTGTTGTATCTGGCGAGTGTAGTATAATTCTGGAAGTAGAACCACCCGGCCGTGTCGGCATGGAGAATAGAGCCGAGGTCAACACCGGTAGTGCAGACCCAGGGTTCCGCACCGAACTGGTCAAACTTGTGGACAGCCACACGGTCGTTGACATAGATATTGCCATCCCGGTCAGCGCCCATATATCCGGCGATACCCGGTTTGGTCCATTTGACAGACCCGGTGGTGGCGTCCAAGACCATGGTCTCGCGCTCGTTGTCATCAAGCGCGGCTTTTGTCGAGACCAACCAGTGCCAGAGCAAAACATTGCCACTATAGTCCGTTGTTGGAGCGTACATACCGCTAACATTGGTCTCTCCGGAAAAAGAGGTAGCCCAATGTCCGAAACGTTCAACGTGACTCCAGTAGGGTTGGGGCGACATAAACTGGTGCTTGAATATCAGTAACTCTCCCATCCGTCCGGTAAAAACATAGGCGCTATATATGGAATTATCAGAGGCTGCAACCCAGGTTGAGCCGGAGAATGAACCGCCGGTTGTAAAGCGGCGCAGGTAGTAGGTAATGCGATAACCGACGTTTCCAAATACATTATCAGTAAAGCAACTGTCCCGGCAGTTCTGGCAGAGATTGTTGCAGCAGAATTCAGCGACATAGACCCCGACATTGACAAAACCATCATTATCAGCACTGATGTTCCATATGCCGACCGGTTGCCGGTCCGCTCCGGTCACCCGCTCTACCAGCGTCGGCGTGCCCGATTGAGAATCGAGTCGGTAGATTACGGCGTGGCTGATCACTCCCGATTGGCCCGGATTGCCGGAACCGTCCGGCAGAGAATCGATACAGAAACTGTCGACGGGCGTTTCGGTAAAACCGATCCAGAGGTTGCCGTCAATATCAACTGCTCCCCTGGGATAACTGGCGTAAGGGGCTAATTGAGCGGTAATAAGATGACCCCAGGCCAGAGTTCCATTAGCATTTATCTTGATTCCGACGGCCGAGGCATCATGTCCCCCCAGTGCCTCATGGTGTCCGAAGATGTAGAGGTCGCCTGCCGGGGAGCGACCGAAATAGTTAAGATATAAACCGGAGTCGGGATAACTGACCTGCCATGCGATCGTGGAATCCGGTTTTATCTTGGTGACGCGCGCCCCTTCAAGACTGTTACCTGCATAGGAAAGCACAAAGGCGTTACCGGAATCGTCAATGATAACGGGATGGTCGATGTAGGCATAGCGACCGAGGGTGGAAATATTATAATTCCATTCGGGCATCAGTTGGGCGGTCGCGGAGCAAAACAGAAAAAGCCAGCCGCAAAGGACGGCCGGCAGCAGAGCTGAGAATCGAAGATGCATTAGCGGGAACCTCACACATATTTTGGATTATTTTTGGCAATATAAGTAACAAGACTAATTTGTCCATATAATTATCGTCCCGCGAGATGCAACAGAAAGTGCGCAGAGGTTGCTGAGAAAAAAATTGGAGCGAGGCATGATACAGAACGGTTGACGGAGGCAGGATTTATCCGTTATTATATAAGAAGTGAGAGTTGCGTGATTATGGTCACAGTCAGAATAGAGAGAATTGAAGATATGACGGCGATTCGCGCGCTGAATATGAAGGCATTCGGACAGGCGGCGGAAGGGGAGATTATCGATAAATTACGGCGGTCCTGCCCGGAAATTCTCTCTCTGGTGGCGGATGATAACGGTCGTGTCGCGGGTCATATACTATTCTCTCCGGTTGTGATTGAAGGGGAAAAGGGGAGACTCTTTGGGATGGGACTGGGTCCGATGGCGGTGCTTCCGGAACTTCAGAGGCAGGGAATCGGCGCACAACTGATTGAAACGGGACTGTCAATGCTGCGTCAACGGGGGTGCTCCTTTGTGGTAGTTGTGGGGCATCCCGAATATTACCCGCGCTTCGGATTTGAGCGGGCATCAAAATATCAGTTGTCCTGTCAGTGGGAAAATGTGCCGGAGGAAGCGTTCATGGTTCTTGTACTTGATGAGCAACGGCTTGATGATGTCAAAGGCGTAGTCAGATACAGGGAGGAATTTAATGCGGCAGGGTAGCGCTGTGAAGGGAGTCTGGCTTCGAAGTTGACGATTCGCCTGCGGCAGGCAATACTGCTAATAATATAGGTTCCATGCCTGGTTATAATATTCCAGAGAGACGCGCGGCGCGAGGAGGCCGTCTTCGATGCGCAGGATACGGTCGGCAAAGGAGAGAATTCTCTGGTCGTGAGTCGCCACCAGCAGACCGCAGCGGGACTGTTTAACATATTCACGGAGGAGTTCAAACAGAGAAAGGGCCTGTTTTGATTCCAGATTCGCAGTCGGTTCATCAGCGATGATAAGACGCGGACCGTTTATCATCGCCCGAGCGGCGGCAACTCGCTGCTTCTCTCCCTGGCTTAGTTGGAACGGATAGGCATCGGCAAGGTTTTCAATCCGGAGTTTAGAGAGCAGCCGAGCGGCGTCAGCGGAGGCCTCGACGCGCGAGACTCCGGCGAATTTACCAGTTAGAATCAGATTCTCCAAAACGGTAAGGGGGTCGAGAAGACGAAAAGTCTGAAAAATGAATCCGATATTTCGAGAGCGAAGTTTCTGCAGTTCTCGCGGCTGGTAGGCATCAAACGGTTTGGCGAAGAGATATAACTCTCCGGCAGACGGTGACGTCAATCCGGCGGCAAGCGTGAGCAAAGTTGTTTTGCCGCTTCCGCTGGGGCCGATAAGGACGGCGGTCTCGCCGCTTCGAACGGCAAAGGAGACGTCCGCAACCGCTACGGTCGTCTGCCGCCCGCGGCCAAATTCTTTGCAGATATGCCGCATTTCGACCAGAGTTTCGTTTTCAAGATTTGTCATTGAAATGTCTCCGCGGGATAAATGGTTCTAAGTTTCTGCATGGGGAACAGCCCGCTTAAGAGGCAGGTAGCCGCAACGGTTGCTATGACCAGCGCCAGTTCAAATAAGGTCGTGACCGTGCGCAGTTCCGGGGCGATGAGACGGATAAGGGATGTAACAGGGGCAAAGAGGAGAAGACCGGCGGCTATACCGGCGGACGCGACCAGAGAAGCGACGAGGAGAATCAATCCGGGGAGAAAACCGGCGGAGGCGCCGAGAGTTTTCATCACGGCAAAGTCGGCGCGACGTTCCATAATCATAAGCGATAAGAGCGAACTGAGTATAATGACCAGAACCACGACACTTATGACGCAGACGGCAATAATGAAGGGGAGAAACCCCGACTGCATTTCACGGCGATTGGCGGCGACGAATTGCTCGTGAGTGAAAACGGATGATTTGCGGATACGGCCGGCAATTTCATTTGACAGTTTGCGGATCGGTACGGTTTCATCGGCATTTACCAGTAAGGCGCTGACTATTTTGAGGTCGCCGACGAGCCTTTGAGCCATTGTCAGAGTAACAAAGGCATACTGTATAACAAAGGCATTGGTGCCTTCGGAAAGACCGACGACATTTAGTTTTTGCCGATTGCATATAACGGTGTCACCCGGGACAATCCGGTGCTTGGCGGCAAAGCAATTATCGAGGACAATCTCATAATCCTTTTCAATCGCGCGACCCGTCACCACTCGCGGTGGTCCGCCCTGCGGCTTGCGCCGGTCATACCCGACCAGGTAAACGGTTCCTTCTGAGGCTGGCGTCTGCACCACGGAAAGAGAAAGCAGAATCGGGCTGAAAGAGTCAATACCCGGCAATTGGCTTAAAACATTCCCCTGCCTGGCAGGCAGGATGGAGGAGCCACGGACAATGTTGGTGGCATTTTCCTGCAGCACCCAGAGGTCACAGCGGTTCTGCAGAATATAATCGAGGGTACCATCGGAAACACCTCGATAGACGGAGATAAGAAAAGTCATAAGGAGGGTGCAAAGCGCCACAGAGGAGATTATAAGAAGAGAGCGCGAGGGGCGGAAGCGAAGATATTTCCAGGCGCAGCGAATCATGGAAGAGACTCCCTGTCGATATTCGAAAGAGATGAAGCGGCGTATATGGCGGAATTGCCGAATTTCCAGATATTGAAGGAGCCGTAGAAGAATCCCCGGTCTTTGCGGCGCAGGATTTCGGCCCGGATTGTTTCGGAAGCGATCTGTTCTGAGAGTCTATCAGGAATGGCAGGAGATATGAACATGGTCCAGAAAGCGGCACGGGCTCCGCAAGTCGCCCGACTGCCGAGAAGTTGGGACAGATTTTCGATTTGACGGGAATCGAGATATTCGAATATGTCGGATAAATTGAAGGCCTCGAATTTTGCAGATTCGTTCTGTCTCAGATATTCTTCAAGACCGGCAACTTTCAGATGAAGACGGTCGAGTCGCTCTCGAATCTGATAGTAATGCCGGGGCAGAAGATAGTCCGGTCCCGATTTGGGCAGACGGTAGTTGCCGGTCAGGATATATTTGAGGAAATGATTACTATCGACAGGGATCTCGGTTAAACCCCGTTTGGTACGGGCGAATAACCGGTCGGCAATGTTCGACTGGGTGACCTGCGAGAATGCACCCTGGCATCGTCCCCAGCGACCAAGCAGAAGGCGGCTGAAGAAGAGCGAAAAGAGTATCCTCCACCAGCGATTCTGCGACAGTTTCTGATAGAGAAAAGCCTGCTTCTCCAGAGAAGGGGCCTCGAGAATTTCGGTCAAAGACCTCCGGGTATGAGTCAGCGGCAGGATAACTTTTCGGAACAGCCTCAGGTATGTTTCGAACTTGCCGCAATGAATGATACCTTGTTCGATAATCTTGCGACGGGAGTCCCAATAGAGCCGGGCATCGCTATCAAGATAGGGCGCGACCCGGCGGTAGAGGAGAATCCTATCATCACCGGGAGAAGCGCCGACGAACCGGACAAAGTCTGAATATTCGAGGCGACGAATAGCGGCCGCTTTTAAGGCGGTCAGGTAGATTTGCTCGGGGTTAAAGTCGAGCGCAACTACCGAATCCGGGTCATCAAGAAGTAACGCCAGGCTGTTGTCGCCGCCGGAAGCGATTGATAAAACCCGGTCGCCGGGTTGAATAGCGAGGGCTTTGCGGAGAAGTTCCGAATCTTCCCAGCATTGCGCATAGTTGATACTCAATTGTTTCCTCCGGTCGCGAGGCCGACCCGCTCGCCCATGCGGACGGCGGTTTCGAGTTTTCGGGATGAGTTGAGCAGAATATCGTTATCGAATCTGATGCGATCTTTCTGAAAGAGAAGAACGACAGTGGAACCGCCCAGTTCAAAATGCCCTTTGCGGTCGCCTTTGGCGACCGGAACGCCCGGGGTGAAACTTTGCCTGATGGAGCCGACAGTGAAAGCGCCGACTTCGACTATAAGTACATTACCGAAACAATCGCTTTCAAGTCTGGTCAGGTGGCGCAGATTTTCGGAATAGAACGGCACCAGATAGCGGATAGAATAAGGTCCGCCGGCGTAGAGAGTTCCATTGATTATCCGCGTTTTCTTGGGTTTCCCGGAGACCGGGAAATGAAAATGATGATAATCGGCCAGTCTGAGGCGGAAAATGAGCGCCGAGCCGCCATCAAACTGCCGCGCCAGGCTGTCATCTTTTAGGAACGTCCGGAGATTGAATCTATGCCGCTTGACCTGAAAAGTCTGGTCGGCGGAAATTTGCGGTATTGCCAGGACTCTGGCATCGACCGGAGAAACGCAACTGGCCGTGTCGGGGTCAAGGGGGCGCTTTCGCAGGTCGATTTCCCTGATAAAAAATTCGGCAAAACTGCGGAATGATTGGGTGGAGGCGGTGAATTCCTGACGGTCAATTTCCATCCGCTTAATAAACGGCTCGATTTTTTTTCGGCTTATTTTTGACCGGTGGTACCATCCATAGAGGGCGCTGCAAAAAGGATGACTCAGGATAAAGCGGGTGACAAGCATTCCCAGAGGATTGTTGTAAGACCAGGCGAGAAAGGCGGCAGCGAAAATTTTCTCGCGCCGGATAGCGCCGGTTCTCCGGTCGAAATATTCTATTTTCAGATTAGTTTTCATAGTTGAACTCATAGAGAGCATATTCATGCTGTGGTGAGATACCGCATCGTCCGGCCAGGGCGTGCGCCTTGTTCCCTTTAACGCGGAGAGTGAGCATAATTTCATCGTATCCCTTCTCCAGCGCCTTTTTGACAATGAAATAGAACCCGGCGCGTCCCAGCCCGACCGCCTCTTTCTCCGTTTCGGGAGTGACCCCTCCAATATAGAAATTCAGGCGGGGTCGGCGCTCGCGGTGGAAGAGGTAAGCGAGATTGGCGATGATGCCGCATTTCCCGTTCATGGCGCGGAGGGCACGGGGGTAATCAGGAAAGGCAACGGCGAATCCGACCGGCAAATCATTCGGATTATAGACCAGTAGAAAGAGGTTCGGGTCAAGAAGTGTCTCCATAGTTTCAAAAATGGCGAGAAACCGGGCGGAGGAAACCGGCGTGAAACCGACAAATCCGCGGTATGAAGAGAGCAAGACTTTCCGCAGTGTTTCAATCTGCCCGGGGCGTTGCAAAGGGTCAAAATTTTCGAAGCGATAACCGTTATCTTTAAGAATTTTCAATCGCTCGGCGCCGCGGGGGAGTAGTGTTTCCAATCGCTCTACGCCGCTGACGAACAAGGAGTCCCATTCCTGCAAAACATGAAAACCAAACCGTTCAAAGAGGAGAGGATAATAAGGCGGGTTATACGGCTCGCCGACAAAAAGGGTAGAGTCGAAACCGCGTGTCATAAAGCGGTAGCCGTTCCAGATACTTCCATTCAAAGGACCCCAGATTCTGGCGAGGCCGAATTGGTTTTTAAGCCATTGGCAGGCGTTGCGGAGAAGTATCTCTGCCGCGGAATAGTCATTTCGACATTCGAAAAGTCCGACAGCGCCGACCGGCCGGTCATCGGCTGTGCGCAATTGCGGATTAAAGAATGCCGAAACGCGCCCCAAGATTTCGCCGGAGGAGTAAAGCAGAAAGTGACGGCAGAGAGTTCCTGAATCTATATGCGCCCGACTGCGGGAATCGAGCAGTTGTCTCTGCGCTCTCTCTATCGGCGGGATATAATTACTGTCGTCTTTGTACAGGTCATAGGGAAACCGTAAGAAGGCATTGGCCAGTTCCTTGTCGGATGTAAATGATTTCAGTTCCATACAACTTCTCCGGTAGCGCCGTCCATGGAAACATGGGAACGGTCGGGTATAAGATGAGTTGCTCCCTCCACACCGACAATGGTGGGGATGCCAAGTTCCCGTCCGACGATGGCGGTATGAGAGAGAATACTTCCCCGCTCGACAATGAGCCCGGCGGCTCGAATCATGAGGAGAACCCAGGAGGGGTCGGTTGATTCGGCGACAATTATTTGATTTGGTCCGACCGCGGAGCGGTCAAGATGATGCATTACAACGGCGGTGCCGTCGGCGATGCCGGAACTGCAGGCGGTCCCGACCAGGCGATGGTCTCCGTTGCCGGGGCAGGTAGTTACCGTCGGAATATAGAGGGCAGGCGGGAGGCCGGTTTCAAAGTGAGAGGGGAGATTTTGCGCGGCGAAGAGTTTATATTCCGCCCGGCGAATTTCGACCAGTCGGATTAAGTCAGCATTTACGGAAGTTCCCTGAATATATCCGAAAATCTCCGTCAGGGTAAGATAGCCGATATCTTCGGGACAGGATATTGCGTTAATCTCAGTTAGACGTTTTGCCAGCAGGTGGAAAATCTCGCGAGCGATGCCGTAGGCGCGGGTGCGGGCGAAGCGAAGATTTTCGCGTCCGGCAACGGAAAAGCGCGCCCGGGCCAATATCTGTCTCACCAAGAATCTCTTAAAGGGATTCCTGAGGTTGGAGAATAACTGATTCTCGGCGGAGCGGCGTCTTGCCGTTTCCTGCTCAATCAGTCCGGAAACAGTCAGTTCGGTATTGATATAGTCCTGCACTGTATTAATCAACAACTCCGGATTCTGCCTCGGGGTAGCCGTCTCCAATTTCAGTTCTTCGGCGACGCGGTCGCCGTAAAGTTGCAAATGTTTCAAACAAAGCCGTCGCAGCGGAAGCAGGGGCTCATCCTGTAGAATTTTCTGCCAGACGGTTACGGCATTATGGTCGGAAAAGAGGGAACGATAGACCGGGTCGCGGCGAATTATCTCAGCAAGCGCGACCAGGGAGCGAACCGCCTTAACGCTTTCGGTTTCCGGTTCACCGCAAAGAAGGTCGCTGTGGAGATTGGGATTTCCGCTTTTTACCCAGCGGCGGCATAATGATTTCAGCCAATCGAAGTATTTCATTGCGCAAAAATCGACATAGAGGCTCAGGTGCCAGAAGCGGTGTAACTCTGACTGCATTTTCCGGAAATGAGCGAGCAATTGATGGTTGGTCATCTCTTCCAATCGGGCCGCCCGGTAACGTTCATACAGAGGAGCGAATCTTTGGTGGAAGCGACGCTCCAGACGACGGGGGGCAGACAGGAAGATGATGATTCGGCAAAGAGTGAATATCCGGTCGTACCAGCGAAGGCGCCCCGGTTTCATTGCTGTGGAGCGCGAGATGCCAATCATGGCGTCCCATGACCTTTTATGCTTATAGCAACCGGGGAGGAAGGAAAGCATGGCGTACCAGTTTTTCAGATTGTAATAGACGCGCCCGCGAATAAGTCCTATCATGTTTTGCCAGATGTCGTCTCGCTGCGCCATTTTATTTCTGGAAATCACCAATCCGCAGGAGGCGGCGCGAAACAATGTTTCATAGTTGCATTGAATGAAACTGAAGGTGAGGGGAAGAGTCAATCCCGGGTAACTTTCGACAATGTTGGAATTGTCCCAGAGGCAAGTAGTCTCCGGGCATTCGGGACGACGCAGTGATGTAACCGGGCGAGACTGGAGAATATATATTCTGCGGGAGTTGTCAATGGACCATTCGATATCCTGGGGCGCTCCGAAGCAGCGCTCCAGCCGGACCGCCTGTCTCCGGAGTTGTCGAATCTCACGGCTGCTCAGCACCGGTTTATGTCGCAGCGAATCGGGAAGAATCTGTTGCCGGGTGCCACTGGCATCGCCATCCGCCAAAGAGATAAATTTTGATTTAGTCCGGAGGCATCGCTTTGCCGTGAAGGCATGCCATCCGATACGGTAGGAATCGGTCTCCGCCCGGTCGGCGACAACACCTTCGCCCAAACCGTAAGCCGCTTCAATGGAGATTTCTTTTTTTCCGTTTTCCGGATTGCGGGTGAAGGCGACGCCCGAGGCGCGAGGGGAAATCATTTTCTGGACGATGACCGCCATCCGCGTCGGTTGCAGTAAGATTCCTTTTTTCCAGCGATATGCCAGCACCCGCGCGGAGAAAGCGGAGCGCCAGATATCCAGAACCCGCGACGCGACCTGTTCGGGGATGACATTGAGGTGCGATTCGAACTGCCCGGCGAAGGAATGCAGCGGGCTGTCTTCGTCGGCGGCCGAGGAGCGGACAGCCAGGCGGGCGGAGTTTCCGAACTGCCCGGTAATAGTAGCGCGAAGTTGAGCCAGTAAGGAATCATTGAATTTCAGCGGAGCAAGGATCTTGTCTATCTGGCGGGAAGCCGGCAGGACCGCATCTATATTGTCAATTGAGTTGAGAATTTCATTCAAATTCTCGGTCATGGGAGCAATCGTCTCCTCAAAAGCGACGCTTGAGATTGCAAACCAGGGGGGAACGGGAAAACCGCTCCGCTCGAGAAGATGCAGTTGATAGGCTTTGGCGCCGATCTCAGTGACTGAGAAATCGGTATTCAGCGATTCGCCGGTAATGATGTATGTTCTCTTTTCCATGATTTACCTCAGAATGCTGTCCTGGAGATAATTGATGATTCCGGCAAGGAGGAAAAGCAGGATATATCTTTCGGTGCAGGGTTTCAGTTGCGAAGTAACCGGCGAGGGGAAGAAGATAAAGCGGAGGAAACCATAAGACGCGACGGCGTACGCTGTCAAAAGTATGACCGCGAATAAAGCCGAGAAGCGCAAGGTAGCCGTCAGATAAAAGCCGATGGCAACAGGGACGGAAAGCACCGCCAGAGTTATCAGCGCTGCCTGGACCCGACCAAAGATTTGTGAATAAGTTACATAGTCGTTTTCTTCTTCAGTAGAGCGAATCTTGCGAGAGAGTTCCCAGCCGAGGAGGGGAAACCAGTACATTATTATGACGGGCAACGTTTTTGACCAATTGAGTTGATTCAGGGAGACGTCGTGCGGCGCGGTGGCGATGGCGGCGGACATGAGCAGCATAAACGCCACGGAAGGGTTATGGGTGGCAAGATTGAGAAGCAGGTTGCGGCGCAGCAAGCGGGGCATGAAGAAATAGACCAGCATGAGAAAGGTATATCCGAGGCAGAGCAGCGCTATTATAAAGGTCGCCGGAGAGAGAAAGTTGATGATTAAGTAAATGGCTACGGCGGTGATAAGGGCAAAGACGATATCGTTGATAAGGACTCTGCCGGATGGCACCGGGCGCTCCGGAAATAATTGCCGGTCAATCTCCCGGTCTTTCAGTTCATCCATCAGCCGAAGAATCATCCCCAGCAGAAAAATGTTACCGATACCAAGGAGGGAATAGAGACTGCCCGGTTCAACAGGAAGATTATTCACCCGACAGAAGATTATGCTGAAACTGATATAAAGGGAGGCGGCATTGAGAAAGCGAAGCGGCAGAGGATACATAGATTCAAAGTACAGCCGGAGCCTTACCAGAATGCCGGATGTCGGTCTCAGCGTTGCCGGAATTATGGTGTATCCGTTTTTCATTTTTTAGTTCCCTCTTGTCGTGGTCAATACATGATTGACAGCGGCCTTGTTGAGAAGCGCTGGTGACGTCGAATATACTGAGCCGCCTGGAATCATTGATGCGTTCGGCGCAGTGGCAGGCGAGGGGAGGGGAAGAGCCGGGGAGCGAAGAGAACGGAGCCTGTCCGGTAGCAGCGGAGGCGGGACCAGAACGCGAAGCGCCTGCGGGATGACTTCAATTCGGAAGAACCGTCCCGTGAAGGGAATTTCACCGTCAGCGAAAAAGGAAACCGGCTGTTTCAGGATAATCAGGAACTGCCGTCCGCGGAAACGGATGACATTTTCGAAGCGATGATTTCCGGGAAGGAGAGTGGTACAGACTGAGAGAAATGACCGGGCGCGGCTTTTAGCCGGAGCGAGGAGCATCAGGTCGCAGCAGCCGTCATGATTATCGGCATCGGGGGCAGAGTAGAAGAGATGCCCGACCTTTGGCTGATTGGAAATGAGAAGGGCAATATATTCGCCGATTAGGCCGTTTTGCTCGGTTTTTATTTCGATCTCGCCGCGCGAATCAGGGATGGCGCCAAAAAGGGAGATAAAAGCCTGCAGGTATGAGAAGCGGCGGAAGTAGCCTCTGCCGGACAAAGTCTGTCCGTTCACGCGGCGATTGATTTCCATCTTCCGGAGCACTTCGCAAGGAAGTCCAATCCCTCCGACAGTGGCAAAATGCCATCCGTTGATTTTTATCAAGTCAATCGGACGAAGACGGCATAATGCCAGGTGGTGGCATGCCCGCATCCGCTGAAGGGAGATTTTCATCTGCCGGGCGAGGTCATTGGCGGTACCGACCGGATATACGGCAAGGGCGGTGCCGCTTCCGACCAGCCCGTTACAGACTTCATTGACGGTGCCATCGCCGCCGACGGCGACAACTATATCATATCTTCGTTCCGCCGCTTTTTGCGCCAGATATCGGGCATGTCCGGGCGAAGCGGTGAATGATACGGAGCCGTCAGTCAACTCGCACAGATGCGACAGCGCCTGCGGCGAAAGGCTATCTCTGTAAAGAGAATTGACGATAATCATGCCGCGCATGCTCTCTCCTTCCGTCGAGTGCAGGAATCTCCGGAGAGATTCTTGCTCCAATTAGTCTGAAAAGCATGGTCAAGAAGGCAGGCAAGATATTCTGCCAGGGGCCGCGGACTGAGGCCAAGCGGCGCCAGAAGTGCTGCCGAATGGTTGATGGCAAATGACCGGTGAAGCGTTACATATGGGGAGTAGGGAGTTGTCCGACAATCGATACGGCGATGGCTCGCAGTATGTAACATATACTTGCGTCGGCGGGCATGCTCCATCGTAAATCGGACAATTTCGCTGACGGTCATATTGGAATTTTCTCCGGCGGCAAGATGAATCGGTGACGGGAGATTTCGCTCCGAATGTGAGAGCAGGGCGACGGTGGCGGCTGCGACATAATCGACCGGGACGACATCGAGCAAAATATCTGTTTCGACAGTCCGGCGGTCCAGATAGCCGTGCAGTATCCATTTCAGCGGTGTATAAAGGACATTGCAAGCCAGGATTTTTCCGGTTTCAGAGTCTCCGGCGACGATGGTCGGTCGGATGATGGTACAGGGCAGGTCGCGATATCTTTTACGCAGAACCTGCTCGGCTTCGAATTTGGATTGTTCGTATGAATTGGAAAAGTTGGTCGTATTGCGGAACTGTTCTGTGATAGTTCCTTCGGATTCGCCGCAGACGAAAGCGGTGCTGATATGAAAGTAGCGCTGCAGTTCTCGGCGGCCGTTGATATCCTGCGCGAGCGCGGCTATATGTTCGGCGCCGAGGCAGTTGGTTTGACGGGCTGTATCCAGCGGCAGAGTGAACGCGGTCTGCGCCGCGGAGTGAATGATATCGGTAACTTCAGACAGTAATACTTTGCGAATCGACGGGGAAAGTCCTAACCGGGAATCGGTAATATCGCCGCAGACTACGCGCAGTTTCTGATATATAAGGGGAAGTTCGATTCGGCCGGTGGCGGCGACAATCGCATCAAGGACTCGCGCCAGCCCCTCCTGGTCTGATTTTGCCCGCACCAGGGTATAGACCCGGTCAACCTCTGCTCTTTGCAGTAGGCGCCATAGAAGCGGGGCTCCGAGATTTCCAGTGGGACCGGTTAAAAAGATTGTGCGCCGAACATAT
>DYGG01000022.1:0-17720 GCA_020724775.1 Ignavibacterium sp. | reverse complement strand
GCGCGACATTTTTTTGTTCCTGGTTAAGTTTTTAATGCCGATAGCAACTAATGCAATAGCAATGCCAGGAATGAGAATTCGCAATTTAGGATTAAGTCAATGCCAGTCTATCACTTGAAACTTTGAGACTAAAGGGGAATGAAAAAAGGGATGGATACTTATTAGTCAGTAATGATTAGTTAGTAATAGTATTTAGGGGAGAAAATTGAAAAAGGAAAATGACGGCAGCGGTTCGACTACAAAGTTGCCATGCTTTGCCCGGCGAGCCAGCCGGTTGTCCAGGCGCTTTGGAAATTGAATCCCCCCGTGATTCCGTCAATATCGAGAATTTCTCCGGCAAAGTATAAACCGGGGCAGATTTTACTCTCCATAGTCTTGAAATTGACCTCTTTCAGATTGACACCGCCGCAGGTAACGAACTCTTCCTTGAAAATCCCTTTACCGTTTATCCGGAATTTAGCCGAGGAGATTTCTTCTGCAATCCGTCTGAGACCGGAATTGCCGAGATTACCCCAGGTAAGTTTGTTATCCATGCCGAGGTGCTCCACTATGCGCGACCAGTATCGTTTCGGCAGCGGTAATGGTGGAGAATTGAGAAGATGCTTTCTGCCCTGATGAGATTTGAATTCGACCAATTTCTGCAGGAGCGACTGCCCGGTGAGGCCTGGCAGGAAGTTAACGGATAGTTCCGCCTGATAGTTACTTTCATGAAGGATTCGCGCTCCCCAGGCGGAGAGTTTCAGCACGGCCGGACCGGAAAATCCCCAATGGGTTATCAGAAGCGGACCGCTCTGAAGCAGTTTTGTCTTTTTCGCGATGGTCATACTCAGCCGGACATATTCAAAACTTATTCCGGCGAGGCCGTCGATTCGGGGGTCTTCAATATTGAAAGTAAAGAGAGAGGGGACGCTGGGAATCAGGGAGTGTCCCAGGGATGCGGCAAAGGTAAGCCCCCGCGGGGCGCTACCCGTTGCCAATAAGACCTTATCGAATTCTTCGGCAGCGGAATCCTGAAATCTGATGCGAAATCGCGGGGAAGCGGGGTCATCTGTGAGCCGACTTACCGCGGTAACGCGGGCGCCGAGACGTAACCGGACGCCAGTCTTTTTTGCTTCTGTCAGCAGGCAGTTGATAATAGTTTCGGAATTGTCGGTGACCGGAAAGATTCGCCCGTCAGATTCGGTCTTCAGTCTGACTCCATGCTTTTCAAACCAGGCGACAGTATCACGGGGTTGAAACCGGCTGAACGGTCCTCGCAGTTCTTTGCCTCCCCGTGGATAATTTTTGACAAGTTCGGCCGGATCATAGCAGTGATTAGTAACGTTGCATCGTCCGCCGCCGGAGATGCGGACTTTCCCCAGGGGCTGATGGGTGGCTTCGAATATCGTAATCTCGTCGGACGTCTTATACCCGGCCGCAGAGACGGCGCCGAAGAAACCGGCGGGACCTCCGCCGATAATGGCTATTCTTATCATACCGGATATTATTAACTCTTAATGAAGAATTACCAAGCAGAATATCAGCGGCGGCGACGACGAAACAATACCAAAAGAAACGGCAGGGGTTACCCTGCCGTTTCGTTATTCAGCAGTAACTTAACAACCAATTACATATCCATCATGCCGGTGTATTTGTCGGTGTGAATCGGGTCAACTCGCAAGCGGTACAGGGAAGCCCAGGCTTTCATGCCGCTTTCAGCATAAGGGGCGGCATCTTCGGCATATACTAACCCGACAGTTTCGGTTCCGTACAGCCAATAATAAGTCCAGGCGCCATGGTTCAGGTCGGGGGCATCATAGGAATTCTTGTTGTCGGATGCGGTTGCCATGAAAGTACCGGTGACGACATCGAGATGAAAATCACCGATGACGCAGGCATCAAGAGTGGCAAGTTTCTTGGTGCAATTGGCGGCGTTGAAATACGACATGACATAGCCATGAGTGACATAATAGAGGTCGGCAGAGATAATTGCCGAGCCGGCGGTAGAGCGACCGCCATGTCCGCTGTAGCAGAAGGCGATTTCATCACCGGGGGCGGCGCTGTTGATAAGCCACTGCAGTCCGGTCGTGATATTGGCGGCGGTAGCGGCCAGGTCGAGGTCCATCCGGCAGGTAAAGCCTTCTCCCTGCAGCCAGGTTTTCATGGCCTGAGCGTCATCATCACAGAACTGGAGATCGTTGGCAGTCCCTTCATAATTGGAGATGCCGACGATATAAGCATACTTGTGCGCCGGGTTGGGATTGGGGTCATTGGAGAGAGTGTCGGGTGGCGGTGGCGGTGGGGGTTTTTTCTCCAGCACTCCGGTCGGCACACTTTCGACCTTGAGGGTAAAATTGGCAACAACTTCAGGCGGTCTGGTTTCAATGAACTCCGGGCGTTCTACCAATGCCACGGAATGGTCAACGGTGGCATTGCCGGCCGACTGGGTAGGCGGTGTTCCGCTGCAGCCGAATGTCAAGAGCAACATAACGGCGGCAAGCGCAAGAGCCAGCAGATGTTTCATGGAAGTTCCTCCAGAAGGTGAGGGTTGCTATTGCAGTGAACAAATAAAGATAGGCCTGACCATATTGTTATGCAAGATAAAAATGGAGGAAATTGCCCATTACGGGGAAATTTTGTGACTGAAAACGAACCGGGCGGGAAGGGGAAGGCTAATCGGCGCTTTTGGGGCGGTCGGGAAGTTCGTTGATATCGTCACTTTGTCGGGGAAAATGAGCGGCAAGTTCCACGCCGAGCATTTCGATGGCTTGAATAATTCCTTCGGCATGTTTTCCATCTTTCATCGCCTTTGCCACCAGCGACTGGGGGCGATGCCAGTAATCTTCAGGAACTTTGGAGGCGATTCCCTTGTCGGCGACAATCGCGGCTTGCTCTTCTGCGAGAGAGAGAAAAATCAGGACGGCGGTCTGGGCTCGCGATGCCGGAATCCGGCGGAAATGTCGCAAGGCCCGGTTCCAGACTATTTTTTGACGCCTTCCGGCTCGTTTCAGAAATTGTCCCCAGCTGAAATAGGCGGCGACAAATCCGATACCGCCCCAGAGTAGAGCCTGAGTGGTATTGTAGTATATACCCCAATTGTTCTCACGAGTAAAATAGAGCGCCGCCAGCATGGCGATAACCGCCGCCAGCGAAGAATGAATCAATCTCTCTATTTGCCACTGTTTGGACTGGGACGTCAGAAGAACGACAATTTCGCCGCTGGATTGCTGCTCAGCCTTCCGGACAGATGTTTCGATGGCGTCAAAATCTGCCTGTGAAAAATATTTATCTACTAATGTAGCCATATCTGCCTTTACTCCTACCAGCCGCCGCTGGCGCCTCCTCCTCCGGAGGAGCCGCCGCCAAAACTGAATCCGCCGCCGCTACTTCGGCCGCCTGATGAGCCGCCGCCGAAACTGCCGATGAAGGGACCGCCGAATCGACGGTCAATAATCCCGCGCCGACGCAAAATTGACAGAACCACAAAGAAAATGATAAAACCTAACGGTATCAGCAACGGAAAGAACGCCTCTTCTTCTTCATTTTCCCGCCGGGGCGGGTTGTATTCGCCACCGACGGCCTCGGCGATGCCGTCGAGAACGGCATTTATCCCGCCGGCAAAGTCACCGCGGCGAAAATGCTCGGCCATGGGGGAATTCCGGCTGACTATCCGCCCGGCTTCAAGGTCGGTCAGTTCCGCCTCCAAGCCGTACCCGACTTCAAGACGGGTTTTCTTTTCCTCTATTGCTATCAGAAACAGAACGCCGTTAACATTGTCTTTACTCCCTATACCCCAGGCATTGAAGATGTCGTGGGCAATATCTTCCAGTGACCGGTCGCCGAGATTAGAAACTATCAGAACTCCTATTTCAACGCCGGTCTGCTCGCGGTAACTGCGGGTTTTCGATTCGAGTTGCCGGATTTCGTCACGGCTCAGCAGTCCGGCACGGTCATTTATCATCCCTTCGTAACCTGGCAGGTCGGATTTGGCAAATACCGATAAAGCCAGTAGCAGGACAAAGATAGTTTTTGAGAAATATTTCAATCTACCGGTTCCGTCTATTCATTATTGAAGGCATCTTTAACACTGGGAGCGGTCTGGGCTTCCGGCTGCGCCGCGAAAAACTGTTTCTCATACGGGAATCCGAATATCGAGCCGGCGATGAGAGCCTTGATACCTCGCTGGCGATAGGTATTATAATCGCGGACAATTTCATTAAAAGTGCGCCGCTCCTGGGCAATACGATTTTCGGTTCCCTCCAGTTGAGTCATCAAGTCAGCATATAACTGGTCGCCCTTGATTTGAGGGTACTGCTCCACTACTACGTTTATAAAAGAATTGAGTTGGCGAGATAACTGCCCGGCGAGGGAATCGAGAAGAGCCGGGTTCTGGCTTCCGAGCGCTTTTTCGGCTGATTCTTTGAGGTCGATTACCCGCTGGCGCATCGAAATGACCTCTGTCAATGTCGCCTGCTGCCGCTGCATAAAATTGTCGACACTTGCCACCAGGTTGGGAACGAGGTCAAAACGACGTTGATAAACATTCTGCACCTGTGCCCATTTTTCATCGACACTCTGGGTCCGGTCAATCAATCCGGCGCGTCCTGACCAGATCCATCCTCCGACCGCCAGGACCAGCAGAAATAGGACTATTAAAACAATGCCAAAGACTTTCATTTATTTCTCCTTTCTCAGATACGGATACGCAAGGGGGCGCCTTATGTTACGAAAATCGATAGCAGCGCCGCCACAGCCAAATTGAACATTTGAAACCCGGAAGCGCAACAACAAAATCGAGAAAGTTGTCGGGCGAGACAGTTCGGTTTTCAGGAGGAAGGTGAGGTCTTAACTGTATGAAATAAATGCCGACCATCGATTCCAATTATCCAGTCACAGGTTCGTATAACAGTTATTTGATGACAAAAGTATGACTGATAATCCGACTCGCTCTTTTACTATTCTCGCTTCCGGTGAGACGGTTGCTCAGTACCGGATTATAAGGATGCTGGGTTCCGGGGGTATGGGGGAAGTTTATCTGGCGCAGGACACGCGATTGGAAAGAGAGGTAGCGCTCAAGTTTCTCTCTCTGCCTCTGTCATTGGAGCCGGAAGCGCGCCTTCGCTTACTCCGGGAGGCTCAAGCGGCGGCGCGACTGGGAACTGATATTCACGGCGGTAATGCCGTATTATGCCGCCCTGCAGAAACATCCGAAAATCGGGGCTCTTATCGCTGTGCTCGGTTTGCCCGATGCCTCACTCAAGAAGCATGGTGAGTAAGAGTCGATACTTTTTTTCTTCACTTATTCTAAAAATAAACGAGGAATAGATAATAGAAGTTGGGAATATCTTGGGAGTGACCTGACTTAGATATTGTCTGAGTCATTTCCAAGAAGGCTCACTTCCTTTTCTTTCGGCCTCGCAATATCACCTGAAACTCGTGAATCTCAAATTCCTCCAGCGTTTGTTCGCCGGAAACCTTGATAGCGTTCCAGGGGATATCATAGATTTGCCCCGACTCTTCATCAACGAAATGGTGATGCCGGTCTATATTGGGGTCGAAGATAACCGTTCCCTCCTTGAGAATCTGTGTCTTGACCAGCCCTTTCTCTGCCAGAAGGTTCAGGGTGTTGTACACAGTAGCGCGTGAAATAGTGGGGCATTGGCGCCGCACATTTTCCAGCACCTGATCGGCTGAGGGATGCGCCCGGGAGCGGAGTATAAAATCTGCTACGGCAAGCCGTTGTGGTGTCGGCTGGATACCTCGACGGCGCAACAGGGCAACAAGGTCAATCATTGGTTTTGGTCAAATCTATTGTGAGAGTCTAAAAGCATTTTTCCTGTCCCGCGTCGCTTTTTCATACCGGTTTTCATATTGAATTACGGCACAAAGCGGCGCAAAGATAATGCAACCGCCGGGAAAAGCCGGAAAGTTTCGCGGCAACCGGAATGATTTTTGCGCTAATAGTCAGGCAGTCAGGCATAAGTTCTTCCCGCCGGAAGAATTATGTCGAGGGATGAAGGGATTACGACGGCGACTTTTTGAGCCAGTTGTTACTATGATGCAACGGCTTGCAGGAAAAAATTGAAAACCTCTGCAATAGATTCTGGCAGAGAAGAAAGATAAATAACTGTCTGGAAGAGAGATATTATATGATAAGAGCAACCTCTCTAATATTAGGGGTGATATTACTTCTGCTGGGGCAGGCGGTCGGTCAGGAGATAATGATACCGGATTTTCCGCTGGCAATTGGCGGGAGTGTCGGTTCGGAGCAGTTCAAGCCATTTCAGGCGGAGTTGAAAGCGGTTGCCGATACCCTGCAGAAATACCGTCTGGCGCGGGCGATTATCACGGGAGAATCGGACGGGGAACGGTTTCGGCATAATCATGATGCGCAAAATCCGGGAGTGGCTCTGGGACGAGCGCATGCGCTTCGCAATCTGCTGATTGAAGATTACGGCGTGGCGCCCTCGCAGATAGTTATCCAGTCGCGGGAGACTAAGAAGAGCGGACCGGAATTTCGTAATGTGACTTTGCGAATAGACCGGGCGCTGGTTGACCTGGAGAACCGTCTGCAGGCGCTGGAGACTCGTCCGCCGGTGGAGCGTCGTTTCACCGAGGTAAAAGAAACGTCGGCTCCTCTGTCCCGCTTTGAGGAAAACTTCGGAGTGCAGTTGGGACTGGGCGTTTCGACATCCCCCTTCGGCGGAATACCGGTGGCGACGGCGGCGTTGACCTGGCGCCGGATTATCTATCTTGAAGCGATTGTGGGACACACTTTCTGGAATAATTCTTTCCGCTTCGAGAATACTGACCTGGACACAAAACGTCGCCTGATTGGAGGGCGGATTATATTTTATCCGCTCGATAAAATCCCCCTCGGTCTGGTGGGAGGGTGGACCCGGATGGAAGAAATCTCGCAGGAATATTATGAATATACTCGTCTTTCCGAAGGGGTTATGCTGGGATTGCGCTACGACCCCTTGAGTTTTCTCTCCTTAACGGCGGCGTATCATCCGTCAAAAAGCCGCCATGCTGAAGAAGCGTTGTCTGATTTTGACAGCGACCAATTTCTGGCTTACCTGACAGCGCATCTGGACTTTGGAGGTGGCAAGTGAAAAGACTTATTCTTTTTGCCGCAACTATGCTTCTGCTGGGCGCTGCCCAATCCCTGATGAATTGCGCTGACCCGCTGGAAAGTCCGCAGGGCAGAATTCTTAATCCGCCCACTCCGGGGGACACCGTTTACACCATCGATACGGTGGTGATAATTGATACCGTAGGCGCGACCGACACCGTGATAATTGTGGATACTATCGGTACGGTCGATACTGTGACCATAATCGATACATTAAGCACGATTGATACGATAGTAGTAGTTGATACGATCGGAATTATCGACACCATCTGGGTGGTTGATACGGTCGGGACTATTGATACCGTGATGATAATCGATACTGTCGGCACCACCGATACGGTGTTGATTATTGATACCGTAGTGGTGATAGACACCGTTATGATGGAGATTCCGACACTGGATTCGCAGTTTGTCTGCGCCCGGATTTCCTGCAACCAGAAAGAGATTGTCTGGCTGCTGCGCAATCAGGCGGGGTTATATCGTCTGGAGTTTGCCGGGGAGGTAGAAAGCGACCAGCCGGTTCAAACGGTGAAAATTGATATCGACGGAGCGGAGTATCTCTGGAATCCGGCGGCCGACGCGGAATTTGTAAAGGAACTGACGCTCGGGAAGAATGCCACAATTAGAATTACCCCCAAGAAACCGCCGGCGTTTGGGCATGCCATAGATATCTGTCTTAAGATAACCGCGCTCGATTGAGCGGCCGAAACTTTCAGCGCCGGTAAATAAAGAAAGGGATCGGATAGTTCCGATCCCTTTTGGCATTTACCCGCTTCAATTTGAAGCGAGAGGCTTATTCATCCGCTCGTCTTAGAAGCGTCTGTTGCCGCCGCCACGATTGCCGCCGCCGAAATTACGGCCGCGACCGCCGCCGCCACCGCCTTCGGTGCGCGGGCGGGCTTCGTTGACATTGAGTGAACGGTTATGCATCTGCTTGCCGTTAAGGCCGCTGATGGCTGCGTGAGCCTCCTCCTTAGAGGACATTTCAACAAAGCCAAATCCACGCGATTCGCCGCTGAATTTGTCCTTGATGATGTTCACTGATGTCACCTGCCCGAATCCTTCAAACGCCTGACGAAGGTCGTCTTCGGTGGCTTCGGTTGACAGATTGCCTACGTAGATATTCATTCTACACTCCAGATTTGTTTATCTCTCGGGGTCCTTTTCTCAAGGTCACTCGTAATAGAAGATAAACGGTTCCTTGCGCACTATTGCGCTGGTCTCCAAACTTAAGATTTTCGACAAGAGATTGAATTACTGATACAAACCTTGAGAAAAATTTGTGAAGGAGATCCTTTATGTTATTTCAATATATCGACATAATTTCCAATGTCAATAGTTAATTAAACGAATTTTCCATAATAATGTTCCCCCCCAAGGCATTAAGATTAAGGACCGGTTCGCTTCTTTTCTAATCATTCTGTCTAATATTGTCGGGTTCTCCATCGGCGCCAGGTCATTTCCGAAGCAGGGCAATCTGCCCGGTGTGATATAAGGTATGCTGAATAATTCCCTGCAACTGAAAATAGACGGTATATGTGCCGCCGGTCAGATTTTCGTTGAGACGCTCCTCCGACAACTGCTTGACGGTATCTTCCAGCAGGATTTGCGAGTTTTCCAGAGCCTGTAAAGTTTCTTTCCAGGCTTTGGGACCTTCTTTTTTCAGAGCGGGCCAATCCTGCTCATCGGTGAGGTTTAATTTCTCTCCTTCTATCCGACGTCGTGCGGCATCCAGCCAGGCATTTACATGCAGAACAATTTCCCAGATGCTGTGGGCTTTGCGCACCGGTTTAGATGCCGCCTTGACGGCGCTGACCCCTGTCAACACTTTCTTCAGTGAGGGACCATGCCAGGCATTCCCCCAATAAGAGCGGCTTAATTGGTCATGCAGCCGAACAACTTCAGTCATAAGGGACTCCTTTTTTTGATATATGAGACTCTAAATCAGCATACGACCGAATCGACACCAGGTTACATAGGGGAGATGAAATGTGATATCGTCGGCAAAGTCTCGAAGGTCGCCGGGTTATTTCTTCCGTTTTGTCCAGAAATCGAAAGAGCGACCCGGCACAAAGATATCCAGTCCCACCGAGGGGGTATCCAGCGGATTGGTCACCAGATGGCTTTCATTGCCGGGGATATAGACGGCGTCGCCTTCCTCCAGTTCCGCTTCATCGTTGTCGGTGGTTACTTTTATTCTGCCTTTCAGCACCACCAGCACCTGCGAACTGGGATGTTCGTGTTTCGGCGAGGAATGTCCCGGAGGTTTGATGAAATGCTCTATGGAGATATCTGGCTGAGTGCAGAGACTGACTCGCTTCCAGTCTTTCTCCGGCTCATAACTTTCTCCTTCATTGAAGCGGATGATTTTCATCTTCTGGTCTCCTTGTGGTTGTTTTTTCGTTCTGCCGGGGAATATAAGAGAATATTTGGAAGACATCTATAGCAGGCGTGGCGAGTTTTGGTTTGTGTCGGGAAGGGGTTCCGGACAGCGCCTAAAAAGGCAGGAGCGCAGGGCTCCTGCCCTACGGTAATTGTGTCGGGAAGGGGTTCCCGACAGCGCAGTAGAAGGTTGGTGTGATAAGTCTGCGCGCGCAGATTAGATGACATAACTGGGGCGATGCGTCAAGAGCGCCTCACCGGTAGGCATGAACTCATCCGTCAAAATATTCTTAACCAGCGCGGCTTCATCAAACCAACTCTTCGGCGGGGTATGCCCCCAAAACGTCTGGCGCATCGGATTATCGATATCCCAGCGGACGGGAGGGCGGTTCCACTCGGTGATTAGATAGTCGCCGGTGTAGATTTCGATACGATTGCCATCGGGGTCGCGCAAATAAAGGAAGAAGGCATTGCTGATGCCGTGTCGTCCGGGACCACGTTCTATGTTTTTGGCGAAGCCGCATGCCGCGAGAACATCGCAGGCGTCGAGAATGCTGACCCGGTCGCTTGCCCAGAAACCGACATGATGCAAACGGGGGCCGATGCCGTTCATGAGGGCGATGTCGTGGACATTCTGTTTGCGATGAAGCCAGACTGCCCAGGGACGCGGGGGATTTTCTTTGGTGTCGGTCAGTTCGGAGCAATGAAAGCCGAGTTTTCCGGTGTACCATTCATGAGACTGAGCGACATCGCGCACCATGCAGTTGAAATGGTCGATACGCATTATTCTGGCGCCGCGATGATGACGGAATTTCTGGAGATACCAGTCACGCTGTTCAATCTGGCAAAAGAACTCAAGAGGGATGCCGCCGGGGTCATGAAGACGAAGGGCTTTCCCTTTGCCCGGCTGAGCGCCGGTGTCAATCCATCGACAGGGGAGATTCTCATTATCGGCAAGACGGGCAAGGGCTTCGAGGTCGCGCTCCGATTCGACTTTGAAACTGATAGCGGCCAGCCCGGGAGCCTCAGCTTTGCGCAGAATGAGAGAATATTTGTCGCGCTCTTCCAGTCCGCCGAGATAGAGAGCGGAGCCGGTCTCTTCGATAAGCAGGAAACCGAGGGCGCTGCAGTAGAATTCGCGGGCGGCATCAAGGTCGGTAACAAGGAATTCGGCGATGGCGGAACGAAGGATGTTGAAATCGGTCATTGGTTTTCCCATGGGTCATAAAAGATTTGAGGGATGTTGGAAAGCGGCTCCCATGTGTCCGGGGCAGGGGCAATCGGCTGGGCACCGAGAGTATGGTAACTGCCGCCAAACACCAGCAGCGGCTCGGTTGGTTTTTCGTTTATATAGATATCCTCCACTTTTCCTATGACAATCCAATGGTCGCCCCCTTCGGTTATCTTGCTGACGGCGCAGAGTACTGCTGCCAGGCAGTCTCGGAGACGTTTCCCCAGCCGCCACGGTTCGATTTGGAAGTCCACTTTCTGCCCGGTCTTGATGCCGGCAAAATAGTTGGAGAGCGCCTCCTGATGGGCGCCGAGGAAATTTATGCTGAAATGATTCGCTTTCTGAATCATCGCGGCTGTCCGGGAGCCTTTTTTGACGCAGATTAAAATCATCATCGGGTCAAGGGAAAGCGAGGAGACGGCATTGGCGGTCATCCCATGCAGATCGCTGTCGGCTTCGGTGAGCATGACGGTAACGCCGGTGGCAAAAAGCCCCATGGTTTTCCGGAAGGCGAAGGGAGTGATTTTAGAATTATTCTCAGTCATCAGCAACGGGGTTTTCGATATTCAGTTTGAGGAATTGGCGAATCCGCTCCATATATTGGTCACGGCTGTGGGCGGTGAAGAGGGCGCCGGCCATCCGGACCGGGTCGCCAAAGAAGAACCGCTCATATAGCACCTGCCGGGTTGCGAAAGCGGAAATAGAGGCATCCCAGGCAAGGCGAAAGAGAGGAATCCGTTCATGGGCTTCAAGGCGCGCCGCTTTGAAGTACTGTTTGATTTCCTCCCGGAGGGGACCATTGATATCGGCCGAGGTCGGCACGGCAACCAGGCCGCTGGCGCCGAGTTGCTGGATAATCGATACCAGATTAGGGTAGAGCAGGGGGAAGAAATTTCGGGCGGCGTCGAGCGGGTCCCAGGCGGGACGCATAACGCCGTAACTGTCGAGGGCGGCGTCCTCTTCGGCGGCACGGAGGAACGCTCTCATCGCTTCCATCACCACCCAGATGTCGCGGACTTTCTCGTGGACATGCTGGATTTTTTCGATGCCGATAGCATCAATCATGAGTGATGCCAATCCCAGCAGAAATTCGGTTTTGGCGATATTCTTGACCACCACCTGATGCGACATATGGATCACGGCGCCGGTGGCGGCATACGCCTGATTGCAGCGGTCGACGTCGCGAAGCATGAACACCCTCTCCCAGGGGACGAAGACATCATCGAAAATCACCACCGCATCCTGTTCTTCGAAACGGGAAGCGAGCGGATGGTCATAATGGTTTCGTCCGTAATCGACGGTTTCGCGGCAGAGGAATTTCAAGCCTTTGGTGTTGCAGGGGATGGCGAAGGCAAAAGCGTATGGGGCATCTTCATCGCCGCTTTTGAGAAGTGTTGACGGGAAGACCATGATTTCATCGGCAATAGGGAGAGTCGCCAGCATCCGGGCGCCGCGGATAATAAGGCCGTCATCCCGCTCTTCTTTGATTCGTGCGGCAAGGAAGGGGTCGCTCTGTCCGGCCGGACCGACGGCGCGGTTCGACTGGGGATTGACAAGAGTATGCGTCAGACTGAAATCATTTTCCCGCATGTAGCGATGATAGTTTTTCGCATTTTCGCCGAAACGGGGGTCGGCTTGAGCCAGAAATTGTGCGCCGCCGGCGTAAGCGCTGATGGCGCGGTTGAGATAGTCAGGGGAGCGACCCATCATGCCAAAGGAATAATCTGCCCAGCGCTTCATCATTCTTGAAATCGACTTCAGTTCCTCTCTGTTGCGGGGAATCAAAAACGACCGGCCGACTTTCTGACCGCTGTCAGGGGAATCGAATAACATCTCCTCGGGGAATTGCCACTGGAGGTTATACAGTGCGGCGAGACTACGGGCGCCGCTTTTGAAACCTTCATGACGGGTAACATCGGTAACTCTCTCACCGCGATGCCAAATTTCGTGAGGATGGTCTCTTAATTTTGCAAGAACTTCTTCGCCTCGTCTGGCGCCCATCTTTAATTCTCCCTCAGTTAATCAGACTCCGATTTTCGGGATATGATGTTCCCCGGTTGGTATTTGAATCGACTTGGTGTCGAAATAAAACTCTTCAAAACTCCATCGTCCCCCTTCGCGACCGATGCCGCTATATTTACTTCCTCCAAACGGCAAACGCAGGTCGCGGACATTATGCGAATTAATCCAGACCATGCCGCATTCGAGAGCCTCGGCAAGGCGATGCGCCCGCGCCGAATCGTTGGTCCAGATATATCCAGCCAAGCCATATTTGACGTCGTTGGCAAGCCGAATCGCTTCCTCTTCGCTTTCAAATGGGATAACCGCCAGCACCGGCCCGAAGACTTCTTCCTGAGCAATTCGCATTTCGTTTTTCACATTCAGGATTAGGGTAGGGGCGAAATAGTTCCCTTTTTCGAATCCGGGCGGGCGGTCACCGCCGAGAGCAATCTCGGCGCCTTCGTTGCGAGCGATATCGATATAACGGCGCACGCGCTGCCAGTGCTCAGGATGAATAAGCGGTCCGATTTCGGTGGAGATATCATCGGGGTTGCCGACTTTGATTCCGGCGACCCGCTCTTTCAATTTTTCCACAAACCGGTCAAATATATTTCTATGCAGTAGAAGTCGCGAGTTGGCGGTGCAGCGCTCGCCGTTCAGGCTAAAGATCTGCCAGGTGATGCCATCAAGCGCCCGGTCAATGTCGGTGTCGGGGAAAATAATAGCCGGCGACTTGCCGCCCAGTTCCATGCTGAATCGTTTCAGGGTAGAGGCGCCGTTACGGATGATTTCCATACCGGTGGTGGTTTCGCCGGTAAAGGAGATAAGTTGTACATCCGGATGAGCCACCAGCGGGGCGCCGGCGGATTCGCCGAAACCGTGGACAAGATTGAAAACACCGGCAGGCAGGTCGGCTTCCTGAAATATCTGCGCCAGTTTGTCAGCCGAGAGGGGGGACCACTCCGCCGGTTTTAACACTACACAGTTTCCGGAAGCGAGCGCCGGGGCTACTTTCCAGGTCTCGAGCATAAAGGGAGTATTCCAGGGGGTGATAAGTCCGGCAACACCAACCGGGCGGTAGGTTACATAATTGTGCCAGCCGTCACCTTTGAAGGACTTCCCTTCCAGCAGTTTGAGTTGCTCGGCAAAAAAATAGAAATTTTCCGCCGCTCTGGGGATAGCGCTGCCGGTAATCTGCTTGCGGGGGATGCCGGTATCGATGATTTCCAGTTCGGCGATTTCATCGGCATGCTTTATTATCAGGTCGCCGATATGGCGGATTTTTCGGGAGCGGAGTTCCACCGGCATTTTCGACCAGACTCCCGAATCAAACGCCATCCGCGCCGCCCTGACGGCGGCATCGATATCGGCGGGCTTGCCTGATGCGGCATGACCAATAGTTTCATTGGTAGCCGGAGCCAAAATATCGAACTGCCCGCCATCATGGGATTCGAGAAATTGGTTGTTTATGAAATGCCTGGTATAATATTTCATTTTGTCTCTACAATTCTGGTCCCAGGACAATCTCTGATTCGAGCGCGCCGATGCCGTCAATCTCAATACGAATGATGTCGCCGGGATAGATATGAGAAATCCCTTTGGGAGTTCCGGTCCAGATCTGGTCGCCTGGCTCGAGGGTCATAATCATCGAAATATGCTCTATTAATTCAGGGAGTGAAAAAAGGAGGTTGCGTGTGTTTCCTTCCTGTCGCAACTGGCCGTTGACAAATGTCCGGAGCGTCGTATTGGCCGGGTCAGGGGCTTCATCTGGAGTGACCATATAAGGTCCGACCGGACCGAAAGTGTCCCATCCTTTGGCAATAAGAGGCGGGCGAAAGTACTTGCCGATTTTGTCGCGGACGGTGATATCGTTGCCGATAGTGTATCCGGCGACAACATCGAGAGCATGGGCGGCTTTTACAGCACGGCATCTCTCGCCGATTATCGCCACCAGTTCCGCTTCATAGTGCATATATTTGCTCCCCGGCGGCATGAGAACCTTGCCTTTATGACCGATTAGCGAGGTTGAGGGTTTGATGAAAATCGCCGGCAGTTCCGGTTTTGCAAGATTCAGTTCTTCGGCATGGTCGGCGAAATTGAGAGCGATGCCGATTATCTTTTGCGGCTCTGACGGCGGCAGCCAGACCACTTCTTCCGGGTTATAGCGGACGTCGTCGGTACCGACCAGTTCATATCCATTAAAGGCGCCGTTGACAGTTCTTCCTTCGGCTGCCCAGCGCGCGAGTTTCATTCGGATTAACTTTCAATCATTTTTGATAAGGTTGTAAGTTTTGAGCACTTTCTTGAGGCGTTCCTGATTGAGGGGTGACATTGCTGTAAGTGGAAGGCGCACCTCCGGGTCGATTTTGCCCATCCATCCGAGGGCGGTTTTGACCGGCACCGGGTTGATTTCGAAGAAGACCGCGTCGTTAAGCGGCATCAGATAATAATGAAGGGCGCGGGCATCATCCCATTTCCCCTGCCGAGTCAGATTGTACAGCAGCGCCGTTTTTTCCGGCAGGATATTGGCGGTGGCGCTGATAAAACCGGTGCCGCCAATAGCGAGAATCGGGAAACAGAGGAGTTCAATGCCGGAGTAAACCAGAAAATCGCGCCCGGCGCGATGAAGCAGGAGATTGACATGCTCGAAATCTTTATTGGCTTCCTTGATGCCGATTATATTGGGGCAGGATTCTCTCAGGCGCAGAACGGTTTCAATCTCAAGATTAATCGCGGAGCGGCCCGGTATATTATAGAGTATGAGCGGTGTGCCGATTTTCCCGGCGATGGTTCGGAAATATTGATACAGTCCTTCCTGGCTGGGACGGACATAATAAGGGGTGATGACCAGAAGGGCATCGGCGTCGAGTTTTTCGGCGTATCGGGAAAGTTCCAGCGTCTCCTCAAGATTATTGCTGCCGGTAGCCGGCACAAAAGGAATACGTTTATTGATCGCTTCGCTCACAATTTCGTACACCCGTTTGCGCTCGTCACGAGAAAGAGAACTCGGTTCGCCGGTAGTGCCGGTGACCGAGATACCGTGCGAGCCGGAGGCAATCTGCCATTCTACCAGCGCGGCAAGACACGTTTCATCGAGACTTCCGTTTCTGAAAGGTGTCACCAGCGGAACTATGGAGCCATGAATCATCTTTATAAATTTCCCTGAAAATCTCATATCTTACGGGAGGAATATGGATTAGTTTGACCCAATATGGCATTATTGAGTGAGGTCAACAACTCCCGATGAATTATCGTATAAAAACGGAAAATGGAAGTTCATCATTCTCATCATGGTGCGAGAGAGCAGGCGGTCTCGATGAACCGTTTGGCTCTAAGCGCTACTGTACATTGCCTCACCGGCTGCTCGATTGGGGAGGTGCTGGGGATGGTAATAGGAACGGCGGCGGGACTGGGCAACTGGACGACGGTACTTTTATCGGTCATACTTGCCTTCATTTTCGGATATTCTTTGACCCTTCTGCCGCTGCTTCGGGCCAAAGTGGGCCTTAAGACCGCCCTGGGATTGGCGCTGGCGGCCGATACCCTCTCCATCGTCATAATGGAAATTGTCGATAACGGGATAATGCTGGTGATTCCGGGAGCGATGGATGCCGGATTGGCAGAGCCGCTTTTCTGGGGAAGTCTCTTGCTTTCGCTTATTGTTGCCGGTTTTGCCGCCTATCCGGCTAACCGCTGGTTGATAAGACGGGGCGCGGGACATCTTCGGGTAATGCAGTATCACAGTCTTCATTGAGACCGGGCGGGGGTAAAGGTCATTTCTGCAAACCGGAATCCGGTAAACTAATCGCTTGAGTTATAACTTATTCTCTCATTAATTGGGGCGGCGGAATTCGGATTTTGAGGGATTGTTGAATCGTTTTGCTTGAGATATTGTCTAATGGATGAAAAAGAACTGGTACTGCGGGCGCAAAGCGGCGATTATGACGCTTTCACCCGGCTGGTGGAAAAGTATGAGAGGCAGTTATTTGCGGTGGCAAGACGAATGACCCGTAACCGGCAGGATGCCGAAGATGTTCTTCAGGAGACCCTTTTGAAAGCGATCGACAATATCGATAAATTCCGCGGCGAAAGTTCGTTTGGGACGTGGCTTTATTCTATCGCGCTGAACCAGGGGCGGGCGCATCTTCAAAAAGAAAAGCGTTCGGAGATAAAGTCGCTGGAGGAATTTCTGCCGGTGCGCGACCACGAGGCGCACGGGAATGCGGCGCTGTCGGAATGGCGCGACCCGCATACTGTAATGGAAAGCGCGCAAATCCGGGAGTTTCTGGAAAACGCCATCGATGAACTGCGGGCGGAGTATTCGATCCCGTTTGTTTTAAGGTATCATGAAGATATGAGTATCAAGGAGATTGCCGATGTGATGAAACTTTCGGAGGCGGCGGTAAAATCGCGGATACTTCGGGCGCGGCTTTTCCTGCGCGACAAACTTGATGCTCTTCTAAAAGTCGAGTCACCGAAATGAAAGATTGCTCCACATATATATCCAATCTCTGCGATTATATCGACGGCGACCTGGACCCGGAACTCTGTAAGCAGATTGAGACTCATCTGGGGGAATGCCCCGACTGCAAGGTGATGCTCGATACGTTGCGCCAGACGGTGAAAATCTGCCGCGAGGATGGCCGATGCGAGGAACTTCCGGAGGAACTCTCCCGCCGTATCAACGTCCGGCTGAGAGAGAGATGGCAGCAGAAGTTCGGGAAGAAGTGAGTTGCGGGCAACCGCGGCCGCCCGTTTTGCGGAATTAATACATCACTTATAGAGACTCGGGGCTTTTTATCTTAGAGAATTTCTGAATCGGAATGGTTAAAGTTATCATCCCCTGCCAGAGGCGGGGTTTCGACCTGCCGGGCTGGAACCAGATGATTCCGCTTGACAGAATGAGGGGATGGGACGTTATTATAAGTAGAGCATTATCCCGGATTCTTATCTTGGAATAACGGGGGTATCATCCTGGGCTGACAGCGAAAT
>DYGG01000021.1 GCA_020724775.1 Ignavibacterium sp. | reverse complement strand
ACACAAAAACAAAGGACAGTCCCGAAAAACTGCCCTTTGTCATCAGTCTGACCCCGCATATTGCGGGGTTTCTTTTTGCCGAGAGTAATCTCTGCTGTCACTAAGTCAAACCTGCCTTTTTGATTCAACCACCCGTATTTATTGCGATATCATATGTGTAAGTCTTTATATTCCTTGACTTTTGACGACCTATGCATATATTGCATAATAACTTACATCCCTCGGAGGACTTTCAAAATGTGCCGTCATGCCTGTCTGTTGTTCCCACTGCTCTTAAGCCTGTTATTTTCCGCTACCATAAACGCTGTTCCTCTTTCGGAGCAGGTTGTTGCCAAACTGCGCAATGAGGGACGACTTGATGAGGTTGTCGCCCGGATTAGTGACGCCCGTGCGCGTGGCGTTGATATGCCGCAGACCGCGAACCAGAAGACCAGGGCCGCGCTGGCTCTCGGCAACCCGGTCACTTTTCGCGTGCTGGTGATTTTGGTCGATTTCCCCGACAAACCATATACTGCCGGTTATGCCGCCGCCACCGTCGCCGATTTTGACTCTATCCTTTTCTCCGATGGTTTTCTGAATCCTACCGGTTCAATGAAGGAATATTATCTCGAAAATTCTTACGGCAATTTTGTTATGCTGGGAGATGTTTACGGGTGGTACCGCGCTTCTCAGAATTCCACTTATTATACTCAAAATTGTGACGGCTCGCACGGTTTCGGCGATTATCCTACCAACGCTCAGAGGCTGGCAGAAGAAGCCATCGATGCCGCTGACCCGTATATCAATTTTTCACTTTATGACAACGACGGCGATAATTATGTCGATGGCATCTTTATTGTCCATGCCGGCACCGGGTATGAAGAATCCGGCGGCGATTGCGAAATCCACTCCCATGCCTGGAGCATCAGTCCACGCTTTAAAGATGGAGTTTATATATCAGGATATTCTATGGAGCCGGAAGAATCCGCCGGCAGCGCCGACATCGCCCCTATCGGGGTCTTCTGCCATGAGTTCGGTCATGTTCTTGGTCTCCCCGACCTCTATGACACCGATTATTCATCGCGCGGATGCGGCTACTGGACGGTCATGGCGAGCGGAAGTTACAACGGCAATTCGCGCATACCGGCACATTTTGACGCCTGGTGCAAGAAAGAACTCGGCTTCATATCTCCGACCAATGTACTTTCTAATCAGACCAATGTTTCCTTACCGGCGGCCGCCTGGAACCCAACCGCTTACCGGCTCTGGGCTAATGGCTCAGTCGGAAGCCAGTACTTCCTGGTCGAAAATCGTCAGCGGATGGGTTTTGACCGCGACCTCCCCTGGGAAGGGCTCCTTATCTGGCATATCGATGAAACCCAGTGGGGCAATACTAATGATTGGCATCCGCTGGTGATGCTGGAGCAGGCTGACGGACGATTCGACCTTCAGAACAACAACAATGGCGGCGATGCCAGCGATGTCTATCCCTGGGGTGGGACCGACCACTTTGATGATAAGACCATCCCCAATTCTCGCAGTTATACTAACAGCGTCACTCAGGTTGCTGTCTGGAATATCTCCCCCTCTGACTCCATTATGGTCGCCAATCTCGATATAAATTGGTCGCGCCCATATCTATCCATTGACTCCTCCCGTTTTGCCGATGATGATGCCGATGGGTATCTTGAGCCGGGGGAATCAATCGACCTCGACCTCTTTTTCAAGAACGACTGGCTGACCGCCACCGGCGTCAATATAACCGTTACCTCCAATGACCCCAGTCTGACTTTTACCGTCCCCAATAGCACCATTCCGCTTATCAACGGCAATGGCGGCACTGCCAGCACGGTCGGCAACTCACTTCAGTTTATTGTCCCCAATATCGACAATCCGACTTATGATTCCTTATTCATAGATTTGACCGCCAACGGAGGACTTTATCAGAAGACCTTCGCCATCGAAAAAGTGTTGGGGAAAACGCGGGTTTTGATTGTTGATGACGACCGCGGCGGCAATTATGAAGAGATGTATTTCGGCGACACTTACAAGCGGCGTGTACCGGCCAATATCTGGAACAAGCAGGCTTCCGGCACTCCGCCCGGCGCAGCGCTGGCTGACTACAGCACTGTCATTTGGTTCACCGGCGACAGCGCCGCCGATTATCTTTTGCCGGCCGATATTGTCTCGATGAAATACTTTCTCGACAACGGCGGCAACCTCTTTCTGACCGGCCAGGGGTTGGCCAATGAACTTCGCACCCAGGATTCTCTTTTTCTGGAGAATTACCTTCGCGCCCGTTATGGCGGCACTTATTTCAGTATCTATCATGACGGCATCGCCGGCTCGCCGATTGGCGACGGTTTTGTCGCCCGGTACTTCAGCGGCGCCAATCAGGGAATTACCATTTCGTCGCAGATTATTCCGGTCAATGGCGGACTGGGCGCTTTCAAGTTTCGCAACGGAAGCCAGTACTCCGCCCTATCCTATTCCGGCTCGTACAAACTGGTCTTCTTTAACTGGGGCTACGAATCGATTCTTAACACGTCTGTTTCTTACACCAAGAGAGATACCATTTTGACCCGGATACTGCTCTTCCTCGATGGCTGGGCGGTGCCCCCTTGTGTCGATACTGACGGCGATAGTTACGGCAATCCCGGTCATCCCGAAAATCTCTGCCCCAACGACAACTGCCCCACTATTGCCAATCCCGGACAGGAAGATGCCGATTCTGACGGTGTCGGTGACGCCTGCGATAACTGTCTGAATGTCGCCAATCCGCTGCAGGAAGACCCGGACGCCGACGGTGTCGGCTCCGCATGCGACAACTGCCCTGATGTTTTCAACCCCGGGCAGGAAGATGCCAACAGCAACGGTATCGGAGATCTCTGCGATTTTGTCTGCGGCGACCCGACCGGAAATCGCGTAATTAATATACTCGACGTCACCTACATCATCGCTTATCTGTATAAGAGCGGTCCGGCGCCACAGCCGCTTCAGTCAGGCGATTCCAACGGCAATGGTTCTATTAACATCCTCGATGCCACTTATCTTTTGAGTTATCTTTACAAGAACGGCCCCAACCCGCTCTGCCCATGAGGGCTATGGATAAATGAAGGAAAGCGAAAGAATAGTTTCCGCCCCTTCGAATTCCTTTTCACTGCGCAGGCAGTAACCCTTTCCTGCCCCTAATCGTCATCCCCGCGAAACATGTTCTGAAGTTCCACATTGAGTTACCGGAAGATGTGGACCTCTGTCAGGCACATTAGCAACCTTCCGAGGCCTCAGGGTCTAACTCTCATTGCGTACATGTTATATTCAATAGCCCGCAAAAAATCTATGAGGTGCCCGTCTTCTACTTTCAGCCTCATTATTGCAGTTCCCGGTCCCGCAGCCTCCGCCATTCGAATGTACATCTCTTCGCTGTCTGAGGTGATTTCTAACTGGACCGGGCGGAAAGGAACCGGAAGATTGTAATCTTCTGCTGTCATAAAAGGGGTTACAATATCAAAGATGGTATTATATGCATCGATTCTGTTTCCAGCCCAAGTGTCCGAACCATAGCCAACAAGATATAATACTGATCCATCCGGTCTGAGAAATAGTGAGCGATAAGAATGAGGTAGAACTCTCGCATTCAGTTTCTCGCAGGTCTCAGAGTCATAGATCACAAGCGCAGAAGTTTCACTTGCTGAATCGCCAATCAATACGTACAGTCGCTTCCGTTTATAGTCAGTTATTCCATCCAAATAATTTCTGCCAGCGATACTAAATCTCACCGGATATTGCCGTGTCTTGATCGAGTCGACATTTCTGAAATCTACGACATTGATTGAGTCTATGCCGTCAACAAGATAATAGGCTTTATTATCCTCATTCAAGAATCCACCGATAACCGCTCCAATGCTGTCAGAATAAACGTCGTCCAAGCCAGGTAATGTTGCAATATCAAAGCGCCCGCATCCATAACCCAGAATGAAGGCGTCGGCCGGGTCTATCTTCATATTGCACAAGAAGAAGCCCTCTCGACGTGAAATTGAATTCTTTGATTTGTAATCTACGGCCCAGACTGCATTTGGTCCTCGTGGGATGGTGTTGTAATAGCCTGAGAATATAAGTAATGCTCCGTCGTTTGTGAAAACGAAGTCGCTCATCATCCAATAGGATGCTTCGCTTGAATCTACGATTGATGAACTTCTGGAACTATACACAACATAGTAAGATTGAAACGGGTCATTGCGCTGGGCTGGACCGAACACAAGATGATAATCCGGCACGATTGTCACAGGCTTGCTTACCCGGCCATCTTCGTCACAGGATAGAATCGACATCAGCAAACAAACCAACGGGAAGACAGCCTTAACCGAATTTAGTACGCAGAAAATCGTCACAAATCCTCCTAACGTACTTGATTCAAATCTAATGATAGCAAAGCAAATTGTCAAGAAGTCTGTGCAAAATAGTTGAAGGATGTTTCCGGATATGGTTTGATTAAAACATGAGCGATGATTCCATAGACTATGCAACTGACACTTCTTTCATTGTTAAAATGTCTCATGCGAAAATGTACTGCGCAATCAGAAGCCCTTTTTTTGCCAGAATAAGAGAGCCGTCAGGAAGGGGTCCCTGACGGCTCTGATTTGAGCATACAGAAAAGGCGAACGCATTGGTTCGCCCCTACGAAGACTTCTTCAAGAAAATTCATGACAGCAAATTCAGCACTGTCTGCGAAGAGAGATTCTGGTGCGACAAAAGCGACATCGCCGACTGAACCACCAGTTTATTCCGGAGAAAGGTGGAATACTCCGTTATAAAATCGAGGTCGCGTATCTGCGATTCCGACGCCGTCAGGTTCTGAACCTCAATCCGAAGGTTTGCCAGGCGGCTCTCCAGGTCATTTTTCTGGGTCGCCCCGATATCAATCAGTGTCGCGTCCACGCGGGATATTTCGACATCAATGGCATCGAGCGCCACCTGGGCTCCTTCCGGGCTGGAAAGGTCCACCGGCGCCATCGACGCCACCAGCGCCACTGAGCCAAGGGAGCCATCAAGAAGATTCTGCGTTCCAAAGGAAGTGTTCTGAATTATACGGTTATAGTTTTGCACGATATTGTCGGCCTCGGCTTGGTACGCCCGGGTGATAGCCTCATCGTTATATCCGCCGTTGGCGGCGGCCACTGCCAGCGAGCGAAGTTCGGTCAGTTGCTGCCGCAATTCCAGCGCCGCGGAGTCGGCGGTCTGATATTTATTTATCGTGATTGTAGTATTCTCGATTTCTTGATTCAGCGAAGCGATGCGGGCGCGCATCTGCTCCGAGATGACCAGCCCGGCCGGGTCATCGGAGGCGCGGTTGATTCGGTAACCGGATGAAAGTTTTTCCATTGATTTCAGCATGGCGCCATATGCCCGGTTGAGATTTAACGTTATGAAATCAGCCCCGATCTTGTTGGTGATACGAAAGCCCATTTTGCCTCCCTGAAGCAAAAGTGAAATCTGCCTCTCAGTTTCACTGCAAGCCCTGTGCCTGCCAGCGAGATAGATATCTGACAGCCTCCAAGCGACTTATCCGCGCCGCCGGGAAACTGCCGCAGAAAATTTATGGGGGATTACCCATATCTTATTGAATGATTTGGACCGCCGGCCGGGTAACGTGACCGGCGGTCCTGGTGTGGAGGAACCGAGTGGGCTTACTTTTTTCTATTCGTCGATTTTTCGAATATATGCCGGTATCTGACGGTCGATTTCCTGGAAAGAGGGCATCTTTCCTCGTCCGTTTCCGCCGTTTCCACCGGCCGCTTTCCGCATCGGGAAAGTGGACGCCTCAGGAAACAGCGACATCACTTTCGCCGGCTGTGATGAGATAACGGACGACGTCTCTTCCTCCGGACGCGCCTCCTGAACTTCCTCGCCGAAGCCGGTGGCAATGACCGTCACCCGCACCTGGTCTTTGAGAGTCTGGTCAACGACGGTCCCGACAATCAGGTTCGCCTCGGAGCCGGTCGCCTGGTAAATGACCGACATAACGGAGTTGACCTCAAAGAGGGTCAGGTCTTCCCCGCCGGCAATATTGACCAGCGCCGCTTTGGCGCCGGAGATAGAAACCTTATCGAGCAGCGGCGAAGAGAGAGCCTGTTGCGCCGCCAGTTCGGCGCGGTTTTCGCCTGAGGCAACGCCGGTGCACATGAGCGTCCCCCCCTTCTCCAGCATCACGGTGCGCACATCGGCAAAATCGCAATTGATTAATCCCGGGACGGTTATCAATTCCGCAATGCCGCGAGTCGCCTGCTGGAGCACCTCATCGGCAACGGCAAACGCTTTATTGACCGGGGTTGATTTATCGACCACAGCCAGTAATTTTTCATTTTCAATTACAATGATATTGTCCGCCGCTTCCTTCAATTCGCGGATGCCGCGGTCGGCGTTCCCTTTGCGGCGCAGACCTTCGCACATAAAGGGCCGGGTAACAATCGCCACCGTGAGCGCGCCGTGCTGACGAGCCAGTTCCGCGACTATCGGGCTGGCGCCGGTGCCGGTGCCGCCACCCATTCCGGCCGCTACAAATACCATATCGGCCCCGGCAAGAGCCTCTTTTATCTCTTCCTGGTCTTCTTCCGCCGCCCGCTTGCCGATATCCGGATTGGCGCCGGCGCCGAGACCTTTGGTCAGACGTTTTCCAATCTGAATTTTCTTCTCGGCGCGGTTGGTCTCCAGCACCTGGGCATCAGTATTGAGGGCTATGAAGTCAACTCCCAACAGCCCCGACTCAATCATTCGATTGATGGCGTTGCCGCCGGCTCCTCCGACTCCCACTACCTTGATTTTGGCGCAGACATCAAAACTCTCGTCAAAATCGAATTTCAGTCTCTCGTTACTCATCGGTTCATCCTCCATGATTTATCAAAAATTTCCTGTAAACCAATTTTCAATCTTCTTGAAGAAACCTCGCAACCTGCCGCCTCCGGCATCATGCCCGTCGCCATGCTTGAAGCCGTACATCACCAGCCCCACCGCCGTCGAGAATTCCGGAGTGGCGATATTTTCCGGCAAGCCTTCAATCCCGCCGGGAACCCCCAGTTTTGCCGGCATATCAAAAATCTGTTCAGCCAGTTCCACGGTGCCGGGGAGCAGCGCGCCGCCGCCGGTCAGAACGATCCCGGCCGCCAACGTTTCCGGCGGATTTGATTTCTTGATTTCCCGCGCCGCCAGCGAGAGAATCTCCTCCATCCGCGGCTCGATTATAGACGCCAGAACATTGCGCGAGATACTTCGCGGCGCCCGCCCGGTGATGCCGGAAACCTCCATCATCTCTTCCGGGTCAACCAGCGAGGTCAGGGCCGCTCCGTAAACCAGTTTCAGTCTTTCCGCTTGCTCGACCGCAGTGCGCAGGCCGATAGTTATATCGTTGGTGACAATCTTCCCGCCGAGCGGGACCACTCCCGAATGGCGAATGGAGCCGTCATAGAATACCGCGATATCGGTTATATCGCCGCCGATATCAATGAGAATCACGCCCATCTCCTGCTCGGCGTTTCCGATGACGGCATGCGCCGAAGCCAGCGATTGCAGAACCAAATAGTCAACCTTTATTTCGCATCGTTCCAGGGAGCGGAAGATATTTTTCGCCGACGTGACGGCGGCCGTGACGATATGCACGTCGACTTCCAGGCGGACGCCGTTCATCCCTATCGGATTTTTTATGCCGCTCTGCTCATCGATAGTGTACTGCTGGGGAAGAACGTGGATTATCTCCCGATCGGCGGGGATGGCGACGGCGCTTGCCGCTTCGATCGCTTTTTTAACATCGCTTTCCTTTATTTCATTATCCGACCGCGAGACGGCAATAACTCCCTGGCTGTTGATTGATTTTATATGGTCGCCGGCTATTCCGGCGACAGCCGATTCCACCCGGGCGCCGGCCATCAGTTCGGCATCTTCCACCGCCTTAGAAACCGACTGCACCGTCTTTTCCATATTGACCACTACACCCCGCCGCAATCCTTCCGCCACGGTCGCGCCATACCCAAGAAACACCGGCATGCCGCGTTCGTCGCTTTCCGCTATCAGAGCGCGAATTTTGGTCGTACCGATATCTATACCGGTTATGATTTTTGTTTCGGACATTCTTTTCTCTTGGCTATTATCTGTTCCTGGGACCGCATGTCGATATATACTATCTCCTTTAATTCTTTTTCCGCCAGTGAGAGAAAATGCGGCAGCCGCTCCAGCGCCCGTGAAAATCGTCCGGGATAGGCAATCACTGGAAAAGGCAGACCGTCGATGTAAACCACCACAGAATCCGCGGGCGACAGATTGATAGTCGAAATATTCTCATACAACTCGTTCCCCCGCGCCTGCAATTGAATAAGTTGCTCCAGAAGAATCGTGAAATTGCTGTCGCTGACCGTTTCATATAGCCGGAGATTTTTTAATCCCGTTACCAGTGGGTACGGCATCAGGTTCGCCTCCCTCACATAGGAAATGACCTGCCCTCTACGGTCGATTCCCAGAAGCGTCTTTTTGTCGTCACCGAACGCCAGCACGGTCGGAACCGCGTCTGTTATCTCTATTTTTACCGCGTCGGGGAATTGGTACTTCAGCGCCACCCGGCTGACTTTACGCCCATCGCACAAGAACGTGAGCGATTCGTCAACCGGCAGAGAAAGAAGGCTTTGCCCCGGGCGAAGGGGGATTTTTTCAAGCGAAGCCAGATACTCGGGAGGCTCAATGGTAATGGTCTTGAGCACAAAATATCCGGTGTAATAGGCATAGGCCGCCGTCCCGACCATCAGAATAGTCAGAAGCAGGAGAATGAAAAACGGCCTGCGGACTCGGAAGGTCATTTTTTCTCCAGGGCTTTCGCGATTTCAGGATTGATCCGGGTAATGCTTCCGGCTCCGATGGTAATAACCATGTCACCGGCGCGCACTATCTTCAACAACTCCGGCACTCCGTTTTCTTTGGGACCGATATAGTGGATATTTTCATACCCGCGCTGCCGGGCGTAGTCGGAAATCATTTCCGCCGTGACCCCCTCCATCGGTTTCTCGCGGGCCGGATAGATATCGGCAAGAAATACGATATCGGCTTTGTGCAGCGCTTCCGCGAACTCCCGATAAAACTGCTTGGTGCGGCTGAACAGATGCGGCTGGAAAATGGCGATGACCCGACGATTGAAACTGCGGGCAGTATCCAGGGTGGCCGAAATCTCGGTGGGATGGTGGGCATAGTCATCGACCACCATGATATTGTTGACTTCCGCTTTTATCTCGAATCGGCGCTCTACCGTCCGGAAGAGCGATAGAGCCTCTCCTATAGTTTCGGTGGGGATTTCCAGTTCCGAGGCGGCGGCAATGGCGCCGACCGCATTCTGAACATTATGTCTTCCGGGGATATTGAGCGTGAATAGCCCCAGCCGCTCTCCCCGCTTGAAAACCGTGAAGCGTGATTTTCCCTCTTTGAGCACGACATCGGTCGCCTGATAGTCGGCATCGGAGGAGAACCCATAACTGACAGAAGCCCGCGTGATTTTGTGACGCAGGCGCGCCAGAGTAGGGTCATCTATGCAGTAAATCACCAGGCCGTAGAAAGGAACCCGATTCATATATGTCAGAAAAGAGTTTTCCAGGTCATCGATTCCGTCGTAACTGCTGAGATGGTCAGGTTCGATATTGGTCACCAGCGCCATTGACGGTAACATTGACAGGAAGGAACGGTCGTATTCATCCGCTTCCGCCACCAGATAATCTCCCGCTCCCAGCGACGCTCCGGAACCGGTGCCGGCGACAATCCCCCCGACAATCACGGTCGGGTCAAAACGAGCCTCATAGAGGATTTTCCCCACCATTGACGTGGTGGTGGTCTTGCCGTGAGTACCGGCAATGCCGATGGAGTATTTGAGACGCATCAGTTCGCCCAGCATCTCGGCTCTCTTGATAATAGGAATTCCGCGCCGCCGCGCTTCGATGACTTCCGGGTTGTCTTTGCTGACGGCCGAAGAGATAACGACCACATTGGCGGTGCCGATATTATGTCCCTCATGCCCGGTGTAAACATTGATGCCGAGCTTTTGCAGATGCGCGCCGACATCCCCGGGCGCCAGGTCAGAACCGCTCACCTTGTAGCCGAGGTTATGAAGAATCTCAGCGATGCCGGACATACCGGCGCCGCAGATTCCGACAAAAAACAGTTCTCTGAATTTTCCAAAAATCATTTTCTTGCCTTCGAATTTTGATTTTGCCGCAACAAAAGTCTTCACTTCTTACCTCAAGAGATATTTAAGAGCGCCTCTATTTCATCAGCAATCAAGTCGGCGGCAGGCCTGTTTCTTCTGGCGCGCAGTGACTCAACCGCCTTTTTCATGGCGTCGTATAGCCCGGACTGGAATACTCCAACCGCCTCATCCAGAAGATTTTTCTCCCGGAGTTGACGGTCTTCCACAATTATGGAGGCTCCCATTTTTTCCATCGGTAGGGCATTCTTCCGTTGATGGTCTCCAGCGGCGTGAGGGTACGGCACCAGAAGCGACGGCGACCCGGCCGCAATTATCTCGGCCAGCGTGAGCGCGCCGGCGCGGGCGATGACGATGTCGGCGGCGGCATAGGCATATTCTATCCTATCAGTAAAAGCAAAAAGGGCGCGGCCTGAAACCTTGCCGCCCGCGGATGCGGCCACATCCTTGTAGTCCCTTTCGCCTGTTTGCCATATCAGATGAAAATCTTCCGGTAATTTTGCGATATGACTCAAAATGTTCCTATTAATTGCCGTCGCGCCCTGACTGCCGCCAAGAATCAGGATAACTCTCTTGCCGGATTGGACTCCAAAATATCTCCGCCCTTCCTCCGGGGGGATGGTCCCTATCACCTCTTTGATAGGATTGCCGGATTCGACCAGTCTCGCTTTTGCCGGAAGATATTTTGATGCCTCGCCGAATCCGAGAAAGACCCGGTCAACTTTGCCGGCCAGTTTTCGCGTGGTTACGCCGGGAAAAGAATTCTGCTCCTGAATGACACGTCTTTTCCCCATGATGATGGCGGCAATAAGCACCGGTCCCATAACATATCCGCCGCTGCCGATGACGATATCGGGATGGAAGCGGGCGATGATAAGCATCGATTTGACAACCGCGCCGACCAGAAGAAAGGGAACAAGAAGATTGACGAGAGTTAAGCGCCGCGCCATACCCCGCACATTTATCAGTTTCAGAGGATAACCGAGCGACTCCCTGATTCGGAACTCCAATCCCCGTTTGGTTCCGATGAAGAGAATATCCGGTCGGGCATTACTTGAGGAGCGCTGTTTCAGTTTGTCGGCGATTGCCAGCGCCGGGAAAAGATGTCCTCCGGTGCCGCCTCCGGCAAAGATCACCTTGAGCGGTTTCATCGGGCAATCACTCCCTTCCGGCGCGAGAGATTCAAAAGGATGGCTATGGAGGCTATCGACACAAGCAGAGCGGTGCCGCCGTAAGATATCAGCGGCAGAGGAATGCCGGTGGTCGGAAGCAGTGTGGTCACCACGCCTACGTTTATTACTACCGCAATCATTATTGATGCCGTTACCCCCATCGCCAGGAGGAACCCAAAGCGGTCCGGTTGATAGAGGGCAATATGAATTCCCCGCCAGACAATAATTGCAAACAGAAGTAATATTATGCAAAGACCGATAAAGCCGAATTCTTCACCGATGCTGGCATAGATAAAATCGGTGTAGGGGTACGGCAGGAAAAACATTTTCTGTCTGCCGTTGCCGAGTCCGGCGCCATAGAGACCGCCCGCTCCCATGGCGAGTATCGCCTGTTTCACCTGGAAACTCCCTGCCAGCGGGTCCTGAATCGCCGAGAGGTAATCCAGTACGCGCGCTTTTTTGTAGCCGTAGATGAAAATCAGGAAAGTGGCGACCGCGCCCAGCGGCACCGTGAACAACGCCAGATGATACAGGCGCATGCCGGCGAGAAAGAGTATTACTATGACGGTCGCCGTGATAGTCAGCGCGGAACCCAGGCCCGGCTCAAAGATGATGAGAAGAATTCCGGAGCCGATGAGCGGCGCATAGGGGAAAACCAACTGCCGCCAGTCTTCGATATTGCGCTTTTTTTGCGACAACGAGAATGCCAGATAATAGATAATAGCCAGTTTGAACAGTTCCGAAGGTTGTATAGTGAAAGGACCGATATTTATCCAGCGATGGGCGTCATTTCGACTGGGGAAAGCGAAAACTGCCGCCAGCAGGGCGATACAGATAAAGACAATCGGCACGGAATACGGGGCGAGCCGTTTCAGGTCAAGGCGGATAACCACCAGAGCAATTAGAATCCCCAGGAGTAAGAATATCGCCTGCTTATATAGAAAGTGAAACTGCGAATTGAAAGATTCGCGGGCAATGAGCGACGATGCCGAGTATACCGTCACCAGCCCGATAATCACCAGAAAGACCGCCGCGTACAAAAGAATCTTGTCCATGGTCATTTGGCTCCAATTCTTTGCGAGGCGGAATGGTTATTCTTAAGAGAATTGACGATTTTCTTGAAGGTCTCGCCGCGGTGCTCGAAATTTTCAAACATATCAAAACTGGAGCAAGCCGGGGAGAGGAGCACGGTCTCTCCCGGCGATGCCGCCTCGAAAGCCTTCTTCACCGCTTCCTCCATGCTGGCGGCAAACTGCACCGGGAAGTGACATCCCAGGGCGTCGAACATCTTCTCGCGCGCTTCCCCTATCAGAATTATCTCTTTGATTTTTCCCCGCCCAGTTTCGGCAATCGGCTGATAACTGCCTCCTTTATCTCGCCCTCCGGCGATCAGGCAGATGGGAGTCTTGATGGAGCGCAGGGCAAAACAGACAGAATCGACATTGGTCGCTTTGGAGTCGTTGATGAATCTTATTCCGGCGACGACGTCGACATCTTCCAGGCGGTGGGGGACGCCGGGGAAGGAGCGAAGGGCGGCGGCGATTTTTTCGGGGGCTATTCCGAGAAGTATTCCCGCCAACGAGGCGGCTGCGGCATTCTGAAGGTTATGCGGCCCCTGAATCCGTATCTGCTTTATATCGATGATTTCCATTTCTCTGCCGCCCGCCATGCCGACCAGTGACTCTCCCCTCTGGAAGACCCCGGTCGGCAAACTGCGGGCGGTTGAAAAATATATCTTCTGCGCTCCGGTGGCGATATGATTGCGGTCGATGACGGCGTCATCGGCATTGAGAATCAGATAATCGGTCGATGCCTGGTTTTCGGCAATCCGATACTTGGCTTTTTTGTAATCGTCAAAACCGTCATACCGGTCAAGATGGTCAGGGGTGAGATTGAGAATCATGGCAATATGCGGCGCGAAATCTTCAATAGTCTCCAGTTGAAAATTGGAGACCTCGACCACGGCAAAACCGTCGGCGGGGATATCCAGAACAACTTCGGCGAACGGATTGCCGATATTTCCGCAGACGATATTCTTGAGTCCGCCGCTGGTCAGAACCTCGCCGGTCAGACTGGTGGTGGTGGTCTTGCCGTTGGAGCCGGTGATGGCGATAATTTTTCCGCGGCAGAACCAGGAGGCCAGTTCTATCTCGGAAAAAATCGGAATGCCGGCGGCATCTATCTGACCGATAATCGGAGTCTGGCGCGGGACGCCCGGCGAAAGAATCACGAAGTCTGATTTGAGAAGCCGCTCGGTATGCCCGCCGGTCTCATACGGAATCTCCTGCTCCTTGAGAAGAGCGATTTCCTTTGTCAATTGCTCTTCGGTCTTGACATCGGAGACAAAGGGGTACCCTCCCAACTTTTTGATTAACTTTGCCGCCGCCAGTCCGGAGCGGGCCATCCCGATGATGCCGATTTTCCTGCCTTTTACTCGGTCTTTTGTGGTCATCTGATTTTCAACGTCGAAAGTGTTAAAAGGGCAAAGAGGGCGCCTATAATCCAGAAGCGAATGACCACCTTCGATTCGGGCCATCCGAGCAGTTCAAAATGATGATGCAGCGGCGCCATCTTGAAAACTCTCTTACCGCCTCTATATCGATATGATAAAACCTGTATTACGACCGACAGAGCCTCTATAACAAAAACCCCGCCGACAATCACCAGTATCAGTTCCTTCTTAATCAGAACGGCAATGGCGCCAAGAGCGCCTCCCAGCGCCAGGGCGCCGGTATCCCCCATAAAGACCTCGGCCGGATGAGAATTAAACCAGAGAAAGCCTATCGCCGCACCCAGAGCCGCGCCGCAATAGACTGCCATCTCCCCTGCGCCCGGTATATATTCAATCTGAAGATAATTGGAGAAGTCGGCGCGTCCGGTTACATAAGTCAGTCCGGTAAAAGCCACGAAGCAGATGCCGGATAGTCCGATTGCCAGGCCGTCAAGTCCGTCCGACAAGTTCACCCCGTTGGAAAATCCGGTAATTACCATAGCCACGAACGGGATATAGAGTATCCCCAGATTGAGAATATAGTTCTTCAGAAACGGTATGCCGGTGGTGCCGTCAAAACTGAAGTTAGGGGGAAGAAAAGTAAGCACAAGGCCGAAGACAATCCCCAGCGATAACTGGCCAATCAGTTTCTTGCGCGCCACCATCCCCTTCGGCTGATGTTTCACCGCCTTCAGGTAATCATCCATGAACCCGATTAACCCCAGCCAGAAAGTCGTAAGTAAAATCATCAGGATAAAATAGTTGGTCATATCGGCCCAGAGGACGGTCGGAATGATGATGGCGGTCAGGATAATAATTCCCCCCATGGTCGGCGTCCCTTCCTTCGCCAGATGCGTCTGCGGTCCGTCGGTGCGAATTTTCTCTTTAATCTGGAACTTCCGCAAAAGGCGGATGAAATAGGGACCCAGAAAGAGCGTAATCAGAATGGCCGTGATGGTGGCGGCGGCGGTGCGAAAGGTTATATACCGGAAGAGATTAAATCCGGAAACATAACCGACCAGGCTGGTAAATAAGAAATAGAGCATATCAGTTCTGACGAAAAGCGCTTCCCTTAAGAAGGGTTATCAATTTTTCCAGTCCGATGCCGCGGGAGGCTTTCAAATAGACAATGTCTCCCCTCCTGACATTGTCTATCAGAAAATCTCCCGCCTGCTCGGTATTTTCAAAATGTAATATTCTTTCTTTGATGAATCCGGCATCTATCGCCCCGGTTACAATTTCACGTGACTGCTGTCCCACGGCGAGCACCATATCAAATCTCAAATTCCCGAGCAATTTCCCGATGTCGGCATGGTATTGGGCTGATTTCTCCCCCAATTCCAGCATGTCGCCGATAGTGACGACAGAACGTCGCTTTGCCAGAGTCGGATTGCTCATATAATGGTGAAAGGAGCGGAGACCTGATTTCATCGAAACCGGATTGGCATTGTAACAATCGGCGATAACAGTCACGCCGTTGATATTCTCGATTTCGCCGCGATAGGGAGCAAAGCGGTAATCAATCCGGTCGAGGTCGGCCGGTGTAATATCGATGCCGAGGACTCTGGAGACAGCGTATCCGGCGAGGAGATTATATGCCTGGTGCTCCCCGAAAAGAGGCACTTTAATGAGATGCCGCTCAATCTCGACCAGTGGAAAACCATCCTCCGAAATTCCGGCGGGGCGAGCCATAAAGTCAGCCTGATTCTTTATGCCATAGGTGATGAATTTCCGTTTTCTCTTTGCCGCCGCCTGCATAACCGGCTCGGAATCGGCGTTCAGTACTACCGGTTTGTCATCACTCAAGAAATCAACCAACTCAAATTTGGCGGCGGCGACATTCTCAACCGTGCCGAGCGTTTCCAGATGAGTCGGTCCCACATTGGTTATGAGCGCCAGGTCCGGCTCGGCAATGGTCGCCAGTCCGGTCATCTCATCGGGCAGCGAAATCCCCAATTCAAAAACCGCATATCTTGTATCCGACGGCATGGCAAAAATCGTCAGCGGCAGACCGTAGAGATTGTTCAGATTCCCCTGCGAGCGATAACTGCTCTTGAAGCGGGAGGCAATCATCGCATAGATAAATTCCTTGGTCGTGGTTTTGCCATTGGAGCCGGTGACGGCAATGACATAGCATTTCAAACGGCGCCGGTAGCCACGAGCCAGTTCCCTCATAGCCTGATGAGTATCCTCGACAATTACGACCGGAAGGTCATTGTATAGTTCGGGAAGAGCCTCATATCCGCGGCGGACCATCAGCCCGACTCCCGGAATATTCAGAATATTCCGAATGTACTTATGTCCGTCATCCCGGACGCCTCGGATAGCAATAAATAACTGCTGTTCCGAAACGGCGCGACTGTCAATGGATACACCGCGGAATTCGGCTGCGCCGAATCTGCTGTTTGCCAGTTCTCCATGCACTTCCTGTGCCAGTGTCCTGTAATCCAAACTTATCACCCGTCAACTACTCCTTGTATCCAAATTCCGCCAGAGCGGCGGTCGCCTCCGTGGTATCATCATAAGGAATTTTCTGCGCGCCAATTTCCTGATAATCTTCGGCTCCTTTGCCGGCAAGAAGAATAGTATCGCCCGGCTGCGCCATCTTGATGACTTTCCGAATCGCCTCCCGTCGGTCAGGCACGACCAGATAGTTGTCGCCGTTCAATCCGGGAAGAATATCCTCAATAATTTTCATCGGGTCTTCGGTGCGGGGATTGTCGGAGGTTACGACCGCGAAATCGGAATATCGCGTTGCCGCCTTGCCCATTATGGGACGTTTCCCTTTGTCCCGGTCGCCGCCGCACCCGAACAGAATAATCAAACGCCCGCGCGTTATTTCCCGGGCGGAAAGACAGAGGCGCTCAATGGCATCGGGAGTATGGGCGTAATCAACCAGGATGGAGAAAGGTTGCCCGGCCATTACCGGGCGGAACCGCCCTGGTACAGGCTCCAGTGTCTCCAGAGCCGCGGCCGTAGTCGCTGTTGGAATGCCCAGTGCAAACGCAACCGCGGCGGCTCCTGCCATATTAGCAAGATTGTACCGGCCTATCAGCCGGGTCGATATTTTTGCAGAACCGGCCGGCGTCAGTAATTCGAAAGTAGAATAATCTGCCGCAAGACTCGCATCTCGAATCATGATATCGGCCTTTTCTCCTGCCGCCGAGTAGGTTATCACCCGACAGGCAGCATCGGGAATGAAAGCGACATATTCCGGAACATCCCGGTTTATCACAACGACCTTATCCGCTCCTGTCAGTTTTTTCAAAAACAGTTTTTTCGCCGCCAGATATTCTTCCATAGTATTATGAAAATCAAGGTGGTCACGGCTGAAATTGGTGTAGAGACCGACCTTAAAATCGATATTCTCTACCCGATGAAGCACCAGCGCATGGGAGGAAACCTCAAGGGAGGCATGGGTGCATCCGGCTTCTCTCATTTCATACAGATACCGCTGCAAATCGAGCGACTCGGGGGTAGTCCGGTCGGCTTTATACTGACGAATGCCGGTGTCGTAAGTCAGAGAATTAATCATCCCTGTTTTCTTGCCGGCTTTTTCCAGTATATGCCGGATGGCCGCAACCGATGTGCTCTTGCCGTTGGTGCCGGTCGCCCCGACACACTCCAGTTGTTGACCGGGAAATCCGTAGAATGAGGCGGCGATATCTGACAGGGCTATGCGAACAGATGCGGCGACCAGTACCGGTAACTGAAGATTGACGGGCGAATCGGTCAGGACAACCACGGCGCCGTTGGCAATCGCCTGCTGGATGAATTTACGGCCATCGGTTTTGTACCCCGGTACCGCGGCAAAGAGCATCCCCGGCTGAACCTTTCGGGAGTCATACGCGATACCGCTGATAGCAATATCATCCCGCCCGATCAATTGCACTCCGGTTACCGATTTAATTAGATTTTTTAGCAGAATCCGCATCCATTAATCCTTTACCGCAAATCAGCAGACAGCGGGTGCTGTCCGATAAGATTTCCCCCGGCCGCGGCTCATGCCGTACCACCATTCCCTCACCTTCGATTTCATATTCATATCCGAGAAAATCGAGAAAGGAGACGGCCGTGCGCAGGTTAAGGCCGGTTAAGTCGGCCATAACCAGTGAATCAGTTTCATTCATACTCACCCCGACCGCCACTTTTCCTTTCCCTGTAATTTTCCTTCCGGCAGGCGGAAACTGCCACGTGATAGTTCCGCGTGCGGCGTTCATGACCAGTTCCAGACCGCGGTGTCTTGCCATACTCAAAGCTTGAGTAACCTCGTGCCCGACAAAATCAGGTATAGTTTTGAATTCCGGCGAAGCCGGTGATGCTATGATTTTGTTGTCCGGCTTGAACTGCTCGATGCGAGTATTAGAATACCGCTCCGCAATCTGCTTGAAAATCGGTCCTGCGGTGTACCCGCCGTAATGTATCGGTTCCGGTTCGTGGAGAATCACCACTCCGGCGACGCGGGGGGATTCGTACGGAAAGAAGCCAAGAAAGGAGGCGACAAACTTGTTCTTTTTATACCCGCCGGAGATAGTGTCAACCACTTCGGCTGTTCCGGTCTTGCCGGCGATTGAGACTATATCCGATTTAACCGGTTTGGCTGTCCCGGTATCGACCACCCCTTTCATATAGGAGCGAAGGATCTCGGCGCTGGAGGCTTTCATGACGGTAGCGATTTTTTCAACTTCCGCCTGCTCAAGAACCTTGCCGTCAGGAGTGGTAATCGCCTTGATGATTTTAGGGCGGTACAGGGTTCCGCCGTTGGCGATAGCGGCAACGGCGTTTGCCAGTTGCAGCGCCGTAACAGAGAGAGAATGACCTATAGAAAGAGCGGCGGTATTGTATTCTGCCGGTTTCGATTTTTTCTTTTTGTTTGCCGCAATTTTCTGACCCGGGGCTCGGTCGGGATGATTGATAACCCCCGATTCCTCACCGGGGAGTCCCACATAGTATCTTTGACCGAAACCGAATCGGCGGGCGGTTTCGTACAGCCGGTCAGCGCCGAGACGCAATGCCAGTTTACTGATGCCGATATTGCTGGAGCGCTCAATGATTTCCCGCAGATTGAGAAGCCCATGCTTTTTGTCGTCGCGAAGAAGCCGCCCGTTCACTTTCCAGACGCCGTTCTCGCAATCGATTCTCTCGGTAAGGTCAACCAGGTTTTCATCCAGCAGCGCCGCAGCCGTAAAGACTTTGAACACGGAACCGGGCTCAAACCTGTTGCTTATGGCGCGCAGTTTGACAGCATCGTTCTTGCCGTTGGCGACAAAATCGGCGGCGGCAAGAATCTCGCCGGTATGACAATCAATAAACAGCGCATTTCCTTCCAGGGCCCTGTACTTCTCAATCCCTTTTTTCAACTCATCCTCAACTATTTCCTGCAGATTCCAGTCAACCGTAAGTGTGATAGATTTCCCCGGTACCGGCGGAATTTGGGATAAATGCCGCAACCGATAGGTGTTGCGCTGCCCGTCACGAAGATACTCGGAATAACCGGGACAACCGGCAAGCAGGGTGTCAAAACTATACTCCATTCCGGCAACCCCTTTGCCGTCAATATTGGTCCACCCCAGCAACTGCTTGCCGACACCAAGGAATGGATAACTGCGGCCTATACAGGGGTCTATATACAGTCCACGCACCGTATCTTTCTCAACCTGCTTCGCCAGCGAATCAGGAAACCGTCTCTCCAGCCAGGTGAATTTCTTCGGCTCAATGGAATAAGTCCGGCGGGAATGCCCCCGCGGTTTTTCCAGAAGGGAATCAAGATAGGAATGGATGCGACTTATCTCACCGGTGTTTTCGGCGTGAGCGAAAAGAGAATATTTCTGAACGTTCATTGTCAGTTCCCGCCCGAACCGGTCGTAGATGATTCCCCGCGGAGCCGGAATCTCGCGCCGTCCGGTGGTCTGCCGAAGCGCAATCTCGCTGTAGTTGTCGCCATAGACTAACTGGATATTGACCAGCCGGAAGACTATCAGGCCAAAAATAATCGCTGCCGTGAGGCAGAAGAGAATGAGCCGGGATTTCTTAATTTCAGTTGTCATTGCTGTCGAAAATTTTCAATGTTTCAGCCTTACTTTCGGTAACAATGGGGAGATGATCGGCAAGGTTCTGAAGAGTAAAAAGCACATTGTCGATCCCTTCCCGCTTGACCTGGGGCTTCTCTATGACTATTGTAAAAATATTCTCGGCATTGGTTCTCTGCAGACCGAGTTTCTCCGTAGCCAGCGGCTCAATCCGGGAAACTCGCGTCAGTTCGGTTATTTCGCCGGAAGTCTTCTTTATAAGGTCATTGAGGCGACCCGACTCATCTTCCAGCAGACCGTTTTGTCTCTCCAGAGCAAGCACATAGTTGCGCTGCCAGATATGCAGGCAGGCGAAAATCATAAGAAGCGTCAAAGACAAGGCCGGCACTATAGCTCGGGAGGCAATGACACGTTTCGCGAAAGACTTGCTGAAACGGCCGGTCGCCTGATATCTGGTAACGGAATAGTCCATACCGCTAAAGTTTCTCCACGGCGCGGAGACGCGCCGATTTGGCGCGACGATTTACTCTCAGTTCTTCGGTTGACGGCTTCATCGCTTTCTTGGTTAACAGCCGGACGGTCGCTTTGTGACCGCAAACACATACCGGAATCCGGGGCGGACAGAGGCAATCGCGCGCTTCTTGCGCAAAATAGCGCTTGACCCTTCTGTCTTCCAGCGAGTGATAGGAGATTATCACGGCCCGTCCGCCGGAGCGCAGCGCCCGAAGCATCTGGGGAAGGACCGCTTCCAGTTCCTCCAATTCCCGATTGACTTCTATTCGCAAAGCCTGAAAGAGCCGCGCCAGGGAAGAATTTATATCCCGGGGCGGCAGATGCGGCTTGAGGATTGCCACCAGCTGGAGAGTAGTCATAATCTTCTGCCTGGTGCACGCCTCCCGGATAGCGCGGGCAATCCGCGCCGCCCGTTTCTCCTCGCCATATTCCCGGAAAATCGCCGTCAATCTCTCTTCGGAATACTCATTGACCACCGCTGCTGCCGTCAGAGAAGTCCGGGTATCCATCCTCATATCCAAGGGTCCATCTTTCATAAAAGAAAATCCGCGGCTGGCGGTATCGATCTGATAAGAAGAAAGCCCCAGGTCAATCAAGATACCGTCAACTTCCTTGATGCCGGCCATGGCGAGCAGTTCGTCCAAACGTCCAAAGGTTGAATTTTTTAATTCCATTTTCAGTGAAAGAGATTTCAGATTTTCCCGGGCGGCTAAAAGCGCCTCGGGGTCGCGATCGATGCCGAGAACGACGGCTGACGGGTCAAGTCGCTCCGCCAGAATCCGCAAGTGTCCTCCCCCGCCACAGGTCAAATCGACATAGATACCGTCGGGGCGAGTGAGAAGTAAATTCACCGCCTCATCAGCCAGAACCGGGCGATGAAAAAATTCACTCCTGCTGCCGGTCGTCGATGTCAAAGAGCTTTTCGGCTACCTCTTCATAACTCTGGCCATATCCGGCTAAATAATTCCTATGGATTTCAGGGTCCCAAAACTCGACCCAGCGGTAAGCCCCTAAGACAAGAACGTCCCTCTTGAGCGAGGCTTCCTTCTGAAGGTGTGAAGGGATTAAGAGCCTTCCCTGACGATCCAAAGAAACCTGGACGGCCATGGAGTGAAGCAGGCGGGTAAAAAATCTAAAATCTCTTCGGGTAAAACTAACTGTATCCAGCCGTCGCTGAATCAGTTCCCATTGCTTATGGGGATATAAGGCGAGACAGTTATCCAGTCCCTTGGTCAGTATGAATGAATCCGGTTCGATCTCTCCGGTTTGCACCGATGGTCGCAGACGGGAAGGAAGAGAGATTCTCCCTTTCTCGTCCATCACCACATTGTATTGACCGAAGAAGCCATCCACCGGATTTCCTCCACCTTAATTCCCACTTCCTACCACAGTACACCAAAATTTCCCCCAAGATGCGAAATTTTAGATATATGTCAAGCAAAAACTTTCTAATTTTCTCCGGCTTAATCGCTTTCATATCAATGGATAAGACCTTGCTGAAAAACTTAATACTCTAATGCTCTATACTGTATTGCCTTCTGTCCAGTCTGATAACTCCCCCAGGTTAAAAAAATTCTTTAAGTCACACTCCCTAAAGTATGGCGTGGCTCCCATCTTTTTTCCAGTTCCGGCGTGCAATCGATATCGACCTCCCTTTCAGGCTTCATAAACGAATCCAAGATAACACCTTAGGCGCCGTCAGAATCACCTTGTGGAATTGCTCGGCGGCAGTCCGGTTGCAGTTCTGAAAATAGAATTCAGACTGAAACAGGAGAATTGATGCGGTCGGGGATATTGTTATGCATCCTGGTGGTGACAGTAATTGCCTCTCCCCTGCATGGGGCATCACTGCAATTTGACCCTGCTCTACTTGAAAAATCCACAGGCAGTTACCACTTCTCTTATCCCGGCGCTAAAGCGCTTTCGGTCAATGCCTCCCTTTCTCTTCCGCTTTTAACTTTCTACTGGGAAGGGGATTTTGGACTGGATGACTCCGCTATTTTCATCTCCTATGATACTCTGACAAAGCGGGACATAGTCCCTTCGAATCTGCTTTATTTTGATAACGCCGTTACCTCGGCGGAGCAGAATATCGGGATTCCCGGAAGGCGCCGGGGCGATATCTCGAAAGTGGTTTTCAATATCGAGCGTCTCGAATCTGATGGGCATACGGTCACCTCGATATCGCTTCTGCCTTTAACTGTTCAAAGCGACGGACTCCTGAGAATGGCGACAGGCATCATTATTCCCTCATTGCCGGACCTGCCTCTGAAAATCGAGGAACTGGTCGCGAGGTCTTCCTCGGCCGGTTTTCTACGACCTCCTTTGAAGAGCGCCATCAGTCAGAAATCGGGTGCCCCCCCGCTTGGCATAGAGTATTTGATTGTAACCGACCGCCGGCTTCAGGCGGAATATGAGAAACTGGCATCTTTCAAAAGAAGTCTGGGCGTTACCGCCTCCGTGGCGCTGGTCGATAGTATCGTGAGTGCTTATCCGGGAGTTGATGCCGCGGAGAAACTCCGCAACTACCTAAAGGAGTTCTATCAGTCCGGCGGGCGGTATCTTCTTCTTGGCGGCGACCAGACGCTGGTTCCAACCCGATATCTTGTTTACTACAACTGCGCCGTTGCCCCCACCAGCAGGTATGAACTTTTGCCTTCCGACCTGTACTATGCCGACCTGAGCGGCGAATGGGATAAAGACGGCGACCGTATCTGGGGTGAGCCCAATCAAGACGCTCCCGACCTTTATCCGGAAATCCTGGTAGGGAGAATCCCACTGAAAGACTCCGCGGCCGTGGCAAGATACATTGATAAGTTGCTACAGTACTATCGGAAGCCCGGTAACGGGGACTATTCATATTTGAACCGTCATCTGTTCTTCTGCTCCGATGAGATGCGCGATTACCCGGAAGGGGGACAGCATGGCGCCATAGCGGAGGGGCTTCCGCTCGATATCGAAGTCGATACATCGTGGGGAGTAGAGCACCCGTCCGGTGACGCCCCTAATCCGACCAACCCTGACGGGTTTAGTTCTATCTCCGGCATCAGTGACGGTTACGGCATAATAAATCTGATTGCTCACGGGAGGGTGGATGGTTTTGTGGTCCGATCGGCAAATTATCTGGGGCGACCGGTTTCTTATATTCTCAGCGCCCCTCAAAGCGGCGGCAACGGGAGTCTACTTAACCTCGTCCCTAACGGCAAAAGTTCCTTTTACTACTCCCTTTCCTGTGATGTCGGCGGCTATGACCTCGACACACTGTATGGAGATTCCGTCGATTATTCTTTTGTGGAGGGTCTTCTGGCGGCGGAATCGTCAGGCGCTATCGGTATAGTCGCCTATACCCGCTGGGGCTGGGTCTATTCCAGTTATCTTCTCCAGGAATCTTTTATGGCAAAACTTTTCGCCGAGGCTGAGAATTCTCCGGTGCGGGCGATGTATCTCTCCTGGTTGGAGCATACCTATTTGAGGGATATAATTTACGGACAGAACTATTACGGCGACCCGGCATTAAAACTGTACCGATCGGCGCCTCGAGATATGGAGATAGAGATTTATCGGCAGGGGGGAAATCGCTATCTGGTGACGCTAAGTTCTGCAGGGGCATCGGTTGGCGGCGCGATGGTGATTCTTTCCGACAGCGGAACTATTCTTGAGCAGGGCGAAAGCGACCCGGCGGGGAATTTCATCATAACCTATCCGCTTGATTTGCAGAAGAAATATACCGTAGCCGCCGTCAAAGATGGATTCGCCATCGCTGCCAGGGAATATGTTCCCTCTATAGCCTCTGACCTTGCCGAGGACGAAAGCGATCTGCTTCCGGAGACGTTCTATCTTAGTCAAAACTTCCCCAACCCGTTCAATGGCACAACCAGAATATCTTATTCACTTCCGTATAGAGCGGCGGTGAATTTTGAAGTTTATAATCTTCTTGGAGAACTGGTCTTTGGTCAGACTCTTGCTTCCCAGCCTGCCGGAAATTACGTCATAGATTGGGTGGGAAGCAACTATCAGGGCAACGCGCTCCCCTCCGGCATTTACTTCTACCGCCTGAGCGCCGGACATAATCAGGCGACCCGAAAGATGATTCTCTTGAAGTGATTACTTTCGACGAAAAAGCGAGAATGGCGCCCGGACCAGGGCGGCAAGAAGCAGAAGAAGACCGCAAAGGTGGGTGAGCAGTTCATCAAAAAGTCCGCGGCTGTATTTTAAATAATAGCGATACATAGAGCGGTGCGATTCAAAAAGCATCGCCGTCCGACGTCGCGATGTAGAGCCCCCCACGAAATGCTCCATCACCGCCGACGGATAATAGAGATTGCGGTACCCGGCCTCAATAACCCGGCGGCAAAAATCGACATCGTTAAAAAATATCGGAAAAGCCTCATCAAATCTCCCCACCTCTTCGACCAGAGACCGCCGAAACATCATCGCCGCTCCCATCGGCTGCTCCACTTCCTGTTCTTCCTCATGGTCAAACCATCCCATCTTCCAACTCGAAAAAGTCTTCGAGCGAGGAAAAAGATAAGATAACCCGGCCAATTCGAACAAGAGGTCGCGATGTCGCGGAAAAGCGCGGGCTGATTTCAGAAGTCTCCCCTCAAAATTGACAAATTTCGGGCCAATCACCCCGATACGGGAATCTTTCTTCAGTCTATCCATAAGACGCAGGATACTGTCGCCTTGTACGCGAATATCCTGATTGAGGAGAAAAATAAACTCGCCGGAGGCGGTTTCGAGCCCCTGATTGACCGCCGCGGCAAAGCCGCGGTTCTCTTTGTTGACGATAACTGTGACGGCCGGGAATCGGGACTCTATAATCTCCCGCGTATTATCGGTGGAGCCATTATCGACCACTATTATTTGATAGGGAGATGTTCCAACCGAGTCAATAGTTGTGCGCAGGCAATCCTCAACAAAAGATGCGCCGTTGAAACTGATGACTATAATTGATATTGAGGCCGGTTGATTCATTTCACTCTATGGTCCAGCAACGCGGCGAACTTTGCCGCCATGGTTTTAGTGGTGAACTTCGAGCAATAAGTCTCAGGGAGGGTCAGAGCCGGCTTCGGTTTTGCCGCCAAATGCTCCAATGCCCCGGCAATAGCATCAATCTCTCCATCGGTGACAAGAAAGCCGGCCGGATTTTCTTTAAGCAATCTTTCCGCATCGGAACCGGCGGGAACATCTGATACAATCGGTTTGCCGGAAAGTAAGTAATCGAATATCCTACCCGGAAGAATATGGAACTCTGAGAACTTGCCGACAGAGAAAAAGAGGATATCGGCGGGGGCAAGCGCCGTTATCGCCTCATCGTGCGGAAGATACCCTCGGTCTCTGAATCTGTCGCCGATTTTGAACTTATTTGCAAGCGACCGTATAATCTTTGATTCCGCATGGCCAACATGAAGTATGCGCACTTTTCTTCCAAGGTCAGGATTCCTTCTGTCCACCAAAGCCACCGCGGCAAAGAGCCTTTCGACCGGACAGAGGCGATTAATGGTGCCAAGTATCCCGATTGTGAAAAAGTCGCCTCCGGATGGTGATGATTTCTGCCATAGTTCTTGAGTCTCCGGTTCGGCGCCGTTCATTATCACCTCTCCCCTGCCCAGGTATCTCCGGATATCGTTATTTACCGCGACGACCTCGTCGGCTTCGGCGACAATTGCCTCCTTGAGCCTTCGGGAGTAGTCTCTGGCACGGGCAGAATGATAATTTTCCTCTATCGGCAGAGAAAGCCAGAGGTCTCGGAAATCGGCAATCCAACAAATGCCTGATTCTCTTTTGAGTTTCCGCCCTATGATATGTGTCGATGGCGGTGGAGAGGTGGTGATAATTGTGGGAATATTTTCCTGTCTTATAAGAGCGCGGGCTCTGCGATAAGCAAAGAGGTTCCAGTACCGTTTGGAATCCGGTCTCTGGAGAAGATAAGTCCCTTTGGCTTTTTCGATAAGTGCGCCCGAAACTTTTCTCTTTCCCATCAGATATAATATCCGCGCCGGGTCGAGCGAACCGGCGCGAATAATGTTATCTTGATTCAAAGATGCCAATCGGGAGTGGTCATATTCCGGATAGAGAATCGGTTTGACCGTGAGAGTAAATACCTGATAGCCATGCCGGGGAAGATAACGATGAAGCGCCGCGGCTCGTGATACTCCCCCCATACCGAGCGGCGGAAAATAGTACGAAATCAGCAGAACTTTCTTATCCGGCACGGCTGGCTTTTATCCTTTCCATAACGTTGAGCGTCACGGCAATATTGTCGCTGAAACGTGCCCTTGATGCCGCCAACCTGTGATTACTTTCCAGAATCTTTTCCACCGCATAGTCGCGCTTCAGAAGTTTTTCAACCGCCGCCTGCAGGCTCACCGGGTCACGGGGGTCAAAAAGGGCGCCGTTGGTTTCTCCCACCCATTCCCGCACACCCGGAATATCCGCCACTATCGGAAAAAGTCCGAGACCGAACGCCTCCAGAAGTGATGCCGGAGAAGAATCAGATAGAGATGCCGAAAGATAGATATCAAACGACGCATAATACGGGATAAATTCCTGCCGGGATAACCGGCTATAAAACCGTACCGCCTCGCCGATTCCCAGACGCTCCACCGCTTGACGAAAAATTGACACTTCATCTCCCCAATCCGGGAAAGTGACAGTCAGTAACCCTTGCCTCAATATACTGGTTAATGATTCTATGATGAAGCGGTTGTTGTATATTCTGTTGTGCGGTCGCGGAACAATTATTTTGAGAGGGGCGCTATCAATCGGTTTACTTGCAATCTTATTCTCAAAGAGTGGAAAATAAACATCTTCCAGCCCCCAGGGGATAATCGTAATATCCCCTCTGTAACCCAGCCTTCTGACCTGTTCACCAAGAAAGGCTGAATCGACAACAATATGGTCGGCGCGCTTCAATCCGTAACGAACACGGGCACGATGAAGAGCCGACTTGGTCGGAGAAATCAGGATATCGGAACCGAGACAATGAAGGAGGACCGGAAACTTGCCGTGCAGACCGGCAAGGGCGGTAGAGAACCCGTAACCGGAGGCGAAATGCGGATTGATTATATCGGGCTTGAATATTCTCGTCAGACGGCCAATCTGGCTGGCACTGAAGATGTAATCAAGAAAATTAATCCCGCTTTTCCGTCTGAGAATTTTGTCCACAGGCTCCTCCGGTTCAAGCGATGCCAGAATAATCTCAACGCCACGTCGTTTCATCTCCGCAAGATAACGAGTTGAATGCACCGAGCGGCCATCGGCAAGCATAAGAACCTTCATGCTTTCTTCCCGCGATAGTACAGTTTCCCCCAAATGCTCGTGTAGGTATAGAAATGATAGGGGGTTCTAACACCTCCCCAGCCGCTCTTGAACTGTATCAATGTCTCGGCTCGGGCCGGTGAGGCGCCAAAATTGAAATAGTGAAATCCTCGCGCACGCGCCGCACGAATGGCATAATCAAGCATCAGGTAATTTGGTTTCAGGTCGGAGAGTTCCCGCTCAAAACAACTCTGCCAGTAAAGCATCTGGTCTCTTTCGACCAGGTAGATATGTGACGCTGCCAGTTTCTCCCCTTTGGTTACCATCAACCAGAGGATGCGGTTATCCTTTTGCGAGAGAGCGTATAAACTTTCAAAGAATTCCGGCGTGAGTTTCAGTTTCCTCCCCGAGCGCTGTAGATTTCCTTTTACCAGCCGAAAAAACTGCTCGGCATATGGCTGATACTCAAAGACGGCAACTATCCCTCCCTGTTTAATCCCGTGGCGAATTTCGGCATCCCGTTTGGAATCGGCAGATACGGGAGCCATAAGGTCGAGAATCTGGGTGGCATGCTCCTTTTGGCGGAATGCCGGATTGACAACCGGCGCTGCGGGATTGAAAATATCGGCTCTCAAATAATGCCGGCTCTTAAGAAAACGAACCAGTGAAGATACAAAATTGTCTCTCTCGTTCTCGCTTATGCCGCTGCTGTAAAAAGGTCCACCATAGAGCCCTTCCGGCATGGAGCGGAGCCGCCTGCCAAAACCGCTGCCGAACGAGACGGCTGCCATGCCGGCTTTCAGTTCCCCTCTATCCTCTTCTGCAAGAAATAGAGGTGTCCCGCCGACCGTCATCCAGAGTGACGCGAATTCCGGCGATGAAAAAAGGGAGCCGGAGGTGAGTTCAGCCCACTTCGCGCGCGGAAGTTCGGCGGTTGAAAAGAGGGTGAAGGGCATTATTCCCGTATCAATAGAATTTTGCCGCGCCCCACCGAGCCATCCTCGGCGGTCAACAGAAAAATGTAGATCCCGGTTGCCAGCGCCTGACCCTGCTGGTTCTTTCCGTCCCAGGGAACATTAATATTAAATTCCCTGACTTTCTCGCCTGATGCCGTAAAAATCCGGACTGTCGCCTCACCGTTATAATTGAACGAGAGAAATTCTCCCCCGCCGCTTACCCGGAACGGATTGGGAAAAGCGATAACCTGAGATATATCGGAGGTTGGCGCGCCGATTGGCGAACTTAACCGGGAAACCCCCGCAGGAGTGCCCACCCAGATATCATTAGTAACCGGGTTTATCATAAGAGCATTGATGATATTATCCGCCAGACCGGAATTGAGAGTGGTATAAACATCAATGGTGCCGCTGACCGAATTGTACTTTGCCAGACCACGCCGCGAACCCATCCAGATATTTCCGCGACGGTCAAATGCCAGGGTGGTCACCTCCGGTCCAAAATTTGCCGGCAGAAGAACATTTATGAACCGTTCAATCCCCGGGTCATACCGCGAAAGACCGTATTTGGTGCCGACCCAGAGAATGCCGTTGCGGTCGAAGCGGACCACGTTGACATTATTGGAGCCGAGACGGGTATTGTCTTCACGGAAGTTGACCGCCGAATCATCGCTCTTGTCAAAAGGATTCGTTCCATAATAATAATAATATACCCCGTTGTTCTCGGTGCCGACGGCGAAATAACGGTCGGTAAAATCAATAGATAAAACCCCCTCCATCATCACCCCATCCGACATCCCGAAAGATATCCACTGGGAATGGTCAAAAAGATTCATGATAGAAACATTGTTGTTCTCGCGGGAGATAAACTGGCAGGAGTACAGATAGGAGGAACTCACTGCCAGGTCACGCACCACGACATAATCGGGGGAATCGATAACGCCGCGCAAACTGGAGTTGACTTCTTTATAATTAATAATACTGTCCGGCGTGACCTGAAACAACCCTCCTCCCCATGCCGCCAGCCAGATATTGCCAAGCGGGTCTTGAACCGTGGCGGTAGCCCACTCCCTGATACTTAGATTGATACTGCTCCACCCCTGGCCGTCAAAGATGGCGGCGCCATTGCGGTCAAAACATCCCACGACATCGCCGGCGGCGTTGGCTGATAGAGCGGACACATTATTGCCCGGCAAACCTTCATCATTGAACTTTTCATACGTGGTGAGGTCACCCAGATATATACCGTCCCGCGCCATCCCGAGCCAGTGCTGCGAACCGACCAGTCGTCCCGTAGCAAAACTGTAATTAGGAAGAGTCGGGGTGTTGTTCCAGTAGATGGAGGCGCCATGCTTGATAAAGAATCCGCCTGACGAATAGATGAAAAGCGAATCCCCCTCAAGGGTCATCTTCCTCACGGTGATAGGCAGTCGGGTCGATAGACGGGTGAAGGTGGTGTCGATAGAGGATAGGGACAACTTAAAAGCGCTGCGGGTGGTGCCGAGATGAACCGTATCGCGATATAGAGCCAGGGCGCGTATCGTATCGACCGCCAGTACCGGAAAATTGTTGGTATTGAAACTCCGCCAGTTGATATACGATTTGAGCAGGTCCGGGTTCGACTTATTCGCCACCGCCAGCCCCCCCGAAGTAGCAAGCCAGATACTGTCTCCATCAATCAATATATCATAAACGGAGGGCTCAGGATTGATGCCTCCAAAGCGAAAATAGAAATCCTCGATCTGCCCGCCATTGGCAAATTTGGAAAAGAGATACAACCCGCGGGACGTCCCCAGCCATAACTGGTCGCCGTCATCTTCAATCGTATAGATGGTAATCAGGTTATTATCGCGGTCGAAAAAAAGATAAGGGGTGAAATTGCCGTCACTCTGCTTAATGAGCCGTCCATATCCGGCAAGCCAGACATTACCGTCAGGGTCCTTCATAATATAATGCAGGTCATTGGTGCCGATACCGGAGGCGTTGGTAATTTTTCGCATCCCCTTTGTGATTGGGTCAATTTTTAGCCATCCGCCATAGGTGACCACCTGCAAAGAGTCTTCAAAATAGTCAACATACCGAACTTCCTTAGTCGATGTGTATGAGAGCCAGCCGTGAAATTCCGCGCTCAGGTCAGCCCGGACCGGACCGACAATCGAGACCAAAACCAGAAAAGAGATACAGATTAACTTTGCGGCTCTATGCATAAACCAAAATATAGCGAAATTCTTCAGTTTTAACAACCGCTCGATACAGATGAAGTTCGGCGTACAATTCGATGGCGGGCATCGATAACATCAATTCTTTAAATGTAGAACCGCCCTACCGGGGCGATTTGTTCGTAAAACGACCGACAAAAGTGAGAACGCCGACAGCGACAATAAGGAAAAGAGTAACATATAAGGAGAGACGTCCGACAACTGGACCATGGAGGGTGAAAAGAGTATATTCGTCAAGCGGTCTGATTCCGCCCGTAATAACCTTTCTTTCATATAATCCGGCTCGCACGGTTTCTCTGCCATATGGGTCAATTAGAGCCGAAATACCGCTGTTGGCGCAACGGGCTATCCAGACACGGTTTTCGACCGCCCGAAAAACGGCGATACGCATATGCTGGAACGGTCCCGGAGAGCGACCGAACCAGGTATCATTGGTGATATTGACCAGGAATTCGCCCCCTTTGAGAAGACACTGCCGGATATATTCCGGGAATGCCGATTCAAAACAGATGAGGACGGCATAGGCTGACTGGTCTGTTTCAAAGATGACGATAGAGTCACCGGGATAGAAATCTGACCACCATTCCACCTCCTGCGTTCTGATAAAAGTCAGGTAATTTTCCAGGAATTCCCGTGTCAGAAAAGGGAAATAGTCTTGGTACGGGACATGCTCGGAAAACGGCACCAGATTAACCTTGTGATATGGCGCCGACATGGTGCCATCGGGCGCAAACTGAAAGGCGGAATTGTAGGATTTCCCTTTGTCGTTCCAGGTTTCGATATCGAGCGTTCCCACAATATTATAGGCGCCGCTCTTGCGCGCCGATTCACTCAGCATCCTCTTGTATCGCGGCTCATGGCGGGGGTAGCAGGGGGCGGCTGTTTCGGGCCAGACTATCAAATGAGCCGAATCTTCAGCCGCTTCCTCAACCAGGGTATCATACAGCGCAAAATTCCAATCCCTGGTTTCCGGCGTCCATTTGATATCGAGGTCAACATTCCCCTGTAGAAGCGAGACTTTTATTTTCCCCGGTTCGGGATAGGGAGGAAAAACCACCCATCCGTACAGATATACCCCGACAATTATGCCGGTAAAAGCAAGGGCGGAACTCACTCTTTTTTCGAGACGAGCGCTCTTTTCCAAAAATTGCCAGGCCAGAATATTCAGGATTACAATTACGAAGGAGAGACCATAGGAGCCAATCACGGAGACAATCTGTATAAAGGTCAAATAATACCCCTGGCTGTATGCCAGGTCAGTCCAGGGAAAGGCAAATTGGCTGAGGCTCCGAAAGTATTCCATCCCGACCCAGAGGAACGGAAGGGCTATCAGACCGACATATTTTTTCCAGTGGTAAAGACGGGCGAATAGAGAAAGCAGCGCCGCCGGGTAGAGGGAAAGGATGAAAACCGCGGCAATCATACCTGGGGGGGTTACTATCGCCACCCAGTAGAGGGTAAAAATATTCGACATAAACGAATAGAAGTATGCCGCTTTGAAAACCTCTTTCCCCTTGAGATTGACAATAATCGACAGCGGTCGATAAAGCGCGAACCATGCCAGGAATCCGAAAGGTATCGGAAGATATGCCACAGCGAGTATAAATGCCCAGAAGGTTAGTTCAGCCCGACGGAGCCGCAGAGCGGTATCGGGGGGCCAGAAGAAGGCTTTAATGCTTGCCAGCAGGGACTTCACCCGGTATCAAAAGCGACTTCCCGGTCATCTCGACCGGCTGGTTAATATTCAGATATTTCAGGATAGTAGGCGCGACATCGGCAAGGATTCCGCCTGTCCGAAGCCTCACCCGATTCCATCGGGAAACACTGTCATAAAATATGAAGGGAACCGGGTTGGTAGTATGTGCCGTGTGGGGTCCGTTGGTTTCCGGGTCAAACATCTGCTCGGCATTGCCGTGGTCGGCGGTAATTATCGCCTGCCCTTTAACCTCTTCCACGGCCGCCATTACTTTGCCGACACCGGCATCGACCGCCTCGACCGCCTTTATTGCCGCTTCCAGTATCCCGCTATGACCGACCATATCGCAATTGGCAAAATTCAGAACGATTAAGTCATATTTCTTCGACCTGATTGCCCGAACCGTCTCATCCGAGACTTCAACCGATGACATCTCCGGCTTCAAATCATAGGTGGCTACCTTAGGAGACGGAATCAGTTTGCGGTCCTCACCGGGAAAAGGCTCCTCGACACCGCCGTTGAAGAAATAGGTCACATGGGCATACTTCTCCGTTTCCGCGATTCGAAGTTGCTTTAATCCGGCACGGGAGAGGACCTCGCCGAATATATTGCTCAAATGAACCGGAGGGTAGGCGACATGCGCCTCCTTCAGTTCCACATCATAATTGGTCAGGGTAATCAGATGAATGGCCGGATTCCCGGGATGCGAATACCCTTCATATTCTCGTCCGGCGAAAAGATATGATAACTGTCTGACCCGGTCGGCGCGAAAATTAAAGAAAAGAGCAATATCGCCGCTCCGGAGTCTTCCCTCATCTTCGGAATCGACCCGGATGACTGACGGCAGAATAAATTCATCGGTGACATTCTTTTTGTAAGAGGTCTCAATGGCGGTCATCGGGTCATCAAACTTGTCTCCGACACGGTTGACAATCGCCTGATATGCCTTCTCCGTCCGCTCCCAGCGCTTATCGCGGTCCATTCCGTAGTATCGTCCCACAACCGTCGCGACTTTTCCCAACCCTACCGCCCCGAAATATTCGAGCATCTCCTTCATATAGTTGACCCCGGCCGTAGGGGAGGTGTCCCGACCATCCATGAAAGCATGCAGATAGAGCCGTTTCACACCCCGTTCCCTTGCCAGTTTCACCAGAGCCTTCAAATGCTCCATTGAGGAATGAACACAACCGTCGGATAGAAGCCCAAAAAGATGGACAGCGCTACCGGATGCGACAGCCTTTTTCATCCCTTCGAGGAAAACCGGATTGGTGAAGAAATCGCCATCGGTTATAGATTTGTCTATACGAGTAATATCCTGATAGACTATCCGTCCGGCGCCGAAATTAAGATGTCCCACCTCAGAGTTCCCCATCTGTCCGCGAGGGAGCCCCACCGCCAGCCCGGAGCCGTCAATCGGAATATTGGGGCAGGTTTTGAATAACTTTATCAGATTCGGTTTGCGGGCGCCAATGACAGCATTATAGTGCTTGTTTCCGCGAAGTCCGAAACCATCTAAAATACAAAGTAAAAACATGCTTCACGCTTTCAGTACAACTTCTCTTTCCCCTTTTTCCATTTTACCAATGATATACGGGGTCTCTCCGAGAGTTCTCAAGTCGTTCATGACGGAGGCGGCATCATCCGCCGCGACAACCACTATATACCCGATGCCCATATTAAAAGCGGGGTACATATCATCATCGGCAATACCCCCGCACTGCTGGATAAAGGAGAAAACGGGGGGAACGGGCCATGCCGATTTGAAGATGATAGCGCGCATCCTGTCGGGCAGTATTCTAATAAGATTGCCTTTGATGCCGCCGCCGGTGATATGAGCCATCCCTTTGAGATGGTATTTCTCCATCAGGTGAAAGATGGGCCGTTGATATGATTTGTGGGTGGCTAAGAGGGCATCGGCGACCGATATACCGAGGCTTGAGACCACTTCGCCGGGACTCTTGCCGGCTATTTCGAAGACCGCTTTCCGCGCCAGTGAATAGCCGTTGGTATGGAGTCCCTCCGATGCCAGACCTATGAGAACATCCCCTTCCTCGATATCACTGCCGATGACTATTTTACTCTGCTCTACGATTCCGACAATGAAACCGGCCAGGTCATACTCGCCGGCCGGGTAGAAATCAGGCATTTCCGCCGTTTCGCCGCCAAGAAGCGCCATCCCGGCATTCTGGCAGCCATGGGAAAGGCCCATGATAATCTCGGCGACAACATCAGGGTCAAGTTTGCCGGTGGCGATATAATCAAGGAAAAAGAGCGGCCGGGCGCCGTGCACCAGAATATCATTGACACAATGATTTACCAGGTCTTCGCCCACCGTGTTGTGGCGGCCGGTCATAAAGGCGATTTTGAGTTTCGTGCCGACCCCGTCGGCCGATGATATCAAAACCGGATTCTTGTATCCGGTCAGATCCGGTTTGAAAAATCCGCCAAAGGCACCTATTTCGGAAAGGACGGAAGCATTAAAGGTCTTTCGCGCCAGTTGCTTGATTTTCTCTTTTGCTCGGTCGGCCGCGGCGATATCGACGCCGGCGGTGCTGTAATCCAATTTCTTCTTTTCCATAATGAATCGGCAAACTAATACCGCGTCTCCCTGCTGTCAAGGCATAAGAAAACTTGAGAATTGATACTGTTTCATTATATTGAGCCATGCTCTTGACGGTTCTGATGCCGGTTTACAATGAAGAAGAGACAGTGGAGCGGATTATCAGTAAGGTCCTGGCGGTTCCGCTGGAACTGGAATTAATAATTGTCAACAACGGCTCGACCGACAAAACCGGCGAGATTCTGGCGCGATTCGCGGAATGTTCCAATGTCAAGATTATCAATAAAGATATCAATATCGGCAAGGGTGACGGGGTCGTAACCGGCTTGAAGATAGCACGCGGGAAATACACCGTCATCCAGGATGGCGACCTTGAATATGACCCAAACGATTTTGTCAAAATGGTCGAACTGGCAGAGGAAAACAGCGCCATGGCGGTCTTTGGGTCACGAAGACTGAATCCGTCATCCGGCATCTCCTACAACAGATATCTCTGGGGAGGGGAGTTTCTAACCGTTCTTGCCAATCTTCTCTTCGGAGTCGGGATAACTGATGAAGCCACCTGTTACAAGATGGTTCGGACCGATATCCTCAGGCAGTTGAATCTGCAATGCCGGCGGTTCGAATTCTGTCCGGAAGTGGTGGCGAAATTGGGCAGAAACGGCATCAGAATCTACGAGGTGCCGATCGCCTATTACCCGAGAAAGTTTGAAGAGGGGAAAAAGATTAGGTGGTATGACGGGATTGAGGCGATCTGGACTCTCTTAAAGTACCGCCTTCAGCCTCTGGAGCGGTTTAGAACTGAAAAAAATATAGATTAGCGCCAGCGCGGTCAGGAGTGATACCAGCGCCCCCGTCCAGAAATAAGGAGTATGATAGACAAAGACCAGCGTTCGGTCCTGCTCATTAAATCTGGTCGCCAGTAAACCATCCTGCTCGAACAACTGACGCCTATCCTTAGCCTTCCAGCCTTCATCATACCCGATACTGAATACAATTGTCCCGGCCCGGGACGGCCGAATTTCATAACTCATTTTGTTCGGGGTGAATTCACGGCTGAGGATTTCCGCCTGACCTTCGGGGAGATATTCCATCATTACCTCATTAAGCGGCGTAACCAGCGCCCGGCTGTCTTTGTACCCCGAAAGCCAGGGAGTGGTGAGCGAGCCATGATTCTGGAGGAATTGGTTGTAAATGTCATCCTTCCGCCCTATCACATGACGGAACTCCTTTTCCGGCGTCAAATTCTCCGGCTTCTTATATCTGATGGTAAGAAATCCCGGAAGATTTATGAAGTAATTGGCGATAAGGACTATTCCTACAATACCTCCGGCAATAAGTCTCAGGTTTTTAATCTTTGACTTGTATCGTTCCATAAGCGTGTCCAGTCCGATACCGCTCATTATGGCAAGGGAAAGAATGACAAACTGGAAAGCCCGTGAGGGACAGCGAATCGATGAAAATCCGGGGAGTCTCAAAATCATATTCCAGGGGGAATTGCTGGAGAAATGCCCCAATCCGAAAATGAAGAAGAAGATACCGAGAATCAGCCAGAGTCGGCTTTTCTTAAAAGCCAGAACCACGGCGACAAGGGCAAGCAGCGCCACCAGCGGTGAAACATAGGCGCTGTACTCATGCCATCCCCAGAGTTGCTCGGGAACGACACGACGAAAGATATCCTGGTCAAATGAAAAAAAGGCATCAAAAACAAGCCCCAGCGGGGTTCGGTCATCCGGTTTTCCGGGCCAGCGGTTCTGAGTCAAGTAAGCAACCATCGGGATAAATTTGACTCCGGCAAGAAGCACCCCGCCAACAACGGAAAAGACAAACCGGACCAGGTAACGATAAGTCTTAATCTCGAACGAAAAAAGGGCTACGATTAGCCCGGAGAAGAAAACCGTATATAGAAAAGGGATGGCGGCGCCGTTCCCCAGGATAATGAGGGCTATGGCGACTGCCGCTCCGATTAGGTAGCGGATATGGTCATCGGATTTCAATAGAAAATAGAGGAACCAGGGTAGAAAGCAGAAATGGGTGAAAGGCATATGCCCGATGGAAAAGTGCAGCGCGAAATAGGAACTTCCGAAGTAAGCAATCGATACCAGGGCGGCGGCAAGGGGCGATAGATTAAGCCGGCGCGCCAGCAGATACGACCCGTAGAAGCCGAGGAAATAGGCGACCAGGACCTGAAATTTCAATCCGGCAAGCGGTCCAAAAATCAATACCAGTAGAAACAGCGGCGAGAGAATGCTGACCTCGGGATGGGCAAAAAGGATATTTCCGCCGGCAAGGTACGGATTCCAGAGCGGGAACTGGTGATACTCCACTATTGTCCGGTACGGAATCGCCGCCATGGTGGTGAACAGTTCCCAGTCCCCCACCCCGATATAGTCCCAGTTGAGCAGAAAATTAGAACTGAATAGAATAGAAATCAGAATGAAATAAAGCCAGGGCGCTCGCCAGAAACTACCAGCCCCGGTTCTTCCCTCAGAGTCAGCAAGGGCACGTTTCTCCATGGACGGAATATATCAAATTCAAGAGAACGGGGAAATTCCAAAATTCAGCCTATCTTGTCAGTTCTATCAAAAGGTAGCATTTCACCGGAGGATTGAGCCGGTGGAGCCGAATTTTCTTGTACTGCTTTTCTATACGATAATCTCCGAAAAGGTACTGACCGCTTTCCTGGCAGGGGCTTTCGTTAGTAACAGGTCGTTGCGAAAATCTGATTATCTCCGGAGAAAGCAGCAGGAAGTATCCGGAAATTCCGGCACAGGGGGACCAGGTTTCTCTTGGACCTTCCGGCACCATAGAAAATTCGACCGCCTTGAATTCCATAATTGACCTAAAACCTCCACCCACCAATTCTGTCGAATCTGACAGATTAGCAAAGGTCACTGCGGCATGATATATTCCCCGAAAATCCCCGGAATCGCTCCTGACAATAGTATCACTCTGGCAGGAAATTAAGTAAATCGCGGCAATGATGACGCCTGTAATCTTGAATTTTAGCATGGCTACCCTCCAACTATCAGAATATACCCAAATAGTTGACGGTCAGGAAAGGAATTTGTCGAAAGGAAAACTGCCCTCCGGGCGATAAAAGCAGCCCCAACAAAAAAAGGCCGAATCACTTCGGCCTTCGTTTCTAAGGCGGGCAAGCGCCTATTTCATATGCTTGGCAATCAACTTGGTCATTTCAAACATGCTGACCTGTCTCTTGCCGCCAAAGACTGCCTTGAGGGATTCATCCGCGTTGATCATTCTCTTGTTGACTGAATCCTGAAGTTTATTCTTCTTGATGTAGTCCCAGAGCTTCTTGGTAATTTCCGTACGCGGCATCGCCTTCATACCCACCACGGCGCCGAGGTATTCATCCGGCTGCATCGGTCTCATAAATGCCGGGTTCGGCTTGCGGGCGGTTTTCTTCTTGGCTACTTTCTTCGCAGGCGCTTTCTTCTTAGGTGCTTTCTTTTTCGCCGGCGCTTTCTTCTTGGCCAGCTTCTTGGCTTTCTTCATTGGCATTCGGTGCCTCCTTTAAAACATTGGGGATCCCTGCCATTGAGTCATGTCCAGAGATCCCACTCTGATACTCTGACTACTTCTTGCTCTTCTTGGCCGGCTTCTTGGATTTCTTGGCCGGTTTCTTGGCTTTCTTTGTAGCCATCTGTTCCTCCATGTACCAACGGAAGTTTAAGGTTTGAGATTGATAAAACTAAAATGAACGATTGTGCTCGTCATTTCTTCCGGGCAGTTTTCTTCGCTGCCTTCTTCGCCGGCTTCTTGGCCGCTTTCTTCTTGGTTGGCATTTAGTCCTCCTTAAGAACTGTTGGGGGTTGAAGTACTGTATAGAAGTTGGTTTTAGATTCGCCGTTATTTACAATCGCACACTTCATTCTGATTCATCAATCTCTAAATTTCCATTGTATCATCTTGAAGACAAATTAAAATCATGTTTAAAACTCATTGCAACAAAAAACTTTTAAAATTTGAAATTTTTTTTTCAAATCGCAGAAGTCGCCGTCATAGGGAAAACTCACCCGACCGCATGATGCACAACTCGCTCCAGATTACTTTTTCATAGGAGAATTCGGCTTTTTCTCTCTCCCTCCGCAGTTTTCATGATGTCAATCGGTCCCGTCTGCCGACGGAAACTGTCATTCCGCAAACGGCGCGGTCGCGATTCCCAGAGCGCGCCATTTCGATTTTATTCCGGTTTCAGCCAGCGTTAGAGCCGATTCGAGGTCGATATAAGTGGTGTTGATGACCAGGTCGTAGGCGCCGGGGGAATCGATATCCTGGCGAAAGTGACTGCGCACGAACTCCTGCCGCTCGCGGTCGGTCTCACGAATATCTTTTTCCGCCTGCTCGCGAGTCAGGTTCTGATACTGAATGAGATTTTCGAGACGACGAGGAAGCGAGGCAACCACACGGATACTGAAAACCCGGTCGCGCCCCAGAATGAAATTGGCCGCCCGACCGACCACAACCACTCCCCCCAGTTCCGCTATCGAGATCATCACCTTGTAAAGGTGACGGAAATAGTCGGAGGAATCGACATACAGCCCTTTGAACACCCCTTCAAACCAGAGTTCAATACGGGAGCGGACTTTGTCGTCGAGCGATTTGATTATCTGGCGGTGATATCCGGTGGAGTTGCAGATATGGTCGATTACCTCGCGATGCAGGAGTTGATACCCGAGTTTTTCGGCAAGACGTTCCGCGAGATATGCGCCGCGGCTTCCGCGCTGACGGCTGACCGTGACAATGGGACGAATCGCGCCGCACTCTCCCCTCTTTTCTTCCTCCGCCTTTTTCCTCTGCTCCATTTCCCAACGGCGAAGTTGACGGTCGATGATTACTTCAATGGATCCCATAGACCCTCCTCATAAAGGTTTCAAAAAATAAAGGATTTTGATGCGCCGCTGTCAATCGATTCCGGTCGCGAAAAGATGCAGAATTCCCTTTATTTTTCGCCGTTCTGATATATATTCCCCTGCAAAATGGACTTCGGTAAGGTTGACATAAATGACCCGGCGCTCTTTGAATCCCTCGGCTTCAAGTGCGGGCTGGAGATTCACCAGCAGGTAGCGACCGAAAAAAAACTCTTCTGCCACTGCCCGGTCGGTTTGACTAAACGGCGCCACGACGCCGAAATTCTCCGTCACATGCGTCCGACTCTGTCGGAACTGGGAGAGTACGACGGTACGGCGCTGATGGAGTTCAAAACGAAAAAAGAGGTTATCTACCGCCTTTACCGCGACCGCACCTGCACGTACGAGATGGATGATACCCCCCCTTTTCTGGTTAACCAGCAGGCGGTCGATTATGCCATCCAGATTGCCCTTCTCTTCAATTGTAAAATCGTCGATGAGATTCATGTCATCAGGAAGCAGTATCTTGACGGCTCCATTCCGACCGGCTTTCAACGGACAATGATAATCGGCGTCGATGGCTGGGTGCCGTACAAAGCGCGCAAGATAACTATTACCCAGGTAAATCTGGAGGAGGAAGCCTGCCGGGAGATTTCGGATATCGGGCATGTTATAACTTTCGCCACCGACCGTCTGTCCACTCCCCTGGTCGAGATCATAACCGGTTCCGATATGAGAAATCCGATTGAGGCGGAGGAAGTCTGCCGTCTGCTCGGAAACTCCATGAAGATTACCGGGCTGGTTCGGAGAGGTATCGGTACGGTGCGTCAGGATGTCAATGTTTCGATTACCGGCGGCAAACGGGTCGAAATCAAAGGTGTCTATAAGGTGGGGAATATTCGGGCGTTGACGGCTTATGAAGCGCTGCGTCAGAAAGGACTTCTGGAACTTCAGGAGAAATTCAACCGTCAGTTTCCCGTTCCGGCATCCATATCGTATAAAGAAGACAATCTCACCGCCATATTCAGCGGTGCCGGCAACACTATCGGCCGCCGCCTGGAAAGCGACCAGCCTCTGAAAGTGGTAGCCCTCCTTCTCCCCGGGCTTGCCGAATATATTACCACCCCGCTTCAGCCGAATTGGAATTTCGGCTCAGAATTGATGGGACGGATAAGGGTTATTGCCTGCATCGACAGCAAGCCAAATCTGTTTTTCTACTCGCGCCGCCGGCAGTACGACATTCCTGACCGAAAATGGCAGGAATGCCAGACTTCACTGGGGTGGAGAGAGAAGGATGATATCGTTTTGATTTGCGGTCCATCCGCCGACGTTGCCACCGCCATCAATGAAATCAAAATCAGGATAGCGGAACTGGCGCAAGGGGTGATTCACGAGACCCGTCAGGATATGAAAGACGGCACTACTGATTTTGAGCGGATTCTACCGGGACCTGACCGAATGTATCCCGATACCGACCATCCGCCGGTCAGGATAACCGAGGAGCGGGTGACTGCCAACCGGGGCAAAGTCGGTGAGCCGCTCTGGGAGAAACAGGCACGCTGGGCAAAGATGGGGCTTCATCAAGAGCAGATAAACGCGCTTTCGCTCTCCCCCTTTGTCGGGGCATTTGAGCAACTCGCCGCCGAAATACCGGGTAAGGCGCGACGGGCGGCGCATCTCTGCACAGCGCTGATGGTGGCATTGCACCGCCAGGGGTTTGTCTCCCGGCGTCCTGGTAATTCCGAAATTCTTAATATTTTTAGAACGACCCTTGAAAATGACCTGCCCTATCGCCAGGTCAAGAATCTCTTACTCGCCGAGGATAGCGGAGAGAAACAGGTCTCTGCCGATAACGGCAAATTGACCAGCGATGCCTTCGAGAAAGTCTGGAGGTACGCGGAGAAGGCATTCTCCGGAAGAACAACAGAAAATCATCGGAATAAACTTCGGCGTTTTGTGGTGGGTCAATTGCTGGGGCGGTTTCCAGCCGACTTAAGAGAGATTCTCAGCCGGGTTGACTCACAATTATCGAAAGCAAAATGATCGGGGGCTCTTCAAGCCGACTTGAAGATTTCGGCGTACTGGCGGGCGGTCGCGGTCGCGATGAATCTCTTCAAAGCCGAATGGTACCCTTCCTCGGCAAGCCGTGACCGCATCTCAGAATCTTTGATTAACAGTTTTATCGCTTCGGCAAGCAGTTCGGGATTATCGGGTGGGACAAGCAGACCGGTTCTTCTGTCCTCTATAATATCCAGAATTCCCCCGGAGCGGGCGCCAATGACTGCCGTGCGGCAGAGCATCGCTTCGGTCAAAGCCAGACCAAACCCCTCCTCCACGGAGTTTAACACCACAACGGTGGCGCGATTGTAAACCCGTCGCAATTCCCGTTGGGGAAGCGGCTCCACAAGGGAGACTCTCCCCTCTAATCCGATATCGGTAATCATCCGCTCCAGTCGGAATTTCTCCGGACCGGTGCCATAGACTTCAAGTTTCAATCCCGAAATATCACGGGAGGCAAGTTTAATCGCCTGAAAGAGAATCGGCAGCCGCTTTTGGACCGTCAACCGCGAAACTGATACTACCAGCGACGGCTCCCGCCGAATCCGGTCATCAGGATAAAACAGCGATTCATCATTCGGCAACGGCACCACCTGCACTTTTCCAGCCGCTTCATAATCGCGAGCGGAAATCTTCTCTTTAAGGAAACTCGAAACCACCGTCCATCGGCGGCAGGCTCTTACAACCGGGCGGAAAAGACGCATCAGCAGTTTATATTCTGTAATCAATCGGACATCAGTGCCATGTGAACTGAGCACCAGTCGAATCTTATCTTTGAATCTCCTTTTCAATCGGTATCCGATTATTCCGTTCGGAACGACCCAGTGCACGGAGACAACTTTTATTTCCTCTTTCTCGATGATTTCCCGCGCCAGTTTATATCCGGTATTGAGGAAGCGAAGCAGGCGAAAAATCCGCAGCGGGTTTCGCAGCAACTGCCGATGCATATCCCCCCGGTAGGCAAAAGTCTCTTTATGCTCGGGGGCGTACCGGAACCGGAAAACCCGGATGCCATCGATAGTTTCCGAATCGGCAAAAGAGGCATCATGAGGGGCGACCACTATCACCTCCAGACCCTGCTCGCGGAGTTTGCGCGCCAGAAGATGCAGAAACACGCCGGCAAAATCCCCCTTGAAGCGGATGTAATTATGGGTGATAAACAGAACTTTCAATGATTCCGGCACAGAATCATCAGGAAATTCAAGATTAAGGCTCAAATTCGCTCCGATTCGGTTCGTCTTTCCAATGCGGATAAAATATAAGATTAGAACCGGTTTGAGGGAAATAAAATGTCGTTCGTTTTCGCGGTCATTGGCCTCCCGGTCAGTCGGGGCTTGACTTGGAGACTATATTGGAGTATGGTATCGACGGCGATATTTTGTTAATCAGGCGACCCTAACAATCTCAAGCCGGGAGTGTTCCTATGAAAAAGGAAAAAGAGTGGTGGCGAGACTTTTTCGAAAAGGATTTTCGACCGTTTCTCAACATTCTATCGCCAAGAGACACCGTATTCCAGGTCCGTTATATAATCCGCAAACTGGGATTGAAGCCGGGCAACCGTGTTCTCGATTGTCCCTGCGGGTACGGACGGGTTTCCATTCCTCTGGCGCAAAGCAGGCTCAGGGTGACCGCGGTCGATATTACCCGTTCGTATCTGGAGGAACTTCAGGAAATAGCCTCCAAGAAAAAAGTGAAGGTTGAGACGGTTCTTGAAGATATGAGAAAAGTCAGATTCGAGAACCGGTTTGATGCCGCGCTCAATCTGGGAACATCACTCGGATTCTTTGAGGATGAAAAGGACAACCTGATGGTACTCCGCAGACTCTATCAAGCGTTGAAACCGGGCGGAAGAATTATGTTGCATCTCATAAACCGCGACTGGCTGATAGCCAACTTCGAATCCCGCGGCTGGATCAAGGCTGGCAACTCCATATCTATAGAATCTCGGGAGTTCGATTACGCCCATTCCAGGAACAGGATCGAATGGTGCTTCCTCAAAAACGGCTCAACGCATGCATATAATATATCGTTGCGAGTTTACTCATATCATGAGTTGATTTCTATACTGACGCAGATTGGGTTTGTCGATATTTCAGGAACCGGCTCGATAAAGGATGAGCCGATAGACCGATCGCGACGGTGGCTCTGGATTATCGGAAGAAAGCCGGGCAGAGGGGCATGATTCAACTCTCGATATGTTAATGTCCAATTGCTCCACAGAAGTGGTGTTCAAAGGCAGCCTGAGGTTTTCTATACTTAATCTGTCGGAGTCAGGAGAGACAGTTCCGGTATTCCATTACCATACGATAGCGCTCCGGGTTTTTAAGGTTCCGGCTCGAAATTGACCAGTTCCTGGTATCTCCGGTCTTTCGACCAGCCCGGATAATACGATTGCGCCGCAATCCGAAAAGCGATATCGGTCAGGCCGTCCTTGAATTTCTGCTCCCGCTCACGATACATCTTCCGCCATAATTCCGTCTCATCGCCGACTAACTCCGACGACGGCACCACCTGGCGGCTGCTGACAAAAGGGTCGGTCTCCTCATACCACCATTTCCCCGGAAATTTCGCGCCAAATTCTTTCTCATAACGCCTCTGCTTCTGATATATTTCACTGCCGGGAAAATGCATATAGCCGTGGCAGGTCCATATGAGATAAGATTGCCCCCGGTCCAGTTGGGTGTCAATGAAGGAATAGGTCTCATTCAGAGTTGCCTTTGTCTCGCCGGGGTGATTGAATATGATATTGCCGCCATGCACAATCCCGTTTTCCGAAAGGGCGCGGCTGGTCTCAAGAAAGGCCGAGAGAAACTTCTCCGGATGTTTGGTCTTATTCATCAATTGCAGTATCTGTGGCGAGCAGGATTCCACCCCAAACTGGATTTCGATTTTCAGACGGGACAGCTTCCGAATATCGTCCTCGTCGATATAATCGGGGCGAGTCTCAAACAGTATCCAGCAGGAGGGATTCAACTCCACCAGCCTTGAGATGAATTCCTTCCGCCAGCCGGATTGAACGCCGAAACAGGCGTCACCGACTCCGACCGCCGCCGGGCTATAATGCTCGATGGCGTTGCGAATCTGCTCAATCGCCAGTTCGGGAGCAAGAACTCGCCAGGCGCTCGGTTTGAGCGGCTCCATGCAGAAACTGCATCGGAAGGGGCAACCGCGTGACAGAAAGAGATTGAAAGTGCCGACGCGCCCGGAAAAGTTGGTATTTATGAGGTTATCAACCAGGCTCCAGTCATAATCGATAATGTCATCGGAGCGAAGCGGCGGGCTTTTGTAGATTTTGCTTTTTTCGGGACGAAGTCCATCAGCATACTTGGCGGCGATATCGAGCATCCCATATTCCCCTTCCCCTTGAACAATGTAGTCAAAGAGTTTTTCCTCGGTAACAAAGTCGAACGGCAACGCGGTCGGATGATATCCCCCCACAACTATCAGCGCCTCCGGTTTTATCTGACGGGCGACCTTTGCCACACTCATAGTCGCCAGATAGGAAACCGAGGTCCAGCAGGAGATAGCCAGGATCTCAAAGTCGGCATTGCTCAGATGCTCGGCAACTTTACGCTCAAATCTTCGTACTTTTATCGCGGAATCGGGACGCCCATACAGGATTTCAAAATCGGTATATTCAACGTCATATCGTCGGGAGACAAATGACGCCAGCCCCAGCAGGGGAGATTTTATCTCCTCCACCGGCATCAGCGGACTGATGAAGAAAGAAGACGGATAGACAAAGAGGATTTTCGGCGGCATGGCATAATCAATTTAATAAGAAATCCGCAATTGCGGGAACAATTTTTTGGGGGAATGAGACTGTGAAAAGCGGAATTACTTGATATGAACCGCTATGCCCTCACTCGCCGCTATAACTCTGGAGCCTGTCGAGCAATCCCAGCAGAATTCATACGTTAGAAGAAGTCTTACCGGAAGTTCAGCGCCGTTCATTACTGGCGGCTTAAAACGACTGAAGTAAACAGCATTAATCAGGCTTCGGGCAAAATTCAGATAGGGAGGAATCTCTTGAACAACCCGGCAACTGTCAATACGGCCTCTTTCGTCAATAGCGAGCGCCAGCGTAACAAATCCGCTGCGACCAAGCGCTTTGATAGGATATTGCGGCGCGGCAAATTCGATTATCAATTCCCGCTCAAAATTCGGTTTTAAGTCTGTCTCGCCGAACCTCCCGTCCCCAACGCCGACAAGAGACGAGCCTGAGTTAACGGATACCATATCACCGCCGATTCTGGAATTCAACCATCCAGTTGTAGAATCCATTTGCGCATCCGCCATACGGGTTACTTTGATAGAGTATAAGATTGAGCCGATATCGTCCCTCTGACGCACCTGTCGCACCGCTCTGGTCGGCTTTTCATTATCCTTCTGAATATCTCCCCGCCCGACGGCCTCAGTCGGCGATTTTCCCGCAATTACCGATGGTGGAACTGCCGGAGCCAAACCGGCGCCTGTTTTCGGTCCTTTGCCCAGATGCAATCTGATCGGCAAGACCCTTCCGGTATCCATAGATACAGTCTCATCTTGATTTAGAAACAGGAAGAGAGAGGCCAATACGCATATCAATATGCCGGCGATTTGCCCCAGGAGAAGATTTCTCTGATATAGGACTTTCTGCTGATTAGGAAACTCGGACACTTCGTCTATCCTCGCTTTGCCGAACCCTTCAACTATGAGACGAAAATAGTTATCAGACGTTCAAATTTCTGTGCTGCCGGACAAAATATCGTTCAAGAACGAACTCCCCGAGTTCAGTTGCCTCCGTTCAGCCATCTGCAAAACCAGTAAACGGCACCGATAAGGAACCCATTAGAAATCAGCGAGATTCCGAACATATGATATTTGAAGCCTCTGGGACTGTACCATTCTTTCTGGTCCCACCACCAGCGCCATTTTTTCAAATCCCAAATCGGCCAGCCCGGATGCGCCGGGGTGGTCATTCCAAGGGATTTAACGAAGAGAACAAATCCGGTAACGACCATCACTATCGAGAGAATCAAAAATACAATCATAGATTTCCCTCATCCCCGGATTACTTGGAGTTCAATGCTGTTTTCGCGCTCTTGTTTCTGTTTCTCTTTTTCCAGATAAAGAGTTCGACCGTCCCCGCTATCGTGACAGCGATAAAAGCGCTGGTGATGGTGACAAGAGTCTCACCGTCGCCAGATTCCAGCAGGTATTCAAACCAAACCCGCAGGAGAATAATTGACGGCGTGCCGATGATAATGTAAATCAGTGCTCGGCTAAAGAAGCGTTTCATAATATTATCTCGTCTCAAATTGGTATTATGTTCTGGTATCACTCTCTATCAGCGTATACCCACTCACTTAGTTTCGGCGCGTCTTTCTCACCGAAATGCCCCGCGCCGAGGATGATTACCATCGTTTTCACTTTGGGACTCTCCATTGCTATTGCCTTCTCAGATAAATTGATGCGGTTCCAACGCAGTTAATCACCCTATTTGGACTAATTCTCCAAAAAGTGAAGAAAATATGAGCCAGATAACAAATAGGTAGATGACAGTCAAGTACACCTTGCTTCGCTTGATATCCGTTACAAGAGGCAATCCGACCATTAGAAGGCCGACCATCCAGAGATTGAAAAAATTCAGTTTGTCCACAATGCGGAAAAGGATAGAACCATACCATTCCGTTGGCAAAAAAACGGCCGGTCCCAGGAAGACGCGTGTGCTTTCCTTCGATACTATAAGAGGGATTTTGAGAGCGGCTTCAGGTAACTGCACCAGAAAGGAAAAGCTGGTTACCGACAGGATGGAAACAAATTTCACCGCGCTCTTAAACAGATGAAGCCCCAGCCAGACGAACAATGATATGCCCAGCAGCTTGATCATGTGCACGGCGGCAAATATGGCAAAAGCGGCTGCAACCAATTCCGGTTTAATAGAAGTGACCGCCTGAGAATCAATCGCATCAACCCGCCGCTCGATTTCCTCGACAGACAATTCCTGAGATGACAGAATTCGCTCACGTGCTTCCGCCATCCGATACCTGCTGGTCGCGGCTTCTGAGATTATCGCTGCTATCACGCAGAGAATGACCGGTATGACCCAGCGAGGCTTAATACTAACGCTTCGAAACGTCATCTGGGGAGATATAAAAACGTTTAAAATGGCTTTCCAATAGGAAATAATGCCGATATTGTCGATTGACCCCTTCAGAGACACGGTTTCATCGATCTGCATAGTTCCTCCCTCAATATTGAGCCAGAGAACCGACCTTCCTGGCCCGGTTATAACCCATTTTGAATATCGCGAATCCCAGTGGAACGGTCACCATGGCGATTCCTCCCAGCAGAAGTAGTTGCGGGGCGATTTCGAACATTGAAGCATTGTTACTGAGCGCCCGTCGCAATGCGTCCAGTGCATAAGTTGTCGGCAACACCATTGATATCGCCTGTAACTGAGGCGGCAGATACTCGACCGGGAAAAGAACGCCGCTGAAAAGACCCGTGAGCGTGGTGAAAATCCAGGTTATAGGGTCACCAACTTTGGTCATGATGATAATCCCCGCGCTCATCATCCCGATTCCCGAAAGTGAAATTATAGTCAACAGCATGGTCAGCGCCGCTGCCGGAATATTAACCTCCATTGGAATATCGAAGACGAATATCACAACGATAAGGAGAATAGCGACATTGAGAAGAGCCTGAAGGAAATTCATCAGGCCCGAATAACTCAAGATTAACTCCAGCCTCGTATTGCTCATCAAGAGAAATTCCAGCGTCCCCATCTGCTGTTCCGCGCGAATAGTGCCCTGAAAAGAACTTAGAGAGACACCGAGAAAACTCGTGAAAGCAGTACCGATTATCAAATAAGACAGTAGGTTTCCTCCATACTGCTCCAGGGCCGGGAAACTGTTGCCGTCAGTCAAAAACTTGCCCATAAAAGAAAATTGCAGGAGCCCGATAAACCCGCTCAGTATGCCCAGAACCAAAGCAGTCTTATAACTGACCATGGTCACGATAAATCGCTTCAGAAAAAGATACAATTTAAACATCGCTATTCCGCCAGCTTGAGAAAGACATCCTCTAACGAAGGTTCCACCGTGCTCGTCCTCACTATAGGCGGTCCTTCATCGGCTACTACCTTCAGTATTTGGCTTAAATTGAATTTTCCGTTATGCATAATTTCTATTACAGGATGATGGTACGCCACCGAAAGGAAAGGGGCAAAATCCATTAACCTCTGAACGAGGTGATTAATCCTGCCCAACGTGGCAACATCACAAGCGCCGGCAAATTCGACCTCAAGTTTGTTCCGCTTGATGACCTTCTTGAATTCGGATACCGGTCCGATTTTGATAAGCCTTCCCTCTCTGAGAAATCCAATCCGGTCGGCCATCTTATCGGCTTCACTCATATCGTGAGTCGTCAAGAGAATGGTCTTTCCCCTTCCTTTCAAATCGAATATTATCTCTCGAATCGAGCGGGCAGATCTGGGGTCGACACCACTGTTGGGCTCATCAAGCAGGAAGACCGGCGGGTCATGCAACAAGGCGCGAGCCAGAGCCAGCCGTTTCTTCATCCCGGTGCTGTAGCGCATATATTGAAGTTTGGCGTCATCCCGAAGCCCGACCATCTCCAGAAGCTCAGGAATTCGCTTCTTTAGGAATCCTCTATTTAGACCATATAGTCCGCCGAAGAACTCGAGATTCTGCGCGCCGGAAAGACGGAAGTAAAAAGTTCTCTCATCACCCAGTACAAGCCCAAGAGAGCGGCGAGCGTCATATTCATTTTCGATCGAATCGAATCCGCAGATAGAAACCTTTCCCCCCTGCGGTATTATTAGTCCGGAGAGAATCCGAATCAGAGTGGTCTTGCCCGCCCCGTTGGGACCGAGGAGGGAGAAGATTTCGCCGGGGGGGATATCAAGGCATATCGAATAAATAGTGAAGGACTTTTTACTCTGGTACTGGAATTTTATATTTTTAAGAGATAACATGATTCCTTGCGCTCAAGATAATTGGTCACTTCTAAATTTGTTGAAGAGTTTGCTGACCAGGGTAATTAGAATATATATTACAATCACAAGAACACCGATCAGCCATCCAAATCGCTGCGCAATGTCACCCATACAATGGGCATAAATGGGAAATAGGATGGAACCGGTTAACAAATAAATATAGCCCAGGAGCAACGAGGTTGTAAAGACAAATATCAACTCCACTGCCGATTTTGTCGGAACGTGCATAATGGTAAATAACAGGGAGCTTGCTATCACTGCCAGATGGCGATTCCAGACGACTGAATGGAATAGCCGTCTGATTTCTGTGATCATCAGCGCTCTAAAAATCAATTCTTCGCTCGCCCTTCGAAGAATTATCTGCACTAATAATGCATGGTTTACAGTAGTCAAGATCGAGGTCTGGTGGGCTACTAATACGGTGGCAAGTATAACCAAACTGAGACTTATCATAAAGCCTTTGCCAAAGACAAATCCCCATTTAGTCAGACTGCCCTTCCATACGGAGATGTCTACAATGATAACTGCGAAAGCAGACAAAGCATAGAGATTGCCAATAATCTGCACTATGTACAGTTCAGTCAGATCGTTGCTCTTCAATATCGCTACATGGACTAGATTGAGTATAAAACCGCCTATAGAGAATGCAAGGCAGACTGCCGGCATCAGCAGCGATCGAAAATTATCGGGAGAAGAATGCCTCATAATATAAATATATAAAGTTCTGCCCTTATAGAACAAATGAGATCATAGTAGGAAGAAGAAGATATTATATTACTGGCGAGGCCGAAAAAAAATATAGACGACGACTCCGCTCAAGGCTATGATATTATAGCGTTTGGATTGAGGGTCCTGCCAGTACATGATTAACTACCAGTTTTCACCCCGCCGGCGCTTCCGCTACAGACTTTCGACGGTTCACTCGCCAATGCGCTAAGGCCACGATTACGGCGAATAGGATAATTGTTTCGGCGGCGATTATGACTATGATGTTGAAATCAAAATAAAGCATGGCATCGCCGAAAATGGCAAGGGGAAGAAGACTTCTGGAAGCCGTCATGAATGAGAATGCAATGGATAGTTGGAGACTGATTATTGACCAATCATTCACGGGGCTTTGAATTACCCAAAACAAAAGCGCGGATATCGCTGTGGCAAGAAGCCGCAATAAAAATCCCCGGAAGTCATTCTTGCCGTGTAGCCTCTCCGATAGGTCGAAACTCCCAAGCCGTACAATGCGCGTCGCCAGTGAAGATGCAAGAAAGACGGGGATGCTGCCGATTATATATTCCGCCAAGTAATCTTGTTCTTTATTGCTGATAACCAGGAGGACGAACATAACAAATAACAGCCCACCAATAAAAGGACCCCGCTTGAGGGACAATTGGAATTCACCCGGCAGTTTGCTGTCGGTGTCCAGGCCGGATATTAATAAATAATAGGCGGCGATACTGAGCAATGTCACTGCAACCGCCATTACGGGCGGGAAAATCCTCAGAGTTTCATCCGCGGAAAGTTCTAATGTCAAATTGCAGAGATAGAATATGGCAGCGGCGAACAGGATTAGAATTGCCCTGTATCCGGTCCCCATGCTGCTGATTCGAGTGATGAGATTACTTATACTCATCTTGCCCTCCTGATTATCCCATGGAGGAATCTGATGATTCCTCCATTGGGCTTAAAATTTCATCTAATTGGTGGTGTATACGTTGCGCACTCACAACAATACAAGACACATAGGTCGCAGTCAACACAAAACACTTGTCCTCGACAGATACAAAACACATATGACGTTGACCTTCCCCCCGAAAACTGGTCCATTTGAAACCTCGAATTTGGGGTTATATT